>NZ_CP023701.1:6117487-6861230 GCF_008704535.1 Streptomyces subrutilus
TGTCCGGACCGGCCGGGGCCAGCAGGGCGCAGGCCCGGCGGACGGCTTCGGCGAGCCGCTCGGGTCGGACCGGCTTCAGCACGTAGTCCACTGCCTTGAGGTCGAAGGCCTGGACGGCGAAGCCCTCGTGGGCGGTGACGAAGACGATCAGCGGCGGACTGGCGAAGCCGGTCAGCAGCCGGGCGATGTCCAGGCCGGTCAGGCCGGCCATGTGGATGTCGAGGAAGACCACGTCGATGCCGTCGGGGCCGTCCGGGCCGTCCGGACCGGCCTCCAGGGCTCGGGTGATCCGGCGCAGGGCCCCGGTGGCGTCGGAGGCGCCCTCGGCGCTGCGCACGCGCGGGTCGGCGCGCAGCAGGAAGAGGAGCTCCTCCAGGAGCGGCATCTCGTCGTCGACGGCCAGTACGCGCAGCATGCGGCCGAGTGTAGGCAGCGGCCCGCCGGGGCGGAACGTCCCGGAACGGGTGCGTCCTCGGGGGCCGGGGAGGGGCGGCTCCGGGGGGACGGGCGGCGGAGCGGTCCGTTCCGCGGTGCGCGTGTGGGTGCGGGTGAGGGCTCCTTCGCTCACCGGGCGCCGAATCCGGCCCGCCGCAGGGCGGTGGCCACGGCGAGGCCCAGGACCCGGTGCCCCGCGTCGTTGGGGTGCAGCCCGTCCGCGAGGTGCTCGGGCCCGAGGAGCTCCCGCCCCGGCAGCAGGGCCAGGTGGCCGTCCCCGGCGGCGACGCGGTCCCGGGTGGCGCGCTCCATGGCGTCGCGCAGGGCGCCCAGGGTGGCGCCGAGCCGGTTGGGGGTGCGTTCGGCGTCGGGTCGCAGCAGGGGGGAGACCAGCAGCAGCGGGGTCCGCGGGTGGCCCTGGCGGACCAGGTCGAGGAAGGCCCGCGTGGTCTCGTACAGCAGCGGCGCCGAGAACGGCACCGGCGACCAGCAGTTGGTGCCGAAGGCGAGGGTGAGGTAGTCCGCGGGCAGGCGGGCGAGTTGTTCGGCGGTGGCCAGTTCGCCGCGCGCGGCGCCCGCGTAGCCGAGGTTGACGGTGTCCCAGCCCATCGCCCGGCCGGTGACCGCGGGCCAGCCGTGGGCGGGCCGGGTGGACCACCAGCCCTCGGTGATCGAGTCGCCGTGCACCACCCAGCGGGGCGCCGGGGGAGCCGGGGCGAGGGAGCCGCCGATCCCGCGCAGCCCGAGGATCACGGGGGACTGCGTCTCGGGCGGGTGGACGGTGAACGGGCCCTGGCCGCCGCGCAGTTCGATGCGCACGACGGATTGCGCGGCCGGCTCGGTGAACACCTCGCGGACCAGCCCGCGCCGGTCCCAGACGGCGAACCCGTGCGCGAGGTCGCGCAGGGCGTCGGTGGGGCCGGGCACGGAGGCCCGGTAGCGGATCTCCACCGCCCGCGCCCGCGCGGTGGTGAACTCCAGCCGCACCCCGATGGGCAGGGTGGCGCGCTCGCCGGTGTCCCACGACAGCCGCATGGTGTCCGCCGGGTCGGCGCGCACGGGCCGCCCCCGGTCCCGCCACGCGACCCCGCGCAGGAAGGGTTCCGGGTCCTGCCACGGCTGGTCAGGGCTCTGCGGTGTCACTCTGCGCCTCCGATCGTCCGGTACGGGACGGCGCCGCGGCGCCGCCGGCCGCCCCGGCGTCACACCCGTACCCCGGACGGGCGGCTTCCACCGCCGCCGGGCACACCGGCGCCGCAGGTCCGGTCGCCCGGCCGGCCCCGGGGCCCCGGGGCGGCCCGTGTCAGGTCGGCACGCTGCGCCATATCTGACGAGGTGTCAAGAAAGCGGCCCGCGGACGTCCGCGCAGCGATCGAACATCCACGCGCAACAAAGGACCATCCAGGACAGATCCGCGCAACGATCGTGCGCCTATGTGCAAGGATGGTGCATTACGGGCGGTATCACTCTGCTCGTAGGCTCACTCGCTGTACGTGGAGTGGCGTGGACCGCCTGCTCGGCGGTCCCCCATGCCCAGGCTCTGCCTGCTCCTGCTCCGGACCGCTGCGGTCGATGCCTGAAACCCCCACCCGCAGTCAAAGGAGTCCCCTCGTGCTGGACCACGGCCAGGCGCCACCGCTCACGTCCGAGCCCCGCAGGCCCGCCCACCCGCTGCTGCGCCGCAAGCCCGTCGAGCAGCTCGTCGCCGAGGGCGGCCAGGGTGAGGGCGGCGCCCTCAAGCGCTCGCTCACCATGTGGCAGCTGACCACGATCAGCATCGGCGCCACCCTGGGCACCGGCATCTTCGTCGTCCTCGGCGAGGCCACCCCGATCG
Source organism: Streptomyces subrutilus (assembly GCF_008704535.1). NCBI lineage: Bacteria > Bacillati > Actinomycetota > Actinomycetes > Kitasatosporales > Streptomycetaceae > Streptomyces > Streptomyces subrutilus. The sequence continues at coordinate 6,119,757 of NZ_CP023701.1, forward strand.
CCGGGCCGGCCGTCTTCCTCGCGTTCGTCATCGCGGGCCTGACCGCCCTGTTCTCGGCCCTCTCCTATGCCGAGCTCGCGGGCTCCATACCGGTCTCGGGCTCCTCGTACTCCTACGCCTACGCCACCATGGGCGAGCTCGTCGCCTGGGTCTGCGGCTGGTGCCTCGTCCTGGAGTACGGCGTCTCGGTCGCGGCCGTCGCCGTCGGCTGGGGCCAGTACCTCAACGAGCTGCTCGACGGCACCCTCGGCATCACCATCCCCGAGGGCTTCTCCGCCCCGCTCGGCGAGGGCGGCTACGTCAACCTGCCCGCGCTGGTCGTCGTCCTGCTGTGCATGGTCTTCCTGCTCCGCGGGGCCAAGGAGAGCGCCCGGGTCAACTCGATCATGGTCGGCGTCAAGATCGTCACGCTGGTGCTCTTCTGCGTGATCGGCTTCATGGGCGTCAAGGCCGGCAACTACACCCCGCTCGCCCCGCTGGGCGTCACCGCCATCAGCACCGCCGCCTCGATGCTCTTCTTCTCGTACATCGGCTTCGACGCCGCCTCCACCGCGGGCGAGGAGGCCAAGAACCCGAAGAAGGACCTGCCCAGGGCGATCATGCTCTCGCTCGGCATCGTGACCGCCCTGTACTGCCTGGTCGCGCTCGTCGCGGTCGGTGCCATGCCGTGGCAGGAGTTCGAGGGCAGCGAGGCCGCCCTGGCCAAGATCATGGAGAACGTCACCGGACACGCCTTCTGGAGCGTCGTCCTGGCCGCCGGCGCGGTCGTCGCCATCGCCAGCGTCGTCTTCGCCGTCCTCTACGGCCAGACCCGCATCCTCTTCGCGATGTCCCGCGACGGCCTGATGCCCAAGGCGTTCGCCAAGGTCGACCCGAAGACCGGCACCCCGCGCGTCAACACGATCATCGTCTGCCTCTTCTGCGGGATCCTGGCCGCCACGATCCCCCTCGGCGAACTGGCCAACGCCACCAGCATCGGCACCCTCTTCGCCTTCGGCCTCGTCAACATCGCCGTCGTCATCCTGCGCCACACCCGCCCCGAGATGAACCGCACCTTCAAGGTGATGCTCTTCCCCGTCACCCCGATCCTCGGCTTCCTCTGCTGCGCCTACCTGATGACGGAGCTGCCCGGAATCACCTGGGCGGTCTTCGGTGGCTGGATGGCGGTCGGGCTCGTGCTCTACTTCTTCTACGGCATGCGCCGCTCCAGCCTGGCCACCGCTGCCGCCCCGGCCCCCACGGCCGAGGGGGCCGCTGAAAAGAAGTGATCCACCCCCCGTGCGACTGAACGATCTCGACGAACGCATCGTGCACGCCCTCGCCGAGGACGCCCGCCGCTCCTACGCGGACATCGGCTCCGAGGTCGGGCTCTCCGCCCCCGCCGTGAAACGACGCGTGGACCGGCTCCGCGCCGAAGGCGCCATCACCGGCTTCACCGTCCGCGTGGACCCGGCGGCCATGGGCTGGGAGACCGAGGGCTTCATCGAGATCTACTGCCGCCACAACACCTCGCCGGACGACATCCGGCGGGGCCTGGAGCGCTACCCCGAGGTGGTGTCCGCGTCGACCGTCACCGGCGACGCGGACGCCCTGGTCCAGGTCTTCGCCTCCGACATGCGGCACTTCGAACGGGTGCTGGAGCGGATCGCCGGAGAACCCTTCGTCGAGCGCACCAAATCCGTCCTGGTGCTCTCCCCGCTGCTGCGCCGCTTCACCTCGGGCGCGCCGGCCTGACCCGGTCGGCGGCCCGGGCCGGCTCCGGCGGGCTCGCCGCGGGTCTTCTCGCCCCGGCCGGCCGAGCGGGTCCGGCCGGCCGCGCCGATCCCGTCACGAGCGGCCCGCCAGGGCCCGCGCCCGCCGCTTCGGCAGCGCGCGGCGCTCCTCCTCCGTCAGGCCGCCCCAGACCCCGAACGGCTCGCGGGTGCGCAGGGCGTGTTCCAGGCAAGCGGTCCGCACCGGGCAGCCCGCGCAGACCTTCTTGGCGGCCGCGTCCCGCTCCTCGCGGTCCTCGCCCCGCTCCCCGGCGGGGTGGAAGAACCGGCCGGACCCCAGGTTCCGGCAGGCGGCACGGGTCTGCCACTGCCAGGAGTCGTGCGGGGCGGCGGGCAGATGTGCGACGTCGGTCATGGCAGTTCCTTTCCGTGGGTTGCCACGCGTCTGACCGCTGCGCCGCCCGCGAAACCCCGCCGTCGCCAACCGGCTTCGGATCAGCCCTCCTTGACGGGCGTGCGCAGCCCCAGGAAGTCCGGCCGGCGCCGCAGCGCGAACCCCATCGACTCGTACAGCCGCACCGCGCCGGTGTTCTGCGCCGCCGCGTGCAGGAACGGACCCTCCCCGCGCTCGCGCACCTCCGCCGCCACCGCCCGTATCAGCCGGGCGGCCAGGCCCCGGCCGCGGTGGTCCGGGTGCGTGCACACCGCGCTCAGCTCCGACCAGCCCGCCGGGCGCATCCGCTCCCCGGCCATCGCGACGAGCCGGCCCCCCTGCCGTACGCCGAGGTACGTGCCCAGCTCGACGGTCCGGTCCAGGAACGGGCCCGGCCGGGTCAGCGCGACCAGCTCCAGCATCTCCGGCACGTCCGCCGGACCCAGCCGCACCGCGTCCGGCGCCGGCTCGGCCCGGACGGCCCGGCCGTCCAGCTGCACGCCCGGCAGGGCCACGGTCGTCTCCCACCCCGGCGGCGGGGTCAGCAGCCCGGTCACCCAGACGCTCCGGCCGGGCCCCACCAGCTCTGCCAGATCGGCCCAGGCCCGCGGGTCCCGCGGGTCCGCGAGCCCGGCGAAGGGAGTGGTGTCCGTGCTGTAGCGGGCGGCCAGGCCCGCGGGCCCGAACTCGGCGACGTCGCGGTGCGCGCCGTGCAGCGCGGACCAGACCGGGTTGTCGAGCGCGCGGGCGCCGGTCTCCGTGGACATGGGGGCGGACTCCTTCTCTCGGCGCGGCGGTGAAACCGGACGCGACCGCCTTCTTGACGGGCTCCGGGCACCGCCACGAGACTGCGGGGGACGGCCACCATGGCCGGCGGCCCCGCGGGAAGCCTAGCCACCGCCCAACGGCCCGCCGCGGACGGGACGGGGGTACGACCGGTGCGCACCACTTCCACCACCGCCCGCACCCCGCACCCCGTGCCCCACGGTCGGCCGCGCCCCGTCACGGGCGCCCCACCGCCCACGGCCCCCGGCCGGGCAGCGGCCCCCGGCCCGGCCCGCGCCTCCGGGCCCCTCACCGCGCAGACCCTGCGCCGGTGGTGGCTGACCCGGCGGCTCCACATCGACCTCCTGCGCATCTGCAGCGCATTCGGTCCCGCCTAGGCCGTCCCCCACGGATCCGCCCGCACCCGGGCCACCGGGTGCGCCGCCGCGCCGTGCCCGCACCCGCGCGGGCACCCGGGGCCGCCGCGCGCGACGAGCCCGCCGCGCCGCCCGGGCGGCGCGCGATCCCACGGCACGGCACCTCGCGGAACGGCACGCCGCGGCCGGGCCCCGGTCCGAAGCCGTACCCGCCACCCGTACCCGGCCGGGCGTACCCGCCGCCCCACCCGGCAGGCCCGTACCCGCCCCACCCGTACCCGGCACGCCGCGGACACCGGCGCCCCGGCCGCGCGCGCCCGCGCGCCGCCGGTCGCGCCGCGCTGCCCCGGCCGCCCCGCGCCACGTACCTGGAGAGCCATGTCCTCGACCGTCCTGCCCCGTACCGGCCCGGCCCCCGCCCTGCGCGGCCGCCTCGGCGCCGGCTTCTCGCCGGTCCCGCACCGCTACCACCTCTACCTCGCCGCCGGCTGTCCCCGCTCGGAACAGGTCGCCGAGGCCCTGAGCCGCCTGGGCCTGGCGGACTCGGTGGCCACCACCGTCCTCGGCGCGGACCCCGAGGACCCGGACGGCGCCGAGAGCCCCGGCCACAGCGCCCTGCGCCTCGCCTACGAAGCCGCCGGCCACCACTTCGACGGACCCCTGGCCGTCCCCGCCCTCTGCGACACCTGGAGCGGCCGCGTCGTCTCGAACCACACCCCCGGCATCCTCGACGACCTCCGCCTGCTGGCCGCCCACCCGGCCTTCCGCACCGACCGCCCCACGCCCCCGCGGCAGGCACCGGAGCAGACCCCCTAGCCCGGCCCCGGACACCGCCCACCGGCAGTCTCCGGGGGTCGCAAGGGGCTCCGCGCAACGAATCGCCGGACAGGCCGAGCAATGCGCAACGAATCGATGCGCCCAGCGCAACGGTCACGGCTTGTCCGCGTCGAACGCGTGAACGTACCGTTTCATGACCCCCACCCCTCCTGCCCCAGAGGTAGTCCATGCCCCCGCTGCGCACCGCCCTCCTCCAGAGCTCCGGACGGCTCGGCGACACCGCCGAGAACCTGAAGGCGCTCGACGGGGCCGCGGCGCGCGCCGCACAGGGCGGGGCCGGACTCCTCGTGACCTCGGAGATGTTCCTCACCGGCTACGCGCTGGAGACCGAGGACGTCGCCGCGCTCGCCGAACCGGCCGACGGCCCGTCCGCCGCCGCCATCGGCGAGATCGCCCGCCGCCACGGGGTCGCCGTCCTGTACGGCTACCCCGAGCGCGCGGGCGACGCGGTCTTCAACGCGGCTCGGCTCATCGGCCCCGACGGCGCCGCCCTGGCGAACTACCGCAAGACGCACCTCTTCGGCTGCTTCGAGCAGGACGCCTTCACCCCCGGCGACACCCCCGTCGTCCAGGCCGACCTCGCCGGCCTGCGCATCGGCATCATGATCTGCTACGACGTGGAGTTCCCCGAGAACGTCCGGGCCCACGCGCTCGCCGGCACCGACCTCCTCCTGGTGCCCACCGCGCAGATGCACCCCTTCCAGTTCGTCGCCGAACAACTCGTCCCGGTACGGGCCTTCGAGAACCAGATGTACATCGCGTACGTCAACCGCACCGGTCCCGAAGGCGAGTTCGAGTTCGTCGGACTCAGCTGCCTGGCGAGCCCCGACGGGGTCACCCGCACCCGGGCCGGACGCGGCGAGGAGCTGGTCATCGGCGAGGCCGACCCCGAGCTGCTGAGCGCCTCGCGCACGACCAACCCGTACCTGCGCGACCGGCGCCCCGGGCTCTACGCCTCCCTCGTCTGACCCGCCCTCCCCCCAGCCCCGCCCTGCCGCCCGCAAGGAGCCGTACCCCATGACGTCCACGCTGCCCACCACCGCCGTCCCGCACAGCGACGGACAGCCGCCGATCACCATGTTCGGCCCGGACTTCCCCTACGCGTACGACGACTTCCTCGCCCACCCGGCCGGCCTGGGCCAGATACCGGCCACCGAGCACGGCACCGAGGTCGCCGTCATCGGCGGCGGGCTGTCCGGCATCATCTCCGCCTACGAGCTGATGAAGATGGGCCTCAGGCCCGTCGTCTACGAGGCCGACCAGATCGGCGGCCGGCTGCGGACCGTCGGCTTCGAGGGCGCCGGCACCGAGGGCCTGACGGCCGAGATGGGCGCCATGCGCTTCCCGCCGTCCTCCACCGCCCTCCAGCACTACATCGACCTCGTCGGCCTGGTCACCGAGCCCTTCCCGAACCCGCTCGCCGAGGCCACCCCCTCCACGGTCGTCGACCTCAAGGGCGAGACGCACTACGCCGAGACCATCGCCGACCTCCCGCAGGTCTACCGCGACGTCGCCGCCGCGTGGAACGCCTGCCTCGACGAGGGCGCCGACTTCTCCGACATGAACACCGCGATGCGCGAACGCGACGTCCCGCGCATCCGCGAGATCTGGGCGAAGCTCGTCGAGAAGCTCGACGACGAGACCTTCTACGGCTTCCTCTGCAAGTCCGAGTCCTTCCGGTCCTTCCGCAAGCGCGAGATCTTCGGCCAGGTCGGCTTCGGCACCGGCGGCTGGGACACCGACTTCCCCAACTCCATCCTGGAGATCCTGCGCGTCGTCTACACCGAGGCCGACGACCACCACCGCGGCATCGTGGGCGGTTCGCAGCAGCTGCCGCTGCGCCTGTGGGAGCGCGAGCCCGGCAAGACCGTCCACTGGGCCCCGGGCACCTCGCTGTCCTCCCTGCACGACGGCAGCCCGCGCCCGGCGGTCACCCGCCTGCACCGCACGGCCGGCAACCGCATCACCGTCACCGACTCCTCCGGCGACATCCGCACCTACCGGGCCGCGGTCTTCACGGCCCAGTCCTGGATGCTGCTGTCGAAGATCGAGTGCGACGACACGCTGTTCCCGATCGACCACTGGACGGCGATCGAGCGCACCCACTACATGGAGTCCTCGAAGCTCTTCGTTCCCGTGGACCGGCCGTTCTGGCTGGACAAGGACGAGCGGACCGGCCGGGACGCCATGTCGATGACGCTCACCGACCGGATGACCCGCGGCACCTACCTCCTGGACAACGGCCCGGACAAGCCCGCCGTCATCTGCCTCTCCTACACCTGGTGCGACGACAGCCTCAAGTGGCTGCCGCTGTCCGCGAACGAGCGGATGGAGGTCATGCTGAAGTCCCTCGGCGAGATCTACCCGAACGTCGACATCCGCCGCCACGTCATCGGGAACCCCGTCACCGTGTCCTGGGAGAACGAGCCCTACTTCATGGGCGCCTTCAAGGCCAACCTGCCGGGCCACTACCGCTACCAGCGGCGCCTGTTCACCCACTTCATGCAGGACCGCCTCCCCGAGGACAAGCGGGGCATCTTCCTCGCGGGCGACGACATCTCCTGGACGGCCGGCTGGGCCGAGGGCGCGGTCCAGACCGCGCTGAACGCGGTCTGGGGCGTCATGCACCACCTCGGCGGCTCCACGGACGCCACCAACCCCGGCCCCGGCGACCGCTACGACGACATCGCCCCGGTCGAACTCCCCGAGGACTGACCCCTCCCGGAACCCCCCGGCCACGGGCCGCCGTCCGCGCACGAACGCGGACGGCGGCCCGTTCCCGTGCCCGATCCAGGACAGGATCCGACCTATGGGGCCGCTAGCGTCGTCCCCGTGAAGGAGAAGCGCTCCCTCACTCCTACAGGAGGCACGCCGATGTCGGTCGAACCGGTTCCCCAGGGGTACGCCACCGTGACGCCGTGGATCATCTCCCGCGACACCCCGCGGCTCATCGCCTTCCTGAAGGAGGCGTTCGGCGCGCAGGAGATCGCCTGCCTCACCGGGGAGGACGGCGCCGTCGCGCACGCCGAGGTGCGGATCGGCGACTCGGTGGTGATGATGTTCGACGCACGGCCGGACTGGCCGGCGACCCCGGGATTCCTGCGGCTGTACGTCGAGGACGCCGACGCCGTGCACCGGCGGGCCGTGGCGGCGGGCGGGACGTCCGTCACGGAGGTCACCCACCTCGCCTTCGGCGACCGGGTCGGCCGGGTCCGGGATCCGCTGGGCAACCTGTACTGGATCCAGACCCGGGTGGAGGACGTGGACGCGCAGGAGCTGGAACGCCGCTTCGGGGACCCGGGGTTCACCGCGGCGATGGAGTACGTGCAGGGCGCCGACTTCTTCCCCGGCCGGGACCGCGCGCACGGCTGAGCGCGGCCGGCCGGGGCCGGGGGCGTCGTCACAGGAGGTGCAGGCCGCCGGAACGGACCGCGCGGCCGATGCGGCCGGCGTCCCCGGCCGCGGGGAGCGGGGTCAGCAGGCAGCGGCCGATCAGGCCGACGCTCGCGTCCAGGGACTCGCGGAACTCCTCCGCCACCTCGGGGGAGCGGCGCAGGGTCCACAGCAGCCGGGCCGACGCCCAGGCACCCGCGCGGGCGCGGTCCAGGCTCCAGGAGCCGACCAGGTGGGTCAGCGGATCGGCGACCTCCAGCAGGTCCGGCCCCGGCATCAGCTCCTCCCGGATGTGTTCCTCCAGGGCCACCAGGGTGTCGCCTACCCGGTCGAAGTCCGCTTCCAGCGCAGCCGGTTCGCAGTCCAGGGTGCGGCAGGCCGACACCACCGCCAGCGCCAGGTCGTGCCCGATGTGCGCGTTGATCCCGGCCAGGGCGTACTGGAGGGGGCGGACGCCGGGGTGGCGCCGGTACTGCAGCAGCGGCCGCCAGCAGGCCGGCGGCCGCTCCGCCGCCACCGCCGCCAGGTACCGCTCGGCGAACCGGACGCCGAGCGTCTCGGCCCGCCTCGGCGCGGGGAACCCGCCGCGCTCGATGCGCCGGTGCAGGGTCTCCGTGACCGTCAGGTAGACCCGGTTGAAGACGGCGACGCCGTCCCGCGGCGGCAGCCGCTCGTCCAGGGCGCGCATCCGCGCCAGCACCGCTTCCATGGGAGGCAGGTTCGCAGGCGCCGGGCCGCACGGGGGGAACTTGGCCGCAGGCTTCGCCGGTTCGGGCGAAGCGCCGTCACCACGCGTCCGGTGCGCCGTCGACGCGCCGCCAACGCGGACGCCGCCCCCGGCGCGGCGTCACCGCGCCGCCGGCGGTGCGTCCGGCGCGTCCGGGCCGCCCCGGTCGTCGTAGGCGGAGGTGCCCGCGTCGAGCAGCGGCTCCTGCCGCTTGAGGTGCTCGGGCGCGAAGTAGCGCAGCGTGTGGTAGCCCGTGATCACCACGATCGTGCCCAGCGCGATGCCGCCCAGCTCGAAGCTGTCGGTGATCTGCAGCGTGACCCCGCCGATGCCGATGATGATGCCCGCCGCGGCCGGTACCAGGTTCAGCGGATTGCGCAGGTCCACCCGGCCGTTGAGCCAGATCTGCGCGCCGAGCAGGCCGATCATGCCGTACAGGATGACGGTGATGCCGCCGAGCACCCCGCCCGGGATCGCCGCGACGACCGCGCCGAACTTGGGGCACAGGCCGAACAGCAGCGCGAAGCCCGCCGCCGCCCAGTACGCCGCGGTCGAGTAGACGCGGGTGGCGGCCATGACGCCGATGTTCTCGGAGTAGGTGGTGTTCGGCGGCCCGCCGACCGCCGTCGACAGCATGGACGCCGCGCCGTCGGCGGCGATGGCGGTGCCGAGCTCGTCGTCGAGCGGATCGCCGGTCATCTCGCCGACCGCCTTGATGTGCCCGGCGTTCTCGGCGATGAGCGCGATCACCACGGGCAGCGCGATCAGGATGGCCGACCACTCGAACTGCGGGGCGTGGAAGCCCGGCAGGCCGAACCAGTCCGCCTTCGCGACCCCGGACAGGTCCAGCCGCCAATGGTCCACGGCCTCGGTGCCGCCCGCCGGCGAGTGGATCCTGCCGAAGACCAGGTCGAAGATCCAGGAGATCGCGTACCCGAAGAGCAGCCCGAGGAAGATCGCGATCCGCGACCAGAAGCCGCGCAGGCAGACCACGGCCAGACCCGTGAACAGCATCGTCAGCAGGGCCGTCCACTGGTCCTGCGGCCAGTACGTCGAGGCCGTCACCGGCGCCAGGTTGAAGCCGATCAGCATCACGACCGCGCCCGTCACCACGGGCGGCATCGCCGCGTGGATGATCCGCGCGCCGAACCGCCGCACCGCGAGACCGGCCAGGAACAGGGCCGCACCGACCACGAACACCGCGCCCGTGACCACGGCGCTGCTCCCGCCGCCGGCCCGGATCGCCGCGGCGACCCCCACGAAGGAGAGGGAACAGCCCAGGTAGGAGGGGACCCGGCCGCGCGTGGCGAGCAGGAAGACGGCCGTCGCGACACCGGACATCATGATCGCGAGGTTCGGGTCCAGGCCCATCAGGACCGGTGCGACGAAGCTCGCACCGAACATGGCCACCACGTGCTGCGCGCCCAGTCCGGCGGTCCTCGGCCACGACAGCCGCTCGTCCGGCCGGACCACGGCCCCGGGGGCGGGGGTCCGCCCGTCTCCGTGCAGCGTCCAGCGCACGCCGAGGCCCATGTTCCACCACTTCCGTTCGGCCGACGATCAGGCATCCAGGCCGCGAGGCGGCCAGCCATATATTACGGCCGGATACCTGCTGGTTCGTCCCGATTGGGCTCCGCGGCTCCGCCGACGGCAGTCTTCGGCCGCAGGACGGCGGCCCCCGCGATCAGCGCGAAGGCCAGCAGGGTGACCAGACCGAAGGAGACCACGAGGGAGGTCGCGTCCGCCACCGCACCGATGGCGGACGGTGCGATCAGACCCGAGGTGTACGTGATCGTCGCGACGCCGGCGATGGCCTGTGCCGGGGCCGGCCCGCTGCGCGCCGCCGCCGCGAACGCCAGCGGCACCACCACCGCGATGCCCAGCCCGATCAGCCCGAACCCGGCCATGGCCCCCGCCGGATGCCGCACGGTCACCACCAGCAGGCCGCCCACGGTGGCCAGCGCGCCGCCCGCGCGGACCGTGCGCACCGGACCGAACCGGTCCACCACCCGGTCGCCGACCAGCCGCGCCACGGTCATGGTCAGCGCGAAGGCCGTGGTGGAGGCCGCCGCCAGTCCCGCGTCCGTGTGCAGCACGTCCCGCAGGTACACCGCGGACCAGTCCAGGCTCGCGCCCTCCGCGAAGACCGCGCAGAAACCGACGGCGCCGATCAGCAGCGCGGACTTCGGCGGCAGCGCGAAGTGCGGCGGAGCCTCGGCCCCCTGATCGCTCCTCAGGTCCAGCACGCCCCGCACCGCGACCAGCCCGGCCACGGTGAGGGCCAGTGCCGCGATCAGGTGGTGCAGCCGGGCCGAGGCCCCGACGTGCGCGGCGACCGTACCGGCAGCCGAACCGAGCAGGGCGCCCAGGCTCCACATGCCGTGCAACGAGGCCATGATCGAGCGGCCCAGCCGGTTCTCGGTCTCCACGCCCAGGGCGTTCATGGCCACGTCCGACATGCCGGAGGTGGCCCCGTAGACGAAGAGCGCCACGCAGAGGGTCGGCAGGTTCGGGGCGAGGCTCGGCAGGATCAGGGACAGGGTCCACAGCGCCAGCAGCGCCCGCAGCGCGGCGCGCGCGCCGAACCGGTGGTTGATCCGCCCCGCCAGCGGCATCGCGACCGCCGCGCCGAGGGCGGGGAACGCGAGGGCCAGGCCCAGGGTGCCGGCGGTGAGCCCGGCGTGGTCCTGGATCCAGGGGATGCGGGTGGCGAAGGAGCCGGTGACGGCGCCGTGCGCGCAGAACACGGCGGCGATGGCGAAGCGGGCATGGCGCAGTCGCGCCGGGCTGAGGTCGGTTTCCCCGGTCATGCGGGCTAAACTATCAGGGACCCTGCCTGATAGATATCCTCCGGACTCCCTAGGATGAGCGCCGTGACTCCTGCCCTCACCCCGGCCCCGTCCCCCGCCTCACCCAGCACCGCCCGCGCCATCAACGACCGCCTCGCCCTGCAACTCCTCCAGGAGGCGGGACCGCTGACGGCCACCCAGCTCAAGACCAGGACCGGCCTCTCCCGCCCCTCGGTCGCCGACCTCGTCGAACGCCTCACCGAAGCCGGACTCGTCGAGGTCGTCGGAGAATCCGGCGAACAGCGCCGCGGCCCCAACGCCAAGCTGTACGGGATCGTCGCCCACCGCGCCCACCTCGCCGCCCTCGACGTGCGCACCGACAGCGTCACCGCCGTCGTCACCGACCTCCTCGGCCATCCCCTGGCCGAAGCCGCCCTCCCCGTCGGAGCCCCCGAGGACGCGGTGGCCGCCCTGCTGCGCACCGCCCGCGCCGCCGGCGCCGGGGACCTCCACACCGTCGCCGTCGGAGCCCCCGGCCTGGTCGCCCCCGGCAGCCGCGAACTGCGCGGCACCCAGGGCCTGCCCGTCTGGCACCGGGACCTGGTGGACGCCCTCCGGCGCAGCCTGCCCGCCACCGTGCTCGTCGAGAACGAGACCAACCTGGCCGCCCTCGCCGAGCAACGCCTCGGCACCGCCCGCGACCTCGACTCCTTCGTCCTGCTCTGGCTGGGCGGGGGCGTCGGCGCGGCCGTCGTCCTGGACGGCCGGCTGCGCCGCGGTGCCTCCGGCGGGGCGGGCGAGATCGGCTTCCTCCCCGTCCCCGGCACCGGCGCCTTGCCCTCCGCGACCGACTGCGGCGGCGGCTTCCACGCCCTGGCCGGCCGGGAGGCCGTCACCGCCCTGGCCCGCCGACACGGCTTTGACGGCCCGGCCGAGGAAGCGGTGGCCGGAGCGGCCGGCGAGCCCTTCCTCGACGTCCTGGCCGAACGCCTCGCGCTGGGCGCGGCCGCCGTCGCCGCCGTCCTGGACCCCGGCTGCGTGGTCCTGGGCGGCGAACTGGGCCTCGCGGGCGGGCCTCCCCTGGCAACCCGCGTGGCCCGCCGCCTGGCGACCCTGACCCCCCTCCCGACACAGGTCCGCGCCACCTCCCTGGGCGGCACGGCGGTCCTGGCGGGGGCGAGGCTGGCGGCGAGGGAAGCGGCGCAGGAGGTGCTGTTCGGGGGGTAGGGGCGGAGCCTTGCTACCGACCCCGTCCCGCCATGAACTCCGCGAACGTGCCCCGGCCCACCGCGTGGGACGGGGTCAGGTTGGCGCCTTGGCGGAGGGCCGCGTGGATCCTGCCCGTCAGGGGGAGGGGGACGATCCGGCGGGTGCGGGAGGTCGCGGCGAGGTAGGTGCGGGCCAGGTCCGGGAGGGTGCGGATCTCGGGGCCGCCCATGTCCGGGACGCGGCCGGCGGGGGTGGGGACGGCGAGGTCGGCCAGGCGGTCGGCGACCTCTCCGACCGCGATCGGCTGCACCCGTACGTCCTTCGGCAGCGGCATCACGGGCAGCCTGGCCGCGGCCCCCACGATGCGCGCCACCAGGTCGTGGAACTGGGTGGCGCGCAGCACCGTGACGCCCAGCCCGGACTCCTCCAGAAGCCGTTCGACCCGCAGTTTCGTGCGGTAGTAGCCGAGCGGGACCACGTCGACGCCGACGATGGAGACGTAGACGAGGTTGCCGACCGTCCCGGCGCGCCGGGCGGCCGCGACGAGGTGCCGGGCGGCGGTGTCGTCCCCGCCGCGCGGGCTGCTCGCACAGTGCACGACCACCTCCGCGCCGGCCAGCGCCGCGTCGAGCCCGGTGCCGTCGCGCAGGTCGACCGGGTACCGCGGCGCGCGCCGGCTCAGCACCCGGACCTCGTGGCCCCGGTCGCGCAGGCGTGCGGCGACGAGCGCGCCGAGGTTTCCGGTGCCTCCGGTGACGAGGATGGTGCTCATGGTGTCCCTCCGCCCTTCCCGGCCGTACCGGCCGGCTCCCGGCCCTCGCGCGGGTCGTCGAGCGCGCCGCGCCGACCCCGTCTGCCCGGGGACGGTGTCCGTGTCAGCGGGGACCGGACAGGGTGCGGGAATGTGACAGCTGCCGTCGCAGATAGGCCAGCTTCTCCGGGTTGACCACCGCGCCCATGTCGCTGACCCGTCCGTTCCGGAATGCGACGAGCAGCACCGCCACCTCGCCGAACAGCAGCGCCGGCGCGCCGTTGACCTCGGCGACGGTGACGGGGACGCCGGCCACGTACTTCCGCAGCGCGCCGAGCACGAAGCGGGCCACCTTGTCCCGTCCCACGATCGGCCGCCGGGCCGCGCCGACCACGCCGCCGCCGTCCGCCACGTAGCGCACGTCGGCCGTCAGCAGCTCTTCCAGGCGGGCCAGGTCGCCGTCGCGGGCCGCCGTCAGGAAGGTGTCGACCAGACCCTGCCACCGCTCGGGGTCGGGCGCGGGGCGCGGCGCGGGGGAGGCTTCGGCCAGCCGTCCGGCGGCCCGGTGGTAGAGCTGGCGGCAGTGGGGCTCGGTGAGGTCGAGCAGCTGGGCGATCTCGCGGTGGGCGTAGGCGAAGGCCTCGCGCAGGACGTAGACCGCGCGTTCGGCGGGGGTGAGCCGCTCCAGCAGCACCAGCAGGGCCATGGACACGCCCTCGCGCTGCTCGGCCGATTCGAGCGGGCCGAGCGCTCCGGTGGCGGTGAGCACCGGCTCGGGCAGCCACGGCCCGGCGTACTCCTCGCGCCGGACCCGCGCGGAGGCGAGGTGGTTGAGGCACAGACGGGTGACGGTCTTGGCCAGCCAGGCCCCGGGGTGGGCGACGTCGCGGCGGTCGGCGGAGCTCCAGCGCAGGTACGCGTCCTGCACGACGTCCTCGGCCTCGACGGCCGAGCCGAGCATGCGGTAGGCGACGGCGAACATCCGGGGCCGGTGTTCCTGGAAGGCCGCGGCGGCCGCGGCGCCTTGGGTGCTCACGTCCCGAAGCCTACGAGGGCGGGGCACGGGCCGCGGGGACCGGCCGGGCCGGGCGGCCGCACGGCCGGGACGTGCGAGGACCCGGTGGCCGCCGGGCCACCGGGTCCTCACGTGTTCCAGGGGACGTCACGCCCGATCAGGAGAGATCAGGAAGGATCAAGCGTGATCGGGGGGAGGTCGAGGGAGGTCAGCAGGCTCCCTGGTCCTTCCAGACGCCCCACTCACCCGTGGTGCCGGGTGCCTGGTTCTGCGTCCACCACTGGGCCTTCCACGTGCGGCCCTGGTGGGAGACGAGGTTCCCGCTGTTGTAGACCTGGCCGGCCACGTACGCCGGGGCGGTGCAGGTGCCGCCCGGAGGCGTCGTCGGCGGGGTCGTGGGGGGCGTGGTCGGGGGAGTGGTGGGCGGGGTGGTCGGGGGCGTCGTCGGCGGGGTGGTCGGCGGCGCCGTGGTGCCGGGCTGGACCAGGGTGGTGCCGCGGCCCAGGTCGCCGGCGAGGGCGTAGGTGGTGCCGGAGATGTTCACCGTCCAGTTGGAGGGCGTGGTCACCGGGAGGTAGTAGTTGAAGGCGAGGTCGACCGAGGCGCCCGGGGCCAGTGTCTGCCAGGCCGGGAGCTTCAGGGAGACCCGGTGGAAGTCGCCCTTGAGACCGCCGACGTTGCTGCCGGTGTGGTCGCTGCTGATCACCTTGGTGCCGAAGCCGGACTGGTCCGAGGCGTTGCCCGGGGCCGAGGTGCCGTAGTCGAACTGGAACTCCGTGCCGCCCGGCAGGGTGGCCTGGGTGTTGTTGGTGATCTTGACCTTCGGGGTGATCGGGTAGTTGGAGTCGCCCAGCTTGAACTCGGTGAACTCCGTCTTGATGTCCACGGCCTGGGTCGGCAGCGCCTTGTTGGACTTCTTCGCGCCGTACGGGGCGGCCGCCTTGAACTTGTCGTACATCAGCGAGGTGAGCGTGTCGCCCATCTCGTACTGGCCCTTGGCGGCGTTCCAGCCGTAGTCGCCGGCCATTTCCCAGACCATGGTGCCGCCGATGCCGCGGTTGACCACGTAGTCGGCCTTGGCGGCGACGGACTGCTCGTCCTCGGTGGAGAGGAAGACCTTCTTCTGCGCGTTCCACAGCCACGGGGCGACCAGGGTCGCGTCGTACTTGCGGACGTAGGTGCCGGTCAGCGTGGTGTTCGCGGGGAAGCCGTACTTGGTGACGTAGTCGCCGACGATCCCCTTCTCCAGGTTCTTGGCGTGCCACATCGGGTTGGAGCCCGCCGGCGACTCGACGCCGTTGGTGTCCTTGTCGTGCCACAGGTTGTCGATGCCGACCGCGCCGTCACCGCACTTGGTCAGGCCCGCGCCGGCCGGGCAGGTGGCCGCGGAGGCCTTGCCCCACAGGCCGTCGGTGCCGCCCTGGACGTTCTTGTGGCCGCGGGTGTAGTACGGCAGGCCGATGTTGATGCGGCCGGCCGGCATGGAGCCGCGGAAGTAGTGGTAGGCCCAGTCGGTGTTGAGGTAGCCGACACCGCCGTACTGGGAGCTGCCGTAGACGTTGGCGGCGGCCAGCTCGGCGTCCTTGCCGTCGTCGAAGAGCGAGGCGTTCGGGCCGACGTACTCGTTCCAGGCGCCGTGCAGGTCGTAGGACATGATGTTGACGTAGTCCAGATACTTCTGCATCTGGAAGGTCTCCATGCCGCGCAGCAGGTAGCCGGAGGAGGGGGCGGCGACGGTGAGCAGGTAGTGCTTGCCGTCCGCGGCGCCCGCGCGGTCGAGCTTCTCGCGCAGCGACTTCATGAGGGCGTCGTAGCCCTTGACGAGGCCCGCGCGGCGGGCGTTGGCCAGCTGCCAGTCGAGCGGGTTGCCGGCGTCCTTCATCGTGGTCGGGTACTCGTAGTCGATGTCGACGCCGTTGAACCCGTACTTGCGGATGAACTCGACGGAGGAGTTCGCGAAGGTGTCGATGCCGGCCTGGTTCACCGAGCCGTCGGCGTTGGTGGCCATGGAGTAGAAGCCGCCGGAGTTGACCCGGTTGCCGTCGTCGCCGAAGTAGCCGCCGGTCTCGGCCCAGCCGCCCACCGAGATGAGCGTCTTGACGTTCGGGTACTGCTTCTTGAACTTCGTCAGCTGGTTGAAGTGGCCCTTGTAGGGCAGCGAGGGGTCCATTTCGGCGCCGGCGACGCCCGGCCAGGTCATCCCGGTGGCGGCGTTGTTGGCGTTGTCGGTGCCGACGGAGATCTTGTTGTCGGAACCGACGTGCGCGAAGGCGTAGTTGATGTGGGTGATCTTCGACCACGGGATGTTGTTGGCGAGGTAGGCGGGGGTGCCGTCCTTGCCGGTGCGCCAGCCGGTGAAGTAGCCGATGACGCGGCGCTGGTGGTCGGCGCCCATCTTCTCGCGGCCCTCGGAGTCGTAGACCGAGCAGTACGGCACGTCGACGCCGGCGGTCTTGTACAGCCCGTCCGGGCGACAGGTCTCGTTGTCGGCGGCGTGGGAGACGCCGGTCGAGAGCCCGGCGACCAGCAGTCCGGCGATGGTGGCGCCGGATGCCAGGAGCATCGCTCTCGTGCGTGTGGGGGACGGCATGGTGCCTCCTGGGGAGGGGAGGATGGCAGGACACGGATCGACACAACATGCGGAAATGTGAAGCGTGTTGGCCCGTGACGTGCGCACATCTGACGGGCTGTTCCCGGGGAAGATGAAGGGAACGTTAAGAGGACTAGACCAACCCGTCAATAGGTCTGGACCAACCCCGACCCCAGCGGAGGCCCTTCGTCCGCTCACCGGACGCCGTCCGCCCTCCGCGTCCGCCCTCCGCGTCCGCCCCCGCGTCCGCCCTCGCACTCGGGGCCGCCCCCACTCCCTGTGTGACCCAGGCCACACACCGTCACCCGCATGGCCGCCGATCACCCGTGGCAGACTGGCTTCAGTACCAGTAGCAGCGCACTCCGGGGTCGGTGTAATTCCGAACCGGCGGTTATAGTCCGCGACCCGTCCGCAGCCAGCGGCCGGTTGACCAGGTGAGATTCCTGGACCGACGGTTAAAGTCCGGATGGGAGGCAGTGCGCGGCGGGCCAGTCACCGGTACGCCGCCGTCGGCGGTTCGTCGTCGCATCCCCGTGGATGCGTGCGACCGGACCGTTCTTCCGGCCTCGGCGTCCCCGCGTGTGCCGGACCGCTCCATCTGTCGTTTCCCGACAGGCCCCGGAGTCCGTGCCCGATGTGGCAGGAGGACCCGGTGGCGACACACGCCGCGCACACAGCACCCGACGCGGACACCCGCGCCATGCGCCGAGCCGTCGAGCTCGCCGCCCGCGGCCTCGGCTCCACCAGCCCCAACCCCGTCGTCGGCTGCGTCCTCACCGACCCCGCCGGCACCGTCGTCGGCGAAGGCTGGCACGAGCGGGCCGGCGGCCCGCACGCCGAGGTGCACGCCCTGCGCGCCGCGGCCGGCGCCGCCCGCGGCGGCACCGCCTACGTCACCCTCGAACCCTGCGACCACACCGGCCGCACCGGCCCCTGCTCCCGCGCCCTCGTCGACGCCGGCGTCGCCCGGGTCGTCTACGCCGTCCCCGACCCCACCCCGCAGGCCCGCGGCGGCGCCGACACCCTGCGCGAGGCCGGGATCGCCACCGAGTGCGGGCTGCTCGCGGCGGAGGCCGAGGCCGGCAACGCCGCCTGGCTGACCTCCGTACGCCGCGGCCGGCCGTACGTCCTGTGGAAGTACGCCGCCACCCTCGACGGCCGCGTCGCCGCCGCCGACGGCACCAGCCGCTGGATCAGCTCCGCCGAGTCCCGCGCCGACGTCCACCGGCTGCGCGCCGAGGCCGACGCCGTCCTCGTCGGCTCCGGAACCCTGCGCGCCGACGACCCGCACCTCGCGGTCCGCGGCGCCGAGGACGCCCGCCAGCCGCTGCGCGTCGTCCTCGACACCCGTGCCACGGTCCGCCCCGGCGCCCGCGTCCTGGACGGGGCCGCGCCGACCCTCGTCGCCGTCGCCGAGGACGCCGACACCGGCCACCTCGCCGGTGTGGACGTGGTCCGCCTCCCGTACGACGGGGACGGCCTCTCCGTGGCCGCGCTCCTCGGCGAACTGCACCGGCGCGCGATCCGCTCCGTGCTCCTCGAAGGCGGCCCCACCCTGGCCGGCGCCTTCGTCGCCGCGGGCGCCATCGACGAGGTCGTCGGCTACCTCGCCCCCGTCCTCCTCGGCGCGGGCCCCGCCGCCCTCGCCGACGCCGGCATCGGCACCCTCTCCGAGGCGCTCCGGCTGCGGATCACCCGCACCGACCGCATCGGCACCGACCTGCGCATCACCGCCGTCCCCACAGCCCCCAAGGAGCACTGAGTGTTCACCGGAATCGTCGAAGAACTGGGCGAGGTCAGCGCCGTCGAGCAGCTCACGGAGGCCTCCCGCTTCCGCCTGCGCGGCCCCCTCGTCACCGAAGGCGCCCGGCACGGCGACTCCATCGCCGTCAACGGCGTCTGCCTGACCGTCGTGGAGAGCGCCGACGGCGAGTTCACCGCCGACGTCATGCGGGAGACCCTCGACCGCTCCAGCCTCGGCGCCCTCACCGCGGGCTCCAAGGTCAACCTGGAGCGCCCGATGGCCCTCGGCGGACGGCTCGGCGGCCACCTGGTCCAGGGGCACGTGGACGGCACCGGGACGATCCTCTCCCGCACCCCCTCCGAGCACTGGGAGCTCGTCAAGGTCGCCCTCCCCGGCACGCTCTCCCGCTACGTCGTCGAGAAGGGCTCCATCACGGTGGACGGGGTCAGCCTCACCGTGGTCGAGGCGGCCGCCGACTGGTTCACCATCAGCCTCATCCCCACCACCCTCGCCCTCACCACCCTCGGCATCAAGCAGCCCGGAGACCCGGTCAACCTGGAGGTGGACGTCCTGGCGAAGTACGTCGAACGCCTGCTGGCCGCCGGCGTCGACCCGCTGACCGCGAAGGGAGCCGACCGGTGAGCGCCCTGGACTGGCTCAACGCCCAGGCCTTCGAGGTCGTCGGCCAGAAGGTCATCTGGTCCGACATGATCGGCAACCTGATCGGCCTGGCCGCCCTCGCCCTCGGCTGGCGCCGCTCGATCTGGACCTGGCCCGCCCAGCTCCTCTCCGGCCTGATCCTCATCGCCGCCTACGCCTCCGCCCACCTCGCCGGCGGCGTCGGCAAGCAGCTGCTGGTCATCGGCGTCGCGGTGTGGGGCTGGCGCGCCTGGCAGCGCGGCCGCCGGCAGGCCCAGGACGGCTCCATCGCCGTCCGCACCGCCACCTGGAAGGAGCGCGGACTCCTCCTCGCCGGCGCCGTGCTCGGCACCCTCGCCGTCGGCGGCCTCTTCACGCTCTTCCCGGACCTCTCCTGGAGCCCGTGGGCGGACGCGTACATCTTCGTCGGCACCATCGTCGCGATGGTCGCCCAGGCCCGCGGCCTCGTCGAGTTCTGGTTCGCCTGGCTCCTCGTGGACCTGGTCGGCGTCCCCCTCGCCTTCACCAACGGACTCGCCTTCTCCGGGCTCGTCTACGTCGTCTACTTCGCCCTCGTGCTGTGGGGCGCCCACGACTGGTACCAGCGCGCTCGCCACACCCCCGCCCCGGCCATGGAAGGAGTAACGGCATGAACGCCCTCAAGACCCCCGGCAAGACCCCCCTCACGCCCGTGCCCGACGTCCCGGAAGAGCCCTTCCGTCTCGACCCGGTCGAGCAGGCCGTCCGCGACATCGCCGCCGGCCGGCCCGTCGTCGTCGTCGACGACGAGGACCGGGAGAACGAGGGCGACCTCGTCATCGCCGCCGAGAAGGCCACCCCCGAGATCATCGCCTTCATGATGAGCGAGTGCCGCGGCCTGATCTGCGCCCCCATGGAGGGGCCCGAGCTGGACCGCCTCGCCCTGCCCCAGATGGTCCAGCACAACACCGAGTCGATGCAGACCGCCTTCACCGTCTCCGTCGACGCGAGCGGGGCCCACGGCGTCACCACCGGCATCTCCGCCGCCGACCGGGCCACCACCCTGCGGCTGCTCGCCGACGGCGCCGGCGAGGCCTCGGACTTCGTCCGCCCCGGCCACGTCTTCCCGCTGCGCGCCAAGCCCGGCGGCGTCCTGGTCCGCAACGGCCACACCGAGGCCGCCGTCGACCTCGCCCGCCTCGCGGGCCTGCGGCCGGCCGGCGCCATCGTGGAGATCGCCGGCGAGGACGGCGTCATGCTGCGCCTGCCCGAGCTGATCCCCTTCGCCCGCAAGCACGGTCTGACGATCATCTCCATCGAGGACCTCATCGCCTACCGCCGCTCCGCCGAGCCGACCGTCCGCCGCGAGGCCGAGGTCAGCCTGCCGACCGCCTTCGGCGACTTCACCGCGTACGGCTACCGCTCCGCCGTCGACGGCGTCGAGCACATCGCCCTCGTCCACGGCGAGGTCGGCGACGGCGAGGACGTGCTGGTGCGCATGCACTCCGAGTGCCTCACCGGCGACATCTTCCAGTCCCAGCGCTGCGACTGCGGGCCCCAGCTGCACGCCTCGATGGAGCGCATCCAGGCCGCCGGCCGCGGCGTCGTCGTCTACCTGCGCGGCCACGAGGGCCGCGGCATCGGACTGCTGTCCAAGCTGCGCGCGTACGAGCTCCAGGAGCGCGGCCGCGACACCCTCGACGCCAACCTCGAACTGGGCCTGCCCGCCGACGCCCGCGACTACGCGGCCGGCGCGCAGATCCTCGGCGACCTCGGCGTGCGCAGCGTGCGCCTGCTGACCAACAACCCCGAGAAGTCCGCGGCCCTCGTGCGCCACGGCGTCGAGGTCTCCGCGCGGGAACCGATGCCCGCCGAGGCGGGCGAGCACAATCTGCGGTACCTGCGCACCAAGCGCGACCGGATGGGGCACGACCTGCCCTGGCTGGACGGGGCGGCGGCCACCTCCGCCTGCGCCAACCAGTGACCTCCCGCATCCCGTAGACCGCACGACCCGTACACCCCGTATCCCTACCCGTACACCCCGTACACCCGTACCCCACGAACCACCGAGGAGCAGAGCCGTGAGCGGCAAGGGCGCACCCGAACTGAGCGTGAAGAACTGCGGAGACCTGCGCGTCGCCGTGATCGCGGCCCAGTGGCACGAGAAGGTCATGGACGGACTGGTCGACGGCGCCCTGCGCGCCCTGCACGAGCTGGGCATCGACGAGCCCACCCTGCTCCGCGTCCCCGGCAGCTTCGAGCTCCCGGTCGTGGCGAAGGTACTCGCCGGTCGCGGCTACGATGCCATCGTCGCCCTCGGAGTGGTCATCCGCGGCGGCACCCCGCACTTCGACTACGTCTGCCAGGGCGTCACCCAAGGCCTGGTACAGGTGTCGATCGACACCGGAGTCCCCGTCGGCTTCGGCGTCCTGACCTGCGACAACGACGAGCAGGCACTGGACCGTGCCGGGCTTGAGGGGTCGAACGAGGACAAGGGGCACGAAGCGGTCACCGCCGCCGTCTCCACCGCCATGACCCTGCGCACCGTCAGCGAACCCTGGCGCCAGTAGACGGCGCGCCACCCCGTATTCTGAGGACCATCATGGCGAACAAACCCTCCAAGAGCTTCGAAGAGCTCTTCACCGAGCTCCAGCTCAAGGCCGCCAACGGCGACCCCGGCTCCTCCCGTACCGCCGAGCTCGTGGGCAAGGGCGTCCATGCCATCGGCAAGAAGGTCGTCGAGGAGGCCGCCGAGGTCTGGATGGCCGCCGAGTACGAGAGCAAGGACGCCGCCGCCGAGGAGATCTCCCAGCTGCTCTACCACGTCCAGGTGATGATGGTGGCCCGCGGGATCTCCCTCGACGACGTCTACGCGCACCTCTAGGCCGGAGCCCGGCGCGGCCACCGCGCGCACCGCCCCCGCACACCCTTTCGCACCTACGCACCAAAGGAAGCCCCATGCTGCGCATCGCCGTCCCCAACAAGGGTTCACTCTCCGGACCGGCGTCGGCGATGCTCCATGAGGCCGGCTACCGCCAGCGCAAGGAGTCCAAGGAACTCGTCACGGTCGACCCCGACAACGACGTCGAGTTCTTCTACCTCCGCCCGAAGGACATCGCGATCTACGTCGCGTCGGGCAAGCTCGACATCGGCATCACCGGCCGCGACCTGCTGCTCGACTCGGGGGCCAACGCCGAGGAGATCCTGCCGCTGAACTTCGGCCGGTCCACCTTCCGCTACGCCACCAAGCCCGGCACCGCGAACGGCCCCGAGGACTTCGGCGGCATGACGATCGCCACCTCCTACGAGGGGATCGTCGCCAAGCACCTCGCCGAACTCGGCGTCGACGCCTCCGTCGTCCACCTGGACGGCGCGGTCGAGACCGCCATCGAGCTCGGCGTCGCCCAGATCATCGCGGACGTCGTCGAGACCGGCACCAGCCTGCGCAACGCCGGCCTGGAGGTCATCGGCGAGCCGATCCTCCAGTCCGAGGCGGCCGTCATCCGCCGCACCGGAGCGGCCTCCGACGACCCCAAGGTCGCCCAGTTCCTGCGCCGCCTCCAGGGCGTCCTGGTGGCCCGCAGCTACGTGATGATGGACTACGACTGCCGCGCCGAACACCTGGAGCGCGCCGTGGCCCTCACCCCGGGCCTGGAGTCGCCGACCATCTCCCCGCTGCACAACGAGGGCTGGGTCGCGGTCCGCGCGATGGTCCCGGCCAAGGAGGCCCAGCGGATCATGGACGACCTGTACGAGCTCGGCGCGCGCGCGATCCTCACCACCTCGATCCACGCCTGCCGCCTCTGACGGAGCCGTCCCCGGCGCCGCCGTCCCGACCCCTTCTCGCAGAACCGAGCAGCCCCACCATGGCCGAGTCCGCCGCCCCGTCCGCCCCGCCCGCCCTGCCGGTCACCTTCCGGCCGAACCGCACCCGCGCGGTCCTGCTGGGCGTCGGGCTCGCCATGTTCGTCACCATCACGGCCGTCGCCGTCCTCCTGGACAGCCTCAGCCCCGGCGAGCGGGTCAGCTTCGTCTTCATCGCCGTCCTGCTGAGCTCCGTACTGGTCCTGCTCAGCCGGCCCAAGGTCGTCGCCGACGAGGCCGGGGTCACGGTGGTCAACCTCACCAGCACCCGCCGCCTGGCATGGGCGCAGATCCTGCGCGTCAACCTCCGCCCCGGCGACCCGTGGGTGTTCCTGGACCTCTCCGACGGCACCAGCCTGCCGGCCCTCGGCATCCAGCCCGGCGTCGCGAAGGCCCGGGCGATCGGCGACGCACGCGCCCTGCGCGCCCTCGCCGAGGCCCGCGGAACGGGCGCGGCCGACCACTGAGCCGCACCATCCCCCCGGCTGCGTACCGTTGCGGCCGGGGGCTCAATGACTACCCTGGTGGCGGGGCGCGGCAGCGCGCCCTCCCACCGGCCCCGGGACCCCGCGGCCCGTGGGCACCTGCGACTTGAGGAGTGACTCCCTCCAGCAATGGACGGATCGTCCGGTAGTACACGCGCCGCCCTCCCCCCGGAGGCGGCGGCATGACCATCCCGCTACTCCTGCTCGTGGCGGCCTTCGTTCTGATCCTCGCCAACGGTTTCTTCGTGGCGGCCGAGTTCGGCCTCGTCACGGTGGAGCGACCGGAGGCAGAACGCGCCGCGGCCGACGGTGACCGCCGTGCCCGTACGGTGGTCAAGGCCCTGCGGGAGCTGTCCTTCCAGCTCTCCGGCACCCAGCTCGGCATCACCATCACCTCCCTCGTGGTCGGCATGCTCGCCGAGCCCGCCCTCGCCGCACTGCTGGCCGGGCCGCTCGCCGCGACGGGCCTGCCCCGGGGAGCCGTCTCCGGCGTGGCCGTCGTCATCGGCATGCTGCTCGCCTCCGCCGTCCAGATGGTCGTCGGCGAGCTCGTACCGAAGAACTGGGCGGTCTCCCGGCCGCTCCAGGTGGCCCGCTTCGTCGCCGGCCCGCAGCACGCCTTCTCCCGGGTCTTCCGGCCGGTCATCGCCGGCCTCAACGCCGTCGCCAACCGGCTCGTCCGGGCGCTCGGCGTGGAGCCCACCGACGAGATGGCCTCGGCCCGCACCCCCGGCGAACTGGTCTCCCTGGTCCGCCATTCGGCCCGGGCCGGCGCCCTCGAACAGGACACCGCCGACCTCTTCGTGCGGACCCTGTCGCTGGGCGAGCTCACCGCCCAGCACGTCATGACCCCCCGGGTGAAGGTCAGCGCCCTCCAGCACACGGCCACCGCGGCCGACGTGCTCAACCTGACCCGCGCCACCGGCCTGTCCCGCTTCCCGGTGTACCGCGACCGCATCGACGAGATCACCGGCGTGGTCCACCTCAAGGACGCCCTCGCCGTGCCCGAGCCGGAGCGGGGCCGCACCACCGTGAGCCGGATCTGCGTCGCCCCGCTGCTGGTGCCCGGCTCCCTGCCGGTGCAGCCGCTGCTGGAACGGTTGCGCAGCGAACAGCCCATGGCCGTGGTCGTCGACGAGTACGGCGGCACGGCCGGAGTGGTCACCCTGGAGGACATCGTGGAGGAACTCGTCGGCGAGGTCCGCGACGAGCACGACCTCGCCGAGGACGACAGCCCCGAACTGGCCGCCGTGCCCGCCGAGGACGGCCGCCCCTCCTGGGAGGCCGACGGCAGCTGCCGGGTGCAGACCCTGCGCCGCATAGGCCTGGAGGTGCCGGAGGGCCCGTACGAGACCGTCGCCGGGCTCGTCGCGGACCTGCTGGGCCGCATCCCCGCCCCCGGCGACCGGGCCGAGCTGCCCGGCTGGAGGCTGTCCGTGCGCCGGGTGGGCCGCAACCGTGCCGAGCGGGTGCGACTGGTCCGGCTGACGGCCGTCCCCGCGGCCGGCGCTCCCGGGCTGCCGTCCGGGAGCCGCTCCGACGCCCGGTGCCCGGCCGCCGCCGGCTCCGGCCATGACGGCGGTCCCGGTGCCGACACCGGCCGGGGCTCCGCCGGCGGCCGGCACGTCGATCCGGCCGCGCGGCCGGCCGAGCTGGAAGGCGCCACCCGGTGAACGCCCTCCAGCTCCTCTTCGCGCTGCTCCTGGTCCTCGCGAACGGCTTCTTCGTCGGCGCCGAGTTCGCGCTCGTCTCCGTACGCCGCAGCCAGATCGAGCCCCTGGCGGCCGGCTCCAAGCGGGCCCGCCAGGTGCTCCACGGCCTGGAGAACCTGCCGCGCATGATGGCCGCCGCACAGTTCGGCATCACCATGTGCTCGCTGACCCTCGGCGCGGTCGCCGAACCGACCGTGGCCCGGCTGCTGGAGCCCGTCTTCCACGCCGTCCGGGTGCCCGAGGGCCTGATCCATCCGCTCGGCTACGCCCTGGCGCTCGCCGCCGTGGTCTTCCTCCACCTGGTCATCGGCGAGATGGTCCCCAAGAACCTCGCCATGGCCGCCCCCGAGAAGACCGCCCTGTGGTTCAGCCCGGGCCTGGTCGCCTTCGCCCGCCTGTGCGGGCCGGTCACCAGCGCGCTCGGAGCCTGCGCCACGCTGGTCCTGCGGCTCTTCAAGGTCGAGCCCAAGGACGAGGTCGAGGCCGTCTACACCAGCGCCCAGCTCGGCCGGCTCGTCGAGGACTCCCGGCAGGCCGGACTCCTGGACCCCGGCGAGCAGGAGCGGCTGGAGGACGCCCTGGAACTGGGCAGCCGCCCGGTCACCGACGTCCTGCTGCCGCGCGAGGGGATCGTGACGGTCGCCCCCTCGGTCACTCCGCGCCAGATCGAGCAGCTCACCGTCCGCACCGGGTACTCCCGGTTCCCGGTCCGCTCCGACAGCGGCGCCTTCATGGGCTACCTGCACGTCAAGGACGTGCTGGACCTGGAGGACCGGGAGCGGGCCGTGCCCCAGCGGGTGTGGCGGCGGATGACCACCCTGTCCGCGACCCTCCCGCTCGACGACGCGCTCACCGTCATGCGCCGGGACGCCACCCACCTGGCCCAGGTCGCCGACCCGGCCGGCCGGGTCCTGGGCCTGGTCGCCCTGGAGGACGTCCTGGAGATGCTGGTCGGCGAGGTCCGCGACCCGGCGCACCGCGTCTACGCACGCAGCGCCTAGCGCGCCGCGCTCTCCCCCCGCCGCCGTCGCTCCCGGCGGCGGCGGGGGAGACGCGGGGCTACAGCGGCGGGTCCGGCCGCTCCTGGGGGCCCCGGCCCGACAGGACCTCCCCGTAGGCCTGCATCAGGTCCGGCAGCCGCAGCGTCGCCAGGTCGTCCCGCGAGGGGTCGCCCGCGAAGCCCGCGAGCCGCAGATCGCGGTAGGCGCAGCTCTTCTCGTACAGGGTGCGCAGGAACCGTCCGTTGCCGAGCTCGTCGATCCAGCCCTGCTCCACCACGTGTCCGCTGATGCTGCGCAGCTCCTCCAGTGCCTCCGCGTCCCAGCGGTCCCCGTTCGCGTCCGCCAGCACCCCGCCGATCGCGGTCAGTTCCGGCGGCCGGTAGCTCGGGAAGTCCACGCGGGTAGTGAACCGCGACGACAGCCCCGGATTGACCGACAGCAGGCGGTCCATCCCGGCCGGATAGCCGGCCAGGATCACCACCAGGTGGTCGCGGTTGTCCTCGGCCCGCTTCAACAGCACCTGGAGGGCCTCGTCGCCGTACGCGTCGCCCTTGCTGTAGCCCGAGTTGGACAGGCTGTACGCCTCGTCCACGAACAGCACCCCGCCGATCGCCGAATCGATCAGCTCGTTGGCCTTCACGGCGGTCTGCCCGAGGAACTCGCCCACCAGATCGGCCCGCTGGGCCTCCACGAGGTGGTCCCCGCCGAGCAGCCCCAGCGCGTAGAAGACGCGGCCCAGGATGCGCGCCACGGTCGTCTTGCCCGTACCGGACGGGCCGGAGAAGACGAAGTGCCGCTTGGGCGGCTGGACCGGGAGGCCCTGGCCGGCCCGCAGCCGGGCCATGTGCAGCTGCGCGGAGAGCGCCTTCACCTGCCGTTTAACGGGCTCCAGGCCCACCATCCGCTCCAGCTCCGCCAGGGCCTCGGCGAGCGCCGCCGGATCGGCGGGCCCGGCCGGCAGCCCCCCGGACGCGCCCTGCGGCGGGACCGGCGCCTTGCGGCGCACGCCCTCGGCCCGGCCCGGCGGCGGCACCGGCGGCAGCAGCGCCTCCGGTTCCACCTGGCCGTCGGCCGCGATGTCCTGTACGGGCCCGCCGCCGCCCAGCGCCACCGCCGCGAAGTCACCGCCGGCCGGGGAGGGTCCGTGGCCGACCTGGACCCCGTATCCGGAGTACCCGGCGAGGCCCGCCATGTCGTCGGCGTCGTCCCCGTCGGCGATGGCCGTCAACCGGGCCGCCGTGTCCATGAACGAGGGGTCCACCCGGTGCACCGCCCGGTACAGCGGCAGCGCCGCCGCGCTCCGCCCGGTGCCCTCGTGCGCCCGCGCCAGCCAGTAGCGCAGCTCCTTGCGCTGGGGCTGCTCGCTGCGGCAGCGCATCAGGGCCGCCGACAGCATCGGCTCCGCCTGCCCGTACATCTCCAGCCGGACCCGGGCCATCCCGCCGAACAGGCCCGCCTCGATGCCCAGCAGCGGGTCGTCCACCAGCGGTTCGGTGTGCCGCACCAGCTCCTCCCAGTCCTTGACCAGGTAGGCGCGGCAGCCGTGCAGGAAGCGGACCTGGGGGTCGGCGTCGACCGGTGGCAGCGCGGCGAGCGCCTGGTCCAGCTCGGGCACGTGGCGGCCGTCCAGCCAGTGCGAGGCGTGGGCCAGCAGGAGGTCCCGGCGGCTCTCCAGGACCGGTTGCACCCACCAGCCCAGCCAGTACCAGGAGTTCAGCGTCCGCCGGTGCCGGGCCCGCTGCTCGCCGAACCGGTCCCGGTGCGCGTACATGCGCAATAACGCGTTGGTCGTGTCGACCCGGAGCGCGTGCAGGCCCAGCCAGGCGTCGGCCATCGCGGGATCGAGCCGTACGGCCGCCCGGAACTCCTCCTCGGCCTGCGGATACGCGCCCATGGTGCAGGCGTCGACCCCGCGCAGCCAGGCGAGTTCGGCCGGGGCGTGCGAGCTGCCCGGAGTGCCGAAATCCATCACTTCCCCCACAAGCCTGCCCCCGTGGTGCGCGGCAACCCCCGCGTCGAGCACGCGCGTTGCCCCGAGCGCCGATGAAATCAGGGCTGCATCGTACCTGCGGTCCCGCACCTTACCCAGGGCGCGACCAGCCGGGTTCCGGCGGACCTCCAGGGCCTCGATGGTGACCCAGGGTGATGATCGGGGCGGGTACGCCGCGCACGGCGGCGCGGCGCGGGTCCGCGCGGGGCGGAGCGAAGCCCCCGGTCACGGGGGAACGACCGGGGGCTCCGTGTCCGCGGTGGCCGGTGAAGGCCCCGCGCTGAGAACGTAAGGCCGCCGCGGGCCCCGGGTCAAGGTGGCCGCCGGCGCCTCGGCGGGAGCGGGGATCAGGGGGCGCCTCAGGCCCGGGGGAGGTCGTCACCCTCGGTGAGGGAACCCGTCGTTCCTGCGGTCGCACCCGCCCCGGAAGTCCACTCGTATCCCGTACCGCTCTGGTGTACCAGGGTGTCGGCGTAGGGGCGCGAAGGGTCGTGGGAGAAGTGCGCGCGCTCCGCGCGCTCCCACCCGTCCCAGAAGGCGGAGAGTTCACCCCCGTCACGGAGCCTGCCGCGCCCCCAGGACGCGGCACGCGGCGTCTCCATCCACAGCAGCCGCGCCAGACACGGGCGCAGCGCCCGCCGCCCCGCTCCGACCCCCTCCACCAGGACCACCGGTGCGGGCTCCAGCACGCGCGGCGGGCCGAACTCCCGCGCGACCCAGTCGTACGGGGTCCACCGCGCCGCCCGGCCCGCCGCGAGCGGCTCCAGCACCTGCGCGCGCAGCCGGTCCTGCCACGCGAACAGCTCCTCGTGGGTGGCGACATCGTCCAGGTGGAGCACCGGCGCTCCGCCCAGCGCCGCGGCCAGCAGCCCGGCGAAGGTGCTCTTGCCGGAGCCGGCGTGCCCGTCGACCGCCACGAGCCGCACCGGGCCGAGGGAGGGCGGCGCCGCGGCGAGCTCCCGCGCGAGTGACTCAAGTGACCGGTGTGGCTCCACACCGCCAGCCTACGGTCGCCCCCGGCCGGGGCGGTTCCCGGGTGGGGCCGGACCGGTCGTCCTCCCCGACACGGGACGCGGCTTCGCGGCGCCGGCACCGGGAACTGGAAGGGTGGAGCCACCGCAGACCGACCACCCCTGGGGGAACCCGCGATGACCGCACCCACACCGCGCCGGGCCGTACTCGTCGCCGCACTCGCGGTCGCCACCGCGGCCACCACCGCCGGCGCCTACGGCGGCGGGTCCCCGGCCTCCGCCGCTCCGGCCCCCAGGGGGCCGGGCCGCACCGCCGACAACCGGTTCTGGTACGCCCACGAGCACTGGCTGGCCGGCATCCACCAGGGCACCACCGCCGTCCGCGGCGCCCGCCCCGGCCTGGAGATCGCCGTCCCGGCCGGCCGCACCGAGTACGCCGACCCGCACACCGGGCGCACGTCCGTCTGGGAGTACGCCACCTGGACCTCCCCGGTGCACCGCTCGACCGTGCCCGCCACCGAGGCCATCGCCTCCTGGAACGCCCGTACCCCCGCAGGCACCTGGATCAGGATCGAGCTGCGCGGCACCTACACCGACGGCACCTCCACCCCCTGGTACACCATGGGCAACTGGGCCTCCGGCGACCGGGACATCCGCCGCACCTCGGTGGACGGCCAGACCGACGGGCGCTCCACGGTCTGGACCGACACCCTGGCCGTCGACGCCCCCGCCGGCGGGCTGCGCATCGCCGAGTGGCGGCTGCGGCTGACCCTGCACCGCAGGCCCGGCAGCGACGGCGGCCCCACCGTCTGGCTGGCCGGCGCCATGGCCTCCGACGTCCCGGACCGCTTCACCGTGCCCGCCTGCGCGCCCTCGGGCGCGGCGCACGAGCTGAAGGTCCCGCGCTACTCGCAGGAGACCCACTCCGGCCAGTACCCCGAGTACGACAACGGCGGCGAGGCCTGGTGCAGCCCCACCTCCTCCCAGATGACCGTGGAGTTCTGGGGCGGCCGGGCGAGCGCCTCCGCGCTCTCCTGGGTGGACCCGGCCTACGCGGACCCCCAGGTCTGCCACGCCGCCCGCTCCACCTACGACGCCGCGTACAAGGGTTGCGGGAACTGGCCGTTCAACGCGGCCTACGCCGCCACCTACCGCGGGCTCGCGGGCGTGGTCACCCGCCTGGGGTCCCTCGCCGACCTGGAGACCCTGGTCCGGGCCGGCCTCCCGGTGATCACCTCCCAGTCCTTCCTGCCCGGCGAGCTGACCGGGGCGGGGTACGGCACCGCCGGCCACCTGATGACCGTCGTCGGGTTCACGGCGGCCGGGGACGTGGTCGCCAACGACCCGCACTCGCCCGACAACCCGTCCGTGCGCCGCGTGTACCGGCGCCGGGAGTGGGAGAACGTCTGGCTGCGGACCAAGCGTCACAACGCCGCGGGCAAGGTCGTGTCGGGCACCGGGGGCATCGCGTACGTCTACGGTCCGGCCGCGCCCGGTCCGGCGCGGACCGCGGCCCTCCGGGCGGTCGGAATCCTCTGACCCCTCCCTTGACCGGGGGCACGGATAAGCGCAGCATAATGGAGTAAATGGCACATAAAGGCTAAAGGCTTCGCGTAGGAGGCGGACCGGCCATGACCACCCACCCCAACATCGAGCACCACCCCGACCTCGCCGAAATGCGCACGCGCTTCGAGCGGGTGACCAGTACGCCCGCCGCGCAGGCGGTCGAGGCCCTCGCCCTGATCACGGGCCTGTACCTGGCGGCCTCGCCGTGGATCGCCGGGTTCAGCGTCCTCACCCCGCTCGCGGTCAACAACCTGATCACCGGCGTGGCCTTCTGCCTGTGCATGGGCGGCCTGGGCTCCGCGTACGAGCGCACCCACGCGATGGCGTGGACGGCGGTCGTCCTCGGCGCCTGGACGATCGTCGCCCCGTGGGTCATCGCCGGGCCGATGGACTTCCCGCGCACGGTGCTGAACAACGTCATCACCGGAGCCGTCGCCCTGTGCCTCGGCCTCGCGATGGCGATGATGGCCGGCCGCGACAACCGCACCGTCCGCGAGCCGCGCCGCTGACCGCTCCGGCCGCCCGCTCGTCGGCGCCGCTCCGACCCGGCCGGCGGAGCCCCGCCGGACCCCGGCCGCGCAGACCGGGGCCCGGCGGGGCGTGACGCGCTCCACCCGTGACGATCGTCTCTTCCGCAAATACCGCGAACGCTGGCACAGGGGACGGCATGACCGCCACCAGTGCCTCCGCCCCGCCGACCGCCCGGTCCGCGGACCGCG
Organism: Streptomyces subrutilus; assembly: GCF_008704535.1. NCBI lineage: Bacteria > Bacillati > Actinomycetota > Actinomycetes > Kitasatosporales > Streptomycetaceae > Streptomyces > Streptomyces subrutilus. Next base: position 6,151,025 of record NZ_CP023701.1, read on the forward strand.
TCCGAGCCGGCGGCGCCGTCGGCACCGACGGCCCCGGTGAGGGTTCGACCTGGCTGGAGCACGTGGCCGGCTGGACACTCGTGGTGGTCGTCGCCATGTTCGTGACCCAGGTCGGCTGGATGTGACCCCGGCCGGCCGACCCTGACGGCCGGCCGACCCGCACCCCCGACCACCCGCCCGTACGTGCGCACCCGCACACTCGACCTGCGTGACCACGCCTCCGCCAGGGGCGGACGCGCTCCCGCACCGTCCCCCGCCAACCCCCTCCCCGCAGCCCGTACCGAACGGCCGGCCGCACTCCCGCGTCCGGCCGTTCCGCATGCCCCGCGACGGGGCCCGTTTGACGTCGGGTGATCGAATCTGCACTATTCCACTAACCAGTTAGTGGAATGAGGTGGAGGACATGGAGTTCCGCGTCGACCGGCGCAGCGGCGTCGCCACCTACCTGCAGCTCGTCACCCAGGTGAAGCAGGCCCTGCGCCTGGGCGTCCTGGAACCGGGAGACCGGCTGCCCACGGCCCGGGAAGTGGTCGCGGCCACCGCGATCAACCCCAACACCGTGCTCAAGGCCTACCGCGAACTGGAGCGGGAGGGGCTCGTCGAACCGCGCCCGGGCGCCGGCACCTTCGTACGCCGCTCCCTCTCCCGGCCCGAGGCCGCCGCCGACTCGCCCCTGGGCCTCGCCCTGGCGGACTGGATGGCACAGGCGCGCGCGGCGGGACTGGAACGCGAGGACGTCACCGCCCTCATCGCCGCCGTCGTGGACGACAGCTTCAACGCGCCCGGACCCCCACCGGGCCCCCCGTCAGAGAGGACCCCACGTGAGTGACCCGACCGCCGCCACGGCACTGCGAGCGACGCGGCTCGGAAGGGAGTTCCGCGGCCGCTGGGCCCTGCGCGGATGCGACGTGGACCTGCCCGCCGGCCGCGTCACCGCACTCGTCGGCCCCAACGGCGCCGGCAAGAGCACCCTGCTCCAGCTCGCCGCCGGACTGCTGCGCCCCACCACCGGCCAGCTGCGCGTCCACGGCCGCGTCCCCGGCACCCGCGAGGCGCGCGAAGCCATCGCCTTCCTCGCGCAGGAGCGGCCCCTGCACCCCCGGTTCACCGTCGCCGACACCCTGCGCCTGGGCCGCAAGCTCAACCGCCGCTGGGACCAGGACCTGGCCGAACGCCTCGTCCGGGCCGGCGGCGTACCCCTCACCGCGCGCATCGGAAGCCTCTCCGGCGGGAACCGCACCCGCGTCGCCCTGGCCCTCGCCCTCGGCAAGCGCGCCGAACTCCTCCTGCTCGACGAGCCGCTGGCCGACCTCGACCCGGTCGCCCGCCACGAGATCACCGGCCTGCTCATGCACGAGGCCGCCGAACGCGGCGTCGGCATCGTCATGTCCTCGCACGTCCTGGCCGAACTGGAAGACGTCTGCGACCACGTCCTCCTCCTCAAGGACGGAGCGGTCCGGCTCGCCGGCGACACCGAGGAGCTCCGCGAGGCCCACACCCTGCTCACCGGACGCGCCGACCCCATCGAGACCGACGGACTGCCGCACGCCTTCGACCGCTCGACCGTCGTCCACGCGGCCACCGCCGGCCGCCAGGTCACCGCCCTGGTCCGCACCACGCCCGGCCCCGCCGCCCCCGCCGCCGACGCGCGCTGGATCAGCGAGACCCCCTCCCTCGAAGCCCTGCTCCTCGCACACCTGCGCGCCCCGCGCCCCGACCGTACGGAGGCAGCCGCATGACCGGCGCCCTCTGGCTGGCCTGGCGCCAGCAGCGCTCCATGATCCTCGTCTGCGCCGTGCTCCTCGCCGCCTGCACGGCCTGGGTCGTGCACATGCGCTCCGAGATGATGACGCTGATCGACACCTACGACTTCGTCCCCTGCAAGGGATGGAACGGCGGCTGCGAGAGCCTCGGAAGCTTCATGGTGCTCGACGGCAGCACCGGCTCCATCCGCGCCCTGGGCCTCGTCGGCTTCGCCCTCCCCGCCCTCGTCGGAGTCTTCTGGGGCGCACCGCTCCTCGGCCGCGAGATCGAGAACGGCACCGACAAGCTGGCCCTCACCCAGGGCATCGGCGCCCGCAGCTGGTTCGCCGCGCGCTTCGGCCTCGCCGCCCTGTCCGCCGTGGCCGTCTCCACGGTCATCGCCGCCCTCGTGGCCTGGTGGTGGGCGCCCGTCTCCAACACGCTCGACGGCCTCTACTGGCACGACGTCGCCATCTACAACGCCACCGGCCCCGCCTCCGTGGCCTGCACCCTGCTCGGCCTCACCATCGGCACCGCCGCCGGCCTGCTCGTGCGCCGGGTCCTGCCCGCCATGGCCGTGACCGTCGCCGCCGTGGGCACCGTCGCCGTCTTCACCACCTACTTCCGGCGGAGCTGGGTCGAACCCGAACGGCGCGTCACGCCCGGCATGGTCCCCAAGACACGGGTCGGCAGCGCCTGGTCGTGGGAGTTCGGCTACCTGACGCCCGACGGGCGGGAGTACCCCATCTCCCAGTACTGCCAGACCTCCGGCGACCCGCTGCGGCAGTGCATGGCCGAGAACGGCTTCGTCGCCCGCTACCACAAGGTCTACCCCAGCAGTGACTTCTGGGTCTTCCAGTGGATCGAGACCGTGCTCTACCTCGGCGTCGCCGCGGCCCTGATCGCACTCGTGCTCTTCGTGCTGCGCGGCCCCGCCAAGAGCCGCGCCACCACCGCCGGCCCCGCCGCCGACGCCACCGCCCCGACCGCCGCGCCCCGGACCGCGGGCGTCTGACCGTACCCGTACGCCCGCCGCGGACGGGCCCGCGGGCCGCGACCCCGCACATCCTCACGCCCCGTACGGCCCGCGAGCCCGTACGCCCACACGCCCACAGGGGGACCTCTCATGGCCACGAAGAAGAACCTGCAAGCCGACCGCACCAGCGTCGCCCACAAGGTCCGCTACGCACTGAGCAACCCGACCCGCATCGCCCCGTACGTCAAGCGCGCCGCCCGCGACACCTGGCTGCGCCACAAGCACCCCGACCACGTCGGCTACTACCGCGCCGTGATGGCCTCCGACACCGGCCGCAACCCCGAGGCGGCCGTCGGCAGCCAGACCCACGACCGGTGGCTGGCCCTCGGCAAGATGCAGTTCGACTACCTCGTCGGGCACGGCCTCACACCCGGCCACCGCATGCTCGACATAGGCTGCGGCAACCTGCGGGCCGGCTGGCGGTTCATCGAACACCTCGACGCCGGCCACTACTACGGCATCGACATCTCGCCCGACATCCTCATCGCCGCGAAGGAGACCCTCACCCGGCAGGGCCTCCAGCCGAAACTGCCGCACCTGACCATCACCCAGGACCTCACCCTGGACTTCCTCCCCGACCACCACTTCGACGTGGTCCACGCGCACAGCGTCTTCTCCCACTCGCCCATCGAGATCATCGACGAGTGCCTCGCCCACGTGGAGCGCGTCCTGACGCCCGGCGGCTGGTTCGACTTCACCTTCGACCGCACCGAGGGCGCGGAGCACCAGGTGCTCCGCGAGGACTTCTACTACCGCACCCAGACCCTCGTGGACCTCGCCGCCCGGCACGGACTCACCGCCCGCTTCATGGACGACTGGGAACTCCTCGGCCACGGCCAGTCCAAGATCCGCGTCAGCGCCTGCTGACGTCCTGCCCCGGACGCCCGCCCCGCCCGCCCCGTCGTCACGAGGCGTCCAGGCGCAGCCCGTCGGTCTCGATCACGTCGGAGGTGACCAGGGCCTGCTCCGCGGTCACCCGGGTCATGAACACGAACGGCGGGATGACCGGGGGAGCGGGCAGCCCGTCGGGGCTGAAGGTGACGCACAGCAGGCCCTCGATGCAGCCGCTGAACCGGGTCAGGTACAGGGTGACGTCGCCCCGCAGTTCGAGCGAGGCGGCGGCCAGCCCGTACTCGCCGGCGCCGTCGCGGGTGCGCAGCCGGTAGTCGCGCAGCGAGGCCGCCCGCATCTTCAGCACCAGCACCTTCACCGGCCCGTCCGCCGTCCGCACCCGGGCGACCCCCGCCAGCGCGAAGCCCTGCGGGGCGAAGAGCGAGGTGGTGACGGTCGGCGGGGTCCGCGCGGCCACCGGCGCCCCCGCCGGCTCCGCCCGGGCCGGCGGCGCGCCCGCCACCAGGGCCGCCAGCAGCACCACCGGCAGCACGGCGGCCGGTGTCCGCGTCCCGCCGTCGGGCCTGCGCACGTACGGGCCCTCCTCGTCCGCGCCCGCCGGCGGGCCGGGCAGCGGGGTCCAGCCGAAGGCCAGCGCGCTCCCCGCGACGCCGAGCAGCATCCCCACCAGGAACCCGCCCAGGTTGGTCGCCACGAACGACAGCACCGACAGCAGCAGGGCGTGCAGCGAGACGTACGCCCGGGCCTGCGGCAGGAACCACAGGAACAGACCGGCCAGGACCAGCGCGACGCCGATGCCGACCGCCGCGATCCCGCCCAGGCCCAGGCTGACCAGCACCGTCAGCGGCGAGAGCGGCACCAGCAGCAGCTCGGCCCCGCCCAGCAGCACCAGCAGCCCGCCCCAGAACGGCCGGGTCCGGCGCCAGGCGCGCAGCCGCCGCCGCTGCTCCGGCAGCGGCAGCCGCCGCTCCAGCCACCCGTGCGGGGCCGACCGGAGCCCTAGAAGCACTTCTCGCCGCCCAGGCCGACGCTCAGCTTCATGCCCTTGAGCCGGAAGTTCCCGCCGGTCGCGGACCAGGCGTGCGACTTCACGCCCGTCACCTCGATGTCCCCGGCCTGGAGCCCGAACCGGCCCGGCTCGCCCCGCACCCCCTCGACCTGGTCCAGCGTCGAGGCGTCCCGGCCGATCTGGGCGGTGCCGAAGACGGCGTCGCCCCGGAGGTCCTCCCCGTCGATCACCAGCCTGCTCGCGGTGACCGGCCCGGCCGGCCCGCCGGCCGTCAGCTTGAAGACCACCGTGCCGAGTGGGGTGCCGACCTCGGCGGACTGGCAGATGTCGGTGAGCGTGGCCTCGCCGATGCCCAGCAGCGCGACCGGATGCCCCGTGCCGTCGACGGAGCGGTCCGTCTGCACGTACGAGGCCAGGCCCTTGCTGCTCAGCTTGGACGAGGAGACCTGGAAAGCGGTGCCCGAGACGGCGAAGGAGGCGGCCAGCGCGCCCTGCGCCACGACCAGGGCCAGCGCCCCGACCGCGAGCAGCGCGGGCACCGCGACGGCGGCGGTCCTCTTCCAGTCGACCCGGCCCTCGGCGGGGCCGGCGGTGTTCCGTGCGGTACCCATGTGTTCCTCCCGTACGTCGTCAGGTGCGCGGGGGAAGTGCGACGGAGCTCGGCACGCAGGACTGCGATACTGCGGGCATCCTGTGGCAGTTCGAGGCTAGGGCTCAATTTGAATAATAGTCAACAGCGCGGAAAGACCGGGCGTTCGCAGGTTCGGCGGGCCGAACTCATAGCGACCGGGCGGAAGTTGTTCGCCGATACCCCCTACGACGCGCTCTCCATGGACGACATCGCCCAGCACGCGGGCGTCGCCAAGGGCCTCATCTACTACTACTTCACGAGCAAGCGCGGCTACTACCTGGCCATCGTCGAGGACTCCGTCGCCGAACTCGTCGCCCGCGCCGGCGGCGACAGCGACCTCCCCGACGCCGAACGCGTCCACCGCACCGTCGAGGGCTACCTCCACTACGCCGAACACCACCGCGCCGCCTACCGCACCATCGTCACCGGCGGCGTCGGCTCCGACGCCGAGGTCCTCGCCATCCGCGACGCCGTCCGCGAGGAACTGGTCGCCACCATCGCCGAGGGCGCCTACGGCCGCCGCACCCTCCCCGTGATCGCCCGGCTCGCCCTCGTCGGCTGGCTCTCCGCGGTCGAGGGGACCACCCTGGAGTGGATCGGCGGCCTCGCCCGCGACCCGGCCGCCCAGCCCGGCCGCACCGAGCTCGCCGCCCTCCTCGTGCGCCAGCTGCGCGCCACCCTGACCGTGATCGGGGAGTTCGTCCCGGAGTGCCCCGCTCCGCCCGCCCCGCCGGAACCGGCCGGACCGCAGGCCGATCTTGTACCGGTGACGGGAAGCCCCTGATCGGGCATACTCAACGCGCCGCGGCCACTGAAGCCGCCTTCCCGTGATCCGGGAGGGCAGCATCGGCCGTGAGCACCGAGACCCGGCGCCGCGTCCCACACCTCGCGCGTCGCCGCCGTGCCCGACGAGGGAGGAGAGCGCCGCCATGACCGACCGCGCCCCGCAGCCGGTGGACCGTCAGCTGCCCACCGAGGAGTCCCGGGACCTCCTCGCGCTCGTACGCGAGATCGCCCAGCGGGAGATCCGCCCGCGGGCCGCCGAGGAGGAGGAAGCCGGCCGCTTCCCCCGCGAGGTCTTCACCCTGCTCTCCGAGGCCGGACTGCTCGGCCTCCCGTACGCGGGGGAGTTCGGCGGCGGCGAGCAGCCGTACGAGGTCTACCTCCAGGTCCTGGAAGAGCTGGCCGCGGCCCGGCTGACCGTCGGCCTCGGCGTCAGCGTCCACTCCCTGGCCTGCCACGGCCTCGCCGGCTACGGCAGCAAGGAACAGCAGGGCTCCCACCTGCCCGCGATGCTCGGCGGCGGCCTCCTCGGCGCCTACTGCCTCTCCGAGCCGGCCGCCGGCTCCGACGCCGCCGCACTGAGCACGAAGGCCGTGCGCGACGGCGACGACTGGACCATCACCGGCACCAAGGCCTGGATCACCCACGGCGGAGTCGCCGACTTCTACACCGTCCTCGCCCGCACCGGCGCCCCGGGCCCCAAGGGCATCACCGCCTTCCTCGTCCCCGGGGACGCCCCGGGCCTGAGCGCGGCCGTGCCGGAGAAGAAGATGGGCATGAAGGGCTCGCCCACCGCCCAGCTCCACTTCGACGGCGTACGGGTGCCGGACACCCGCCGCATCGGCGACGAGGGCCAGGGCTTCACCATCGCCCTCGCCGCCCTGGACGCGGGACGGCTGGGCATCGCGGCCTGCGCCATCGGCGTCGCCCAGGCCGCACTGGACGAGGCGGTCGCGTACGCCCTCGACCGCAAGCAGTTCGGACACCCCATCGCGGACTTCCAGGGGCTGCGGTTCATGCTGGCCGACATGGCCACCAAGATCGAGGCGGGCCGGTCCCTCTACCTCGCGGCCGCACGCCTGCGCGACGCGGGCAAGCCGTTCTCCCGCCAGGCCGCGATGGCCAAGCTGTTCTGCACCGACGCGGCGATGTCCGTCACCACCGACGCCGTCCAGGTCCTCGGCGGATACGGCTACACGGCGGACTTCCCGGTGGAGCGGCTGATGCGCGAGGCGAAGGTGCTCCAGATCGTCGAGGGCACCAACCAGATCCAGCGCATGGTCATCGCCCGCCACCTCGCCGGCCCCGAGACCCGCTGACCCGGCGCCCGAGACCCGCTGACCCGGCGCCCAGAGCCGCGTCAGCCGCCGAAGAGCGGCCCGCTGGGCCAGATCGGCGAGGCGACGATCCGCGCCCACTCGGCGTCCCGCCGCCCCGGCACGGTCCGCCCGTCCTCGGACCAGCGGGCGACCAGCGCAGTGTAGATGGGCGGATCGGCCTGCACCTGCCGAAACCCGTGCCGGGACTGCGCCTGCGTGACCTGCCGGGGGGCCTGGCCGGTCGGCTGGCCGTGGGCCTGGCCGGGTGGGTGTGGGGGTGCCGGTGTGGGTGGGGGCGCTGATGCGGGTGGGGATGTGGGTGCGGGCATGAAGCCTCGCCCGGGGCCTTGCTGAACCGATTCGTCATGGCCGACCACCGCCGGCCGCCGACGCCGTCCCACTCTCGGCGTGGATGTCTCAACCGTGCTCATGCCGACCCAACGCAACGCGCCGGACGCCGGTAACGGCGGCGGGGGGCGGGGATGCGTTCGAGGGGTGGGGCGGGGGTCGTGGGGTCGGTGGTGCGCCGGGCGAGACGGTCGGTCACGGGTGGCCGAAGGCCGTCGCGAGGCGACGCGACCGCAGGGAGCGCTCTTGAGGACCGGCGCAACAGGGGGAGACGACGCGACTGACGGCACCCCTCCCACCCCCGTCCGAGCGCACCGCCGCTCCCGCACTCCCGCCCCGCCACTCCGTGCCGCCCTGTCAGAAAGTGCCACAAGTATGGCCCTGTCCGAGTTCTCTGACGTACCGTCATATAAGCGCCAGCCCCCAGACCCGGACCCAGGAGCCCGCACAACCCGCACCCCGGTCCTGCCCGGTCCCGCCCCACGCCCAGGAGGTCCGCCATGTCCGTCGACCGGCCCGTTGCGCTCGACGAATACCCGATCCATCAGGCGCCGTTGTCGATGAAGCACCTGGTCAGCGGTGACCGCAATGCGTACGACCGCTGCATCTTCCACGTCTTCGACCACGCCGGGAGGTTCGTGCTCATCCTCGGCCTCGGGGTGTATCCCAACGCCGGGGTGATCGACGCCTACGCCACCCTGCGCATCGGTGACGAACTCCTCGCGGTGCGGGCCTCCGACGCGCTCACCGACGACCGGATGAACCTCTCCGTCGGCCCCCTGTCCATCACCGTCGACGCCCCGCTCAGGCAGCTCACCCTGCGCTGCGCCGCCGATCCCGGGGATCCGGACGGGCTGTCGTACGACGTGACCTGGACGGCCGGGTTCCCCGCCGTCTGGGAGCCGCACCACGTCCAGCGGCGCGGTGACCGCCTCATGCTGGAGGGCCGCCGGTTCGTGCAGGCGGGCGGCGTCGGCGGCACCATCCGGGCCAAGGGGGAGGAGTTCAGGCTGGACCCGGGGGAGTGGACCGGCACCCGGGACCGGAGTTGGGGCGTGCGGCCGATCCCGGGGGAGGACGGTGCGCGGGCGGCCGAGGAGTACCGGCCCGAGGGTTTCCACTGGCTCTGGATACCCGTTCGTTTCGAGGACCGGTTCGTCGTGGTCGTCGCGCAGGAGGACGCCGACGGTCACCGCACCCTCAACGAGGCCGTGCAGGTCTTCCCCGAGGACAGCGGCCGCCGCGACGTCCAGCTCGGCTGGCCGCACACCGACATCCGCTACCGGTCCGGCAGCCGGCACCCGGTCAGCGCGGTCGTCCACCTCACGGACCCCGCCCGCAAGCCCCTCGAACTCGGCGTGGAGATCCTCAACTCCTCGCCGCTCGCCGTCGGCGCCGGCTACCCGCCCGCCACCGACTGGCAGCACGGCACCTGGCAGGGCCGCGGCTGGACCGACCGCCGGGTCTACGACCTCTCGGACCCGGCCGCCCATCCCATGGCCGCGTACGGCGTCACCGACCACTCGGCCCGGTTCACCCTCGACGGCCGGGTGGGCCACGGGATCTTCGAGCACGGCAGCTTCGGCCGCCACGACCCGAGCGGCTTCGCCGACTACTCCTCCGTCGCCCCCTAGGCCGTGTCGTCGACGTCCTGTCCGGCCGGCGACACGACGTCGACGACGCTCCCCGGCGGGCGATAGCAGGAGGTCCACCCCGGTCAGCCGGTCCGGCCGGAACCGTCAGAGTCAGAGGAAGGGCACCCATGGCCACCGCACCGCGCCCGCGCACCTCCACCCGAGAGCCCGAGGAGCTGGGCAGGCGCCTGGCCGGCTGGCTGGACGCCCGGCTGCCCGGCGCGCGGGTCACCGGCGTCCGCGTCCCCGGCTCGAACGGCATGTCCAGCGAGACGCTGCTCTTCGACATCGAGCACCCGGACACCCCCCTCCGCGCCTGCGCGCTGCGGCTCGCCGCCGACCCGGCCGCCTACACCGTCTTCCCCACCTACGACATGGCGCGCCAGCACCGCGTGATGAGCCTGGTCGCCCGCCGCACCGACCTGCCCGTCCCCCGGGTGCAGTGGCTGGAGGAGGATCCGGAGCCGCTCGGGGCGCCGTTCTTCGTGATGGCCCGGGCAGAGGGCCGGGTCCCGCCCGACGTGATGCCCTACACCTACGAGGGCAACTGGCTGCACGCCGCCACCGACGCCGAGCGCGCCGGGCTCCAGGAGGCGAGCGTCGCCCTGGTGGCGCGGCTCCACGACCAGGTCCCGGCGGGGGAGGCGGAGTTCCTGCTGCCGCCGGGGGAGGGCACGCCGCTGCGCCGTCACGTCGACGCCCAACGCGCCTACTACGCGTGGGTGGTGGAGGGGCTGGCGCCCTCGCCGCTGATCGAGCGGGCGTTCGCGCGGCTGGAGGAGCTGTGGCCGGCCGACGAGGGGGCGGCCGTCCTCAACTGGGGGGACGCCCGCATCGGCAACGTCGTCTACGACGGGTTCACGCCGGTGGCCGTGCTGGACTGGGAGATGGCGGCGTACGCCCCGCGCGAGGTGGACCTCGGCTGGACCGTCTACCTCCACCGCTTCTTCCAGGACCTCACGGTCGGCTTCGGCCAGGCCGGCCTGCCGGACTTCCTGCGCCGTGCGGACATCGAGCGGCAGTACGCCGCGCTCACCGGCCACACCCCGCGGGACATGGAGTTCCACACCCTCTACGCGGCGCTGCGGCACGGCATCGTGATGCTGCGCATCGCCTACCGGCAGGCGCACTTCGGCGAGGTCGAGGTCCCCGCGGACCCGGACGGCCTGATCCTGCACCACGCCAGCCTGGAGGCCATGGTGCAGGGCGCGTACTGGTAGGGGTCCCGCAGTCGGCCAGTCGGCCAGTCGGCCAGTCGGCCAGTCGGCCAGTCGGTCAGGCGGCCTGCGCGTGCTGCTGGCGGGTCTGCGGCACCGCGGGGCGCACGAACCGGACCGGACGCGAGCCCGGGCCGCCGACGTGCGAGAACGGCTGGGTCCGCCAGTCCAGTCCCTGGGGCAGCGTCAGCAGGACGACCGCCTCCAGCTCCTGCGGCTCCCCGGGCTGCGCGGCGCCGACGGTGGGCAGCGCGTCGGAGGCCGGCCGCCCGGTGCCCGCGCACACCGTGAGCCCAAAGGGGTTCCACGGGGTCAGGCAGAGGGCGTGCTGCGGCAGGTACTCCTCGTCGGCGACGAGGGCGATCGCCTGGCTGCAGTCGGGGCAGATCGCGTGGTGGATGTCGAAGCCCTCGTCTTCGAGGTTCTCGGCCCACTCGGGGTACCCGGGGTCCCCGGATTCGAGCGGTTCCAGGGGCTCCGGTTCGGTGCGACCGGTGCGCTTGGTGTTCTGCATGGATGTACTCCCCCTTGGGTGGGCCGGGCGGGCGAGGTTCTTCGGCCACGGCCACAGCAAGCACTTCCCGTCGCGCGGCACGAGTAACCGCAACGGGCCGCCGTACGCCTCCGTAGCGTTGTGGCCTTCGTCACATGCCCGGCGCAGATGCCTCCAGTGGGCGGACAGCACTGTGCCTGGAGCGCCCTTGGGCCTTAGGTTGAGCGGCTATGAGCGCAATGGAGGAGCTGGACCGCCAGATCGTGGATCTGCTCGTGCGGGACGGGCGGATGAGCTACACGGACCTGGGCAAGGCCACCGGACTGTCCACGTCGGCGGTCCACCAGCGGGTACGCCGACTGGAGCAGCGCGGGGTGATCCGGGGCTACGCCGCCGTGGTCGACCCCGAGGCCGTCGGCCTGCCCCTGACGGCCTTCATCTCGGTCAAGCCGTTCGACCCCAGCGCTCCGGACGACATCGCGGACCGGCTGGCCGGCGTCCCGGAGATCGAGGCGTGCCACAGCGTCGCCGGTGACGAGAACTACATCCTCAAGGTCCGCGTGGCGACCCCGCTGGAGCTGGAGGACCTCCTGGGCCGGCTGCGCGCCCTCGCGCACGTCTCGACGCGTACCACGGTCGTCCTGTCCACCCCCTACGAGGCCCGCCCGCCCCGCGTCTGACCCCCCGCCCCGCAGCCGCCTCCGGCCCCGCGGGCGCGCCGCGGGGCCACCCCGGTCAAGGGCGGCCCGGCGGACCGGCGAGACTGGTCGGCATGACTGACCGCACCGCCACCTCCGCCGACGCCGCCGGAGCACCGACCCGTACCGTCCTGCTGCGCGGCGGCGAGGTCCACAGCCCCGCCGACCCGTTCGCCACCGCCATGGTGGTCGAGCGCGGCCACGTCGCCTGGGTCGGCTCGGAGGGCGCGGCCGACGCCTTCGCGCAGGGCGTGGACGAGGTCGTCGACCTCCGCGGGGCGCTCGTCACGCCCGCCTTCACCGACGCCCACGTCCACGCCACCTCCGCCGGCCTGGCCCTCACCGGCCTGGACCTGGGCGCGGCCGCGTCGCTGCCGGCCGCGCTGGAGCTCGTACGGGCGTACGCCGCGAGCCGCCCGGCCGACCGGGTGCTCCTCGGGCACGGCTGGGACGCCGCCCGCTGGCCCGAGCGGCGGGCGCCCCGCCGCGCGGAGCTCGACGAGGCCGCCGGCGGCCGTCCGCTCTACCTCAGCCGCGTCGACGTGCACTCGGCCGTGGTCACCACCGCCCTCCTCGACATGGTTCCGGCGGTCACGGTCCGCGGCGACGAGCCGCTGACCCGCGACGACCACCACGCCGTCCGCGCGGCCGCGCTGGGGGCCGTCACCCCGGCCCGGCGGGCCGAGGCGCAGCGGGCCGCGCTGGACCGGGCGGCCTCGCTCGGCATCGGCTCCGTGCACGAGTGCGGCGGGCCCGACATCTCCTCCGCCGAGGACTTCGCGGAGCTGCTGGCGCTGGCCGCCGGGCGGCCCGGGCCGCGCGTCTTCGGGTACTGGGCCGACCGGGACCTCGACCGGGCGCGGGAGCTCGGGGCGGTCGGCGCCGCCGGTGACCTCTTCGTCGACGGGGCCCTGGGCTCGCACACCGCCTGCCTGCACGCCCCGTACGCCGACGCCGCCCACACGGGCACCGGCTACCTGGACGCGGGCGCGGTCGCCGAGCACGTGGCCGCCTGCACCGAGGCGGGCCTCCAGGCCGGTTTCCACGCCATCGGGGACGCCGCCCTGACCGCGGTGGTCGAGGGGGTGCGCGCGGCGGCCGGGAAGGTCGGGGCGGCCCGGGTCCGGGCGGCCCGGCACCGCGTCGAGCACGCCGAGATGATGACCCCGGCCACGATCGCCGCGTTCGCGGAGTTCGGCCTGACGGCCTCCGTGCAGCCGGCCTTCGACGCGGCCTGGGGCGGCGAGGACGGCATGTACGCGGACCGGCTGGGGGCCGAGCGGGCCCGCACCCTGAACCCGTACGCGGCCCTGCTCAGGGCCGGTGTCCCGCTGGCCTTCGGGTCGGACGCCCCGGTGACCCCGCTCGACCCGTGGGGCACGGTCCGCGCGGCGGCCTTCCACCGCACCCCCGAGCACCGGATCTCCGTCCGGGCGGCCTTCACGGCCCACACCCGGGGGGGCTGGCGGGCGCTGGGCCGCGACGACGCGGGCGTCCTGGTCCCGGGCGCCCCGGCCGACTACGCGGTGTGGGAGACGGCCGAGCTGATCGTGCAGGCGCCCGACGACCGGGTCGCCCGCTGGTCCACCGATCCCCGCTCCGGCACCCCCGGGCTGCCCGACCTGAGCCCCGGCGCCGAGCTGCCGCGGTGCCTCGCGACGGTCGTCGGCGGGCGGGAGGTATTCGTACGCCCACAGGGGTGATCCGGTCCGCCTCGGTTCGGTACGGGCGGCCGGACCCGGATAGGTTCGGCCGGGTCCACCACCGGACGTCCGCGCCGGACGAATCCGTCTGCGCAGCGCGCCCGCGCCTCGGGGGCGACGGAAGGTTTCACCGCGCGGCGGGTGGCCCCGGCCGGGGCCCGGCGGTCCAGTAGACAACGGTCACGGCGGCCCGCAGCCAGCGGGAGTCCGACCGGCCCGAAGGACCACGGGCCCCGGCCTCTGTTCTAAAGTCATCCTCTGCGAGACGACGTACAGGACGTGCAAGAGCACAAAAGGGGACTCAGTGAGTGACGGCGGACAGCGGACCTACGGACCGCTCGGTACGGCCCTGGTGATCATTCCGACCTACAACGAGGCGGAGAACATCGGGCTGATCGTCGGTCGCGTCCGCGCGGCGGTCCCCGAGGCCCACGTCCTCGTCGCGGACGACAACAGCCCCGACGGCACCGGCAAGCTCGCCGACGAGCTGGCGGCGGGCGACGAGCAGGTGCACGTCCTGCACCGCAAGGGCAAGGAGGGGCTCGGCGCGGCCTACCTGGCGGGCTTCGTCTGGGCCTTGGAGCAGGGCTACGGCGTGATCGTCGAGATGGACGCCGACGGCTCCCACCAGCCGGAGGAGCTGCCGCGCCTGCTGACCGCGCTGTCCGGGGCCGACCTGGTGCTGGGCTCCCGCTGGGTGCCGGGCGGGCGGGTCGTGAACTGGCCCAAGAGCCGCGAGATCCTCTCGCGCGGCGGTTCGACCTACTCCCGGTTGATGCTGAACGTGCCGATCCGCGACGTGACGGGCGGCTACCGGGCGTTCCGCCGCGAGACGCTGGAGGGCCTGGGCCTGGAGGAGGTGGCCTCCGCGGGCTACTGCTTCCAGGTCGACCTGGCCCGCCGGGCGGTGCAGAAGGGCTTCCGCGTGGTGGAGGTCCCCATCACGTTCGTCGAGCGCGAGTTCGGCGACAGCAAGATGAGCAAGGACATCGTGGTGGAGGCCCTGTGGCGGGTCACCCAGTGGGGCCTGAAGGCGCAGGCCGCGAAGCTCCTCCCGGGCCGTCCCGCCGCCGAGCCGGCCGCGGTGCCCGAGAGCGCGGTGCCCGAGAGCGCGGTGCCCGAGACCGCGAAGCCCGAGACCGCGAAGCCCGAGACCGCGAAGCCCGAGGCCGAGGTGTCCGGGGCCGAGGGTGCGCACGACGCCGACGCCGAGGCCGCCGGCGCGTCCGCCGAGGGGTCCTCCGGCCGCCGCCCCGACGGGGCGTGACCGGGCCCGGTCACGGTCGGGCGGGGTCGGGCGTCCCCTAGGGGATGTCCGCTACCTCCGGCTGAGGCCGCTTTTACGCCGGGCCAGGCACACTGGACGGTATGACGACCGGCGTTCCCACTTCGACGGCCCCCCGGCGGCGCTCGCCCGCCCGTACCTTCCTCCCGCTGGCGGTCGCCGCCTGGCTGGTCCTGGAGATCTGGCTGCTCGGCCTGGTCGCGGGCGCGGCCGGCGGCCTGGCCGTCGCCGCGCTGATCGCGGGCGGGATGGTCCTGGGCGCGGTGGTCATCAAGCGCGCCGGACGGCGGGCCTTCAAGAACCTCACGGACACCTTCCAGCAGGCGCAGCAGGGCGCCCGTCCCGCACCGCAGCAGCCCGGGCAGGGCAACGGCCTCACCATGCTGGCCGGCCTGTTCCTGATGATGCCGGGCCTGATCTCCGACGCGGCGGGCCTGGTCCTGCTGCTGCCGCCGGTACGGGCGTGGATCGGCCGGCGCGCGGCCGCCTCGCTGGAGCGCAAGATGGCCGCCGCGTCCGCCGGCACCTTCGGCGACGCCTTCCAGCAGGCCCGCATCCACCGCCCCGACGGCAAGGTCGTCCAGGGCGAGGTCGTGCGCGAGGACCGGCCGCAGCCGGGCCCGGACACCGCCTACCGCCCGCCGCTGGCCCCGTAGGACGGACCCCTCCTCCCGGCCCCGCGGCCCGGAGCGGCGTGGGAAGCGGAGGGGGCAGCCGAAGGAGCACCCGGCCCAGGGCGGCGATGAGTCGAGGGCAGCGCACAGCCGAGGGGCCCCGCCACACTGTGTGGCGGGGCCCCTCGGCCAGTGGTGTTCAGTCCGGCTGTCAGGCGGACTTGCGGCTGTCCCGCGGATGCACGGCAATGTTCATGGCGCCGGAACGGAGGACCGCCAGCCTTTCGGCCAGCACTTCCTCCAACTCCTCGCGGGTGCGTCGCTCCATGAGCATGTCCCAGTGCGTTCGCGCAGGCTTGCCCTTCTTCTCTTCGGGCCCGTCCCCGTCCACCAGGAGTGCCATGGCGCCGCACGCCTTGCACTCCCACTCCGGCGGAATTTCTGCCTCAACCGAGAACGGCATCTCAAACCGATGTCCGTTCTGGCATGCGTACTCCACCGCCTGGCGCGGGGCCAGATCGATGCCGCGGTCCGTCTCGTAGCTGGTAACCACGAGGCGCGTACCGCGGAGAGCTCGCTCACTCATGAATCGTGCCTCCCGGGCTTTGTCGCCCACAGGACAGGTGTCGCTGTCGTCGTCATCCGGTCAACGTCCGGTCGGCGGATTAGATTCCCGCTCCGGGTCATGCGTCGCCCGTCGTGCCGCCCCTTGTTGTACCCACCAGTGCCCGTTTTGTCACATCTGGCAGCAGATGTCACCCAACGTCCACACTTTTCAAGCGCGCAGTAACGGTCCGCCTGGCAGGCCAAAGGCGTACACTACCGGCCCGTTGCTTCAACGTCTAAATTCGTTCGGAATTCGTTCGTGGATGCGGGCCGGAAGTGCTCGGTGTGTCGCCTTCAGATGCGTTCGGGTACAGGATTGCCTGCCGCCTCCACCGCGCGCCGCACCGGCACTCGCGCGAGGAGCACGAAACCCAGTGCGAAGAAGACCACCAACGAGATGATCGCGTCCCGGTAGCTGCCCGTGACCTGGTACGTCAGCCCGAAGACCAGCGGCCCCACCCAGCTCAGGCCGCGGTCGCTCATCTCGTACGCGGAGAAGTACTCGGCCTCCTTCCCCGCCGGCACCAGGTGCGAGAACAGCGAGCGCGACAGCGCCTGGCTGCCGCCCAGCACCAGTCCGATCATCGCGGCGAGCGCGAAGAACCACACCGGGGTGCGGGCCGGCAGGAAGTATCCGGCCCCCAGCGTCACCGCCCAGGCGGCCAGCGAGCCCAGGATCGTCCGCTTGGCGCCGTACGCGCGGGCCAGCCGGCCCATTCCCAGCGCTCCCGCCACCGCCAGCACCTGCACCAGCAGCACCGCCACGATCAGCGTGGACTGCTCCAGCTCCAGTTCCTCCGACCCGTAGACCGAGGCCTGGGAGATGACCGTCTGCACCCCGTCGTTGTAGATCAGGTACGCGAGCAGGAACGACAGCGTCAGCGGATAGCGCCGCATGTCCTTCAGGGTGGCGACGAGCTGCCTCCAGCCGCTGACCGCCGGCCCCACCCCCGCCTCCCGCACCACCGTGCGGTCCCGCAGCCGGCGCAGCGGGATCAGCGCGAACGCTCCCCACCACACGCCCGCCGAGGCCAGGCAGATCCGGACCGCCTCGCCCTCGGAGAGGCCGAAGGAGGCGTGGCCCTGGTAGAGGACGAGGTTCAGTACCAGGACGAACGCGCCCGAGGTGTAGCCGAAGGCCCAGCCGCGCGAGGAGACCGTGTCCCGCTCGTCGGGCGCCGCGATCTGCGGGAGGAAGGCGTTGTACAGCACCATCGAGACCGCCAGCGCGGCGTTCGCGACGATCAGCAGCAGCCCGCCCAGCAGGTAGCGGTCGCCGTCGAGGAAGAACATCCCGGCCGTCGCCGCCGCGCCCGTGTACGCGGCCGCCGCCAGCAGCGGCTTCTTGCGTCCGCTGCGGTCCGCGACCGCACCCACCAGCGGCATGATCAGGACGGCCGCGATCACCGAGGCCGACACCGCGTACGCGAAGAAGGACCCGGCCCGGACCGGGACGCCCAGCGGGTGCACGTACCCCTGGGCGTCGGCCGCGGCCTTGGCCACCGAGGTCAGGTACGGCCCGAGGAACACCGTCAGCACGCTCGTCGAGTAGACCGAGCAGGCGAAGTCGTAGAAGTACCAGCCGTGCTGCTCGCGCCTGCGCGCCGCGGCGGTCGCCGCGGCGCCGTCCTCCGCACCCGGTTCCGTTTCGTCCGTCGTCTGCGCGGTCATCCGGTGCCCCCTCGCTGTCCCCGTACCGCCGCGGCCGCCGCGGCCCGCGCGGCGGCCGGCGGGCGGTCAGGCCCAGGCCCCGCGCCGGTCCAGCACCGTGCGCAAGATGTCGATCCGGTCGGTCATGATGCCATCGACCCCCAGGTCGAGCAGCGCCTCCATGCGTTCCGGTTCGTTCACGGTCCACACGTGCACCTGGAGGCCCCGCGCGTGCGCGGTGCGCACGAAGCGCCGGTCGACCACCCGGATGCCGGCCTGGGTCTCCGGGACCTGCGCCGCCACCGCCCCCACGCGCAGCGCCGCCGGGACGGAGTACGAGCGCAGGCGCAGGCCGAGGACCCCGCGGACGCCGTAGGAGGTGGCCAGCCGGGGCCCGGCGATCTTCGCGGCCCGGGCCACCCGGCCCTCGGAGAAGGAGCCCACGCACACCCGGTCCCAGACGCCCGTCCGGGCGATCAGGTCGACCAGCGGGTGCAGCGCCGACTCCGCTTTGACATCGACGTTCCAGCGGGCGTCGGGGAACTGCTCCAGCAGTTCCTCGAAGAGCGGGAGCGGCTCGGTGCCCGCCACCCTGGCCTCGCGCACGCGCTTCCACGGCAGCTCCGCGATCCGGCCCGTGCCGTCGGTCACCCGGTCCAGCGTGGAGTCGTGGAACGCGACGAGCTTCCCGTCGGCCGTGGCGTGCACGTCGGTCTCGAAGTACCGGTAGCCCGCGTCGGCGGCCCGGCGGAAGGCGGCCGCGGTGTTCTCCAGCCCGTCCGCGGCCCCGCCGCGGTGCGCGAAGGGGATCGGGGCGGGGTGGTCCAGATACGGGTGGCGAAGGCGTCCGTGCGTCACGGCGGCAGTATGCCCGCTGCACGGCGCGGTCAGGGCACGCGCCGCGGGCGCGGCGGCCCGCGGCACGGGGGCCGTGGCGGCGCCCTCGTGGTGGGGGTGGCCTGCCCCGTGACACCCTGGGAGGGCGGCCGGGCGATCCAATCCCGGCCCCGGGCGGCCCCCGACGAGGCCAATGGGACGAAGGTGGACCGCACACCATGGCCGAATGGACCTCGGCGGTCGGCGCCGCTCAGCTCGCCCGACTCGTCGGCTCGCAGCAGGAGCGCGGCGGCGCGGGCGGCGCCCGCAGGCATCCCGCCTACCGGACCCTCGCCGACGGGATCCGCCTGCTCGTCCTGGAGGGCCGGATCCCGGTCGCCGCCAGGCTGCCCGCCGAGCGCGAGCTGGCCGTCGCGCTCTCCCTCAGCCGCACCACCGTCGCGGCCGCCTACGAGGCGCTGCGCGGGGAGGGCTTCCTGGAGTCGCGCCGGGGCGCCGGCAGCTGGACCTCCGTGCCCGCCGGCAACCCGCTGCCCGCGCGCGGCCTGGAACCGCTGCCGCCCGAATCCCTCGGCTCGATGATCGACCTCGGCTGCGCCGCACTGCCCGCCCCCGAGCCCTGGCTCACCAAGGCGGTGCAGGGCGCCCTCGAAGAGCTCCCGCCGTACGCGCACACCCACGGCGACTACCCGGCGGGCCTGCCCGCGCTGCGCCGGATGCTCGCCGACCGCTACACCGAGCAGGGCATCCCGACCATGCCCGAGCAGATCATGGTCACCACCGGTGCGATGGGCGCCATCGACGCCATCTGCAGCCTCTTCGCGGGACGCGGGGAGCGCATCGCCGTCGAGTCCCCTTCCTACGCCAACATCCTCCAGCTGATGCGGGCCGCCGGAGTCCGCCTCGTGCCGGTGGCGATGGACGAGGGGCTGGCCGGCTGGGACATGGACGTGTGGCGGCAGGTGCTGCGCGACTCGGCGCCCCGCCTGGCCTACGTCGTCGCCGACTTCCACAACCCGACCGGCGCCCTGGCCTCCGACGAGCAGCGCCGCGCCATGGTGGAGGCGGCCCGGTCGGCCGGGACGGTGCTGATCGCCGACGAGACCATGGTCGAACTGCAACTGGACCCGGGTCTGGAGATGCCGCGCCCGGTCTGCTCCTTCGACCCGGCCGGCAGCACGGTCGTCACCGTCGGCTCCGCCAGCAAGGCCTTCTGGGCCGGCATGCGGATCGGCTGGGTCCGGGCCGCCCCCGACGTGATCCGCAGCCTGGTGGCCGCGCGCGCCTACGCCGATCTCGGCACGCCGGTGCTGGAGCAGCTCGCGGTGAACTGGCTGATGCGCACCGGCGGCTGGCAGGAGGCCGTCGCGCTGCGCCGCGACCAGGCCCGGGACAACCGCGACGCCCTGGTGGCGGCGGTGCGCCGGGAGCTCCCGGACTGGGAGTTCACGGTCCCCTCGGGCGGTCTGACCCTGTGGGCCCGGGCGGGCGGCCTCTCCGGCTCCCGGCTCGCGGAGGTGGGGGAGCGGGTCGGCGTACGGGTCCCCTCGGGCCCCCGGTTCGGCGTCGACGGGGCCTTCGAGGGCTACGTCCGGCTGCCGTTCACCGTGGGCGGGCCGGTGGCCGAGGAGGCCGCGGCCCGGCTCGCGGCGGCGGCCCGCCTGGTCGGCACGGGCGCGGGCGGCAGCGGCGCGGAGCCGCCCCGGACGTTCGTGGCGTGACCCCGGGGCGCGTGCGGGCCCCGGGTGCGGGCGCGCTCAGGTGGCCTCGGCCGGTACCTCCGGGATCTCGGAGGTACCGGCGGCCGGGCCCTGCGCCTGGGCCGGGGGCTGCGTCTGGAGCGGCTTGGCCAGGGTGAGGCGGTCCCGGCCGGCGTCCCGCGCGCCGGCCTGGGCGCCGGGGGCGGGGCCCCGCTCGGGCAGCAGGTCCAGGACGGCCTGGCGGTGCGCCGGGTGGGTGGCGTCGTCGTAGGGGTCCGGGGTGGCGGGCACCTGGAGCCGGTGCACCGGGCCCGCGCCCAACCGGGCGTACCCGCGCCCGGGCGGCACCTGGCCCGTCGGGGTGGTGTGCGGGGGCAGCCCGAGCACCTCGCCGATCTGCGGGATCGAAGCGGGCCCGAGGACGACCCGGGCCCGGGTGTGCTGCCAGACGGCGTCATGGAGCAGTTCGAGGTGGTCGAACTGCTCCGCCACGACCACCGTGACGTGGGCGGCGCGGCCGTGCCGCAGCGGCACCTGGAGCTGGGCCAGCGGGTCGGGTCGTCCGTCGGCCGCGGCCAGGTGCGCCAGTACGCTCGGCCGGTCCAGCAGGAGCCAGAGCGGGCGGCGGGTGTCGTCGGGCGCGGGGCGGCCGGCCTCGCGGGCCCGGTGCGTGGCGATCAGCCGGCGCTCGGTCTCCTGGGCGGCCCATTCCAGGGTGGCCAGCGCTCCGGTGGGCCCTGACTCCACGGCGAGCACGCCGCGGCGGCCCGACAGGCAGGAGTACTCGCCGCTGCCGCCACCCTCGACGACCAGGACGTCGCCCCCGTGCCGCAGGGCCTGCAGGGCGACGGAGCGCAGCAGGCTGGAGGTGCCCGCGCCGGGCTGCCCCACGGCCAGCAGGTGGGGTTCGGTGGAGCGGGGCCCGGTGCGCCAGACGACGGGCGGCACGTCGCACGGCTCGTCGCCCCCCGCGAGCACGGGCAGGGTGCGCCGCACGCTGCCGGCGTCGGTGAAGCCGAGCACGGTCTCGCCGGGGGAGGTGACGAAGGGCTGGGCGGCGATGGTCGTGGGCAGCGGGGCCAGCACGCTCAGGTCGAGGTGGTTGGCCTCCTCGTCCCAGACGAAGAGGTACTCCCGGCCGCGCCCCGACTTGGCGTGCAGCAGCGCCTCGATGCGGGCCCGCGCGTCGGCCTCGCCGTCGGTGAAGTAGGCCGGGTAGCGGATGCGCAGCCGGGTGACGCGGCCCGCGTCGTCGAACGCGTAGTCGCCGAAGGCCTTGTCCCACGCGCCGCCGTGGGCGAAGAGCGGCGCCGGGTCCTCCGCGATGGAGAAGTAGGGCACGAGGGCCTCGTAGAGGGAGCCGAGGCGTTCGGCCTCGGCCTCGCCGGGCCCGGTCTTCACCGGGGTGCGGTCGCGTCCGTGCCAGGCGGCCGCCGCCATGACGGTGACCAGGGCGCAGAGCGGGCCGTAGGGGACGAGCGCCACCACCAGGACGCAGGCGGCGCCGAGGAACAGCGCGGGGCCCCGCTTGTCCTTGGGGGTGTCGGACCACTTGCGGCGTCCGGTGGACGCCAGCACGCGCAGGCCGCGTCCGATGGTGAGCAGCGGATGGAGGACGTCCGTGGCACTGTCGGCGGCCGTGCGAGCGAGGTCGCGGCCCCGGGCCAGCGACGTGGTGCCGCTGCTGAGGATGCGGGGAAGTGGGCGCCGGGCCACGGGCGTCTCCTGGAGTTGTCGGTGTGACGGGTGATTCGGGTGTGGCTGGGTGTCGTCGTGCCCGGGGCGGCCCCCTAGAGCTTGATCCCGCCGAGCAGGCTGGCGAGGCTCGCGGTGCTCGCCGTGATGCTCGGGGCGATGGCGGAGCCGGCCAGGAAGAAGCCGAAGAGCGAGCAGACGAACGCGTGCGACAGCTTCATCCCGTCCTTCTTGAAGAACAGGAAGCAGATGATGCCGAGGAGGACGACGCCTGAGATGGACAGGACCATGGGGGGATCTCCTGGTGGGTGGGGACAGTCACCATCAGTTCTTCCAGGCTCACAGCAAGTATCAATGCGACAAAAGGTTCATATGGGTGAATGGAGCTTTTTTTCACTTGACCGGCCCACCCCGGCTGGCGCGTCCGCCGTTCAGGGGGACAGGGGTGATCTTCGCCTCGGCCCGGGCCCGTCATGCGCAGGTCCGGGCGCTACCCTGACGATTCACCCGTACGGACGGCGCCGCCGTACCTCCCCCTGCCCGCGAGGCGCCGGGGGCACGGGCCCCGGCGGACACGCGCCGGCCGAGAGCGGAAGGCGGTACGCACGATGAGCGAGCACACCGAGAGCGGTTCCGGTTCCCCGGACGTCCCCGACGAGGACGTCATCGAACTGGCCACCAAGATCTTCGACCTCGCCCGCCAGGGCGAGGCCGAGACCCTCGCCGCGTACCTCGACGCCGGAGTCCCGGCGAACCTCACCAACGACCGCGGCGACACCCTCGTCATGCTCGCCGCCTACCACGGCCACGCGGAGGCCGTCACCGCACTCCTGGCGCGCGGAGCCGAGGCGGACCGCGCCAACGACCGGGGCCAGACCCCGCTCGCCGGAGCCGTCTTCAAGGGCGAGGAGGCCGTCATCCGCGCGCTGCTCGCCGGCGGCGCCGACCCGAACGCCGGAACCCCCTCCGCGGTGGACACGGCGCGCATGTTCGCCAAGGCCGACCTGCTGGAACTCTTCGGAGTCAAGTAGTCCGCTTTTTGCCGTGCCCTGATCCGGCCTGACCGGTTCTCGACCTCACAGGTTGATCACGGCGGCCGTAAATGTGGTCGCGGCGCACAAACCGGCTGGGTCATCATGGCGTCGGATTCGATTCGCGAACACGGGGGACGGGCATGAGCGGGCAGGACACGAGAGGTGTCCGGCCCGACCGGCCACCCCTGGTCACGAAGCACCGACGAGAGTGAGAAGGCAATGGTCTACATCGAGCGGAACCTGACGGCGGACGTCCTCACATGCTGTTACGCGGCCCTGTGAATCCCGATTCCCGGTTGCGTCCCCAGCTTGATTTGAGGCCATTCCCATGTTCGAACCAGTCATAGCGCCAAGCGGCACCCTGCTCGGGCTCCTCCAGCGGGGCCGCGGCGACGGCACGCTGCACGCGCTCGCGGCGCCCAGGGCAGAAGCCCTGGACGCCCTCAACGAGTGC
This sequence comes from Streptomyces subrutilus, assembly GCF_008704535.1. Lineage (NCBI taxonomy): Bacteria > Bacillati > Actinomycetota > Actinomycetes > Kitasatosporales > Streptomycetaceae > Streptomyces > Streptomyces subrutilus. Next base: position 6,174,366 of record NZ_CP023701.1, read on the forward strand.
GTGCTCCGCGACCCGCGCCAGGACTGGCAGGTCGAGAACCGCTCCTTGTACTACGCGCGGCTGTACCTGGACCTCGACGGCCCCCTCGGCGCGATCGAAGCCCACCTCTCCGGCGCGGACGACCTCCTCGACGAGGACGACCACCGCACGGGCCTCGCCCTGTCCGTCCTGGGCCACCTGGCCTCGTACGGACGCGACGACGCCCTCATGCTGCTGCGCCGCTACGCCGCCCGCGGAGCCAACTGGGCCTGGGCCCTCGACGAGCTCGCCCTGCGCGACGACGACGAGGGACTGCGCGGCCTCGCCGCGCCCGTCCTCGCCCGGTTCCCCGACACCCCGGAGGGCGGGGCGCGGCTGGCCGCCGCCGTCCGCGACGCCTACGAGCCCCGCCCCTGGTCCCTGTGGGAGGAGAGCCCGCGCTACGGAGAGCGGCTGCGCGCCGCCCGGCAGCAGGGCTCCTTCGACCGATGGCAGCGCCAGCTCACCCCGAACGGGCCCCGGCCCGGCTGGGGCGTCCGGGCCGTCTTCGACTGGGCCGCCGACGGGCTGCGCCGCGGCACCCCGCTGCACGTGCCCGCCGCCCGCTGCCTCGCCGCGGTGGCCGCCCCCGAAGACCGCGCCGACATCCTCGCGGCCGCCGCCGGAGCCCTCGGCGAGGCCGCCCGGGCCACCGCCCTGCACCACCTGGTCCTCGCCGAACCGGACAACCCGGCCGTCCTGGACCTCATCGAGGCCGCCGCCGACGAACCCGCCGTCGCCGCCTACGAGCGCATGTGCGGCCCCGCGGCCGTCGAGCGGGCCCGGCGCTGGATCCACCGGCCCGACGCCCTCGGCGCCGCCGCCGCCGCCACCCTCGCCACCCGGGGCGGGACCGAGGACACCGCCCTGGTCCTGGGCGCGCTGCGCTCGACCGTCCGCGGCGCCGGCCCCGACACCCGGCGGCTCTTCGCCCTCGTGGACGGGGCGGGCCGCCTTGCCATCGGCTGCGCGGCCCCCGTGCTGCGCCACGTCTACCGCGAGACCTCCTCCTCCCACCTGCGCGGCCGGGTGGCCCGCGCCCTGGCCAGCACGGACCCCTCCTTCGCGGCCGGGTTCGCGGTCGAGTGCCTCTGGGACTGCGAGGAGACCACCCGGGAGGTGGCCGCCCACCACGCCGAGACGGCAGACGCCCGCGTCGCCCCCCGCCTGCGCCGCCTCGCGGCGGACCCGGCGGAGGAAGAGGACGTCCAATCGGCGGTCCGCAGCCGGATCACCCCGGAATCGGCCGTGTAAGCGGCCTCCACCACGGAGGCGGGGCCCCGCCTCCCCGGGCCGTTCCGGCCGGGCGGGCAGGGCGCCGCGTCACCGCGCCCGCGCGAACCGCACCGCCGTGCCCGGGCCGGCCTGGGCGGCCGCGTCCAGGGCGGGGCCCGGCGGGACCACGCCGACCACCGGGTAGCCGCCGGTCACCGGGTGGTCGGCCAGGAAGACCACCGGCAGCCCGTCCGGCGGGACCTGCACCGCGCCCAGCACCATCCCCTCGCTCGGCAGCTCGCCCTCCCGGGCGCGCGCCAGCGGGCTCCCGCCCTCCGTGCGCAGCCCGATCCGGTTCGACCGCGCCGACACCCGGAACACCGCCCGCCACAGCCCCGCCAGCGAGGCCTCCGTGAACCAGTCCGCCCGGGGCCCCGGGCGCAACGGCAGCAGGAGGTCCGCGGGCGGGCCGGGCAGCGGGCAGAGGTCGGCCGGGGCCACCGGGGCCGGCCCGGGCGGTCCCACCGGCAGCAGCGTCCCCACCGCCACCACCGGCGGTCCCAGACCCGACAGCAGGTCCGTCGAACGGCTGCCCAGCACCGGCGCCGCCGCGACCCCGCCGCGCACCGCCAGGTAGCTGCGCAGCCCCGACTCGGCCCGGCCCACCGACAGTTCCGCCCCGGCCGGCACCCGGACCGGCGCCCCCCACGCCGCCGGGCGGCCGTCCACCCGTACCGCGCACGGCGCGCCCGTCACCGCGACCGTGACCGCGGCCAGGGCCCGCAGCCCGACCCCGTCCACGGTGGTCTCCAGCACGCCCGCGCCCGGCGGATTGCCCAGCAGCCGGTTGGCCAGCGCGTACGCGGCCGTGTCGAGCGCCCCCGAGCGGGGCACCCCCAGGTGCGCGTGGCCGGGCCGGCCGAGGTCCTGGACCGTGGTCAGCGCCCCCGCCCGCACCACCAGCAGCCCGCTCACGCCGCCACCTCCGCGAAGCGCACCCGCACGCCCGGTGCGAAGAGCGCCGCCGGCTCCCGCGCCGGGTCCCACAGCACCGCGTCCGTGGCCCCGATCAGCTGCCAGCCGCCCGGGGAGGAGCGCGGGTAGACCCCGGCGTACTCCCCGGCCAGGGCGAGCGAGCCCGCCGGGACGGCCGTGCGGGGCGTGGCCCGCCGGGGCAGGCGCAGGCGCTCCGGCAGGCCCGTCAGGTATCCGAAGCCGGGGGCGAAGCCGCAGAACGCCACCCGGAAGACGACGGCCCCGACGAGGCCCGCCACCTCCCCGGGGGCGACCCCCCACAGCCGCGCCACCTCCGCCAGGTCCGGCCCGTCGTAGCGCACCGGAACCGTCACCAGCGGCCCGTCGCCCTCCGCCGGGGGCCGCAGCTCCCAGCGCGCGATCCGCGCACCCAGGGCGGCCGGGTCCCGCACGCCGTCCAGCAGCACCGTCCGCGCCGCGGGCACGATCTCCCGTACGGCGCCCAGCTCGCCCGCCGCCCGCCGCCGCAGCAGCTCGGCGTGGAGCGCCGCCACCTCTGCGGCCGAACCGACCTCGACGAGCAGCGCCTCGCCGCCGACCACCAGGGGCCTCACGCGAACGCCCCCACCGCGACCCCGGCCGCGCACAGCGCCGCCCGGACCCGGCGGGCGAGGTCCGCGGCGCCCGGGGTGTCCCCGTGCAGGCACAGGGACCGGGCGGTGACGCGGACCGTCGACCCGTCGGCCGCGGCCACCGCGCCCCCGGCGGCCATCCGGACCGCCCGCGCCACGACGGCGTCCGGATCGTGCAGCACCGCCCCCGGCTCGGAGCGCGGCACCAGGGTCCCCACCGGCGTGTACGCGCGGTCGGCGAACGCCTCCGGTACGCCCGCCAGCCCGGCCTCCCCGGCGGCCGCGAGCAGCAGCGACCCCGGCAGCCCCAGCACCGGCAGCCCTGCCGGTCCCGCCGCCAGCCGGACCCCCGCGACCACGGCCGCGGCCTGCTCGGCGTCGTGCACGGTGCGGTTGTAGAGCGCACCGTGCGGTTTCACGTACGACACCGCGGAGCCGGCCGCCCGGGCGAACACGTCCAGCGCCCCGATCTGGTAGGCCACTTCGGCCGCCAGCTCGCCGGCCGGCACGTCCATGGCACGCCGCCCGAAGCCGGCCAGATCGCGGTACGCGACCTGCGCGCCGATCCGCACCCCCCGCTCGGCGGCCAGCTCGCAGACCCGGCGCATGATGGACGGGTCCCCGGCGTGGAAGCCGCAGGCGACGTTGGCGCTCGTGACCACCGACAGCAGGGCCTCGTCGTCGGTGAGCGTCCAGCGGCCGAAGCCCTCGCCGAGGTCGGCGTTGAGGTCGATCTCCGCCGCAGCGGGTGTGATCATGGAAGCCATGCGGTGAGCGTAGAACAGTGCGGCGCCCTCCACCCGGGAGCCGCCGACCCGTGACGCGCAGCCGGCGACGGCCCGCCGCACGGGGGCGGGCGATCCGTCCGGGTGGCCGGGCGCGGTGCGTCGCGCGGGCCGACGGGCCGGGGGCAGGTGCGCCGCACCGGGTCGGGGACGATCCGGCCGAACCATGCCGTTTGGGATGTTGTCCGGGTCAGCGCCTAGTCTTTGCCCGTGACTCTCCCCGCCCCGGCGAAGACCCTTCCGTCCCCGGCGCCGGGCCCGGCCGCCGACGAGGGCCTGGCCCGGCGGCTGCGCGCCCTCGCCTGCACCGCGCCGCTCCACGACCTCGACGTGCGCAAGGCCAATCTGGCCGGCGAGTACGGGGTCTACGCGATGGCCGAGGTCGCGCTCGCCGCGATCGACCTGGTCACGCTGAACATGGACTTCGACACCGGCGCCGACCACGAGCAGATAGTGGCCAGGCTGCTGCCCCGCGTCGCCGCACAGGCCCCCGCCCGCCCGGCGGCCGAGCACGAGCGCGTGGCCCGCTGGGTGCTGGAGAACCTGATCAACGTGGGCAGCGTCGACCGCGGCTTCCGCGCGATCTACGGCACCTTCGGCCCGGACGGCGTCTACGTGCGCCGCGACTACGACTTCAAACTGATCGAGGAGGTCCCCGGCCACGGCGGCATCGTCTACCTCCGCACCACCGACGAGGCCGTCAACGTCCTGGTCGGCGCCCTCGACACCGACGTCACCAGCGCGCAGATCGCCGCCGAGGTCAAGCTGGAGGTGCTCATCAGCCGCGGCCGGCTGGCCGACGCCCAGCTCGCCGCCGAACAGGCCCGCTACCGCACCGTCCAGTACGCCGAGACTCTGCGCCGCACCCTGGACGCGACCCGGCGCAACGTGCGGGCGGTGGACTGGCTGCGGGCCGTCCCGGACATGATCGCCGAGGCGCTCGACCACGTCGCCGACCGCTACCGGCACGAGAACGCCATCCTCACCAACATCCGCAAGGCCCGCGACGAGGCGGAGGAGCCCGAGAACAAGCGGCGCGCCGCCGAACTCGTCGACATCGTCAAGGACTGCATCCGCCGCCACACCCAGCTCCAGTCGCGCCTGCTGGACGCCGGCCCGCTCTTCCGCGCCGAACAGGACCGCCAGGCCTTCGCCGCCCCCGCCCCGCGCTCCGGCATCGACCTCTACGGGCAACTGGTGGCGCCGCTGCTGCCGCTGCCGCTGGAGCAGGCGATCCGGGTCAGCGACGCCTTCTTCGCCTCCGGCGCGGGCCTGCGCACGCCGGTCTCCGTCCGGGTGGGCGACCTCGTCGACATCCTGCTGACCCCGCCGGTCGAGCGCGAGCACCTGGGCGCCGAGATGCCCGAGCCGGACCTGATCGCCACCCCCGACGACAGCCGCTTCAGCGAGGAGCAGCTCGCCGCCGCGATGGAGCTGCTCGACCTCCCGCACGACGCCCCGCGCAGACTGTCCGGACTGCTCGCCGACGCCCGCCGCACCGACCCCGACCTGCCCTACCTGGTCGCCCTGCTGGCCGTGCACGCCGCGAGCCCGGCCGTCGGCACCGCCTACCGGCAGGGTGAGGAGCGGCTGCTCTTCGCCGTGGACGACGGCGCTCGGTTGGACGACCCCGGCTTCGGCGGCGCCGACCTGATCGTCGGCACCGCCCTCCTCGACGCCGCGGGCATGGCCGCCGACCGCGCGGAGGCCACATGACCCCCCACCGCGCCCAGGAGCCCCGGCCCGGTCCGGTTCGGCCCACGGTCGGTTCGGCGGCCGTGCGTCCCCACCTCGCTCCGGCTCGGCCCGCTGACGGGCCGCCGGCCCTCCGGCCCCGGCCCGCTCCCGCCGCGCCCGCCGACGGGCCGGGGGCCGTGCGCGGTCCCGCCGTCCGCCGCCCCGGCACCCGCGCCGTCCGTGTCCGCGCCACCCCCGTCCGCGGCTCCGCCGCCCCACCGCACCGGGCCGCCAGGCCCCACCGCACCGCCGAGGAGATCCACCCGTGAGCGACCACCACGCCGAGTACGCCGCGTGGAGCGCGCCCGAGGCGCCCGCCGCCCCGGCGGCGCCGACGGCCCCGGCGCCCGCCCACGCGCTCACCCCGGCCGACGCGGCCGACGCCGCCCGGCTCGTCGCGTTCGGACTCCAGCCCAAGCTGCTGCCCGCCCGCGACGCCGAGTACGCCGAGCTCCTGCGCCGCTACCGGGAGGAGCCCGCCTTCGGCCGCCTGGCCGACGCCGTGGCCACCGGCCTCGGACTCGTCGTACTGGAGGTGTCCCCGCGCGCCGGGATGGCCGTCGCCGCCGGCGAGGACTCCGTCTTCGCCGTCCGCATGGGCGACTACGCCCGCCGGACCACCGCCGACTCCGCCGACCGCTTCCTGCACGGCCTCGCCCACCTCGCCGTCGCCGCCCTCGCCTTCCCCCGCCCCGAGGACCTCGCCGACGACGGCTACATCGGCCGCATCACCGTCAACGGCGTCGACGCCTTCGTCCGGCAGACCTGCCGCCGCCTGGAGGAGCGCGCCGACGAGCTCGGCGAGAACACCGACCCGGCCTCCGACGCCCCCGGCCTGGAGGCCGCCTGGCGCGTCTACTCCCGGCGCAGCGCGACCGGCGCCACCAAGGACGCCCGCCGCCTCGCCGGCTCCACCACCGGCATCGTCGGCAAGGCCGCCGCCTTCCTGACCGAGTCCGGCTTCCTCCAGCGCACCGGTGACGAGGCCGGCGGCACCTACCGCACCACCCCCCGCTACCAGCTCCAGGTCCGCGACATGGCCGGCAGCGCCGCCATGGCCGAACTGCTGGAGCTGGGCGTGGTCCCGGTCGGGGACGGCTCCGCCACCCTGCTGCCGCCGCCCGAGGGCGACGACCTGGTGCTCGCCGCCGACGCCGGACTCCCGTTCCACCCCTGAGCCGGCCGCCCCCGCCCGACCCCGGTCCGCACCCCACCGGGGAACGCCACCGCCGGCCCAGCCCGACCCGCCCTCCGTACGATCCACGAGAGACCACGAGAGTCCGCCGCCATGTACGAGCTGTCCCGTATCCGCCTCTACTCCATCGGGCCCGCCGGCGCGCGCTACGCCGACACCGTGCTCGACCTGCGCGGAGTCGGCGAGCCGGTGCCCCACCCGGCGCCCGCCCAGGCGGAGTTCTTCGAGGACGAGCCCACCGGCCCGCCGCGCCGCCCCGCGCCCGCGGGCGTCCTCTTCCTGGAGAACGGCGGCGGCAAGTCCGTCCTGCTCAAGCTGATCTTCTCGGTGATGCTCCCCGGCCACCGCAACACCCTCGGCGGCGCCAGCTCCGGCGTGCTCCGCAAGTTCCTGCTCGCCGACGACTGCGGCCACGTGGCCCTGGAATGGCAGCACACCCGGACCGGCGAGTGCGTCGTCGTCGGCAAGGTCAGCGAATGGCGCGGCCGCCAGGTCTCCAACGACCCCCGCAAGTTCGCCGAGGCCTGGTACTCCTTCCGCCCCGGCCCGGGCCTGAGCCTCGACAGCCTCCCCGTCGCCGAGGCCAGCGCCGTCCGCCCGTCCGCCGAGGGCGCCTCCGGAGCCCGGGGCCGCCGCCGCACGATGAAGGGCTTCCGCGACGCCCTCACCGAGGCCGGCAAGGCCTACCCGCACCTGGAGGTCTCCTTCGAGGAGATCCACGACCGCTGGAACGAGCACCTCACCGACCTCGGCCTCGACCCCGAACTCTTCCGCTACCAGCGCGAGATGAACGCCGACGAGGGCGAGGCGGCCGGACTCTTCGCGGTCAAGAAGGACTCCGACTTCACCGACCTCCTGCTGCGCGCCGTCACCGACACCCGCGACACCGACGGCCTCGCCGACCTCGTCCACGGCTTCGGCAACAAGCTCGGCCGCCGCGCCGAGCTGATGGCCGAACGGGACTTCACCGCCGGCTCCGTGGAACTGCTCACCAGGATCGTCGAAGCGGCCGCGGCCCGCTCCCGGCTCCGCGACGTCCACGCCGGCGCCGAACGCCGCACGCGCACCCTCGCCCGGCGGCTCTCCGCCCGCGCCGGCGAGGAACGCGGCCGCGCCGCCGACCTCGCCCAGCGCGTCACCGGCGCCGCCCACGAGGTCACCGACGCCGAAGCGGCCCGCGCGCGCAGCGCCGCCGTCTCCGCCGAACTCGCCTACCGCCACGCCTCGCTGGCCCTGACCGTCGCCGACAAGGCCGCCGCCGCACAGCGCCGCGAACTCCTCGAAGCCCGCACCCTGCACTCCGCCTGGCAGGCCGCCGAGAACGTCCTGCGCCACCGCGCCGCCGCCGACCGCTCCGCCCGGGTCGCCGCCGCCATCCTGGAAGCCGAGCGGGACGCCGCCCCCGCCCTCGCGGCCCGGGCCACCGCCGCCGCCCGGCTCGTCCGCGCCCTGCACACCGCCGCCGAGCACGGCGAACGCCAGGCCAACGACGAGGAGGAGCGCTCCGCCGCGCTCCAGGCCACCGGCGAGGCCGCCCACCGCGACGCGACCGCCGCCGCCACCGCCGCCCAGCGGGCGCGCAGCGAGGCCGAACACCTCCGCTCCCGGCTGGGCGAGGTCCAGCAGGAGACCGCCGAGGCTGTCCGCGCCGGCTGGCTCGACGACTCCGCCCCCGACGCCGACCCGGCCCGCGCCGCGCTGGCCGCCGCCGACGCCGAGACGAGCGCGGTGGCCGCCTGGGACGAGTCCCGCGAGGCGGCCCGCACCGCGGCCGAGGCCGCCCGGGACGCCGCCGCGGTGGAATCCCGCGCCGAACTCACCGCCGCCCGCGCCGCCGACGCCGCCGAAGCGGCCGAGGCCGCCCACGGCGCCGAGTACCGCGCCGCCGCCTCCCTCGCCCAGGCCCCCCGCCTCGCCGCCCTGCTCGGCCTGCCCGAGCCCCGCGACCCCGCCGTGCCCGGCCCCCGCGACGGCGACGCCGCCGGCACCGGCGGCGCACCCGGACAGCGCGGCCCGGCCACCGGTTCCGGTACGGACCACCGCGCGCCCGGCACGGCCCCGTCCCCCGCGCGCGGCGCCCTGGCCACCGCCGGCCGGACCGCCGCGGGCCTCACCGCCGAAGACCTCGACCGCAACGCGGACGACCTGCGCACCCTGCTGACCGACGCCGTCGCCTCCGCCGAACGCCAGCTCTTCGACCTGCGCACCGCCGCCGCCGACGACTCCCGCATCCTCGGCGCCCTCGGCGACGGCGGCCTGCTGCCGCCCGGCCCCGACGTCCTCGCCACCGTCGAGTACCTCGGCGAACACGGCATCCCCGCCCTCCCCGGATGGCGCTACCTCGCCCAGTCCGTGGACCCCGCCGACCACGCCGCCGTCCTCGCCGCCCGCCCCGAACTCGTCGACGGCGTCGTCATCACCGACCCCGACACGCACAGCCGCGCCCGCGAGGTCCTCTCCCAGGCCGCCCTGCTGCCCCGCTCCACCGTGGCCGTGGGCACCGCCGCCGCGCTCCTGGCACCCGTACCGCCCGCCGGCGACGGCGACGGCGCCGTCTTCCTCGTACCGCCCAACCCGGCCATGCACGACGAGCACGCCGCCGACGAGGAGCGCCGCGCGCTGCGCACCCGCGCCACCGCCCGCGACACCGACATCCGCGACCTCGCCGCCCGCCTCGCCGCGGACCGCGAACTCGCCGCCCGGCTCGCGTCCTGGCGCACCGCCTGCCCGCCCGGCCGCCTCGCCGAACTCGCCCGGCAGGCCGAGGCCGCCCGCGCCTTCGCCGAGGAGACCGACGCCGAGCTCGCCGAGGCCCGTACCGTACGCGCCGAGGCCGACGAGGCCGCCGCCGACGCCGCCCGCGTCCGCGACGAACGCCAGGACACCGCCCAGCGCGCCCGCCGCGTCGCCGACGCCCTCGCCGGCCTCGCCTTCCGGCTGCGCGAGCGGGCTGGCTGGCAGGCCCGGCTCCGCGAACTCGCCGACGACGCCGCCGAGTCCGAGGCCCGCGCGGAGGTCTGCCTGGACCGCGCCCGCGCCGCCGACGAGGACCGCCGCGCCGCCCAGCGCGCCGCCGACGACGCCCGCCGCACCTCGCGCGCCCTGCGCGCCGAACGCGCCGAGATCGCCGGCGCCCCCGACCCCCTGCCACAGGACGACGGCACGCCCCGGGCGCCCCTGCCCGACCTGCGCGAGGCCTACCGGGCCGCCTCCCAGCTGTACGAGAAGGTGGGCGTCGGCGCCGACCTGCGCGCCGAACAGGCCCGCGCCGAGGGCGACGAGAGCGCCGCCCTCGCCGAACTCGACCGGCTCACCAACAAGGTCCGCACCCGCGCCGCCCAGCTCCTCGAAGGCACCGACGGCGCCGACGGGCCCTCCCGGCAGGCGGCCGCGGCCCGCGCCGAGTCGCTCGTGCAGATGCTGGAGACCCGCGCCTCCACCGCCAGCGAGCAGCTCGGCCGGCTGCGCGGCGAGGCCGAACGGCACGCCCCCGCCGAGGGCGAGGCGCACACCGAACTGCCCGAGGACCTGGTCCCCTCCGACGTCGAGCAGGCCCAGACCCTGCTGCGCACGGCCACCGCCCGGCTCGCCGCGCACACCGCCGCCGTCGAGTCGGCCCGGGCGGCCCACGCCGGCCTGCTGAACTCCCACCGCGCCGCCGAGGACGCCGCCGGCGGCTTCGACGAGACCGCCGCCCTGCTCCGGGACCTCCTGCGGGACCACACGCATCCGGACGACGACCAGGACCCCGCACCGCACCACGGCACCCTGGAGGAGGCCCGCCGCTCGGCCACCGACACCCGCCGCGCCCTGCGCGGCTGCGCGGCCGAGCTCTCGGCCGCCGAGTCGGCGCTGCGGGAGGCCAGCGACATCCTCGTACGGCACGCCAACGCCACCCGCTACGAGCAGGTCCGCACCCCCGCCCGCCAGCAGATCCGCGAACTGCCCGCCTCCGCCCTGCCCGAACACGCGGCGGCGTGGGCCACCGCCTTCGCGCCCCGGCTGCGCGTCCTCACCGACGAGCTCGCGCAACTGGATCGCAACCGCGACAGCATCGTCGACCGCCTGCGCGGCCTCGTCGAATCGGCCCTGGCCACCCTCCGCTCGGCCCAGCGGCTCTCCCAGCTTCCCGAAGGGCTGGGGGAGTGGTCGGGCCAGGAGTTCCTGCGCATCCGCTTCGAGGAGCCCGACCAGGCCACGCTCACCGAGCGGCTCGGCGACGTCATCGACGAGGCCACCCGGGCGGCCGTCAAGAAGAACAGCACCGCCTCCTTCGGCGAGGGCCGGCGCGACGGCATGTCCCTGCTGCTGCGGGGCGTGCAGGCCGCGCTGGAACCCAAGGGGATCTCGGTGGAGATCCTCAAGCCGGACGCGGTGCTGCGCGCCGAGCGGGTGCCGGTGGGCCAGATGGGCGACGTGTTCTCCGGCGGACAGCTGCTCACCGCGGCCATCGCGCTGTACTGCACGATGGCCGCGCTGCGCAGCAACGACCGGGGCCGCGACAAGCACCGCCACGCGGGCACGCTGTTCCTCGACAACCCGATCGGGCGCGCGAACGCCACGTACCTGCTGGAGCTCCAGCGGGCCGTCTCGGACGCGCTCGGCGTGCAGCTCCTCTACACCACGGGCCTGTTCGACACCACCGCGCTCGCCGAGTTCCCGCTGGTCATCCGCCTGCGCAACGACGCCGACCTGCGGGCGGGGCTGAAGTACATCAGCGTGGAGGAGCACCTGCGCCCGGGCCTGCCGCAGCCGCAGTCCCCGGAGGCGGAGACCATCCACGGAGAGATCACGGCGACCCGCATGTTCCGCCGCTCCTGACCCCGCCCGCCGGCCCGGGCCGAAAGGGACGTGCGGCCCGGCCCGCGGGCGGCGGCCTAGGCCGTCTCTTTCGGATCGTGCCGGGCCCGCGACGCCTGGCACCGTGCCTGGCCGCACTGCCGAGGCGACCACGTACGTCCAGTACGCGAGCGCCCCGGCAGCACGCCCAGGCACGGCACCAGACGCCGCGGGCTCGGCCGACAAGATCCGAAAGAGACGACCTAGCGGCGCCCGAACGCCGTCAGGGGGCCGTCGTCGCGCTGTATTCGGCTCGGGCGCGGTTCACGGCCCGCCGCGCGCGCGGCCCGGCGGGCCTCACGGCGCCGCTGCCGGGCCGTGCTGCTCGGCTCCGAGACGACCCCGTACCGCTGCATCCACATCTGCCGGGTGATCCACACGTCCAGCACGCCCCACGTGGCCACGATCGTCCCGGCTATGGCGGCCAGCGCCATCGGCAGGGCCAGCCAGGACGCGGTCAGCGTCAGGAAGAAGCCGATGGTCGCCAGGGTCAGGGTGACCGCGACGATCAGCACCGCCCGCACCGCGGACGTCCGCACCGGATCGGGCATGCGCCGCCGCCGGGCGGGCTCCTCCATCCACAGTCCGCGCACCGCGCGCGCCCGCCCGTCGGGACCGGCTCCGCCCGCACCGCCGGCCCCCGGGCCGGATCCGCCGCCCGCGCCGTATCCGTATCCGCCGCCGGTCCCGGCGCCCGGTCCGGCGGCCTGCTCCTCGTACCTGCTCATGGTCCGTTCACTCCCCACCGCGCCGTCCGCCCTGCCCGCGCGCCCTCACCTGTGCCACCACGTCTACCCCGACGCGTCCCCTCGAACAGAAAGACGTTCGGCGCGGTCGAGAGATTCCCGCATCGCGGACGCGTCCGATGCCCCCGATGATGGCGGAACAAACAATTCCAGCCATCCATCCGATCGCGGCATCTGACACCCCACCAGGTGTCATCTGCCGCATAACGGGCCTCACTTGACCGGAGGTATCGGACAACTCGTGATCTTCGAAGGGGAGTCAGGCCGAAAACCTCTGGACACGCCTTCGAAGGAGTCGTCGGGCAGTAGTAGGCTCACGCCGTTTAAATGACGGAACACCGACCCCCGCCAACGGGGTTGAGCTGGGGGAGGCTGGGGAGGCCATGCGCTTTCGCGGGAAGTCCATCCGCCGGAAGATCGTGGCGTTGCTCCTTGTGCCGCTCATCTCCCTGACCGCCCTCTGGGGCTTCGCCACCGTCCTCACCGGCCGCCAGGCCGTCCAGCTCCTCGACGTCGCGTACGTCATCGACAAGGTCGGCTACCCCATCGAGGACGTCGTCCGCGTCCTGCAGAAGGAACGCCGACAGTCCCTGGTCGTCATCGGCGACCCCCGGGCCGCCACCGCCACCGCCGAACTCGCCAAGCGCCGCTCCGCCACCGACGAGATCGTCGACCGGATCACCGCGAGCGCCCGCGACCCCGAGGTCCTCGACGAGCTCAGCGCCCAGAACACCCAGCGGCTGCGCTCGATCCTCGCCGCCTTCCACGGCATCACCGCCCTGCGCCACTCCGTCGACCAGAACGCCCTCGACCCCGCGCAGGCCCTGGAGCTCTACAACCGGCTCGTCGACCCCTGCTACGACTTCCTGATGAACCTCCACGCCCTGGAGGACGTGGAGATGGACAAGCAGGGCCGCGCCCTCGTCGGCGTCACCGAGGCCCGCGAGGCGCTCTCCCGCGAGGACGCCCTGGTGGCCTCCGCCCTCGCCGCCCGCAACGTCGGTCCGGCCGCCCTGCGCCGCGTCTCCGACCTCGTGGCGAACCGGACCCTGCTCTACGACTTCAACCTCGCGATCCTCCCCTCCGCGGAGCGGGAGCGCTTCGAGCAGTACTGGGGCGGACCCGACACCAAGGCGCTGCGCGCGGCGGAGGACCGCTTCCTCGCCGACGGCGCGGTCAAGAACCCCCGCGGCGTCAGCGCCGCCCAGTGGGACGAGGCCGCCACCAAGGTCCTCGACGACCTCGCCGTCATGGGCACCGAGGCGGGCGACCGCTACCAGAAGCGCGTCGAGCCCGCCGCGATGAAGGTCCTCGTCCAGGCCGCCGTCGCCGGCGTCCTCGGCTTCCTCGCCCTGATCGTGTCGCTGATCCTCTCCGTGCGCGTCGGCCGCGAACTGATCCGCGACCTCTCCCGGCTCCGCAAGGACGCCCACGAGGCCTCCGGCGTCCGCCTGCCCGGCGTCATGCGCCGCCTCGCCGCCGGCGAGCAGCTGGACATCGAGACCGAAGCCCCCCGCCTGGAGTACGAGAAGGACGAGGTCGGCCAGGTCGGCCTGGCCCTCAACACCCTCCAGCGCGCCGCCGTCGAGGCCGCCGTCAAGCAGGCCGAACTCCGTCGCGGCGTCTCCGAGGTCTTCGTCAACCTGGCCCGCCGCAACCAGGTCCTCCTGCACCGCCAGCTGACGCTCCTGGACACCATGGAGCGCCGTACGGAGGACACCGAGGAGCTCGCCGACCTCTTCCGCCTCGACCACATGACCACCCGCATGCGCCGGCACGCCGAGGGCCTGGTGATCCTCTCCGGCGCGGCCCCCTCCCGCCAGTGGCGCAAGCCCGTCCAGCTGATGGACGTCGTACGGGCCGCCGTCGCCGAGGTCGAGGACTACGAGCGCATCGAGGTGCGCCGGCTCACGCGCCTGGGCATCGTCGGACCCGCCGTCGCCGACGTCACCCACCTCGTCGCCGAACTCCTGGAGAACGCCACCGTCTTCTCCCCGCCGCACACCGCCGTCCAAGTCCACGGCGAGCGCGTGGCCAACGGCTTCACCCTGGAGATCCACGACCGCGGCCTCGGCATGACCCAGGAGGCGCAGCTCGACGCGAACCTCCGGCTCGCCGAGACCACCGAGTTCGAGCTGTCCGACACCGACCGCCTCGGCCTGTTCGTCGTCAGCCGCCTGGCGCGGCGCCACGGCGTCAAGGTCGTCCTGCAGCCCAGCCCGTACGGGGGCACCACCGCGGTGGTCTTCCTCCCGGTGGCCCTGCTGACCGAGGCCCCGGAGACCGACGGCACCGGCGTCCGGCTGAACGGCTCCGGCGCGCTCGCCCCCGACCGGACCGTGCCCCCGTCCCTGGAGCGGACGCCGGTCGGCCGGTCCCTGCCCCCCGGCGACCCGCGCGCCCCGGTCGAGCTGGAGGCCCCGCTCGGCGCCGACGGCACCGACCCCCTCGACGAGCTGGGCCCCCTGGACGGTGCGGCCGCACGGGACGGCGCCGCCCCCGCCGCCTCCGGGATCTCCGGCCTCACCGGCCGCCCCGCCATGGCCACCCTCGACGACGAGACCCCGCCCAACGGCACCCCGGGCAGCGCCCTGCTGGGCCTGCGCCCCGGCGACCGGCCGCAGGGCGCGCGCCCGCACGGCGACCGGCTCCCCGGCGCGCGCCCGCTCGGCGGCGGCCGCCACCCGGAGCAGCGGGCCGACGAGCGCCACGCCGTGCGCGCCGCGGTCCGCCCGGCCGACCGCGAGCCGCCCGCCCCCACCGGCCCCGTCCGGCTGGACTCCGCCCGCCAGGAGGCCGCCCGGCAGGACGCCGGCCGCGGCGCCGGGCCCGTCCCGCTGCCGCGCCGCCGGCCCGCGCCGACCCTGGTCGCCGAGCACGGCCGCCGCGTCGAGCCCCGCCCGGTGTCCGCGGTCCGCCAGCCCACCGCCCCCGCCGAGGAGAGCGCCGGCCCGGGACGCGGCGGCTCCGGCGCGGGTCAGGGCTCCGGCCCCGGGCCGGCCGCGAGCGTCGGCGGCCTGCCCCGCCGGGTCCGTCAGGCCAACCTGGCACCGCAGCTGAAGAACGCCGCCGCCCCGCAGCCGGCCCCCGCCGACGCGGTGGACGACCGCGACGCGGAGGACGTACGCACGCGCATGTCCGCACTCCAGCGCGGCTGGACCGCGGGCCGCACCAAGCAGGCACAGAAGCAGTCCGAGACCGGGGCAGGCACCTCCGCCGCCACCGGTCCCGCGCACGAGAACGAAGGGGACGGTCGATGACCGCACCGCAGACCGGCAACGACAGCAGGGGCCGCGGCTCCGGCCCGCTCAACTGGCTCCTCGACGAACTCGTCGACAAGGTCGGCTCGATCCGCAAGGCGGTCGTCCTGTCCGGCGACGGCCTGCCCACCGGCACCTCGCGGGAACTGACCCGCGAGGACAGCGAGCACCTGGCCGCCGTGGCCTCCGGCTTCCACAGCCTGGCCAAGGGCGTCGGCCGGCACTTCGACTCCGGTCGGGTCCGCCAGACCGTCGTCGAGCTCGACGAGGCCTTCCTCTTCGTCATGGCGGCCGGCGACGGCAGCTGCCTGGCCGTGCTCGCCGACGCCGAGTCCGACGTCGGCCAGGTCGCGTACGAGATGACGCTGATGGTCAAGCGCGTAGGCGACCACCTGGCGACCGCGCCGCGGACCGGGCTGCCAGCCGGAGGGTGAGTCGTACGGCATGAGCGAATCAGGCCAGGACCACCCCGCCCCCGCCCCGGCCGGCGACCGGGCAGCCGCCTCCGACCACCCGCACTGGTTCGACGACGACGCGGGTCCCGTCGTACGCCCGTACGCGATGACCCGCGGCCGGACCAGCCACGTGGGCCAGCACCGCCTGGACCTGATCGCGCTCGTCGTCGCCGAGACGGCGGCCGACGACCCGGTCTGGGACGCCACGCTGTCGCCGGAACACGCCCGGATCCTCGGCCTGTGCCGGGGACGGCCCCAGTCGGTCGCGGAGCTCGCCGCCGACCTCGACCTCGCGGTCGGGGTCGTGCGGGTCCTGATCGGTGATCTCGTCCACGACGAACTGGTCCACGTGACCCGGCCGGTACCGCCGGCCGAACTGCCCGACGAATCCATTCTGCGTGAGGTGATCAATGGCCTTCGGGCGCTCTAGCCGCACCGGTGCGATGCATGCCGTGTCGCCGGTCGAACCGCTGACCTTGAAGATCCTGGTCGCGGGCGGCTTCGGGGTGGGCAAGACCACCCTGGTCAGTGCGGTGAGCGAGATCAGACCGCTGCGGACCGAGGAACGGCTCTCCGAGCCGGGCATCGGCATCGACGACACCGAGGGAGTGGAGGCCAAGAGCACCACGACCGTGGCCATGGACTTCGGCCGCATCACGCTCCGCGAGGACCTCGTGCTGTACCTGTTCGGGACCCCGGGACAGGACCGGTTCTGGTTCCTGTGGGACGAACTGGCCCAGGGATCGCTCGGCGCGGTCGTCCTCGTGGACACCCGCCGCCTCGCCGAGTCCTTCGCCGCCGTCGACTACTTCGAACGGCGCGAGATCCCCTTCGTGATCGCCGTCAACTGCTTCGACGGCGCCGACCGGCACCCGGTGGTCACGGTGCGCGAGGCCCTCGACCTCGACCCGTGCGTGCCCGTCCTGCTGTGCGACGCACGGGACCGGGAGTCCGTCAAGGACGTCCTGGTGGGAGTCGTGGAACACGCGATGTCCCTCGCCCGGGCCCGGCGCCAGAGCATGAGCGCGGGGGCCTGAGGGGCGCCGGCCCGGGCGGCGCTGAAGGCCGGAAGGGGGGAGGCGGCCCGTACCCCCGCCGACTGGGGTACGGACCGCAGCTCTCATGGGGGGACCGCCGGCCCCGGTGGCGGCGCGGGACCGTGGAGCGAGTGTGAACCCGTCCTCCGGGACCGTCAAGCACTCCGGCACGACCGTCCTGCGGCGGCCGCCGCCCCCCAGCTCAGCGCACCGCGATCACCGCCGAACCGTGCCCGAACAGACCCTGGTTGGCGGTGATTCCGGCCCGCGCGCCCGGAACCTGCCGTTCCCCGGCCGTCCCGCGCAACTGCCACGTCAGCTCGCAGACCTGGGCGATGGCCTGCGCCGGCACCGCCTCCCCGAAGGAGGCCAGCCCCCCGCTGGTGTTGACCGGAACGCGCCCGCCGAGCGCCGTGGCGCCCTCCCGCACGAGCGAGGCGCCCTCGCCCGGGCCGCAGAGCCCGATGTCCTCGTACCACTCCAGCTCCAGGGCCGTGGAGAGGTCGTACACCTCGGCGAGCGAGAGGTCCCGCGGCCCGAGCCCCGCCTCCTCGTACGCGGCGCGCGCGATCGACGCCCGGAAGGAGGCGGCGGCGGCCGGTCCCGCCGTCGGCACGGCCGTCGTCGCGTCGGTGGCGATGTCCGGCAGGTCCAGCACCGTCCGCGGATAGGTCGGCGTCACCGTCGACACGGCCCGGATGCGCACCGGGTCCGCGACGCCGTGCGCGCGGGCGAAGTCCATGCTGCACAGCACCAGGGCCGCGCCCCCGTCGGAGGTGGCGCAGACGTCCAGCAGCCGCAGCGGATCGGCCACGACCGCCGAGGCCGCGACCTCCTCGGCCGTGACGGCCTTGCGGTAGCGGGCGTTCGGGTTCAGCAGCCCGGCCGCCGCGTTCTTCACCTTCACCAGGGCGAAGTCCTCCGGGGTGTCCCCGTACACGGCCATCCGCCGCCGGGCGTACAGCGCGAAGTACGCCGGATTGGTGGCTCCCAGCACCCGGAACCGCAACCAGTCCGGGTCGTCGGGGCGCTCGCCCCCGGCCGGGGCGAAGAAGCCCTTGGGCGCCGCGTCCGCGCCCACCACCAGCACCACGTCGGCCAGCCCGGCCAGGATCTGCGCCCGGGCCGCCCCGATCGCCTGCGCGCCCGAGGCGCAGGCCGCGTACACGCTGGTCACCCGGGCCCCCTGCCAGCCCAGCGCCCGGGCGAAGGTGGCCCCGGCCACGTAGCCGGGGTAGCCGGAGCGCACGGTGTCCGCGCCGACCACGGACTGCACGTCCGTCCAGTCCAGACCGGCGTCGGCGAGCGCGGCCCGGGCCGCGACCCGCCCGTACTCGACGAAGCTGCGGCCCCATTTGCCCCAGGGGTGCATCCCCGCGCCCAGGACCGCGACGTCGGCGCTCACGACCCCCCTCCCGAGCGCTCCGCGGACCCGGTCGACCCCGCTCGTCCCGCCGGCCCGACCGGCCTGAACTGCCAGGTCAGCCAGGTGGTCTCGGCGTCCTCGTTCAGCACCCCGCCGACCACCTCGACCTCGGCGCCGACCGTCAGGTCGGCGAGCCGGACCCCGGGCGCGCCCTGGCCGAGCACGACCATGCCCTCGGCCTCCAGCTCCACGGCGATCAGGACGTACGGCTCCCACGGCTCGGCGGGGTCGGACACGTACGGGGCCGGGGGGCGGTAGCGGCCGTCCGTGTAGGACCAGACCCGGCCCCGGGGGGACAGCGGGACCTCCGCGAGGTCACCGCCGCCGGCGCAGTGCGGATTGCGGCAGGCGGAGTCCTCGCGGGGGAAGAACACCGCGGCGCAGGCGGTGCACCGGGTGCCCAGGAGCCGGAAGGGGGGCGCCGGGCCCGCCATCGGGGCCGGCGGCGGAACGTCCTGTGTGAACCAGCCGCTGACGACCGGGGTGCGCGTGCGTGCCAAGGTCCCTCCCGTGCCCGATGTCTGACGATGCGTCAGAAGTCTGGCACGGGAACGGCCGGGCGGTCACCGGTTCTCGGCGAGCCACTTCCGGGCGATCTCCCCCAGCTCCGCGTCCCGCCCGGCCAGCATCATCCGGATCATCTGCGCGTCCCCGCGCAGCGACCAGCCCGGATTGCCGAAGGTCGCCGGATTGTTCCCCTCGATCAGGAAGTGCGCCGGCCAGGCCGTCCCGTACCCGATGAGGGGCAGGGCGGCGAGAAGGCGCGGGCGGCCGCGGGCCACGCCGTAGACCGTCAGCGCGAGACCGGTCAGCGTGCCGGTGAGGTGCACCCAGCGGGTCGCGGCGCGGGAATGCATGGCGACGTAGTAGGGCCAGAACTCCTCGTACGAAGCGAATGTCATACGGGCACGGTACTCACGGCCGGACGGCCGCGACAGCCACCGGAAAGTCGAAGGCGGCGCCGGGGAAGACCTCCGGCTCACGGGTGAAGTGCCACCACTCCTCGGGCAGGTTGACGAAACCCTGCGCACCGAGCACCCGCACCAGCGAGCGCCGGCCGGCGCGGGCGGCGGCGGAGACGGCCGGGCTGCCGGTGTGAGAGAGGGGGGAGAAGAAGTCGAAGGGCGTCCCCATGTCGACCTCCCGGCCAGACGGCCACTCCACCAGGGTGACGTCCAGGGTGCTGCCGCGCGCGTGCCCCGACCGCGCGGCGATGTAGCCGTCGGGCACCAGCCGGCCCTTGTCGACCTCCGGGTAGTACTCCGCCTTGGTCGCCTGGTCGCCGAGGTCCCCGGCCCAGCGGACGAACCGGTCCACGGCCCGCTGCGGCCGGTAGCAGTCGCGGACCTCCAGCGAACGGCCGGCGCGCAGCAACTCCCGCTGCGCGCGCCGCAGCGCCAGCGCGACGGGCCGCGCCAGCAGGCACACCGGCTCGTCGTAGCCGTCCACCGGGGCCCCGGTGAAATTGCGGGCGGTCGCGTACCGGACGTCCTGCCGGATCGTCGGATCGACCTCGCGCAGCAGCACGAACCCGGGCGGCGCCGCCCGCGGGCCGTCCGCCCCGGCGGCGCGTGCCCGCGGCGCGCCCGCGCCGTCGCCGGGCCCGCCGGCGGACCCGGCCGGCGCGGCGGCGCCGAGCAGCAGGACCGCACCCACCACAACAGCCGTCATCCTCATACCGCTCGGCTTACCATCGCGGGATGCCCGCACCGTCGAAGGACTCGCACTGCACCGCCTGCGGAACACGCTTCGAGACGGCCGCATGGCCGCGCACCTGCGCCTCCTGCGGCGCCACCGCCTACCGCAACCCGCTGCCGGTGGCCGTCGCCCTCCTCCCCGTCCAGGACGCGGACGGCACCGGCCTGGTGGTCATCACCCGCACCATCGAGCCCGCCCTCGGCGGCGTCGCGCTGCCCGGCGGATTCATCGACTTCGGCGAGGACTGGCGCGCGGCCGTCGTCCGGGAGCTCCGCGAGGAGACCGGCATCGAGGTCCCCGCCGCCGACGTCGCCCTGGCCGACGCCCTCAGCTCCCCGGCCGGCCACCTGCTCCTCTTCGGCCTGCTCCCGCCGCGGGCCGCCTCGGCCCTGCCCGCGTCGGTGGCGACGGACGAGACCGCGGGCTGGCACGTGCTGCGGCAGCCGGCCGAACTCGCCTTCCCCCTCCACACCCGCGCGGCCGCCGCCTGGTTCGCCGGCCGCTACGCGTGAAGCGGCGCGCTACGCGTGAAGCGGGCAGCTACGCGTGAAGCGGCCCGCTACACGTAGAACGGGCCGCCGAGCCCACCCCCCGGTCTGCCCGCCCGCCCCCTCAGCCCCCGGCCCCCCGCACCACGACCCCCGGCACCCGTCCCCCCGCCTCGTCCTCCACCAGCACCTCGTCCCCGGCCCACCGCACGGTGTACCGCTCCGGCTCCGCCGCCTCGAACCCCGGGCCCGCGTCCCGCACCACCACCCCGCCGCCCGTGCGTCCCCGCGCCGGGGCCCACACCTCCAGCGCCACCCCGCCGTCGCCCTCCGGCGAGCGCACCGGAAGCACCGAGCCCGCCCGCGCCAGCACCGGGATCCGCCCCCGCGGCGCGTCCAGCAGGATCTGGCCGGGCCCCTCGTGCGCCGCACCCGTCGCGGTGTCGTACCACCGGCCGCGGGGGAGCCGTACCGCACGCCGGTCCGCCCCGCACTCCAGCACCGGCGCCACCAGCAGGGCGTCGCCCAGCAGGAACGCGTCCTCGCAGTCCCGCAGCGCCCGGTCCTCCGGCGCCCCCCACCACAGCGGCCGCACGTACGGGGCCCCGGTCCGCCGGGCCAGATGGGCCAGGCTCAGGAAGTACGGCCGCAGCCGCTCCCGCTCCGCCAGCACCGCCCGCGCCTGCTCCTCCGCCTCCGCCCCGAACTCCCACGGCTCGCGCCGCCCCGCCCAGATCGCCGAGTGCGTCCGGAACAGCGGCAGGTACGACCCCAGCTGGAGCCAGCGCACGTACAGCTCCGGCGACGGCGAACCGCCGAACCCGCCCACGTCCGGACCCGAGTACGGCACCCCGCACAGCCCCAGCCCCAGGACCAGCGCCAGCGAGGCGCGCAGCCCCTCCCAACTGCTCTCCACGTCCCCCGACCACGACCCCCCGTACCTCTGCATCCCCGCCCACCCGGACCGGGAGAAGAGGAACGGCCGCTCGTCCGGGCGCAGCCGGACCAGACCCTCCCAGGCCGCCCGCGCCATCCCGAGCGCGTACACGTTGTGCCCCGAGCGGTGGTCCCCGCCCGCGCCGTCCATCGCGTGCCGCGCCGAGCGGGGCAGCGTCCGGTCCCCGAACGGCGCGAAGGACACCGGCTCGTTCATGTCGTGCCAGAAGCCGGCGAAGCCCCGCGCCAACCGCTCCTCGTACAGGCCGCCCCACCACTCCCGCACGGCCGGATCGGTGAAGTCCGGATACGCGCACTCACCCGGCCACACCTCCCCGCGCACCTCCGCCCCCCGGGCGTCCCGGACGAACGCGCCGCCCGCCCCCACCGCCAGCCCGGACGCGTGCACCGCGTGGTCGGCCTTCACCGCGGGATCGACGATCGACACCAGCCGCACCCCGCCCCCGCGCAGCTCCGCCGCGAGCCCGGGCAGGTCCGCAAAGCGCTCCCGGTCCACCGTGAACACCCGGTGCCCGTCGTAGTGGTCGATGTCCAGGTGCACGGCCGACAGCGCGAGCCCGCGCCGGGCGTACCCCGCCACCACCCGCCGGACCTCCGCCCCGCTCCCGAACCCCCACCGGGCGTGCTGGTAGCCCAGCGCCCACTCCGGCGGCACCGCCGCGCCGCCGGTCAGCCCCGACCAGCCCTGGAGCACCCGGGCCGGCGTGCCCACCAGGACCCAGCAGCGCAGCGGCCCGCCCTCCATGCGCAGCTCGCTCGCCCCCGGCCGGTCCGCGCCCGACCCCGCCCCCTCCTCGCCCTCGCGCAGCACCACCCGCCCGTCCCACGGATTGTCGTGGAACACCAGGTGCGTCCCCGCGTCCGCCACCACCAGCTGCACCGGCATCGTCACGTACAGCGGATCGTCCCCCGGCCCGAACGCCCCGTTCGGATCCGTGTTCCACAACCGGTACGTCCCGTCGCGCAACCGGGGCCCCGCCGACCGGCCGCCCAGCCCGAAGAACCGGGCGTCCGCCGCCACCTCGCTGCGCTGCGCCCACCGGGCCCCGCCCCGCCCCGCCTCCACCGGTTCCCACCAGCGCGGCGGGAACTCGCGCCGCAGCACCGTCCCGCCGGGCGAGCGCACCTCCACCGCCCCGTGCCGGGACACCGCCACCGTCACCCGCTCCGACACCACCCGCCAGCCGCCCCCGGTGTCCGGCTCCAGCACGGCCCGCGGATCGGGCTCCGGGCCGCTGCCCGCCAGCGCGTACGAAGGCTCCGGCAGGGCCCCGTCCCAGCCCCAGAACACCGCCCCGCCCGCGGTCACCCGCACCAGCAGCTCCGAGCGCGCGAACCGCAGCACGCCACCGCCGGGCCGCGGCTCCGTACCGGTCAGCAGCCCCGGTACGCGCGCCCGTTCCGCGCCCCGCTGCACGAGCCCCACCGCGTCCGCGCGCCGGTGACGCCAGGCCGAGCGCCAGGCGCGCCGACCGCGCTCCGTACCGAGGTCCCGTACCGCACGCACCAGATCACGACCGTCCATGGCGCTCACCCTGTCACCGGCGACCCGCCGCGAGGGCGCCGTTCAGCTGCCGTTCACCCACAAATGGATCATCCGTGATCGCTCGGGACACCTCTGGTGCGGATGTCGATCACATGGCAAGGTCCCAGTGAGCCGCTGCGCGCACACCCCCCGCGCGGTGGCACCGTACGCACACGAAGCGCGAGCCGCAGACCCGACCGGGAGCCGACCCATGACCTCAGCCACGCAGCCGGAACCCCTCTGGGCCCCCGGCCCCGACCGGATCGCCGCGGCCCGGATCACCGCCTTCCAGGCCTGGGCCGCGGAACGCTTCCAGGCCCCCGCCGACGGCGGCTACCCGGCCCTGCACCGGTGGTCGGTCGAGGCCCTGGACACCTTCTGGCAGGCCGTCGCCGAATGGTTCGAGGTCCGCTTCACCACGCCCTACGAGACCGTCCTCGCCGACCGCTCGATGCCCGGCGCCCGCTGGTTCACCGGCGCCACCCTCAACTACGCCGAGCACGCCCTGCGCGCCGCCGAGGACCCGGCGCGCGCCGGAGACGCCGCACTGCTCGCGGTGGACGAGACCCACGAGCCCACCCCCGTCACCTGGGCCGAACTCCGCCGCCAGGTCGGCTCGCTCACCGCCGAGCTGCGCGCCCTCGGCGTGCGCCCCGGCGACCGGGTCAGCGGCTACCTCCCCAACGTGCCCGAGGCCGTCGTCGCCCTGCTCGCCACCGCAGCCGTCGGAGGGGTCTGGACCTCCTGCGCCCCCGACTTCGGCGCCCGCAGCGTCCTCGACCGCTTCCAACAGGTCGAGCCCGTCGTCCTCTTCGCCGTCGACGGCTACCGCTACGGCGGCAAGACGCACGACCGCCGCGGGACCGTCGCCGAACTGCGCGCCGAACTCCCCTCCCTGCGCGCGGTCGTCCACATCCCGCTGCTGGGCACCCAGGCCCCCGAAGGCGCCCTCGACTGGTCCGCCCTGACCTCCGGCGACACGCCGCCCGTCTTCGAGCCGGTCCCCTTCGACCACCCGCTCTGGGTGCTCTACTCCTCCGGCACGACGGGCCTGCCCAAGGCCATCGTCCAGTCCCAGGGCGGCATCCTCCTCGAACACCTCAAGCAGCTCGGCCTGCACTGCGACCTCGGTCCGCGGGACCGGTTCTTCTGGTACACCTCCACCGGCTGGATGATGTGGAACTTCCTCGTCTCCGGCCTGCTCACCGGCACCACCGTCGTGCTGTACGACGGCAGCCCCGGCTTCCCCGACACCGGCGCCCAGTGGCGGATCGCCGAACGCACCGGCGCCACCCTCTACGGCACCTCCGCCGCGTACGTCATGGCCTGCCGCAAGGCCGGGGTCCACCCCGCGCGCGACTTCGACCTCTCCGCCGTGAAGTGCGTGGCGACCACCGGCTCCCCGCTCCCGCCCGACGGGTTCCGCTGGCTGCACGACGAGGTGGCCGAGGACCTCTGGATCGCCTCCGTCAGCGGGGGCACCGACGTCTGCAGCTGCTTCGCCGGCGCCGTCCCCACCCTCCCGGTCCACATCGGCGAACTCCAGGCCGCCTGCCTCGGCACGGACCTCCAGTCCTGGGACCCGTCCGGCAAGCCCGTCGTCGGCGAGGTCGGCGAGCTCGTCGTCACCAACCCCATGCCGTCCATGCCGGTCCGCTTCTGGAACGACCCCGACGGCAGCCGCTACCGCGACAGCTACTTCGAGATGTTCCCGGGCGTCTGGCGCCACGGGGACTGGATCACGCTCACCGACCACGGCTCGGTGGTGATCCACGGACGCTCCGACTCCACCCTCAACCGGCAGGGCGTGCGGATGGGCTCGGCCGACATCTACGAGGCCGTCGAACGCCTCCCCGAGATCAAGGAGTCCCTGGTCATCGGCCTGGAAGAGCCGAACGGCGGCTACTGGATGCCGCTCTTCGTCCACCTGGCCCCCGGAGCCGCGCTCGACGACGGCCTGCGCGCCCGGATCAAGGAGACGATCCGCGCGGAACTCTCCCCGCGCCACGTACCGGACGAGATCATCGAGGTGCGGGCCGTCCCGCACACGCTCACCGGGAAGCGCATCGAGGTCCCGGTCAAGCGCCTCCTCCAGGGCGCCCCCCTGGCCAAGGCGGTCAACCCCGGCTCCGTCGACGACCTGGACCTCCTCCACTTCTACGAGGAGCTGGCCCGTACCCGGTCCCGGAACCGCGACTGAGGTCACTGTCAGTGGCGGTGGTTACGCTGAGTGAGCACGTGATCGCTGCACTCAGGGGGAGCCATGCCACCGAAGAAGGACACCGCGGACAACCGCCCGAACGACCACGAGGACACGCGGGGGAGCGACCCCGGAGGGAGCACAGGGCAGGACCGCACCGCGCGGACCTCCCGGACCATCCGCACCCACCGCCGCCGCGTCCTGCGCCGCGAAGCCCCCAGCACCGTCGGCCTGCTGGCCGACCCGGGGGACTTCGCGGCCATGCGCGGCTACCGCAGCTTCGCCTTCGACGACCACCGGGACTACCTGCGCCACGTGGACGGGCTGCTCCGGTCCCTCGCGGCCCAGGGCGTCCACACCACCGTCGCCCTCTTCGACCCCGAGGAGTACGCGGAGTACTGCGCCGACCACGGCCTGGACGCGGACTCGGCCGAGAGCCGCACCCGCTTCACCGCCGAGCTCGCCGGCGCCGGCCTCCCGTACACCGGGCAACCCGTCGACGAACTGGTCCCGCTGCTCGTGGACGAAGCCGTCCGGCAGGCCACCTGGGAGTACGCGACCACCCTGCTCGCGGGGGCGGGGACCTGCGCGGACTGCGGGGAGGACATCGGCAGCTCCTCCTTCGAGCGCGCCGCCGACGCGCTGGACCGGCTGCTGGCCGGGGCCGGCCCGGGCCACCACCACCTGGTGTGCAGCGTTCCCATGCAGGCCGAACAGCTCGTCGCCGTGCTCCACGCCGACACCTCGGGCCCACCGGCGGCCCCGCCCCGCCTCCAGGGCCGCGAGGGCCTGGACTTCGTGACGGTCCTGGCCGCCGGACTCGCCCTCGGCGGCCCCGGCGGCCTGGTCCTGCGCACCACGGCCGAGGGCGCCGGAGACCGGGTCCACGGCTGGCGGCTGGACCGGGGCCGGCTGACCGCGCTGTCCGCGGCGGCCGTCTTCAACGCCTACTGCACCGACGCCGACACCGGAGAGCCCGTGGCCCCCGAACCGGGGGTCGAGTACTGCCCGGGCTACGAGGTCGACCTCCCCACCCCGCACCCCTAGCCACGGGCAGGCACGAGCGAGGGGCCGCCGCCACCGGCGAAGGCCCCTCGACTCGACGACGACCGCCCGAACCAGCGCCGGGCGGCCCCGCTACTCGCCCGACAGCACCGCCTGGGCGGCCACACGGGCCTCCGCCGCGGTGTCGCACGCACGCGCCGCGGCCGCGGCGCGCTCGCACTGGGCGAGGGTGTGCTTGGCGAGCGTGGCCCGCACGTACGGGATGGACGCGGCGCCCATCGACAGGGAGGTGACACCCAGACCGGTCAGCACGCAGGCCAGCAGCGGATCGGCCGCGGCCTCACCGCAGACACCGCAGCTCTTGCCCTCCGCCCTGGCGGCGTCGGCCGACAGGGCGATCAGGTCGAGCAGCGCCGGCTGCCACGGGTCCTGCAGTCGCGAGACGGCGCCGACCTGGCGGTCGGCGGCGAAGGCGTACTGCGCGAGGTCGTTGGTCCCCAGCGAGAGGAACTCGACCTCCTGCAGGATCGAGCGCGCCCGCAGTGCGGCGGAGGGGATCTCCACCATCGCGCCGAACTTGGCCTTCAGCCCGGCCTCGCGGCACG
Organism: Streptomyces subrutilus; assembly: GCF_008704535.1. Classification (NCBI taxonomy): domain Bacteria; kingdom Bacillati; phylum Actinomycetota; class Actinomycetes; order Kitasatosporales; family Streptomycetaceae; genus Streptomyces; species Streptomyces subrutilus. The sequence goes on from NZ_CP023701.1 coordinate 6,201,164, forward strand.
CGTCCGCGAACGCCTTGGCATCGGTCCGGTCCGCCACCATCGGGGCCATGACCTCAAGGTAGACGGGCAGGCCCTCGGCGGCCTTGGCCAGCGCCGTGAGCTGGGTGCGCAGCACGTCCGGGTGGTCCAGCAGCGACCGCAGGCCGCGCACGCCGAGCGCCGGGTTCGGCTCGTCGGCGGGCGTCAGGAAGTCCAGCGGCTTGTCGGCGCCGGCGTCCAGCACGCGGACGACCACCCGGCCGCCCGGAAAGGCCTCCAGCACCTTGCGGTAGGACTCGACCTGCTTCTCCTCGGACGGCGCCTTCTTGCTGTCGTCCAGGAACAGGAACTCGGTGCGGAACAGGCCCACGCCCTCGGCGCCGGCCTCTACGGCCGCCGGGACGTCGGCGGGACCGCCGACGTTGGCGAGGAGCGGCACCTTGTGGCCGTCGGAGGTCGCGCCCGGACCGGACGACGCGGAGAGAGCGGCCTTGCGCTCGGCCGCGGAGGCCTCCAGCTCGGCCCGCTTCTCCGGGGTCGGGTCCACGAACAGGTCGCCGGTGCTGCCGTCGACGGCGATCAGAGTGCCCTCGGCGATCTCACCGGCACCGGGCAGCGCGACGATCGCCGGGACGCCGAGCGCCCGCGCGAGGATGGCGCTGTGGCTGGTCGGCCCGCCCTCCTCGGTGACGAAGCCCAGCACCAGCGCGGGGTCCAGGAGCGCGGTGTCGGCGGGAGCGAGGTCCCGCGCGATGAGCACGTACGGCTCGTCGCTGTCCGGCACACCGGGCATCGGCACGCCGAGCAGGCGCGCCACGATCCGGTTGCGCACGTCGTCCAGGTCCGCCACCCGGCCGGCCATGTACTCGCCGGCACCCGCGAGCAGCACGCGGTAGGCGGCGAACGCGTCGTAGACACCGCGCTCGGCGGTGCTCCCGACGGCGATCCGCCGGTCGACGTCCGCCATCAGCTCGGGGTCCGTGGCGATCATCGCCTGGGCCTCTAGCACGTGCTGGGCCTCGCCGCCGGCCAGCTGGCCGCGCGCGATGAGGTCGGCCGAGACAGCCTCCACGGCCTTGCGGGCGCGCCCCTGTTCGCGCTCCGCCTCGTCCGCGGTGATCTGCTTGGCCGGCGGTTCGAGAACCGCCGTACCCATGTGCCGAACCTCGCCGATCGCCACACCGTGGCTCACGCCGACGCCTCGCAGCGTTGTCTCCATTTCACCCGTCTCCGATAGAGCGACGATCCGGGCCGTCGCGGTGGTTGTCCGACTCGCCCGTGCGGGCGGACGCGTCACTGCCAGCCGAAGAGAACGTCGTGGGCCTTCACGTCGCCCGACTCGACGACGTCGGACAGCGCGTCGGGCGTCGCCTCCAGTGCCACGACCGGGCAGACGGGGGACTTGCCGGCGGCCTCGACCGCGGCGGGGTTCCAACGGATGACGGCCTGACCGCGGGTCACGGTGTCGCCCTTGTTGACGAGGAGCTCGAAGCCCTCGCCGTTGAGCTGGACGGTGTCGATCCCGAGGTGGGTGAGGACGCCGTGGCCCTCAGCGTCCACGACGACGTACGCGTGCGGGTGCAGGGAGACGACCACACCGTCGACGGGGGACACCGCCTCCGAGGGCTCGCGCACGGGATCGATGGCGGTGCCCGGTCCCACCATCGCGCCGGAGAACACCGGATCGGGCACTGCCGCGAGTCCGATGGCCTGCCCGGCAAGTGGGGACGTCACGCTGGTCATGGGGGGCCTCCCAGGGGTGGGGCTTCTTCGTGTCACCGTCACTACCTGTCGCGAACGGCGTACTCTTCAGAAGGATAAGTCACGAGATGTTCGGGTTCGCCCGATGTTGGTCCCGATCCGGGCTGGCCCTTCGGCACGGAGACTAGTGGACTAGACCGGTGGACTAGACCATACGCCCCTCGTGGATTTGCCTTGACTGTGGCGGACCTGTACTGTCGTGACTCCCGCCGGGACGTGTCGTGTGAACTTCTCGCGAACATCCCATGGACGGGGCGCCTTCTTTTTCATCCGTGACCTCTGTTTCTCTCCCTTGTTCCCGCATGCCTTCCGGCAAAACGGCGAGTGGTGAGAGAGCGGAAAAAACGCTGATAGAGTCGGAATCGCCGAAAAGGAAAACGCGAAAGCGAAAGCCTGGAAAGCGAAAGCGAATCCCGCTTCGACCGGGAATCGGACACGAAAGAGTCTGATAGAGTCGGAAACGCAAGAACAGAACGAACAGAACGAAGCGAAGCCCGGAGGAAAGCCCGAGAGGGTGAGTACGAAGGAAGCGTCCGTTCCTTGAGAACTCAACAGCGTGCCAAAAATCAACGCCAAAAGTTGATACCCCGTCCATTTCGGTGGATGAGGTTCCTTTGAAAAAGTCCTGTGAGGCACCGGTTTCGGTGTGCTTGCAGGCGACAAAACACAGCGAGGACGTTGTGGATGACCGGTCTTATTCCGACCTGGTTGTCCCGCTCTTAGTGTGTGTTGACCCGATTACGGGTAAACATTCATGGAGAGTTTGATCCTGGCTCAGGACGAACGCTGGCGGCGTGCTTAACACATGCAAGTCGAACGATGAAGCCCTTCGGGGTGGATTAGTGGCGAACGGGTGAGTAACACGTGGGCAATCTGCCCTTCACTCTGGGACAAGCCCTGGAAACGGGGTCTAATACCGGATACCACTCCTGTCTGCATGGGCAGGGGTTGAAAGCTCCGGCGGTGAAGGATGAGCCCGCGGCCTATCAGCTTGTTGGTGGGGTAATGGCCCACCAAGGCGACGACGGGTAGCCGGCCTGAGAGGGCGACCGGCCACACTGGGACTGAGACACGGCCCAGACTCCTACGGGAGGCAGCAGTGGGGAATATTGCACAATGGGCGAAAGCCTGATGCAGCGACGCCGCGTGAGGGATGACGGCCTTCGGGTTGTAAACCTCTTTCAGCAGGGAAGAAGCGAAAGTGACGGTACCTGCAGAAGAAGCGCCGGCTAACTACGTGCCAGCAGCCGCGGTAATACGTAGGGCGCAAGCGTTGTCCGGAATTATTGGGCGTAAAGAGCTCGTAGGCGGCTTGTCACGTCGGATGTGAAAGCCCGAGGCTTAACCTCGGGTCTGCATTCGATACGGGCTAGCTAGAGTGTGGTAGGGGAGATCGGAATTCCTGGTGTAGCGGTGAAATGCGCAGATATCAGGAGGAACACCGGTGGCGAAGGCGGATCTCTGGGCCATTACTGACGCTGAGGAGCGAAAGCGTGGGGAGCGAACAGGATTAGATACCCTGGTAGTCCACGCCGTAAACGTTGGGAACTAGGTGTTGGCGACATTCCACGTCGTCGGTGCCGCAGCTAACGCATTAAGTTCCCCGCCTGGGGAGTACGGCCGCAAGGCTAAAACTCAAAGGAATTGACGGGGGCCCGCACAAGCAGCGGAGCATGTGGCTTAATTCGACGCAACGCGAAGAACCTTACCAAGGCTTGACATATACCGGAAAGCATTAGAGATAGTGCCCCCCTTGTGGTCGGTATACAGGTGGTGCATGGCTGTCGTCAGCTCGTGTCGTGAGATGTTGGGTTAAGTCCCGCAACGAGCGCAACCCTTGTCCTGTGTTGCCAGCATGCCCTTCGGGGTGATGGGGACTCACAGGAGACCGCCGGGGTCAACTCGGAGGAAGGTGGGGACGACGTCAAGTCATCATGCCCCTTATGTCTTGGGCTGCACACGTGCTACAATGGCCGGTACAATGAGCTGCGATACCGTGAGGTGGAGCGAATCTCAAAAAGCCGGTCTCAGTTCGGATTGGGGTCTGCAACTCGACCCCATGAAGTCGGAGTTGCTAGTAATCGCAGATCAGCATTGCTGCGGTGAATACGTTCCCGGGCCTTGTACACACCGCCCGTCACGTCACGAAAGTCGGTAACACCCGAAGCCGGTGGCCCAACCCGTAAGGGAGGGAGCTGTCGAAGGTGGGACTGGCGATTGGGACGAAGTCGTAACAAGGTAGCCGTACCGGAAGGTGCGGCTGGATCACCTCCTTTCTAAGGAGCACAGTACCGATTGCAGACAAATGTTCTGCACGGTCAGCTCATGGGTGGAACGTTGATTATTTGGCACGGTTTCCAAAACCTCCTGTAAGTACTGCTTCGGCGTGGAAAACAGGGAGTGTGGAGGGGATCGTGTCTGGCACGTTGTTGGGTCCTGAAGGTACGGCCGTGAGGTTGTGTCTTCTTGCCGGCCCCAGTGAACTCAACGGTTTGTCCGGTGGGGTGGTGGGTGGCTGGTCGTTGTTTGAGAACTACACAGTGGACGCGAGCATCTGTGGCCAAGTTTTTAAGGGCGCACGGTGGATGCCTTGGCACCAGGAACCGATGAAGGACGTGAGAGGCCGCGATAGGCCCCGGGGAGCTGCCAACTGAGCTTTGATCCGGGGGTGTCCGAATGGGGAAACCCGGCAGTCGTCATGGGCTGTCACCCACTGCTGAACACATAGGCAGTGTGGAGGGAACGCGGGGAAGTGAAACATCTCAGTACCCGCAGGAAGAGAAAACAACCGTGATTCCGGGAGTAGTGGCGAGCGAAACCGGATGAGGCCAAACCGTATGCGTGTGATACCCGGCAGGGGTTGCGCATGCGGGGTTGTGGGAATTCTTTTGATCGGTCTGCCGGCCGGTCGGCGAGTCAGAAACCGTTGATGTAGTCGAAGGACATGCGAAAGGTCCGGCGTAGAGGGTAAGACCCCCGTAGACGAAACATCAGCGGCTTGCTTAAGAATCTCCCAAGTAGCACGGGGCCCGAGAAATCCCGTGTGAATCTGGCGGGACCACCCGCTAAGCCTAAATATTCCCTGGTGACCGATAGCGGATAGTACCGTGAGGGAATGGTGAAAAGTACCGCGGGAGCGGAGTGAAATAGTACCTGAAACCGTGTGCCTACAAGCCGTGGGAGCGTCGCTCATTGAGTTTACTCAATGGGTCGTGACTGCGTGCCTTTTGAAGAATGAGCCTGCGAGTTAGCGGTGTGTAGCGAGGTTAACCCGTGTGGGGAAGCCGTAGCGAAAGCGAGTCCGAATAGGGCGATTGAGTTGCACGCTCTAGACCCGAAGCGGAGTGATCTAGCCATGGGCAGGTTGAAGCGGAGGTAAGACTTCGTGGAGGACCGAACCCACCAGGGTTGAAAACCTGGGGGATGACCTGTGGTTAGGGGTGAAAGGCCAATCAAACTCCGTGATAGCTGGTTCTCCCCGAAATGCATTTAGGTGCAGCGTCGTGTGTTTCTTGCCGGAGGTAGAGCACTGGATAGGCGATGGGCCCTACCGGGTTACTGACCTTAGCCAAACTCCGAATGCCGGTAAGTGAGAGCACGGCAGTGAGACTGTGGGGGATAAGCTCCATGGTCGAGAGGGAAACAGCCCAGAGCATCGACTAAGGCCCCTAAGCGTACGCTAAGTGGGAAAGGATGTGGAGTCGCAGAGACAACCAGGAGGTTGGCTTAGAAGCAGCCACCCTTGAAAGAGTGCGTAATAGCTCACTGGTCAAGTGATTCCGCGCCGACAATGTAGCGGGGCTCAAGCGTACCGCCGAAGTCGTGTCATTGCAGCGTATAGCCCCAACGGGTGTTGTGATGGGTAGGGGAGCGTCGTGTGCCGGGTGAAGCAGCAGCGGAAGCTAGTTGTGGACGGTTCACGAGTGAGAATGCAGGCATGAGTAGCGATACACACGTGAGAAACGTGTGCGCCGATTGACTAAGGGTTCCTGGGTCAAGCTGATCTGCCCAGGGTAAGTCGGGACCTAAGGCGAGGCCGACAGGCGTAGTCGATGGACAACCGGTTGATATTCCGGTACCCGCTTTGAAACGCCCAATATCGAATCCTCTGATGCTAAGGCCGTGAAGCCGTTCCGGACCCTTCGGGGAAAGGAAAGTGGTGGAGCCGCCGATCCAAGGTGGTAGTAGGTAAGCGATGGGGTGACGCAGGAAGGTAGTCCAGCCCGGGCGGTGGTAGTCCCGGGGTAAGGGTGTAGGCCGAGGGGTAGGCAAATCCGTCCCTCATATAAGGCTGAGACCTGATGCCGAGCCGATTGTGGTGAAGTGGATGATCCTATGCTGTCGAGAAAAGCCTCTAGCGAGTTTCATGGCGGCCCGTACCCTAAACCGACTCAGGTGGTCAGGTAGAGAATACCGAGGCGTTCGGGTGAACTATGGTTAAGGAACTCGGCAAAATGCCCCCGTAACTTCGGGAGAAGGGGGGCCATCACTGGTGAGAGGACTTGCTCCTTGAGCTGGGGGTGGCCGCAGAGACCAGCGAGAAGCGACTGTTTACTAAAAACACAGGTCCGTGCGAAGCCGTAAGGCGATGTATACGGACTGACGCCTGCCCGGTGCTGGAACGTTAAGGGGACCGGTTAGTACACTTTCGGGTGTGCGAAGCTGAGAACTTAAGCGCCAGTAAACGGCGGTGGTAACTATAACCATCCTAAGGTAGCGAAATTCCTTGTCGGGTAAGTTCCGACCTGCACGAATGGCGTAACGACTTCTCGACTGTCTCAACCATAGGCCCGGTGAAATTGCACTACGAGTAAAGATGCTCGTTTCGCGCAGCAGGACGGAAAGACCCCGGGACCTTTACTATAGTTTGATATTGGTGTTCGGTTCGGCTTGTGTAGGATAGGTGGGAGACTTTGAAGCAGCCACGCCAGTGGTTGTGGAGTCGCCGTTGAAATACCACTCTGGTCGTGCTGGATGTCTAACCTCGGTCCGTGATCCGGATCAGGGACAGTGTCTGATGGGTAGTTTAACTGGGGCGGTTGCCTCCTAAAGAGTAACGGAGGCGCCCAAAGGTTCCCTCAGCCTGGTTGGCAATCAGGTGTTGAGTGTAAGTGCACAAGGGAGCTTGACTGTGAGACCGACGGGTCGAGCAGGGACGAAAGTCGGGACTAGTGATCCGGCGGTGGCTTGTGGAAGCGCCGTCGCTCAACGGATAAAAGGTACCCCGGGGATAACAGGCTGATCTTCCCCAAGAGTCCATATCGACGGGATGGTTTGGCACCTCGATGTCGGCTCGTCGCATCCTGGGGCTGGAGTCGGTCCCAAGGGTTGGGCTGTTCGCCCATTAAAGCGGTACGCGAGCTGGGTTTAGAACGTCGTGAGACAGTTCGGTCCCTATCCGCTGTGCGCGTAGGAATATTGAGAAGGGCTGTCCCTAGTACGAGAGGACCGGGACGGACGAACCTCTGGTGTGCCAGTTGTCCTGCCAAGGGCATGGCTGGTTGGCTACGTTCGGGAGGGATAACCGCTGAAAGCATCTAAGCGGGAAGCCTGCTTCAAGATGAGTATTCCCACCTCCTTGAGAGGGTAAGGCTCCCAGTAGACGACTGGGTTGATAGGCCAGATGTGGAAGCCCGGTAACGGGTGAAGCTGACTGGTACTAATAGGCCGAGGGCTTGTCCTCAGTTGCTCGCGTCCACTGTGTTAGTTCTGAAATAACGAACAGCTGTGAAAACACCAGCGTTCAAATTTCATAGTGTTTCGGTGGTCATAGCGTTAGGGAAACGCCCGGTTACATTCCGAACCCGGAAGCTAAGCCTTTCAGCGCCGATGGTACTGCAGGGGGGACCCTGTGGGAGAGTAGGACGCCGCCGAACAATCATTGTGGGAAAGCCCCGCACCTTATGGTGCGGGGCTTTTCTGCGTTCCGGGCCCGGGTGTGCTCTCCTGTAGGGTCAGGGTGCACCGTTCAACCATTTCTAGCGTCACAGTGGAGGCCCCCGGGTGGAGGTCCAGGAGACTCGGGTTCAGACCGACCGAATTTTCACCATTCCCAACATCCTGAGCATGGCCCGGCTGGCCGGCGTACCCCTGTTCCTGTGGCTGATTCTGGCCAAGCACGACGGGTGGGCCCTGGCCGTCCTCATGCTCAGCGGGATCAGTGACTACCTGGACGGGAAGCTCGCGCGCCGCTGGAATCAGATCAGCAACCTCGGCCGGCTGCTGGACCCGGCCGCGGACAGGCTGTACATCCTGTCCACGCTCTTCGGGCTGACCTACCGGGAGCTTTTGCCGCTGTGGCTCACCGGCGCGCTCCTGGCCCGTGAGCTGATGCTGCTGGTCATGGTGTGGATCCTGCGCCGACACGGCTATCCGCCGCCCCAGGTCAACTTCCTCGGGAAGGCCGCCACCTTCAACCTGATGTACGCCTTCCCCCTGCTGCTGCTCAGTGACGGCACGGGTTGGTTGGCCTGGATGGGCGCAGTTTTCGGATGGGCGTTCGCCGGATGGGGTACAACCCTGTATTGGTGGGCAGGAGTGCTGTACGTGGTACAGGTCCGCCGTCTCGTGAAGGCGGACGCCACGGCCGATTGAGCTCGCTCGGCGCCTGATGACGCGGAGGAGTAGCGGAGTCACCGCCCGGGACGGGTGAGGTCGGCGAGAACGTCGTCTCTCCAAGGAGGACTCTTCCGACATGAAGGCCGTCGTGATGGCCGGTGGCGAGGGCACGCGCCTTCGCCCTATGACCTCGAGCATGCCCAAGCCGCTCCTGCCGGTGGCCAACCGGCCGATCATGGAGCATGTGCTCAGGCTGCTCAAGCGGCATGGGCTCAGCGAGACCGTGGTGACCGTGCAGTTCCTGGCGTCTCTCGTCAAGAACTACTTCGGTGACGGCGAAGAGCTCGGTATGGAGCTCACCTATGCCAACGAGGAGAAGCCACTCGGGACCGCCGGCAGCGTGAAGAATGCCGAGGAGGCCTTGAAGGACGATACGTTCCTCGTGATCTCCGGCGATGCGCTCACCGACTTCGACCTCACCGATCTCATCAGATTCCACAAGGAGAAGGGCGGTCTCGTCACCGTCTGCCTGACCCGGGTCCCCAACCCGCTGGAATTCGGCATCACCATCGTGGACGAGGAGGGCAAGGTCGAACGCTTCCTCGAGAAGCCGACCTGGGGCCAGGTGTTCTCGGACACCATCAACACCGGCATCTACGTGATGGAGCCGGAGATCTTCGACTACGTCGAGGCGGACGTCTCCGTCGACTGGTCCGGAGACGTGTTCCCGCAGCTCATGAAGGAAGGCCGGCCCATCTACGGGTACGTGGCCGAGGGCTACTGGGAAGACGTCGGCACGCACGAGAGCTACGTGAAGGCCCAGGCCGACGTCCTGGAGGGCAAGGTCCAGGTCGACATGGACGGCTTCGAGATCTCGCCCGGGGTGTGGATCGCCGAAGGCGCCGAGGTCAGCCCCGACGCGGTGCTCCGCGGCCCCCTCTACGTCGGGGACTACGCCAAGGTCGAGGCCGGCGTGGAGATCCGTGAGCACACCGTCATCGGGTCGAACGTCGTGGTCAAGAGCGGGGCGTTCCTGCACAAGGCGGTCGTGCACGACAACGTGTACATCGGCCCCCACAGCAACCTCCGCGGCTGCGTCATCGGCAAGAACACCGACATCATGCGGGCCGCGCGCATCGAGGACGGCGCCGTCATCGGCGACGAGTGCCTCGTCGGCGAGGAGTCGATCGTCCAGGGGAACGTGCGCGTCTACCCCTTCAAGACGATCGAGGCCGGTGCGTTCGTCAACACCTCGGTGATCTGGGAGTCCCGCGGACAGGCACATCTGTTCGGTGCCCGTGGCGTCTCCGGCATCCTGAACGTGGAGATCACCCCCGAGCTCGTCGTCCGGCTCGCCGGTGCGTACGCGACGACCCTCAAGAAGGGCGCGATCGTCACCACCGCCCGTGACCACTCGCGCGGCGCCCGAGCGCTCAAGCGGGCCGTGATCTCGGCACTGCAGGCCAGCGCCATCAACGTCCGCGACCTGGAGAACGTGCCCCTGCCCGTGGCCCGGCAGCAGACCGCCCGCGGCAGCGCCGGCGGGATCGTGCTGCGGACCTCGCCGGGCGTGCCGGACTCCGTGGACATCATGTTCCTCGACGAGCGGGGCGCCGACCTCTCCCTCCAGCAGCAGCGCAAGCTGGACCGGGTCTACGCGCGCCAGGAGTACCGGCGCGCCTTCCCCGGTGAGATCGGTGACCTCCAGTTCCCGGGCAGCGTCTTCGACGCCTACACCGGGTCCCTACTCCGCCGGGTGGACACCACCGGCATCGCGGACGCCGGGCTGAAGGTCGTCGTGGACGCGTCCAACGGAAGCGCCGGCCTCGTCCTGCCCAGCCTCCTCGGCCGGCTCGGCGTGGACGCGCTGACGATCAATCCGGGTCTGGACGAGTCCCGGCCGACCGAGACCACCGAGTCCCGGCGCGCCGGACTGGTGCGGCTCGGGGAGATCGTGGCCTCCGCACGGGCTGCCTTCGGCGTCCGCTTCGACCCGGTGGGTGAGCGGATCTCGCTGGTGGACGAGCGCGGACGGATCATCGAGGACGACCGGGCCCTGTTGGTCATGCTCGACCTGGTCGCCGCCGAGAAGCGCAGCGGCAAGGTGGCCCTGCCGGTCACCACGACGCGGGTCGCCGAGCAGGTGGCGGCGTACCACGGCACGCAGGTGGAGTGGACGACGACCTCGCCCGACGACCTGACCCGGGTGGGCCGGGCCGAGAGCACCATCTTCGGCGGCGACGGCCGCGGCGGCTTCATCGTGCCGGAGTTCAGCAGCGTCTTCGACGGCTCCGCGGCCTTCGTCCAGCTGCTCGGCCTGGTGGCGCGGACCCAGCTCACGCTGAGCCAGATCGACGCCCGGATCCCGCGGGCCCACGTCCTCAAGCGGGACGTGCCGACGCCGTGGGCGGTCAAGGGGCTCGTCATGCGGCGGGTCGTGGAGGCGGCCGGGGACCGGCAGGTCGACACCACCGACGGCGTGCGCGTGGTCGAGGCGGACGGGCGCTGGGCGCTGGTCCTGCCCGACCCGGCGGAAGCGGTCACGCACCTGTGGGCCGAAGGCCCCGACGACGCGTCCGCGCAGGCCCTGCTCGACGAGTGGGCCGCCGTGGTGGACGGAGAGGGCTCCTGACGGCGGCGCGGTTGACGCCCGCGCGCTGAGTCACGAGTCCGGCGGGGCTGGGACCGGGGGAGGCTCCGGTCCCAGCCCCGCCGGACGGGTGCATTCGGTGGGTACGGCGCCTGCATGCGACGATGTGCGGCATGTCGCAGCCGACCCCCGACCGGAGCCCGTCCTCCCCACCCGCGCGCCCGGACGCCTCCATGTCGCTGCTGACCCACGTGATGGACCACAGCCTGGACGAGGGCTACGCCGAGGCCTCCGCCCGGCGCCGGGCGGACGGTACGGCCGGGCTGCCGCGGACACTCAAGGCCAAGCTGGCGCTCGCCGGAGGGCTGGTGCTGGCCGCGATGGTCGTGACGCTCGGCGCCGCCCAGGCGCGGGTGGCGGCGCCCGGGCTGGCCAAGGAGCGCCAAGAGCTGATCGACCGGGTGGACCGGGCCGACGACCGCACCCACGGGCTGGAACGGGACATCGAGCGGCTGCGCACCGACGTCGCCGATCGCCAGCGGACCGCGCTCAGGCAGCCGGGCGGGGGACAGGGCGACCTCGTCGCGCTGCTGGCCGGCGCCACCGAGGTGCGCGGCCCCGGGATCAAGCTGGTCGTCGACGATGCGAAGGGCGCCTCGTCGGCCGGCGGCGGACCGCGCGAGAGTGCCGGTTTCTCCGACACCGGCCGGCTCCGTGACCGGGACATGCAGAAGATCGTCAACGGTCTGTGGCAGTCCGGCGCCGAGGCCGTGTCCATCAACGGGCAGCGGCTGACGGCGCTCTCGGCGATCAGGGCCGCGGGTGACGCGATACTGGTCGACAACAGGCCCCTGGTGCCGCCGTACGAAGTGCTGGCGGTCGGCGACAAGAAGCGGCTCGGCACCGCCTTCCAGGACTCCGCGGACGGCCAGTACCTGCACGTCCTGCAGGAGAACTACGGCATCCGCTCCACCCTGTCCCCGATGGACGAGGTGCGGTTGCCCGCCGCGTCGAGCCTGACCGTGCGGACAGCCACAGCAGCAGAGCAGCAGAAGGGTGCATCGTGATCGCGGTACTGGGCCTGGTGGCCGGAGTGGTGGTCGGACTTCTGGTCCGTCCCGAAGTGCCGGCCGTCGTCGAGCCGTATCTGCCGATCGCCGTGGTGGCTGCGCTGGACGCGGTGTTCGGCGGACTGCGCGCGATGCTGGACGGCATCTTCGTGGACAAGGTCTTCGTGGTGTCGTTCCTGTCCAACGTGGTGGTGGCCGCGCTGATCGTCTTCCTCGGCGACAAGCTCGGCGTCGGCTCGCAGCTGTCCACCGGTGTGGTCGTCGTCCTCGGCATCCGCATCTTCTCCAACGCCGCGGCCATCCGCCGGCACGTCTTCCGGGCGTGAGGCCGATGCACGCCGACGGCACCCCGCCCGAGCCTCCCCGCACGCCCGGTGGCCCCGGAGTGCCTCCGCCGGCGCCCGCCGGGCGCCCGGAACCGGAGCCGGGGCCGCCCGCGCCCACCGGCCGGCAGCGGCTGGCCGCCGGGCTGTGGCCGCCCCGGGTGAGCCGGGCCCAACTGATCGTCGCGCTGCTGCTGTTCGTCCTCGGCCTGGGCCTGGCCATCCAGGTCCGGTCCACCAGCGACTCCAGCGCGCTGCGCGGGGCCCGCCAGGAGGACCTCGTGCGCATCCTCGACGAGCTCGACGGGCGGACGAAGCGGCTGGAGGACGAGAAGCAGCGGCTGGAGGACCAGCGCAAGGAGCTGGAGAGCAGCTCCAACCAGGCCGAGGAGGCCCGCAGGCAGACCGTGGAGAAGGAGCGCCAACTCGGCATCCTGGCCGGTACGGTGGCCGCCCAGGGCCCGGGCATCACGTTGAAGATCACCGATCCCACGGGCCAGGTCGAGGCGGACCAGCTGCTGGACACGCTCCAGGAGCTCCGGGCGGCCGGGGCGGAGGCGATCCAGATCAACGGGGTGCGGGTGGTGGCGGGCTCGTACTTCTCGGACGAGAGCGGTGGGGTCGGGATCGACGGTACGAAGATCACGCAACCGTACGAGTTCAAGGTGATCGGCAAGGCCCAGGACCTGGAGCCCGCGCTGAACATCCCGGGCGGTGTCGTCCAGACGCTGGAGAAGGAGCAGGCCGCCGTCGCCGTCACACGGTCGGCGAAGATCGTCGTGGACGCCTTGCGGGCAGCGAAGCAGCCTGACTACGCTCGGTCGTCATCGCCGTGAAGCGGAGCGAGGAGTGGAGCGGCTCACACGGGCCCCTGCCTGCGGGGGGTCGGCGCACCGAAGTCGCGGTGCGTGGTGGAAACTGTCTGGTGGTCACGGACGTTGTGAGGATGTCCGGGTCGGCAGGTGTGCGCATCAGGAGTTCGTCCTGCCCCACGGGCGGGTCTGTTTCGGTCAAGGGGAATCGCCCGTGAAGTTGTTTGAGAAGTTGTTCGGCAAGAAGAACCGCGAGGACGGCGGCGCGGCACGGCACCGCGCCGGGCACGGTGACGCGGAGGGGCAGGGCGACCGGCCGCTCTTCCGCGACGAGGTGGCGGGCGCGGGCGACAATTCGGGCGCGCACGGCGCGTCGGCTGTTGACCCCGCCGGTACCGGACGCATAGGTTTCGGTGAACCATCAACCTCAAGTGCGGGTGGAGGGTTTGCCCCCGACCCGTATGCCACCAACGCCTCCGCGGGGCAGCCGCGGCGCGAGGAGCCGTCCATGTCGGCCGAGCAGATTTGCAGCAGGTGCGGCCACCGCAGCGATGCGGCCAGCCGGTTCTGCTCCAACTGCGGGGCGCCGCTGCGGGCGGGTCTGACGCCGGAGCGTGCCTCGGAGACCACGTCCACCATCTCGATCTCGGGCCTGGAGGCCTACGAGGCCGAGGTGTCGGGCCAACAGCACGTGTCGTCCTCACTGTCCCCCGAGGCCCAGGCCGCGGTGGAAGCGCTGCCGCCCGGTTCCGCCCTGCTCATCGTGCGGCGCGGTCCCAACTCCGGCAGTCGCTTCCTGCTGGACGGCGAGCTCACCACGGCCGGCCGGCACCCGCAGAGCGACATCTTCCTGGACGACGTCACCGTCTCCCGGCGCCATGTCGAGTTCCGCAGGAGCCAGGACGGCGGCTTCACCGTCGCCGACGTCGGCAGCCTGAACGGCACGTACGTGAACCGGGAGCCGATCGAATCCGTCGCCCTGAACAATGGCGACGAGGTGCAGATCGGCAAGTACCGGCTGGTCTTCTACGCGAGCCTGCGGGGCGTCTGACCCGCTCCCCGGACTCCGTCCGGGGAGACCCCCGGAGGGAAGGTCCCATGCTGCGCTCCTCGACGGGCGGTGCCGGAAACGGCACCGCCGGCCCGGCCGGACAGCTGGTGAGCATCGGCACGGTGCTCACCACGCTGCGTGACGAGTTTCCCGACGTCACGATCTCGAAGATCCGGTTCCTGGAGGCGGAGGGGCTCGTGGAGCCCCGGCGCACGCCCTCCGGGTACCGCAAGTTCAGCACCCGGGACGTGGAGCGGCTGGCCCACATCCTGCGGTTGCAGCGGGACCACTACCTTCCGCTGAAGGTGATCCGCGAGCAGCTGGACGCGCTCGCACGCGGAGAGCAGATCCGCATCCCGGCGCCCACCGCCCACCGCGACCCCGCGGACGCCGTGGACCCCACGAGTCCGGCCGCGCTCTACGGGGAAGTGGGCCGCGAACGGCCCACCGTGGCCCGGGTGGGCCGCGCGGAGCTCGTGGCGGCCGCCGGCGTCGACGAGGTGCGGCTGGTCGAGTGGGAGTCGTACGGGCTGATCGCCGAGGCCCCGGGCGGCGGATTCGACGCGGAGGCCGTGACGGTGGCCCGGCTCGTGGCCGACCTGGGGCGCTTCGGCCTGGAGCCCCGGCACCTGCGCGCGATGAAGGCCGCCGCGGACCGTGAGGCGGGGCTGGTGGAGCAGGTCGTGGCACCGCTGCGCCGCCACCGCAACCCGCAGACCAGGGCACACGCCGAGGCGACCATGAAGGAGCTCGCGGGACTGTCCGTACGGCTCCACGAGGCGCTCGTGCAGACCGCTCTCGGAGTCCGGCTGTAGCCATCGAGGGGGGCCCGACTACCCAAACCGGCGGGGCAGGTCCTAGGGTTACTGTGTGAACGAGCTCGACGTTGTGGGTGTCCGGGTGGAAATGCCCTCCAACCAACCGATCGTGCTCCTGCGTGAAGTGGGAGGCGACCGGTACCTCCCCATCTGGATCGGTCCAGGGGAGGCTACCGCCATTGCCTTCGCGCAGCAGGGGATGGCCCCTGCCCGGCCGCTGACGCACGACCTGTTCAAGGACGTGCTGGAAGCGATCGGCGAGGAGCTCACCGAGGTCCGCATCACGGACCTGCGGGAGGGCGTCTTCTACGCGGAGCTCGTCTTCGCCAGCGGGGTCGAGGTGAGCGCGAGGCCTTCCGACGCCATAGCGCTGGCCCTGCGGACGGGGACGCCGATCTACGGCAGTGACGGCGTGCTGGACGACGCCGGAATCGCCATTCCCGACGAGCAGGAGGACGAGGTGGAGAAGTTCCGCGAGTTCCTCGACCAGATCTCACCGGAGGACTTCGAAACGGGCCCCCAGTAGGCGTATGCCCCGGCTTCGTGCCGCGTGGCCCACGGTGACGGACAGCCCATTCGAGTAGCCTTTCCCCGCAAACGGATACGGGAAACCACTCTCAGGGTGATTATCACTCGGCGTGCCGAGTGTGGCGATCGTTGACGCACCCCTGGTGACTGCCTACCTTCAAGGTGGCAGGTCAAGGACGGAGGGTCGGCGTGAGGATCACGGGCGACGGTACGACCGGGGGCACCCCCGTACGGAGTGATGCTGGGCCGTACCCGCTGTACGGCGGCACGGTGGGTTCCGCGCGCCGTCAGCCGGAGTCGACGCCGGTCGCACCGGTGGGCGGCGAGCCGGCGCCCGACCAGGTCGGCTACCGCGGGCCGACGGCCTGCGCCGCGGCCGGCATCACCTACCGGCAGCTCGACTACTGGGCGCGGACCGGGCTCGTGGAGCCCAGCGTGCGGCCCGCGCACGGTTCCGGGACCCAGCGGCTGTACAGCTTCCGGGACGTGGTGGTCCTCAAGATCGTCAAGCGCTTCCTGGACACCGGGGTGGCGCTGCAGAGCATCCGTACGGCCGTACAGCACCTGCGGGACCGGGGTTTCTCGGACCTGGAGCGGATGACGCTGATGAGCGACGGAGCCACCGTCTACGAGTGCACCTCCTCGGACCAGGTCGTCAGCCTGCTCCAGGGCGGCCAGGGGGTCTTCGGCATCGCCGTGGGCGTGGTGTGGCGGGACGTGGAGAACGCGCTGTCGCAACTGCACGGCGAGCGGGTCGACACCGGTGAGACCCTGATCGGCCAGAACCCGGCCGACGAGCTGGCCGCGCGGCGGAACCGGGCCGGCTGAGCCGGTTCGGCCCGGCCCGGGGGCGCCGCGCGACACGGGGCCCGCGGGCCGGTAGGGCCCGTTGTCAGAGGCGTGGGGCAGCATCGGTGCCGTGAGATCCGCGCCGACCATCCTCCATCTCGACATGGACGCCTTCTACGCGTCCGTGGAGCAGGCCTCGAAGCCGAGCCTGCGCGGGAAGGCCGTCATCGTGGGGGGTCTCGGGCCGCGCGGGGTCGTCGCCACCGCCTCGTACGAGGCCCGGCGGTTCGGGGTGCACTCCGCGATGCCGATGGCCCAGGCCCGGCGGCTCTGTCCGAACGGCGCGTACCTGATTCCCCGCTTCCGCCTCTACCAGGCGGTCAGCGAGCTCGTCATGGGCCTGCTGCGGGAGCTGTCCCCACTGGTGGAGCCGCTCAGCCTGGACGAGGCCTTCGTGGACCTGGAGGCGGGCGGGGTCGCCTTCGACTCGGTGACCGCCCGCGCCACGGGGGAGCGGCTGCGGGCCGACATCGCGGCTGCCACGGGCCTCAGCGGGTCGGTGGGGCTGGCGGGGTCCAAGATGCTGGCCAAGGTGGCCTCGGAGGAGGCCAAGCCGGCCGGGCTGCTGCTGATCGAGCCGGGGACCGAGCGGGAGCTGCTCGCACCCATGACCGTACGGACCCTGCCCGGGGTGGGGCCGGTGACGGGGGAGCACCTGAGGCGGGCCGGGATGACCACCGTCGGGGACCTGGCCGAGGCCGGGGAGGACGAGCTGGTGCGGATGCTCGGGCGCTCGCACGGCGTCGGCCTGCACCGGATGGCCCTGGGGCTGGACGACCGGCCCGTCGTCGCGGAGCGGGACGCGAAGTCGGTGTCCGTCGAGGACACCTTCGACGTCGACCTCCACGACCGGGTGCGCATCCGGGGCGAGGTGCAGCGGCTGGCCGACCGCTGCGTGCAGCGGCTGCGGGCGTCCGGGCACTCCGGACGGACGATCGTGCTGAAGGTGCGCCGCTTCGACTTCTCGACCCTGACGCGGTCGGAGACCCTGCGCGGGCCCACCGACGACCCGGGTGTGGTGCGGGAGGCCGCGGCGCGGCTGCTGGAGGGCGTGGACACCACGGGCGGGGTGCGGCTGCTGGGCGTGGGGGTGACGGGGCTGGCGGACTACACGCAGGAGGACCTGTTCGCGCAGGCCTCGGTGACGCTGGGGGCGGAGGACGCGGGGGGCGGGCCGGACGCGGCCGGTGAATCGGATGTGCGGGACGGGTCGGATGCGCCGGATGGGGCGGCGGGGGTGCGCGGAGCCGACGGGGTGAGCGGGGTCGCCGCGCCGGGCGGCGCCGGGGCGGCGGAACCGGAGCGCACTGCTCCAGGGGACCCGGCGGCCCCGCGGCCGGGCCACCACGCGGCCGGGGCGGACGCCGGGGGCGCGTCCGGTCGGCACTGGGCCGCGGGGAGCGACGTCCGGCACGCGGTGTACGGGCCGGGGTGGGTGCAGGGCAGCGGGGTCGGGCGGGTGACCGTACGGTTCGAGCGGCCCGGATCGGCGCCGGGACGGGTGCGCACCTTCCGGGTGGACGACCCGGAGCTGGAGCCGGCCGATCCGCTGCCGTTGGTGGGGGAGGAGGGGACGCAGGCCCCGTAGGGCCGCCCGGGTCCGGCGGATCCGGGCCTAGGTCGTCTCTTTCGGATCTTGTCGGCCGAGCCCGCGGCGTCTGGTGCCGTGCCTGGGCGTGCTGCCGGGGCGCTCGCGTACTGGACGTACGTGGTCGCCTCGGCAGTGCGGCCAGGCACGGTGCCAGGCGTCGCGGGCCCGGCAAGATCCGAAAGAGACGGCCTAGTCGCCCGCGAGGCGGCCGAAGTCGCGGGGTTCGTCCGGGTCGGCCGGGGGGTGGTGGAACTCCGAGGGGAGGGTCACGTCCAGTCCGTAGTGGTGGTAGAGCTGGAGCTCCTGCTCGGGGGAGAGGTGGCGGCCGACGCCGAAGTCCGGGGCGTCCCTGATGAGGGAGCGCTCGAAGGGGACCCGCAGGGCGTCGCCGACCAGCTCGCTCGGCTCCAGCGGGACGAACGCGTCCCGGCTGAAGAGGCCGGTGCGGACGGCGGCCCATTCCGGGACGCCCGTGGCGTCGTCGAGGTAGACCTCGTCGATGGTTCCGATCTTGGTGCCATTGCGGTCGAAGGCCTTGCGGCCGATCAGGCTGCGCGGATCGATGTCGGTCTGCACGGTCCGTCCTTCCAAAAGCTCGCAACTCCGCCGTAATGACTACAGAAGTGCATAACGGGAGACCGGGCCACTCGGGGACGGCCCAGAACCTCGCTGGTAGGCTTGGCAGCGGCTGTCGACCCTGTGCGGGAGAGTCCTCCGAGTGAGCTCGACGGAGGCGCCGAAGGAGCAAATCCTCCCCGGAATCTCTCAGGCATACGTACCGCACGGACGAGGCCACTCTGGAAAGCAGGGGCGGGTACCGGGTGCGCAGTGCCGGTCCCTCCCCTCACCGACGGTGAAAGCCGGAGCTCTCGGGCGATCCCCGCGACTCCGGTGAAACTCTCAGGTTGAGATGACAGAGGGGGAGGCCGTCCGGGTGCCAGCGCCGTGGTGCCCCTCGCAGGTCATACGACCAGGAGGCCTCCGTACATGACCGCCAACCGCATTCCGCTCAGCCAGCTTGAGCGAGGCATCCCCTTCGAGCAGCGCCACATCGGCCCGGATGCCGAGGCGCAGGCGAAGATGCTCGCCCAGGTGGGCTATGGCTCCCTGGACGAACTGACCGCCGCCGCGGTGCCGGATGTGATCAAGACCGCCGAGGCGCTGAACCTGCCGGAGGCGCGCACCGAGGCCGAGGTGCTGGCCGAGCTGCGTTCGCTGGCCGACCGCAACCAGGTCCTCACCTCCATGATCGGCCTCGGCTACCACGGCACCTTCACGCCGCCGGTGATCCTGCGCAACGTCATGGAGAACCCGGCCTGGTACACGGCGTACACCCCGTACCAGCCGGAGATCTCGCAGGGCCGCCTCGAAGCGCTGCTGAACTTCCAGACCGTCGTCGCCGACCTCACGGGCCTGCCGACCTCGGGCGCCTCGCTGCTCGACGAGGGCACCGCGGCCGCCGAGGCGATGTCGCTCTCCCGCCGCGTGGGCAAGGTCAAGGACGGTGTCTTCCTGATCGACGCCGACGCGCTGCCGCAGACCATCGCGGTGATCGAGACCCGCGCCGAGCCGACGGGCGTCGAGGTGGTCGTCGCCGACCTCTCCGACGGCATTCCGGCCGAGATCGCCGAGCGCGGCGTCTTCGGCGTGCTGATCCAGTACCCCGGGGCCTCCGGCGCCGTGCGCGACATCAAGCCGCTGATCGACCGGGCGCACGAGCTGGGCGCCGTCGTCACCGTCTCGGCCGACCTGCTCGCCCTGACGCTGCTGACCTCGCCGGGCGAGCTCGGCGCCGACATCGCGGTGGGCACCACCCAGCGCTTCGGCGTCCCGATGGGCTTCGGCGGACCGCACGCCGGCTACATGGCCGTCCAGGCCAAGCACGCCCGCTCGCTCCCGGGCCGCCTCGTCGGCGTCTCCGTGGACGCGGACGGGAACAAGGCGTACCGGCTGGCCCTCCAGACCCGCGAGCAGCACATCCGCCGGGAGAAGGCCACCAGCAACATCTGTACCGCCCAGGTGCTGCTCGCCGTCATGGCCGCCATGTACGCCGTCTACCACGGCCCGGACGGCCTGCGGACGATCGCCCGCCGGACCCACCGCTACGCCGCCCTGCTCGCCGCGGGCCTGACGGCCGGCGGGGTGGAGGTCGTGCACGGCTCCTACTTCGACACGGTCACGGCCCGGGTGCCCGGCAAGGCCGCCGAGGTCGTCGCCGCCGCCCGCCGGGGCGGGGTCAACCTGCACCAGGTCGACGCCGACCTGGTCTCCGTCTCCTGCGACGAGACCACCCTGCGCGCCGACGTGGACGCCGTCTGGGCGGCCTTCGGGGTCGGTGCCGACATCGAGGCCCTGGACGCCACCACGGCCGACGCCCTGCCCGAGAGCCTGCTGCGCTCGGACGCGTACCTGACGCACCCGGTCTTCCACCAGCACCGTTCCGAGACCGCGATGCTGCGCTACCTGCGCAGGCTCTCGGACAAGGACTACGCGCTGGACCGCGGCATGATCCCGCTGGGCTCCTGCACCATGAAGCTCAACGCGACCACCGAGATGGAATCGGTGACCTGGCCCGAGTTCGGCCAGCTGCACCCGTTCGCCCCGGTGGAGCAGGCCGAGGGGTACCTCACGCTCATCACCGAGCTGGAGGAACGTCTCTGCGAGGTCACCGGCTACGACAAGGTCTCCCTTCAGCCCAACGCCGGCTCGCAGGGCGAGCTGGCCGGTCTGCTGGCCGTACGCGCCTACCACCGCGCCAACGGCGACGAGCAGCGCACCGTCTGCCTCATCCCGTCCTCCGCGCACGGCACCAACGCCGCCAGCGCCGTGATGGCCGGCATGAAGGTCGTCGTCGTCAAGACGGCCGACGACGGCGAGGTGGACGCGGACGACCTGCACGCCAAGATCGACCGGTACCGCGACGAGCTCGCCGTCCTGATGATCACCTACCCGTCCACGCACGGCGTGTTCGAGGAGCACGTCGCGGACATCTGCGCCCGGGTGCACGACGCCGGCGGCCAGGTCTACGTGGACGGCGCCAACCTCAACGCCCTGGTGGGCCTGGCGAAGCCGGGCCACTTCGGCGGCGACGTCTCGCACCTGAACCTGCACAAGACCTTCTGCATCCCGCACGGCGGCGGCGGCCCGGGCGTGGGCCCGGTCGGCGTCCGGGCGCACCTGGCCCCCTTCCTGCCGAACCACCCGCTCCAGCCGACCGCCGGCCCCGAGACGGGCGTGGGCCCGATCTCCGCGGCGCCGTGGGGCTCGGCCGGCATCCTGCCCATCTCCTGGTCGTACGTGCGCCTGATGGGCGGCGAGGGCCTCAAGCGCGCCACCCAGGTGGCGGTGCTCGGCGCCAACTACATCGCCAAGCGCCTGGAGCCGCACTACCCGGTGCTCTACACGGGCCCGGGCAACCTGGTCGCGCACGAGTGCATCATCGACCTGCGCCCGCTGTCGAAGTCGACGGGCGTGAGCGTGGACGACATCGCCAAGCGGCTGATCGACTACGGCTTCCACGCGCCGACCATGTCCTTCCCGGTGGCCGGCACGCTGATGATCGAGCCGACGGAGTCCGAGGACCTCGCCGAGATCGACCGGTTCTGCGACGCGATGATCGCCATCCGCGGCGAGATCGAGCGGGTCGCGGGCGGCGAGTGGCCGGCCGACGACAACCCGCTGGCCAACTCCCCGCACACGGCCGCGGCGCTGGGCGGCGAGTGGAACCACCCGTACACCCGGGAAGAGGCCGTCTTCCCGGCCGGGGTCACGGCCGCCGGGAAGTACTGGCCGCCGGTGCGCCGCATCGACGGTGCGTTCGGCGACCGGAACCTGGTCTGCTCCTGCCCGCCGCTGGACGAGTACGACAACTGAGCACGCCGAGGGGCCGGCCCGGGAGGTTCATCCCGGGCCGGCCCCTCCGTCGTCGCCGCGGACCCTCAGGCCGCCTGCGCCGCCAGCGGGCGGTGCGGGGCGATGATCCGTCCGTCGGGCAGCAGCTCGCCGGTGTCCTCGAAGAGCAGGACGCCGTTGCACAGCAGGCTCCAGCCCTGTTCCGGGTGGTTGGCCACGGGGTGCGCGGCCTCCCTGTCGGCGGAGTGTGCTGACGGGCAGGCTGGCTGGTGCTGGCACATGGATGCGTTCTTTCGCTGCGGTGTGGTCGGCGTGCTACGGCTCGATGCGTGGTTCATGGGCCGTCCCCCTGGGTCATCCCCGCACCCGCGGGGAGCGTGTCCTCAGTCTTCCCCCACGACAGCCGCTTCGCAGGTATTTCCCGGCAGCTGTCCTCACAGATTGATGACGCATCACCCGTGCGGGCGGTTCATGCCAACTCCCCTGTCATTTCGGGTGGTTCGCGAGTGGCCCAAGCGGGCTAGGCCGAATGGGCCGCTCGGGTCAGGCGGCCGGGGCGGCCAGCGTACCGGGCGTCTGCGCCGCCGCGGGGGTGAGCCGCTGGGTGAGTACGGGCAGCAGCTCGGCCACCGGGTGCGGCCGGTACGGGGCGATGCCGGGCGGGGCCGGCGCGAGGGGGACCAGCAGGTCCTCGCCGGCCGGCAGGCCCGCGGCGGCGTCGGCTCCGACCGCGCCGTGCAGCCAGAGGGTCAGCATGTACAGCTCGGGCACCGAGAGCAGGCGGGGCTGGTAGCTCGTGCCGAGCGACTCCGCCTGGCGCAGGGCCCGTTCCGTGGCGGCCACGTACGGGCCCTCGAAGAAGTGCGAGAACGCCCAGCCGTCCGCGGTCAGCCGGGTGTCGGCCGCCGCGACGTAGCGCTCACCGCTGCGGATCAGGAAGCGCCAGCCGGTGAGCCGCGTGCGGGGCGGCCTGCCGCCGGCCGCCAGGTTGGAGGTGTTCAGCCGGTCCAGGACGTGGACCGGAAGGGGGAGTTCGGCGGTCAGCGGGCCGTGGAGGGCGCGCAGGGCCGGGGTGTGCGCCTCGTGGACGGCGCTGGGTGACGCGAGTGCCGCGAGGACGCTGCGCAGGGCGGGCGCGGGAGCCGGAGGGACATGCAGCGGCATGGTGGGTCGCCTCTCACTTGGGAGACCTGTGGAACGGGGGCAGGTGCGGACGGCGCTGTCGCATTCTGGGGCCAGAGGGGGGCTGAGGGGCAATGGCCGCGCGCCAACTCTCTGCCTCGTTTGCGGAGTTTATACGACATGTGTTCACGCAGTGTTTCGGCTAGCTGTCCCGTCTATTGCAGGCAAGTCGCTTACCGGTCCCACTGCCGTGGCATTCCTGCCGGGCCTACGCGCACAAGTCGCGCTGACCTCGGAGTTTACCGGACGGGGGCTCGGCTGAAAAGCGCCTGCCGCACCGAACCGGCAAAGTCAAGCAAGAAAGTGCGTATGTCGACTTGCCAGGTGAATGTGCCGAAGCGCCCGTCGGCCAAACCGGCGCGCGCTCCTCGCCACGCATGCCCCCGCGGCGTTATGGATCACGTTGCCGGGGCATCATCGACCGAGACGCGGCCCCGTGATGCCGGGCAGGGCCCACTTGAGGAGGGACGCTTCGATGGGGGAGAAGGTCGTGGCAGGCGGATTCGACCTGTCCGATCGGCAGCGGTATCGAAGGAAGCTTCACGAGTGCCTGGAGGGGCTGGAGCGACTTCTGGCCGAGAAGAGGTTCGATCGCCCGAAGAACATGATGGGGCTGGAGATCGAGTTGAATCTCGCGGGTGCCGACGGGATGCCGAGAATGGTGAATGCCCAGGTGCTGGAGCGGATTGCGAGCCCGGATTTCCAGACCGAACTGGGAATGTTCAATCTGGAGGTCAACGTCCTTCCGCACCGGCTTGGAGGCCGGGTTTTCGACCAGCTCGCCGAAGAACTCAGCGCGGGGCTCGGTTATGCGCACCGGCAGGCCTCGGCGATCGACGCCGGGGTGGTGATGATCGGAATCCTGCCGACCATCTCCCGGGCCGACCTGGTCACCGCGAACCTCTCGGCGGTCGACCGCTACTCGCTGCTGAACGAGCAGATCCTCTCGATGCGCGGCGAGGACTTCACCCTCGACATCGACGGCGTCGAGCGGCTGACCTGCACCTCCGGGTCGATCGTGGCGGAGGCGGCCTGCACCTCCGTCCAGCTGCACCTCCAGGTCACCCCGGCCCGGTTCGCCGACGTGTGGAACGCCGCGCAGGCGGTGGCCGCCGTGCAGATCGCCGTCGGCGCCAATTCGCCCTTCCTGTTCGGGCGGGAGCTGTGGCGGGAGTCGCGGCCGCCGCTGTTCACGCAGGCCACCGACACCCGGCCGCCCGAGCTCCAGGCCCAGGGGGTGCGGCCGCGGACCTGGTTCGGGGAGCGCTGGGTGGACTCGGCGTACGAGCTCTTCGCCGAGAACGTCCGCTACTTCCCCTCCCTGCTGCCGATCTGCGACGAGGAGGAGCCGCTGCGGGTGCTCGGGGAGGGCGGCGTGCCGAGCCTCCAGGAACTGGTCCTGCACAACGGGACCGTCTACCGCTGGAACCGGCCGGTGTACGGCGTCTCCGACGGGGTGCCGCACCTGCGGGTCGAGAACCGCGTGCTGCCCGCCGGCCCGACCGTGGCCGACGTCGTCGCGAACGCCGCCTTCTACTACGGCCTGGTCCGCACCCTCGCCGACGAACAGCGCCCGGTCTGGACCCGGCTGCCGTTCGCCGAGGCGGAGGCCAACTTCGACGCCGCCTGCCGGTACGGGATCGACGCGCGGCTGCGCTGGCCGCGCCGGGGCCGCGGCGGCGGCCTGGCGAGCGTCCCGGCGGTACGGCTGGTCCTGGACGAGCTGCTGCCGATGGCGGCGGCCGGGCTCGACGCCTGGGGCATCGAGCCCGCCGACCGGGACTACTACCTGGGCATCGTCGAGGAGCGCTGCCGGCGCCGGGCCAACGGGGCCACCTGGCAGGTCGACACCTACCACCGGGCGCTCGCGGCGGGGCTGGAACGGGACGAGGCGCTCGCCGCGACCACCCGGCGCTACAGCGAGCTGATGCACCGGGGCGAGCCGGTCCACACCTGGCCCGTGGGGCTGACCGAAGCGGAGGTGAGCGCCCCGCTGCCGGTGGTCCGCTGAGCCGCCGCTCACCCGGCGGCGTCCGGTGATCCCGACGCGATGATCCCTCCGGCCCGGGGACGGGGCAGTATGGGGGTGTCGTGACGGGATGGCGGGACGGGAGTCGGGCGTGCGGGCGGAGCCGGAGCCGGTGGTCGTGGAGCTGCGCGAGGACGAGCGGCGGGGCGTGCTGCGCACCGAGACGCTGCTCGTCCTCGCCCTGTCGCTGGGGGCGAGCGGGGTCTCGGCGCTGATCAGCTTCATCGGCTCGCTCACCAAGCCGGGAGGGCTGAAGGACCAGGCCGCCACCCTCAACGGCTCGTACGCGCCGGGCCGGCCCTGGCTCGACCTGGCCTGGCAGCTGTTCGGGATCGCCAGTGCCCTCGTCCCGGTCCTGCTGGTGGCGCACCTGCTCACCCGTGAGGGCGTACCCGGGCTGCGGGTCCTGGGCTTCGACCGGACCCGGCCGTGGTGGGACCTGGGCCGGGGCGCCCTGGTCGCGGCGGGGATCGGCAGCGCGGGGCTGGCGTTCTACCTGGCGGCGCGGGCGGGCGGGTTCAACCTCACGGTGGTGCCGGAGGCGCTGCCCGACGTGTGGTGGAAGTTCCCCGTGCTGATCCTCTCCGCGGTGCAGAACTCCGTGGTGGAGGAGGTCATCGTGCTGGCCTACCTGCTGCGCCGGCTCGGCCAGCTCGGCTGGTCTCCGCTGGCCGCGCTGGTGGCGAGCTCGGTGCTGCGCGGCTCGTACCACCTGTACCAGGGCATCGGCGGGTTCATCGGCAACGTGGCGATGGGCGTGGTGTTCGTGCTGGCCTACCGCCGCTGGGGTCGGGTCGGCCCGCTGGTCGTCGCGCACGCGCTGCTGGACATCGTGGCCTTCGGCGGGTACGCGCTGCTCGCGGGCAAGGTGGGTTGGCTGCCGACGCCGTGACGGCGGGCCTGCGGGTGGGGCCCGGCGCGGACGCCGGGCCCGCCGCCCTCAGGGGGCGGTCAGGAGCTCCCCGTCGAGGACGGTCACCGCGTGACCGCCGAGCAGGGTGCGCTCGCCCGCCAGGGTGACCCGTACCAGGCCCTGCCGGGCTCCGCCCTGGAGGCCGGTCAGCTCCGTACGGCCCAGCCGCTCGGCCCAGAACGGGGCGAGCGCGGTGTGGGCGCTGCCGGTGACCGGGTCCTCGTCGATCCCGAAGGCCGGGAAGAAGCCGCGGGAGACGAAGTCGTACCCGCGGGAGGGGTCCTCGGCCGCCGCCGTGACGACGACCCCGCGCCGGGCGAAGGCGCGCAGGGCGGCGTGGTCCGGCTCCAGCTCGCGGACGGTCCTCTCGTCGGCCAGTTCGATCACGAGGTCGCCGATGTGGGCGGCCGTGTCGTGCACCGAGAGGATCGGCGCCCCGCCGAGGGCGTGTCCCACCGACGCCGGCGCCTCCACGGGCGTCAGCGAGGACGTCGGGAAGTCCATGGTCACCGACCCGTCCGCGGCCGTTTCCGCGGTGAGGACCCCGCAGCGGGCGGCGAACCGGATCAGCCCTTCGGCCAGGCCGCCCGACGCCAGTACGTGGGCGGTGGCGAGCGTGGCGTGCCCGCACATGTCGACCTCGGTGGCCGGGGTGAACCAGCGCAGCGCCCAGTCGGCGTCGCCACCGGGCGGCAGGGGGTGGGCGAAGGCCGTCTCGGAGAGGTTCATCTCGGCCGCGACCTGCTGGAGCCAGGTGTCCGGGGGGAACGCCGCGTCGAAGAGCAGCACGGCGGCGGGATTGCCGTGGAACGGGCGGTCGGTGAAGGCGTCGACGATTCGGATGCGCATGTCCCGACCGTAGGACGGCTTCCCGATGACCGGCAAAGGCCAATCCGGGATGTCTGGCCCCCCTGCACACGGGTCCGGGGCGGGCGCCGCCGGGTGCGTCGGGCCGGGTCCTGCCTGGTGGCCGCGGTCGGGGGGAGTGCTCGTGGCGCCCCCTCGGGTGCGGCCTCCCGCCCCGTGGTCGCGGGAGGCGGCGGGTTCCCCCAGGCAGGCGACCTCCCGGTGCGGGCGGGCCCGCCGGGACGGGGTTCGGAAGAGGTGCGGGTGCCGGGTGAGGGGCGAGGGGGTGCGGGTGACGGTGCGGCGGCCGGGCCTCCGGTCGGGGGCGCCCGCCTACCGGGGCTCGGGGGTCTCGGCCCGTGCGCGCAGGGAGCGGACCATCCCGGCGACCTGCTCCGCCTGGCCGGCGCAGAGGCGGCGGGCCTCCCACAGCAGCGCCGCGGCGTCGACCGCCTCCGGAGCCGGGGGTGCAGGTTCCCGGGTCAGGGGGACACCGGTCAGCGCGGCCAGTTCGCGGGCGTCGAGGCCGAGCAGGGCGGCGAAGTCCGTCACCAGGCGGGGCGTCAGTTCCTTGCGGCCGAGCCCGATGACGTGGAAGGTGACCGCCGACAGGTAGGTGGGCGTCACCAGGCCCAGGGACATCGCCAGGCCCAGCGGATCCAGGTTGCGGTGGCGGAACATGAGCATGACCCGGCTGCCCGGGCCGCCGCCGCCGGGCGGGAGGCGCGTCGCGGCGAAGGCGGTGCGCCGCTCCTCCCGCGGCAGGGAGCGGACGCGCCGCAGGAGTGAGCGGCGTTCGGTCGGCGGAAGGCGCGCCGCGTCGACGACGATCTGCCGCACCCAGTGGTGTGCGGTGTGGTCCGGGGGTGCCAGGTCGTCCGGGACCGCCAGCCCCGCGAGGACGAACAGGTCGAGGGCGTGGAAGCCGAGCGCGGCCGCGAGCCGGCGGACCTGCTCCCGCGCGGGCACCGACCCCGCGAGCACGGTGCGGACCTCGTCGGCGCCCAGTCCGGCGCGCTCGGCCAACTCGGTTGGGTGGAGCTCTCGTTGATCCAGAAGGAGGGTCAGTGCGGACCCGAATCCGCGGACTTGGGTCATGCCCGCAGCCTAGGCCGTCCGTCCGGCCGGCGCGGATCGGGCCTGGTTCGGGGGCCCGGCCGTGCGTCTGGCGGTGGGGCCGGGGCTACGGGGCGTTGCCGTTGGCGGCCAGGCGGGCGTTCATCTCCGCGTGGGCGCGCCGGGAGTGGTCGTTGGCCGGGTCGTGTTCGAGCCGGAGGTAGTCGTAGAGGACCTGTACGCACTCGTCACGGGTGGCGTAGTGCGCGTCGGTGGTCAGCTCCAGGCGCTTGGTGATCTCCATCGGCCGTCCGTCCGCCGCGGTGTACACCGGGTGCCAGACGAGCCGGACCGCCGGGTTGAGCGCCATGACCACGCGGAGCTGCGGGATCTCCTGGGCGATCAGGACGCTGTCGGGGTCGTAGCCGCGCAGGAAGATGTGGACGGCTCCCCCGGCGTGGTTCACGAAGGCCTTCGACAGGACGTTCCACATCGGCGTCTTGAGCGACCAGTCCTCGGTCAGGGTCAGCTTGTCGACCACGCCGCCGAAGGCCGTGGACTCCAGGGGGGTGTGGCCCTTGGCGAGGGCGTAGTCGCTCATCTGCCTGCCGCCGGACCAGAGGGCCAGCGTCGGGGTCTTGATCTTCAGGTACGCGCCGATGAGCTTCACCAGGTCCTGGTACCAGGTGTTCGAGGCGCGGTGGTCGCGCTGGTCCTGGCGCTTGACGTGGGCGGCCATGGCCTCGTCGTTGAGCTGCCCCTGCTCGGCGAGGCCGCCGAGGATGAGCTGCCAGGCGGCGTCCGTGACGTCGTCGTCGAAGCCGGCCCTGGCCATGTCGTCGCGGAACGTGCCCCACTCGCCGTGCCCGGTGGGATCGATGGCGTGCCGGCGCGCCTCCTCCCTGGCCCCGGTGTCCTCCTGACGCTGCACCCAGCGCGTCACGGCCGCGTTGCCCGCGGTCCGCTGGAGGGCGGCGAGTGCGGCGGGATGCGGGACCGGCCCGGCCGGCTGCTGCCGGTCCGTGGTCCGTGCGCCGGGCTCGGAGCGTCTGCGCGGCGCCGTCGCGGTGGCCGGCGGAACCGAGGGTGTCCTTGCCTCTCGCACGCGCGCCTGCCCTCCAGGGTCGCTCGTCGGCCCGGGGGCCCGATGGCCCGAGGTTAAGGGCGCCGGTACGGCCCGCGCGAGGGGTGAAAGGGCAGGGAGCGGGCGCGACGGGCCGGCGGTCAGGGCGCCCCCGCGCCGTCGGCGAGGACCGAAAGGGCACGGGCCGTGGCCGTGGCCGGGCACGGGCCTCGGGGGCAGTGGCCGCCGCAGCACGATCCGAGAGACTGTCGGCGACAGGTTCCGATATATCGTTGACGCATCGCGATGGATCAGTGATAGTGGAGACATCGGAACACCGATGACGAGGAAATCGAATGACGGAAGGAGCGCGGTCATGCGTTCACACGGACAGCACGGACACGACCACGGGCACGAGCACGGACGGGGCCACGGCCACTGCGGGCCGGATCGTCGGGAGGAGTTCGCCGGGCGCCGCGCCGCTTTCGGACCGTTCGGGCCGCCCTTCGGCGGGGGCCCCTTCGGCGGGCGCGGCGGCCGCGGCGGGCCGCGGGGCCGGGCGCGGCGCGGCGACGTGCGCGCCTCGATCCTGGCGCTGCTCACCGACCGGCCGATGCACGGCTACGAGATGATCCAGGAGATCGGCGAGCGCAGCGGCGGGGCCTGGAGGCCCAGCCCGGGCTCGGTCTACCCGACCCTCCAGCTCCTGGAGGACGAGGGTCTCATCACCAGCGCGAGCGACGGCGGCAAGAAGCTGTTCACGCTCACCGACGCGGGCCGTACCGAGGCCGAGTCGGGCCCGGACGTCCCTTGGGCGGACGCCGGCCGCGGCTTCGACTTCGAGGCGATGCACGAGGTCCGCCAGGCCGGAGTCGGTCTGATGGAGGCCTTCGGGCAGGTCTTCAAGACCGGCTCGCCCGAACAGCGCGAGAAGGCCGTGGCGGTCATCAACGACGCCCGCAAGAAGCTCTACCTGATCCTGGCCGACGAGCACTGACCGGCCCGCTCCCCGCTGCGGGGGCACCTGACGGCGCGCCCCGCGAGAGACCTCGCGGGGCGCGCCGCCGTCGGTGCGGAGGGGTGCGCGGGCGGGGTCGCGGCGGCTCAGGCCACCAGGCCGGCGAGCTTGCGCAGCGATTCGTTCAGCGCGGCGGTGGCCGAGTCCTTGAGCTTGCCGGCCATCAGGGAGACGGCCGCCCCCGTGAACTCGCCGTCGATGCGCACCGTGGTGGCGGCGCCGTCCGGGATCAGGGTGTAGCGGGTCAGCACGGCGACGCCCATGGGGCCCTTGCCGGTGATCGCGAAGAGTCGTTCGTCCTCCAGCTCCGAGACGGTCCACAGGACCTCGGCGGGGAAGCCCATCATCTTCATGTTCTCGGCGAAGGCGGTCCCGATCGCCAGGGTCTGCGGACCGCCCTTCGGGAAGTCGGTGTGCGTCATGCTCCACTGGCCGTACGCGTCCCAGTCCGTCAGCTGGGCCCAGAGCTTCGCGGCGGGCGCCTCGATCCGTGATTCCGCGGTGACTTCGGCCATGCGACCACCCCTTCTCGTCGGGTACGTGCGGCGGAAGGTAGCCCCGGCGGGCGGAACATTCAATACTGACGACCCGTCAGATTCCGGGAGGGCGACGACCCCGGATATCGGGTGCGTCTCAACAGGCGTCACACCGGTGACGCTCCTGACCGGCCCTGCCATGATGGCCCGATGCAAGCGTCAGGGAGACACGCCGGACTGGGCCTCGCCCTCGTCTCGGCGTTCGCGTTCGGTGGTTCCGGAGTGGCGGCGAAGCCGCTGATCGAGGCGGGTCTGGACCCCCTCCACATGGTCTGGCTCAGGGTGGCCGGGGCGGCCCTCGTGCTGTCGCCGCTCGCCTGGCGTCACCGCGACCTGCTGCGCCGCAAACCCGCACTGCTCGCCGGCTTCGGACTGATCGGCGTGGCCGGCGTCCAGGCCTTCTACTTCGCCTCCCTGTCGCGGATCCCGGTCGGTGTGGCCCTGCTGCTGGAGTATCTGGGCCCGGCCCTGCTGCTCGGCTGGATCCGCTTCGTGCAGCGCAAGCCCGTGACGCGGGCCGCCGCCGCGGGCGCCGCCGTCGCCGTCGTGGGCCTGGCCTGCGTGGTCGAGATCTGGGCGGGGCTGAGCCTGGACCCGCTCGGGGTGCTGCTCGGCCTGGCCGCCGCCTGCTGCCAGGCCTTCTACTTCGTCTTCGCCGACCAGGGGACCGACGGGGACGACGTGCCCGACCCGCTCGGGGTGATCGCGTACGGCATGATCATCGGCACCCTGGTGATGACCGTGATCGCCCGGCCGTGGCAGATGGACTGGCAGGTGCTGGGCGGCGACGCCTCGCTGAACGGCACGCTGCTGCCCGCCGGGCTGCTGCTCGGCTGGGTGGTGCTCATCGCGACCGTCCTCGCCTACCTGACCGGCGTGGTCTCGGTCCGCAGGCTCTCGCCGCAGGTCGCGGGCGTGGTGGCCTGCCTGGAGGCGGTGATCGCCACGGTGCTGGCCTGGATCCTGCTCGGCGAACACCTGTCGACCTGGCAGATCGTCGGCGGCGGCCTGGTGCTGGGCGGCGCCCTCATCGCACAGTCCGCCCGGCCGACCCCGCCGGCGGCGGCCGATCCGTCCGTACTGGACCACCAGACCGCCAGCGCCTAGGGTGACGCCATGCCGATGACCGTGCTTCCGCCTCCCGCCGCCTAGCGCGGGCGGCGCTCCACGACCTTCACGACCCGGCCCGGGTGCTCCCGGGCGGGTGCGCGCTGCCCGCGAAGCGATGAGCTGCCCCTTTTCATCCTTCACGCATGCGCGGAGACACACGTGTCGAACCATTCGCCCGCTGCCGGGCGCAGTCTGCTGTACCTCGTCCTCGCCGGAGCCGCCTGGGGCACCGCGGGAGCCGCCGCCTCGCTCCTCTTCCTCTCCAGCGACCTCGGTCCGCTGTCCCTGTCCTTCTGGCGCTGCGCCGGAGGGCTCGTCGTCCTGCTCGCGGTTCTCGCCGTACGCCGTCCCCGCCCGCTCCCGGGGCGGGTGCGGCCCTCGACCCGGTCCCTGATCGGCACCGGACTGCTCTTCACGCTCTTCCAGGCCGCCTACTTCGCCGCCGTGCGCGAGACCGGCCTCGCCGTGGGGACGGTGGTCACGCTGGGGGCCGGGCCGGTGCTGATCGCGCTCGGCGGCCGCCGCTGGATGGGCGAGCGGCTCGGGCTGGGCGGCGGCGCGGCCGTCGCCGGGGCGCTGAGCGGGCTCGCCGTGCTCGTCCTGGGCAGCGGGGGCGGCGCGGTGCGGCCGCTGGGCGTGTGCTGGGCGCTGCTCTCGGCCGC
Source organism: Streptomyces subrutilus (assembly GCF_008704535.1). Taxonomy (NCBI): domain Bacteria; kingdom Bacillati; phylum Actinomycetota; class Actinomycetes; order Kitasatosporales; family Streptomycetaceae; genus Streptomyces; species Streptomyces subrutilus. Next base: position 6,233,361 of record NZ_CP023701.1, read on the forward strand.
CGGCTACGCGACGATGACCCTGCGGGCCCGGTGGCTCGGGCAGCGCGGGGCCGGCGGGGACCCGCTGGTGACCACGGCCTGGTCGGTCGGGGTGGGCACGGTGTGCCTGCTGCCGCTCGCCGCGGCCGAGGGGCTGCTGCCGCACACGGCCGAGCCGGGGCGGGTGCTGTGGCTGCTGGTGTACGTGGCCACGGTGCCGACGGCGCTCGCGTACGCGCTCTACTTCACCGGGGCCGCCTCCGTGCGGGCCGCGACCGTGTCCGTGATCATGCTGATCGAGCCGGTGAGCGCGGCCGCCATCGCCGTCCTGGTCCTCGGGGAGCAGCTGACGGGCGCGGTGGTGCTGGGCACGGTACTGCTGCTGACGGCGGTCGGGGCGCTGATCGCGGCGGAGTGGCGGCGGCCGGGCGGCGGGACCGGGGGAGGGCCCGTGGGCGCTCCCTTCGGCGGCCCGGCGGACGCGGCCCGTCCGGCCGGGGGTCCGGCGGGACGAACCGCTGCCGGGCGGGCCGGTGCGGAGGACGCTCAGGGCGCGGTGAGGTAGTCCGGGACGGCGACGCCGGGGGCCAGGTCCGCCGCGGGGACGAGGGTCCCGTAGGTGGGCGCGACCGGGACCACGCCCGCCCAGTGGGGCAGGGCCAGGTCCTCGGCGTCGTCGTTCGGGCCGCCCGTGCGGACCTTCGCGGACACCTCGTCCAGGTCCAGGCGGATCACGGCCGTGGCCGCGAGCTCCCTGGCGTTGGCCGGCCGGGAGTCCGCGGACCGGCCCGGGACGACGTGGTCGACCAGGGCGTCCAGGGCGAGGCGGCGCTCCGCCTCGTCCGTGACCTCGCGGGCGGTGCCGTGGACGACCACCGAGCGGTAGTTGATCGAGTGGTGGAAGGCCGAACGGGCCAGCACCAGGCCGTCGAGGTGGGTGACCGTCACGCACGCGGGCAGGCCGGGGTCCTCCCGGCCGGCCGCACGCAGCGGTCGTGAGCCGGTGGAGCCGTGGAGGTAGAGGGCCTCGCCGACGCGGGCGAAGAGCGTGGGCAGGACCACCGGGGCGCCGTCGCGGACGAACCCGAGGTGGCACAGGTACGCCTCGTCGAGGATCGCGTGCACGGTCTCCCGGTCGTAGTGCGCGCGCTCCCGGGAACGGGTGGGGACCGTGCGGTCGGTGGGTTCGTACGGGGCGGCGGGTCCGGTCGTCTCCGTGGCCGGGGTGGCGGTCATGGCGTTCTCCGTTGTATTAGTGCATAATCAGCTTTGTGCTAGGAGACTATCGGATCGCAGGGCGTCGCGCATCGGAGATCGCGGCCAGCGTCGAAGCGGGCGTGGGGTCGGGCGCGCTCGCGCCCGGCGCGCCGCTGCCGCCGATGCGGGAGCTGGCCGGTGAGCTCGGCGTCAACCCCAACACCGTGGCCGCGGCCTACCGCACGCTGCGCGAACGCGGGATCATCGCGACCGACGGACGGCGCGGCAGCCGCGTGCGGGCCCGCCCGACGACCACACCGCGCGACGCGCTGCGGATCACCGTGCCGGAGGGGGTGCGGGACCTGACCGACGGCAACCCGGACGTCGAGCTGCTGCCGTCGCTGGCGGGGCCGCTCGCCGCGGCCGCCCTGCGGTCCGCGCGCTCGCCCGTCCTCTACGGGCAGGACCCCGTCGCCCCGGAGCTGGCCCGCCTCGCGCGGGCCGGCCTGGACGCGGACGGGGTGCCGGCCGGGCCGGTCGCGCTCGCCTCGGGCGCGCTGGACGGGATCGAGCGGGTGCTGGCCGCCCACCTGCGGCCGGGCGACGCGGTGGCCGTGGAGGACCCGGGCTGGGGGAGCGTGCTGGACCTGGTCCCGGCGCTGGGGCTGCGGGTGCTGCCGGTCGGGGTCGACGACGACGGGCCCGACGCGCGGGCCGTGGCGCGGGCGCTGGAGGCCGGGGCCAGGGCGCTGGTGGTGACCTCGCGGGCGCAGAACCCCACCGGGGCCGCGGTGAGCGCCGGGCGGGCGGCCGAACTGCGGGCGCTGCTGGCCCGGCGGCCCGAGGTGCTGGTGATCGAAGACGACCACGGCAACGGTTTCGTCGACCTGCCGCTGCACACCCTGGGCGGCGCCACCCGGCACTGGGCGCTGGTGCGGTCCACGGCCAAGGCGTACGGCCCGGACCTGCGGCTCGCGGTGCTCACGGGCGACGAGGTGACGCTGGACCGGGTGCGCGGGCGGCAGCGGCTGGGCCCGGGCTGGGTGAGCCGGCTGCTCCAGTACGCGGTGGTCGAGCTGTGGTCCTCCGGGGCGGTGGACCGGGCGGCGGTGGCGCGCGCGTACGGGGAACGGCGGGACGCGCTGGTCGCGGCGCTGGCCGGGCGCGGAGTGCGGGCGCACGGCCGCAGCGGGATGAACGTGTGGGTGCCCGTCGCCGACGAGACCGCGGTGGTGACGCGGCTGCTGGCCGCCGGGTGGGCGGTCGCCCCCGGCGCCCGGTTCCGGGCCGAGGCGGGTCCGGGCGTACGGGTGACGGTCTCGCGGCTGCGGGCGGCGGAGGCGACCGCGCTGGCCGACGCGCTGGCGGCGGCGGTCCGGCCGGGGGCGTCGGAGGGCCGGTCCGGCTGACGGGCCGGGCGGTGGCAGGGGGTCAGGGCGCGGGGCGGGCGGTGGGGCGGGTCTGGGTGAGGGCCGCGCCCGCCAGTACGATCAGGGCGCCGACCGGGGTGTTCCAGTGGAGCTGTTCGCCGAGGACCAGGACGCCCGCGGTGGTGGCGATGACCGGGATGAAGTACGTGACCATCTGGGCGGTCGTCGGGCCGACCTCCTTGACCAGCCCGTACTGCATCTGCAGCGCCATGCCCGTGCCGAGGGCGCCCAGGGCGATCACCGACAGGGTCGGCCACAGCGGGAACGACGTGGGCGCGGAGGTGAAGACCGCGCTCGCCAGGGTGAGCTGGACCGTGGAGAGCAGCAGCTGGCCGCCGGTCATCGCCACCGGCGAGCCCGGGGTCCCGGCGAGGGTGCGGCGGACGTAGATCCAGCCGATCGGGTAGCAGAGCGAGGCGAGCAGGGCGAGGGCGGTGCCCGTGGCGTCGACGCCCGAGAAGCCCTGCCAGGCCCCGAGGACGGTGAGCACGCCGAGGAAGCCCAGCCCGAGACCGGCGAAGCGGCGGCGCGTGGGGCGGTCCTCGGACAGGGCGACCAGGGACAGGGCCATGCCCCACAGGGGCGAGGTGGCGTTGCAGATGCCGGCGAGGCTGGAGGGGATGCGCAGCTCCGCGAAGGCGAAGAGGGAGAACGGCACGGTGTTCAGCAGGAGCGCCGCCACCGACAGGTGGCCCCAGGTGCGCAGGGAGCGGGGGAGCGGCTCACGGCGCACCAGCAGGACGGACAGCAGCGCCAGAGCGCCGAACAGGACCCGGCCCAGGGCGACTTGGAAGGGCGCGTACCCCTCCGTGCCGACCTTGATCAGGAGGAAGCTGAAGCCCCAGACGACGGAGAGCACGGCGAAGCGGACGCGCCAGTCGAGCAGGAGGGTGCCGGGGCGGCGGCGGGCCGGACGGGCGGTCGTCGCGCCCTCGCCGGCTGCGGTGGCGGCGTCCGCCGGGGCCGGGCCCGCGGTGGTCGTGCCCGCGGGGATCGCCGGGAGCGGGTCGGAAGGAGGGGTGGGTGCCGGGTGGCTGGGGCGGTGGGCCGCGGGTGCGCTCATGACGCATACTGTGCGCGCGTCAACTTCGTAGGACAAGCGAGAGTTTCTGCCCCACACCGCGTAGCATCGCTTACATGTTGAACCTGGAGCGCCTGCGCACCCTCGACGCCCTCGCCCGCCACGGTTCCGTCGGCGGTGCGGCCGACGGCCTGCACGTCACCACCTCCGCCGTCTCCCAGCAGATGGCCAAGCTGGAGCGCGAGGTCGGCCAGCCGCTGCTGGCCAAGTACGGGCGCGGGGTGCGGCTCACCGACGCCGGCCGGCTGCTCGCCGACCACGCCGCCCGGATCATCTCCCAGGTGGAGCTCGCCCAGGCCGACGTCGAGGCCCAGCGCGGGTGCGCGGTCGGCGAACTGCGCGTCGGCGCCTTTCCGACCGCCATGCGCGGACTGCTGCCGCAGGCCCTGTCCGCCCTGCGCGCCGACCATCCGGAACTGCGGGCGCTCGTGCGCGAGCAGGAACCCGAGGAGAGCATGGCCGCCGTGGTCCGCGGCGACCTGGACATGGCGCTGGCCATCGACTGGCACAACAAGCGCATGCCGGTGCCCGCGGAGCTCACCCGCACCCACCTGCTCGACGACTCCGTCGACATCGCGGTCCCCGCCGGGCACCGGCTGGCCGGGCGCGCGCGGATCTCGCTCGCCGAGTTCGCCGACGACGACTGGATCTCCTGGAACGAGGGCCAGTTCTGCCACGAGTGGCTGGTGTTCACGCTGCGCGGTACGGGCGTCGAGCCGCGCATCGCCCACATCGCCGAGGAGCACCACACCCAGCTGGCCTTCGTGGAAGCCGGCCTCGGGGTGTGCGTCGCGCCCCGGCTGGGCCGGGGCCCGGTGCCGTCCGGGGTGCGGCTGCTGCCGGTCTGCGACAGCGTGCGCCGTCACGTGTACGCGGTCTGGCGCGCGGATGCCGACCGGCGGCCCTCCATCCGGGCCGCCGTGGACGCCCTTCGGCAGGCGGCGGCGCCGCTGGCGGCGGGGCTGCCCGGCTAGGCCGTCTCTTTCGGATCTTGTCGGCCGAGCCCGCGGCGTCTGGTGCCGTGCCTGGGCGTGCTGCCGGGGCGCTCGCGTACTGGACGTACGTGGTCGCCTCGGCAGTGCGGCCAGGCACGGTGCCGGGCGTCGCGGGCCCGGCAAGATCCGAAAGAGACGGCCTAGGCCGCGCGGCGGTCCGCGGTCGAGCGGTGCCCGGGCCGCGTGGTGTCCGGCCCGGTGTGGCGTCGGCCGCGGCCTGGCGGTGCTCGGAGCGCGGTCCTGCGCGCAGCCGGCCGGCTACAGCTTGCGGAAGTCCCAGGAGACGACCGCGTCGGGGGTGAGGCGCAGCCAGGCGTGCCGTCCGTCGTGCGGCATCTCCTCGATGCCGAAGTTCTTGACCGGGAAGATCCGTTCCGCCTCGGCCAGCTCCGGGCACGGTTCGCCGGTGCGGGGCGCCTCGCCCACGAGGACGACGCTGCCGGACAGCTCCACGCCGCGCAGCTCGTCGTACGCCTCCCCGGCGTCGACGACCACCGAGACCCGCGGATCCTTGCGCAGGTCGGACCAGCGCCGACTGCGCGTGATCGAGTACAGCCACAGCGACGTGCCGTCCCACGCGAACCACAGGGCGCCCACGTGCGGCCGCCCGTCCGGCGAGACCGTGGCCACCCGGCAGGTGCGCTGCTCGCGCAGGAAGGCGTCCACCTCCGCGTCGGTCATCATGATCCGGCGGCCCCGCCGCTGTGCCCGGCCCGGGCGAGTCTCGTCCATCAGGCGCGCTCCCCTTCACATCTGACTATGTGTCAGGAATCATGCGGGCTCTTGCGCCGTCACGCCAGGGGGAGCCATGCCGGATCTCGATCCCGCCACCACCGCTCTGCTCACCGTCGAATGCCAGAACGGCGTCGTCGGCGAGGAGAGCGCCCTGCCCGAGCTCGCCAAGGAAGCCCGCGACTCCGGCATGCTGGCCCGGGTGGCCGCGCTGGTCGACGCCGCGCGCGGGGCCGGCGTGCAGGTGGTGCACGCGGTCGCCGAGCGGCGACCGGACGGGCGCGCGGCCAACACCAACGCACGGCTGTTCCGGGCCGCCGGCAGGCTGCCCGTGCGGCAGCTGACCGGCAGCAGCGCCGTCGAGGTGGCGGCGCCCCTCACCGTCGCCGAACAGGACCTGGTCGTCCGCCGGCTCCACGGGCTCTCCCCGATGGCCGGCACCGACCTGGACGCCCTGCTGCGCAACCTCGGCGTCCGCACGCTCGTCGTCACCGGGGTGTCCTCCAACATCGCGATCCCGAACACCGTCTTCGACGCCGTGAACCTCGGCTACCAGGTCGTCGTCCCGTCCGACGCCATCGCCGGAGTGCCCGCCTCCTGCACCGCCGAGGTGATCCGCAACTCCCTCGCGCTGGTCGCGACCGTCACCACGGCCGAAGCGCTGCTCACACAGTGGGCCCCCGCGCGCTGACCCGCGCCGCCGCCGGGCGCGGCGACGGCAGGGCCGGGCCTGTACATCCGCCCGGCCCCCACCGCCGACTCGTCCGCTACGGCCGGCGCTCCTTCAGCGCCCCCTCCACGCGCTCCGCGTCGGCCGGCGGCGCGCTGGATCCCGTCCCCGTACGGGAGGGCACGCCGGGGGCGCGGCCGTGCTCGTCGACCATCGCCCCGTTGTCGGGCAGTTCGGGACCTTCCTGCTCGACGTCGTGGTGCTTCGTGCGTCCGCTGCTCTTCACGTCCGTCTCCTTCGTGCGTCCAGGGCGCCGGAGCCGGGTGTCGCGCGGGGCCGATGCGGATGTTCGCGGCCGCGGCGAGCCGGTATGCCTCCGGTACCCGGGCGCCTCCCTGGGTCAACCAGTCTGCCAGCCGCTCGCAATCCGGTCATATCGGATGCACGTGCCGGTCCCGCACGTGACCCGGTCCGGTCTGCGGGCGGGCGCTCCGGGACGGCGGGGAGGCCGGCCGCCGCGCGGTCCGTCAGTTCATGCGGACGTCCGGATCCGCGGCGTCGATCCGGTAGCCCAGCCGGATGCCGCGCAGGGCCGCGACGTCGGTGCTCCGCCCGCCGGGGTCCGCCGGGGCGCTCCGGATGCGCAGCGGCACGCCCGGCAGCGCCACCTCGGTGTCGTCGGCGGCGACGCCCCGGATGGACACGGACGGCACGGACGCGCCGGCCTCCACGTCGCCGACGGCGCCCTCCGCGACGGCCCGGCCGGCCGGCCGGCCGTCCTCGCCGAGGCGCGTCGCCAGCTCCGACACGGCCGTCATGAGCCGGGCGCCTTCCTCGGCGGTCGGGTCCTGCGGCAGCGTCCACTCGACGTCGACCCGCGTCAGCGCCTGGCTCCGGTATCCCAGCCGGTAGCGGACGGTGGCCGGGGCGCCGAGGGGCGGGACGTCGGGGCTGCGCACCTCCAGGGTGCGCAGCCCCGACGGCGCGTCGTCGCTGGTGTGGATCTCGGTCTCCGGGACGCCGAAGTCGGCGCTGATCGCCCGCTTCACCGCCTCTTCCGGCGAGCCGAAAGAGGCGCTGCGGAACTGTGTGACGTCGTGGCCCCGGACGTCTGTGGTCTCACCCATGTCGGACACTCCCTCGTTCGTCGATGGGGCGCGGGTACCCGATCGGCGTGATCGAACCCGCGGTCGGCGGCAGTTCGTGTCCACCGGGGCAGGGCCCGCTGCGTCCTCATCGGCCGGGCGGGACCGCGTCGGGCCGTGGGCGGGGCCCGCCCTCGGGGTCGCGGGACGCGGCCTGCTCGGCGGCCCGCCGCCGCAGTTCGCCCTCGACGCGCTCGCGCCAGAGCCGCAGCGGTTCCGGTACCGCGTCGCCCAGGAGGGGCACGTCGAACGGGGCCGAGATCCCTTCGTGGCCGCGCCCGGCCTCCTGGTTGGTCTCGTACCGGGTCACGAGGTCGGCGAGCAGGGGGATCTCCCGGCGCAGCCGCTCGGCCCATTCGGGCGTCAGAAAGCCGTGGTTGGCGACGAACCGGCCGTCGTCGCGGGCCGTCGTCACGTACAGGAGCCGGCCGTCCCGGGACCAGTAGTACCGGATGTGGCGGTCGGGGTGCTCTCCGGGCGGCCACGGGCGCCGGGAAGCCCGGTCCGCGGCCATCCTCTGCTCGTGGATCATCCACGACCGTACGCGCACCGCGTCCTGGTACTCCTCCACGGTGAGCCGGACCCCGAACTCCCAGAGCCTGGGCAGCATCTCCAGCTGGGCGACCTCTTCGAGGTACCGGGAGCGGGCCGCCGCGTCCCCCCGGAGGCCGGCTGCGGTCGCGTCGTGCCTGCGGCCCTCGATCGCACTGCGCTCCTGGTCGAACCTCAACATGGCCGCCCAGTCGAGCTCTTCCTCCCCGCCCATGCCCGCCTCCCTCGTGCCGGAGCCCACCGGGGCCGCCACCGGAGACGCTCCGGACGGGGGCCGCGGTTCCCCGGATTCTCCCCGGGTCCTTGGGATGTCAAGCTGATGGGGCACGCGGGAGGGGGGACCCCTTCGATTGCAAGGTCTGAAGAACGGAAAGCCTGGGAAATGCTTACAGAAGTGACAGCGACCCGCTATGTCACTCCCTTGCGGGAGGGCGGCTCGCTCCCGGGAATCGTCGAGGCCGACGACCTCGGTACCTACGTCATGAAGTTCACCGGGGCCGGCCAGGGCCGCAAGACCCTGGTCGCCGAAGTCATCTGCGGCCGCCTCGCCCAGCGGCTGGGCCTGCGGGTCCCGACGCTGGTGCAGATGCAGCTCGACCCCGTCATCGGGCTCGGCGAGCCCGACCAGGAGGTGCAGGAGCTGCTCAAGGCCAGCGGCGGCCTCAACCTCGGCATGGACTACCTGCCGGGCTCGATCGGCTTCGACCCGCTCGCCTACCGGGTCGACCCGGCCGAGGCGGGGCGCGTGGTGTGGTTCGACGCGCTGATCAACAACGTCGACCGGTCCTGGCGCAACCCGAACATGCTGGTCTGGCACGGTGACCTCTGGCTCATCGACCACGGCGCCACCATGATCTGGCACCACAACTGGCCCACGGCCGCCGCCGCCTCGGCCAAGCCGTACAACGCCTCCGACCACGTCCTGGCCCCCGTCGGGCCCGACATCGCCGCGGCCGCCGCGGCCCTCGCGCCGCTGGTCACCGAGGAGCTCCTCACCGAGGTCGCCGCCGACGTCCCGGACGAATGGCTGGTCGACGAGCCCGGCTTCGACTCCACCGACGCCGTGCGCCGGGCCTATGTGGAGGCGCTGCTGCCGCGCGCCGCCACCATCCACCAGCGGATCACCATGGAGGCGGAGGTGAGGACCCCCGCCGGACCGCCCGGCTGGCTCACCGACCACCTGCCCGAGTGGCCCCACCCGACCAAGAAGAAGAGCGACGGCCAGTGAGCGAGCGGGACGTGTTCGAGTACGCGCTGGTGCGCGTGGTACCGCGGATGGAGCGCGGCGAGTGCTTCAACGCCGGCGTGATCGTCTACTGCCGGGCGCACTCCTTCGTGGCGGCGCGCACCCACCTCGACGAGGCCAAGCTCCTCGCCCTGGACCCCCACGCCGACGTGGCCGGGGTGCGGGCCGCCCTGCGCGGGGTGGAGGGGGTGTGCGGCGGCGGCGCGGCGGCCGGCCAGGCCGCCGGGGACGAACCGGGCCGGCGGTTCCGCTGGCTGATCGCGCCGCGCAGCACCGTGGTCCAGCCGGGCCCGGTGCACACCGGCCTGACGGCCGACCCCGCCGCCGAGCTGGAACGGCTGCTCGGCCTGCTGGTCCGCTAGGCCGCCTCCCGCGGGGCCGCCCCCGTGTGGATCCTGCCGGGTCCGCCGGACCCCGGGCGGCCCGGCAGGGCCCGGCCCGGCCGCCCGCGGCCGGTCTGTGACGCCGTCCCGCGCCCGCGCCGCGCCCCCGCTCCCGCGGGGGCGCGGCGGAGTCCCGTTGACACCGGGTGCCAGGGCTCCTAGCGTCTCCTCAGCTGAAGCTACTAAGCGGTTGCTCACCTTTGGGCGGCCGCCTCTCAAGGGCGAGGAGATCCAGCATGTCCACCACCGAGCAGCGCGTCGCGATCGTGACCGGGGCGGCCCGGGGCATCGGCGCGGCCACCGCCGTGCGCCTGGCCGCCGAGGGCCGGGCCGTCGCCGTACTCGACCTCGACGAGGCTGCCTGCAAGGACACCGTGGAGGCGATCACGGCGGCCGGCGGCAGGGCCCTCGCCGTCGGCTGCGACGTCTCCGACGCCGCGCAGGTGGAGGCGGCCGTCGCGCGGGTCGCGAGCGAGCTCGGCGCTCCGACCGTCCTCGTCAACAACGCGGGCGTGCTCCGCGACAACCTGCTCTTCAAGATGAGCGAGACCGACTGGGACACGGTCATGAACGTGCACCTGCGCGGCGCCTTCCTCATGTCGAAGGCCTGTCAGAAGCACATGGTGGAGGCCACGTTCGGCCGCATCGTGAACCTCTCCAGCAGCTCCGCGCTCGGCAACCGCGGCCAGGCCAACTACTCCGCGGCCAAGGCCGGCCTGCAGGGCTTCACCAAGACCCTGGCCATCGAGCTCGGCAAGTTCGGCGTCACGGCCAACGCCGTCGCCCCCGGATTCATCGCCACCGAGATGACCGCCCAGACGGCCGCCCGGGTCGGCATGGGCTTCGAGGACTTCCAGGCCGCCGCCGCCACCCAGATCCCCGTCCAGCGGGTGGGCCGCCCCGAGGACGTCGCCAACGCCATCGCCTTCTTCACGGGCGAGGCCGCCGGCTTCGTCTCCGGTCAGGTCATGTACGTGGCCGGCGGCCCGCTCAGCTGACGAGAGACAGGATCCACGCCATGACGTACGAAGGCATCGACAGCGGCAGGGTCGCGTTGATCACCGGGGCGAGCCGGGGCATCGGCTACGGCATCGCCGAATCGCTGGTCGCCCGCGGCGACCGGCTGTGCATCACCGGGCGCAACGAGGAGGCCCTCAAGGAGGCCGTGGAGCGGCTCGGTGCGGACCGGGTGATCGGCGTCGCGGGGAAGGCGCACGACGAGGCCCACCAGGCCGTCGCCGTGGAACGCACGATGGAGGCCTTCGGCCGCGTCGACTTCCTCGTGAACAATGCCGGCACGAATCCGGTATTCGGGCCCCTCGCCGACCTCGACCTCGGGGTCGCGCGCAAGGTCTTCGAGACCAATGTGATGTCCGCACTCGGATTCGCCCAGCGCACCTGGCACGCCTGGCAGAAGGACAATGGCGGGGCGATCGTGAACATCTCCTCGATCGCCGGCGTATCGGCCTCGCCCTTCATCGGCGCGTACGGGATGAGCAAGGCCGCCATGGTCAATCTCACCCTCCAGCTCGCCCACGAGATGGCACCCGGCGTACGGGTGAACGCCATCGCCCCCGCCGTGGTCAAGACGCGCTTCGCGCAGGCCCTCTACGAGGGGCGCGAGCAGGAGGCCGCGGCGGCCTATCCGCTCGGCCGGCTCGGGGTCCCGGAGGACATCGGCGGTGCCGCGGCATTCCTCACATCTGCACAAGCGGAATGGATCACGGGACAAACTCTGGTCGTCGACGGGGGAATGTTCCTCAATGCCGGAGTGCACTGACCGATAATCGGACGCATTTGCCCCCCGGGGGGAGTCAAATGCATATCGAATATGCACGGAACCGGTCAAGTGCCCCACGAAACCTGCCCATTGGATTCGTGGGGCACTGCGGTAGGGTCTGCCGCACCCCTGGCTGATCGAGGAGCGTGCACGTGTTCAACCGGACCAGATGCCTGCAGATCACTGCGGCCCTTGCGTCCATATCCCTGCTCGCCGGATGCGGCCTGCTCTCGGACGGCGGCGGCGGCGACAAGAAGAGGATCGTCGTCGGCACGACCAGCGCACCGAGCACCCTCGATCCGGCAGCCGCGTGGGACGGCTCCTGGGAGCTGTACCGGAACGTCTACCAGACGCTCCTGGCCTTTCCCACCGGCTCCACCAAACCCCAGCCGGACGCCGCACAGAGCTGCGAGTTCACGGACACCGTGAACGAGTCGTACCGGTGCACTCTGCGCAAGGGCCTGAAGTTCTCCAACGGCGAGGCCCTCGACGCCAAGGCCGTCAAGCACTCCCTCGACCGCATCCGCACCATCGGCAGCAAGGTCGGCCCGAAGGACCTCTTCGGCACCCTGGACAAGATCGAGACCCCGGACGCGCTGACCGTCGTCTTCCACCTGAAGACCCCGGACGCGACCTTCCCGTACGTGCTCGGCTCCCCGGCCGCCTCGCTCGTCGCGCCGAAGGACTACGCGGCCGACAAGGTCCGCGAGGGCGACCGGATCACCGGCTCCGGACCGTACGTGCTCGACTCGTACAAGGAGGGCGGCGAAGCCGTCCTGAGCCGCAACCCGAACTACACCGGCTTCGCCAACCGCCGCAACGACGCGGTGACCATCCGCTACTACGCCGACTCCGCGAAGATGATCGCCGCCCTCAAGGCCAAGGAGATCGACGCGACCTACCGAGGCCTGTCGGCCGACGAGGTCAAGGACCTGCAGAGCCCCGCCTCGCACGGGCTCGGCGTCCAGGTCGTCGAGAACGTCGGCTCCGAGATCCGCTACCTGGTCTTCAACCCCAAGGACCCGCAGGTCGCCAAGCTCCCCGTGCGCCAGGCCATCGCCCAGGTCATCGACCGCGGCGCGCTCGTCTCGAAGGTCTACCAGGGCACCGCCGAACCGCTGTACTCGATGGTCCCCAAGGGCGTCGTCGGGCACAAGACGCCCTTCTTCGACAAGTACGGCCACGCGAACGTCGACGAGGCCCGCAAGATCCTCAAGGGCGCCGGGATCACCCAGCCGGTCGAGCTGACCTTCTGGTACACCACCGACCGCTACGGCGCCTCCACCGCCGACGAGTTCACCGAGCTCAAGCGGCAGCTCGACGAGAGCGGACTCTTCAAGATCACACTGCGCGGCCAGCCCTGGAAGACCTTCCAGGAGGGCTACAAGAACGGCGAGTACCCGGTCTTCGGCCGCGGCTGGTTCCCCGACTTCCCGGACCCCGACAACTTCATCGCGCCGTTCGTCGGCAAGGAGAACGCGGTCGGCACCCCCTACGAGCCCGCGCAGATCCTGAACGAGCTGCTGCCCAAGTCCCGCCGCGAGGGCGACCGGGCCGCCGGCATCCGCGAGTTCGAGCAGGCCCAGCAGATCTTCGCCGAGGACGTCCGCCTGCTGCCGCTGTGGCAGGGCAAGCTGTACGTGGCCGCCCGCGAGGACATCGCCGGCGCCGAGCGGGCCCTCGACCCGCAGACCGCCATGCAGATGTGGGAGCTCTACCGCAAGACGAGCTGGTAGCCCGCACGGGCCGGCCGCGCGGGCGGCCTGACCGCGGCGTTGTCAGTGGCCCCCGGTAGGTTCTGAGCAGTCGCACGAACTTGTACCGGAGGTTGTCGCCGTGACCCAGATGCTGCCCGAGTCCTGGCTCCCCGTCCTCGGCGGGGAGCTGGACCAGCCCTACTTCAGGGAACTCACCGAGTTCGTCGAGAAGGAGCGGGCGAACGGGCCGGTCTATCCGCCCCGCGACCAGGTGTTCGCGGCCTTGGAGGCCACCCCCTTCGACCAGGTCAAGGTGCTGGTCCTCGGCCAAGACCCCTACCACGGCGCCGGGCAGGGCCACGGCCTGTGCTTCTCCGTCCAGCCCGGGGTCAAGACCCCGCCCTCCCTCCGGAACATCTACAAGGAGATGAAGGAGGAGCTCGGCCTGCCGGTCCCCGACAACGGATACCTGATGCCCTGGGCCCGCCAGGGGGTCCTGCTGCTCAACGCGGTGCTCACCGTCCGCGAGGCCGAGCCCAACTCGCACAAGGGCAAGGGCTGGGAGAAGTTCACCGACGCCGTGATCCGCGCCGTGTCCGACCGGCCGGACCCGGCCGTCTTCGTGCTCTGGGGGGCCTACGCCCAGAAGAAGCTCCCGCTGATCGACGAGGAGCGGCACGTGGTCGTCAAGGGCGCCCACCCGTCGCCGCTGTCGGCCAAGAAGTTCTTCGGCTCCCGGCCCTTCACCCAGATCGACGCGGGCATCGCCGCCCAGGGCCATGAGCCGATCGACTGGCGGATCCCGGACCTCGGCTGACGGCCGACCGCGCCTCGGCGCCATTGCCGGTGCCTCCGGCTAGCTTCGAGACGATCGGACCGGAGCAGGTCCGGCGGGACGAGACGGAGGCCGCGTTGACGGAGCAGCAGCAGGAGGCGTCGGAGGACGCCGTCATGACCAGGATCGGTCAGGCGGTCATCCTGCTGCACGCCGGGGACCGCGAGGAGGCCCGCAACCGGCTCGGCGCGATCTGGTCCGAGATCGGCGAGGAGGGCCACTCCCTCCACCGGTGCACCCTCGCCCACTACATGGCGGACGCCCAGGACGACCCCGCGGACGAGCTGGCGTGGGACCTGCGGGCCCTGGCCGCGGCCGACGCCCCGACGGCGGACCCCGCGCCCGGCGGACCCCGGGGCGAGGAGGCGCCGGGCCCGGGGGCGCACCAGGCGATGCGGGTGTTCTACCCCTCGCTCCACCTCAGCCTCGCCGCCGACTACGTGAAGCTGCGCCGCCCCGACGCCGCCCGCATCCACCTGGCGCGGGCCCGCGCGGCCACCGGAGCGCTGTCCGACGACGGGTACGGCAACGGCGTACGGGCCGCCATCGCCGGGCTGGAGCGGCGCCTCGTCACGGAACGGGACCAGAGCCCGGCGCCGCGGCCGTTCCCGGAGCAGTCCGGCTGACGGCTGCGCCCGTGCGGGGCCCGGGGCCGGTCAGCCGCCCTGCACACCCGCGCAGATCCGGGCCTCCGGGCTGTCCGGATGCCAGCGGCCGTGCCGCCGGCCCAGCGCGCACACGTCGGCCGGGCGCACCGGCAGTTCGCGCAACAGCTTCCGCTCGGCCTCCGCGTCGGGGCGCGCGGGGCGCGCCCCGACGTCCCGGCGCCCCGCACCGGGCTCCCCGGGCACCGGCGGCTCCGGGATGTCGGGCACGGGCGGTGCGGCCTGCGGACGCCCGGCCACGGCCTCGGCTCCGCCGCGACGCGCGGACCGGGCCGCCGGGGCCGTCGACGCCGGGCGGGCGGGCTGCCCGGGGGCCGCCTCCAGCGCCTCCAGAGCCGGGGCCCGGACGGCCACCGGGGCGGCTCCCGGCCCGCCGCGCGGCTCGTGGCGCGGGTGCGCCCCCGCGGAGGGCGGCGCTCCGGGCCGGCCGGGGACGGGGCTGACGTTCACGCAGCCGGAGACGGCCGAGACGGCGCAGGCCACTCCGAGCAGCAGCGTGGTGGTGGTTCGGGTCGGATGCACCCGCGCAACTCTGCTGTGCGAGGACCCCGTTGCGAAAACCGGCGGTCGATATTGCCCCCGCACGGGTGAAGGCGAGGGGGTGTACGGCGGACCCGCCGACGGGGTCCGGGCCCGACCGACACGTTCCGAAAGGGACGGCCTAGTCGCCGGTGGCGCCGTCGATGTGCTCGCGCAGCAGGTCGGCGTGGCCGTTGTGGCGGGCGTACTCCTCGATCATGTGGGTGTAGACCCAGCGCAGGCTGAACACCTCGCCGCGGTGGTGGGAGGCCGCGTCCGACACCAGGTCCAGGGAGCGGCCCGCCGCGGCCTGCCGGGCCAGCTCGACCTCCGTCTGCCACACCCGCTCCGAATCGGCCCAGGCGTCCTCGTCGGTGAAGTGGAAGTCCCCGTCCGGGTCGCCGTCGCTCCAGTACAGCTCGGGAAGGTCCTCGCCCAGCATGACCTCCCGGAACCAGTACCGCTCCACGTCCGCCATGTGCCGTACGAGCCCCATCAGGCTCATGTCCGAGGGTTTCAGGGGCGTCAGGCGCACCTGCTCCTCGCCCAGCCCCTCGCACTTCCAGGCGAGCGTGGCACGGTGGTAGTCCAGCCAGCCGTCCAGCATCTCCCGCTCGCCGGCCGTGGTCGAGGGTTCTGCGCGATGTGATCCTTGGGAAGTCATGACCCTCATCCTCGGTGAACACAGCCCCCGTCACCAGGGATTATGCTGCGGAGATCCCACAAGGCACGAACCAGGAGGCTCCCGGTGAAGGTCGGCTGCATCGGACTCGGCGACATCGCGCAGAAGGCGTACCTGCCCGTCCTCACCACCCGCCCCGGACTGGAGCTGCACCTGCAGACCCGGACCCCGGCCACACTGGAGCGCGTCGGCGGGCTCCACCACGTCCCGGCCGCCCGCCGGCACACCGACCTCGACGCGCTGCTGGCGCAGGGACTCGACGCGGCCTTCGTGCACGCCCCCACCGCCGTCCACCCCGAGATCGTCGCCCGGCTCCTGGACGCGGGCGTGCCGACGTACGTGGACAAGCCCCTCGCCTACGAGTACGCCGACTCCGCGCGGCTCGTGGAACGGGCCGAGGAGCGCGGTGTCCCGCTGGCCGTCGGCTTCAACCGGCGCCACGCGCCCGGCTACGTCCAGTGCGCCGACCATCCGCGCGAGCTGATCGTCATGCAGAAGAACCGGGTCGGGCTGCCCGAGGACCCGCGCACGCTGGTCCTGGACGACTTCATCCACGTCGTCGACACCCTGCGCTTCCTGCTGCCGGGAGAGGCCGACCACATCGACGTGCGGGCGGTGGTGCGCGAGGGACTGATGCACCAGGTGGTGCTCCAGATGTCCGGCGCCGGGTTCACCGCGCTCGGCATCATGAACCGGCTGTCCGGCTCCACCGAGGAGGTCCTGGAAGTGTCCGGGCAGGACACCAAACGCCAGGTCCTCAACCTCGCCGACGTCATCGACCACAAGGGCCAGCCGACCGTGCGCCGCCGCGGGGACTGGGTGCCGGTGGCCCGCCAGCGCGGGATCGAGCAGGTGGTGGACGCCTTCCTGGACGCCGTCGCGGCGGGCAGGACGCTCAGTGCCCGCGACGCGCTGCTCACCCACGAGCTGTGCGAGCGGGTGGTGCGCTCGGCCCTGGAGCAGGCCTCCTGAGCGCACGGGTCCCCTCCGCCGCGCACCAGGCGGCCAGGGCGGCCAGGGCCGCGGCCACCGGCCAGTCCCCGAAGCGGACGTAGGGCGTCGTCCCCCCGGCGAGCGGGACGTCGTACACCGCGGCCGTGCGCGCCCAGGTGGGCAGCGCGGCCCCGACCCGCTCCCCGGAAGGGCCGTGCACCACGCTGATCCCGGTCAACGTGGCGTGCACCACCGGGCGTCCCGTCTCGGCGGCCCGCAGGGCGGCCAGCGAGGCGTGCTGCGCGGGAGCCCAGCCGTCCTGGAAGCTGGAGGTCGCCGACTGGGCCACCAGCAGGGCGGCGCCCTCGCGCGCCAGGTGCCGGCTCATGTCCGGGAAGGCGGACTCGAAACAGACCAGCGGGCCCAGCCGGACGCCCCCGGGCAGCTCCATCACCACCGGCGCGTCCCCGGGCACCCGGTCCTCGCCGGCCGCCCGGCCGACCGAGGTGGCCCAGCCGAGCAGCGCCCGGGCCGGCACGTACTCGCCGAAGGGCACGAGGCGCATCTTGTCGTACCGGGCGCCGGTGGGGCCGTCCGGGCCCACCAGCACCGCGCTCTTGCGTATGCCGGGCCGGTCCGGCGGACGCGCGTCCACGTTCACCAGCAGCGGCGCGCCGACCTCCGCCGACAGCGCCGCGAGGCGCCGGGCCAGGTCCGGGCGTGCCGTCAGGTCCTCGCCGACGCTGCTCTCGCCCCACACCACCAGGCCGACCCGCTGCCCGGCGAGCGTGCGGGTGAGCCGTTCCCCGGCGGCGAAGCGCCGCTCCGTGCTGTCCGGGCCGTCCGGCACCGTGCCCGGCTGCACCACGGCCACCCGCAGCCGCCCCGACGGACCGGGCTGCGGCGCCCACAGCCACACCGCCGCCGTCAGCAGCGCGCAGCCGGCCACCCCGGCCACCGCCGCTGCCCGCGCCGAAGGCACCGCGAGCAGCAGGACCAGCGCGCAGTTCACCGCCACCACCAGGAGCCCGACCAGCCAGACCCCGCCCACCGAGGCCAGGCGCAGGGCGGGCGGCACCTGCCACTGGCTCGCGCCCAGCAGCCCCCACGGCCCGCCCAGCCCCTGCCAGGACCGGGCCAGTTCCGACAGCAGCCAGCCGGCCGGTACGAGGACCAGCGCGGCCGCCGCCCGCCCGGCGGCCGGGGCGCCGCCGAGCAACTCCCGTACCAGCAGCGCCCAGGGAATCCAGAGCAGGCCGAGCAGCGCGGCCAGCGGCACCAGGAACACGTGCAGGCTCGGCAGCAGCCAGTGGTGGACGGCCACGACGAAGCCGGCGCCGCCGAGCCAGCCCTCCAGGGCCGCCCGCCGCCCGGTGGGGGCCGACCGCAGCAGCAGCATCCAGGGCACGAGGGCGCCGTAAGCGAACCACCACAGCGCGGGCGCGGGGAAGGCCAGGGCGGGCAGCGCGCCGGCGAGCACCGCGGCCGGGACCCGCCGGGCGCGCGCGGCCGGTCCGGTCCGGGGCCGGGGCGGCCGGGCGTACCACCGGAGTGGGGCGGGCCACCGCACGCGCTCGGACCACCGCACGCGCTCGGGCCGTCGCGGCCGGCCGGGGCGCGGTGTGCGCCGGGGCCGCAGGGCCGGGGAGCGGTCGCCGGGCATCGGGACCATGGCGTGCCTCCCTTCCAGGGGAACGGGCGGCCGGGGCGGCCCGTCGCGAACGGCCGGGCGGGCGCGGGCGGGTCAGACGGCCAGGTGGCGCCACTTCTCCTGCACGGTGACGCGGGTGAGCCGCCAGCCGTCACGGGTGCGGGCGAGGGCGAAGGCGTAGCGTCCGGCCGCGACGAAGTTGGGGGCGGTGGTGCTCACGTCGGCGCCGGGCCCGGACAGCCGCATGGGATTGAGGAAGTCGGCCCGGACCCGCGCACCGTCGCCCGGGGCCCCGCCCGCGTCGTCCAGACTGATCAGCCGGTTGACGATGAGGTGCTGGCGCACCGGGAAGAGCCGCATGGCCTCCGCGAGCCAGTCCGCGACCTCCCCGGCCGGGCCCTCGATCCCGCCCGCCGAGGTGTAGTCGGCCCGCCCGCCTGCGGCGAACAGGGCACGGTAGGCGGCCCAGTCGCCGTCGTCGACGGCCACCGCGTACCCCGTGACCACCTCGTCGATCGCCAGCCGGTCCATCACCGTCGCGAGGTCCACACGCTGCGTCATCGGGTCAGTGTGGGGCCGCGCGCCCACCAGGCCAAGGGGGATGCGCCCGCCGGACCGGTCCACGGGCGGTCAATGACCGGAACGGGCCTCCCGCTGCCGCACCACGACGAGGAACGCGTCGCTGTCCAGATCCATCACCACCTCGGCCTCCACGCCCTCGCGCAGCCGCTGCGCCGCGTACTCCTCGGCGGGCCAGCTGCCCCACGGACTTCCGGCCGGAAACCGTTCCAACACCACTCGTCCCATGGGACGCCCCCTGTCGCTCGCCTTCGGGTCTCTCAGGCACAACGACGCGGAAGCCGCCCGGGAACGTTCCCGAGCGGCCTCCGGTTCACGCGAAACGGTGAGCGGGCCCTGGGGCGGCACATGACGATCAGAGCACACCGGCCGGCGCGTCGAACACCGCGCGGGCAGCCGGGCCTTCCCGAGCCGGCGGTCCCTCAGGGCGCCGGGGCGGACGCGCCCGTCCGCGTGAGTACGGAGAGGAGCAGCCGGAGTTCGGTCTCGGCGAGATCGAGGGGGTCGGTTGCCGCTGCCCCGTCCGGGGTCGGCGGTGCCAGGAAGGCCGAGCGGGCCAGGGTGGTTCCGATCACGACCAGCGCCAGGACGTCCATCTGGGCGGCGCCGACGGCCTGGCCGAGCTCTCCGCGCCGGACGGCCCGGGCGATGAGGGAGGCGAGTTGTCCGCGGACCGCCAGGTAGACGTCGTCGTGGAGGATCTGCCGCAGCTCGGGATCGTGTGCCGCCTGGCCCATCAACGACAGAAGTGCGGGGCCGGTGGAGGCTTCCAGGATCCGCCGCTTGCGCGTGAGGAGTTCCCGGACGTCGTTTTCGAGGGAGCCGGTGTCGATGCCGCTCAGTTCGTTCAGGGCGATGTGCCGGGCCACGGCCCCGGCGAGCGCCTGTTTGGAGGGCCAGCGCCGGTAGAGGGACGCGGTGGAGGCCCCGGCGCGCCCGGCGACGGCCGTGGTGGTGAACGCGGCCCATCCCGCTTCGTTGAGGACCTCGATCGCCGCTTCGATCAGGGCCGCGTCCACGCGCGGATCCTTGGGCCGTCCCGGCGGCGCGGTGTCGGGCTTCGTCGTCATCGCCGGTTCTCTCGTGTCGCGAACGGGTGCGCCTCCAGTGTAGCCGAATAGAAACGAAAAGGATTCGTTTCGTAATGGGGTACGGTGGTTCCATGACGACGACACCCGACATCTCCTCCGGCATCCCTGCGGCCGTGTCCGACGTGCGCGGACTCTTCGACTCCGGGGCGACCCGCCCCCTGGCCGGCCGGGTGGCCCGCCTCAAGGCGCTGCGCGCCATGCTCACCGAGAACCAGGCGGACTGGGAGAGCGCCCTGTGGGCCGACCTGCACAAGAGCGCGGGCGAGGCGCAGCTCACCGAGATCGGCGTCGTCCTGGCCGAGATCGGCCACACGCTGCGCCACCTGCGGCGCTGGGCACGCCCCCGACGCGGTCCGGTACCGGCGGTCCTGTGGCCGGCGCGGGCCCGCCTGGTGCCCGAGCCGCTGGGCGTGGTGCTGGTGATCGCCCCGTGGAACTATCCGGTGCAGCTGCTGCTCAACCCGCTGGTCGGGGTGCTGGCCGCGGGGAACACGGCCGTCCTCAAGCCGAGCGAGCTCGCGCCCGCGACCTCGGCGCTGATCGCGCGGCTCGTGCCCCGCTACTTTCCCGACGGCGCCGTGCGCGCCGTGGAGGGAGGCGTCCCGGAGACGACGGAACTGCTGGCCCAGCGGTTCGACCACATCGTCTTCACGGGCGGCGGACCGGTCGGCCGCATCGTGATGCGCGCCGCGGCCGAGCACCTGACGCCGGTGACGCTTGAGCTGGGAGGCAAGTCACCGGTCTGGTTCGACGACGATGCCCGTCTGCACCAAGCGGCGCGGCGTCTGGCCTGGGCGAAGTTCACCAACGCCGGCCAGACGTGCGTCGCCCCCGACTACGTGATGACCACCCCCGACCGCGTTCCGGCGCTCGTGGCCGCGCTCGAAACCGCGATCGCGGACCTGTGGGGCGCCGACCCCCGCGCCGCCCGGGACTACGGCCGCATCGTCAACGACCGCCAGTTCGACCGCCTCGTCTCGCTGCTGGACGGCGTCGACGTGGCCGTCGGCGGCGACCACGACCGGACGGAACGCTACCTCGCGCCGACCGTCGTGACCGTCCCCGCGGCCGGTGGCCGGCCGGCGATCGGCCCGGACGCCGCCCACGCCGTGCTGCGGGAGGAGATCTTCGGGCCCGTCCTTCCCGTCGTCACGGTCGAATCGGCCGAGCAGGCGGTCGAGGTCGTCAACGGCTGGGACAAGCCGCTCGCCCTGTACGTCTTCACCTCCTCGACCCGCACGCGCCGCCTGTTCGAGCAGCAGACCTCGTCCGGCGCGGTGGTCCACGACGCCGGGCTGATCCACGTCGCCGCCACCGGCCTCCCCTTCGGCGGCGTGGGCGCCAGCGGCATGGGCGCGTACCACGGCGCCCATTCGTGGCGAACCTTCTCCCACCTCAAGCCCGTCCTGCACAAGCCGCTCGCCCCGGACACGCTGCGCCTGGCGCAGCCGCCCTTCACCGAGCGGCGGCTGCGCTTCGTCAAGGGCCTGATGCGGCGCGGCTGAGACACCGGCCGCCTCCCGGACAGTGACGCGACGGCTGCGAAGAGCCTTCCGACCGCCGACCCGCCCTCGGGCACGGACCCATCGGCCGGCTGGAAGAGGGCCCTGTCGGCGCACGGTCGGTGCGCGGAGCGGCAAGTGGGTCGGCGATCGCCTCCTTAGCGTGTTGCAGGGCCGGTCCGCGGATGCAGGGCCGTCCGGCTCCGGTGGCCCGGGGCGTGGACTCCGGGCGCCCTGAGGCGAATGAGAGGGACACCTGATGAGGGCAACAGGCTTGCGGGGTAGGAGTTCGGGACACGGTCGGCTGCCGCGCGTATGCGTGGCACTGCTGGCCGGTCTCCTGCTGCTGCTGGGCTTCCCGTCCAGTGCGGCCGTGGCGGCCGAGGGATCGTGGATCAACGAGGGCGGTGACGCCAGATCGCCCGACGCGCTGTCGGCCCAGTGGTTCCAGGGTGATCTCTACGAAGTGGTGCGGGGCGAGGACAACCAGATCTGGTGGCGGTACCGCAACGGAGCCTGGCAGGTCATGCCGGGCGGCGCCCGTACCAACCAGCGCCCCGAGGTCATCTCGCTGCTCAACGTCGGCACCGGCGGGCTGCAGAACTCCCGCCTGATCGTCTTCCACGTCGGTACCAACGGCGTCGTCTACTACAGCATCCTTCGCGGCGCGGCGGGCAACCTCTGGTCGGACTGGGAGAACGTGCCGGGCCAATTCCGCACCAACACCGGCATCACCGCGTCCACCGGCGTCAACAACGCGGTGCTCTACACGGTGCGCGACCAGCAGGTGTACGTGCAGAGCATGGAGCTGTGGAACGGCGCCCCTTCGTTCCCGCTCGGTGAATGGGGCACCCAGCACGACCCGCGGGTGCACGGCATGGTGGCCAGCGTCTCCACGTACACCAGTTCAATCAGCACGAACATCATGAGTTTCGAGGTCGCACGGGGTCTGAACAACCACGTCTACATCGCCCGGACCCGCACCGACAGGAACAGCGTTCAGAACGCGTCCTTCGCGGAGCTGCCCGGCGGCGGAGAGTGCGAGTCCGTCGCGGTGGGCCGCGGGGGCCCGGCGTCCCCCACCACCACGACCAACGACCCCGCCTACCAGGCCCAGCAGAACCTGGCCATCGGCTGCGTCAGCCCCAACGACCACGAGCTCTGGGTCAACCGCTCCACCGACGGCGGTCAGAACTTCACCGGCTGGTCCCGCACCACCACCGGAGCCGCCGCCAGCGCCACGCCCGAAATCCACGGTGCACCCGGCGGCGAGGTCTTCGCCGTCCTCTCCTGGGGCGGGAACAACTCTCCCTTCAAACAGCACATGGTCGTCATGAAGCGGATCATCTGACGGCAGAGCGAGGACCGACCACAAGGAGCGCCACCCGCCCCCGGTCGTGGGTTCTCGAACGCGCTGCCGGGAGACCGACGGCGGTGGCGGCCGGGCAGCGGCGCAGGGCAGTGGGGGACGGTCGCACGGATGCCTCCGGGGTGCGGCGGCTCCCGCGCGGGCGGGAACCGGATCGGTCCGCACGGGCCGCACCCGTGCGGCCACGGCACCAGGACACCGGGCCGGGCGCCTCCCGCGCGTCCGGGAAATTCCATACGCCCGCCCTATGCGCCCTGTGCCGTCGGCCGCCGAGCCCGGCCGTCGGCCCGGCGTCCGGACTCCGCGGTTCGTGATCTTCGGCGTGATCGTCAAGTCCGAGGCGGAACCACGGGCATTCCCTCTGCCGTGCCGGCCGCCGTTTCTCCGCCGAGGACCTCCGCTGTGGGACGCTGCGGGTCGTAGGGAGCCCAGCCGGGGTTGCCGGTGCGGGCGAACGCGACCCAGGCGCCGTGGACCTGGGCCGCGAGTCCGGCAGGGGCGGGGGCGGGCCCGAGCAGGTCGGCGTCTCCGTGCAGCCAGGGTTCGTCGGCGAGGTCGAAGACGAAGGGCAGTTCGACGGTGTGGGCGGCCCCGAGTCGCCCGCCCAGGGCCGTTGAGCGGTACCCGAACGAGTAGCGGTGCGTGCGGCCGCCCGAGATCCGCGCGTGGGCCCGCGCCATGCGCGTCGTACCGGCCTCGAACAGGACCTGCCCGAGCACCGCTGAGCGCAACTCGCCCGGCGTCGCGTCGGGCAGTGCCGCGCGGTGTGCGGCGAGGACGGACTGCGGGTCCGCAAGCGTCCGGGTGGCGAAGGCGAGCAACTCGGCCTGCGTGGTGGACTCCAGGACGCCATGCGGTGCGAGGTAGAGGTGCCCCTCCTGGGCATTGGTGCCGATGAGCAGGTCGATCTCTGCGGCCGGGCCGTCAGCGAGGGCGTCGGCGGGCTGGACCGGCAGGACCGGGCCGAACGGGCTGAGCCCGGCCAGCGGGTCGCCGGCGGTACCGGTGCGCAGGTCGAGGCCGGCCAGCGCGGGCAGGACCGCCAGGAAGCGGCTGTCGGGGAGCGCTGCGAACGCCTCGGCGGTCGGTTCGACGCCCAGGGCGGCGGCCGCTACGGCGCTGACCCGTCGCGCCTGCTCCGGAGTGAACGCGCCGGAGCCGTTGCCGCTCTGGACGATCGCTCGCCGGAACAGGCCCTTGGCCCGCGGTGTCGCGAGCAGGACGCCGGTGAGAGTGGCGCCCGCGGACTGGCCGAAGACCGTGACGTTCCCGGGGTCGCCACCGAAGGCCGCGACGGTGTCGCGCACCCAGCCGAGCGCGGCGAGCAGGTCGAGCAGTCCGCGGTTCGGTGGCGCACCCGGTAGATCGAGGAACCCGGGGACGCCGAGCCGGTAGTTCACCGTCACCAGGACCACGCCGTCGCGGGCGAACGCGCCGCCGTCGTAGAGCGCCGCGCGGTTCGAGCCGGTGACGAAGCCGCCGCCGTGCACGAAGACCATGACGGGGCGCCCGCCGTCGTCGGCGGCAGGCGTGTGGATGTCGGCGGTCAGGTATTCCCCGCCGGGCACCCAGCCCGGCCCGAAGTAGGGGGTCATGTCGAGACGGCCGAAGTCCCGGGCCGGCTGGGGAGCGGTGGGCGAGGGCCGCGTGCCGTCCCGCACGCCGG
Source organism: Streptomyces subrutilus (assembly GCF_008704535.1). Classification (NCBI taxonomy): domain Bacteria; kingdom Bacillati; phylum Actinomycetota; class Actinomycetes; order Kitasatosporales; family Streptomycetaceae; genus Streptomyces; species Streptomyces subrutilus. The sequence continues at coordinate 6,257,740 of NZ_CP023701.1, forward strand.
ACCAGCCGGGGTGCGGTGCGGGCGGGGCGAAGCGGCCGGCGCCGGTTGGTGCCGCCGCGTAGGGGAGGCCGCGGTAGCGCTCGCCCGAACGGTCGCGCAGGCCGCGTACGGTGCCCGCCGGGGTTTCGACGATCGGATCTGCCTGTCGGGGCACGGGAGGTTCCTCTCCGGAAGGGGTGAGCAGGGAGGGGGAGGGGACGTCAGGAGATGCGGGAGAAGGCCGCCCACTCCTTGATCGCGAACTTCGAGCCGCTGCGCGCGACCTCCGCGGCGCCGTGGCCGCCGAAGTGGGCCGGGAACACGAGCGCGTTGTTCTCGCAGGCGCGGCCGAGCAGTCGGTGCCGGGTGGCGCGGGACTGTGCCGGGTCCTCGCAGAAGCAGGAGTTGGTGTCCGGCTCCGCGATCTGCAGGGCGGTGTGTACGAGATCCCCGACGAACAGGGCCTGATCGGCGCCGGATTCCAAGGTCAGCACGGATGAGCCGGGGGTGTGGCCGGGAGCGGGATCGAGACGCAGGTTCCTGTCGATCCGGTACGACCCCTCCCACAGCTGTGTCAGTCCCGCTCGGTGGACGGGCGTGACGCTGTCCTCGAAGACGTTCTGGTTCCCGCGGCCCAGCACGCTCCTGTTCCCGTTGGCCGGGTCCCAGAAGTCAAAGTCCCGCCGGGCGATCAGGTAGGTGGCGTTGGGGAAGGTCGGCACCCAGTTCCGGCCGTCGAGGCGGGTGTTCCAGCCGACGTGGTCGATGTGCAGGTGGGTGTTGACCACGATGTCCACGTCCTCGGGCCGCACGCCGGCGGCGCCGAGGTTGTCGAGGTAGTCCGTGTCCAGGCGGCTCCACACCGGCGCGTAGGGCCGGTCCTTGTGGTTGCCCACGCCGGTGTCGACAAGGATCGTGCGCCCCTCGCTGCGCAGCAGCCAGGACTGGATCGCCGTGCGGCATTCGTCCGTGCGCGGGTTCCAGAAATCGGGCGCCAGCCAGTCACGGTGCTCGGCCCACGAGCCGTGGGGGCTGTCCGGGAAGAACGTGCCTGGGGACATCTCGGCCGAGCCGTAGAACTCTCCGACGCGGGTGATGGTGACGTCGCCAAGGACGATCTGCTCGGGGTTCTCCGCCATGTGGTCCGTCCTCGGGTGATGGGTACGTCGCCGGATGCGAACGAGCTTGGCCGCGTGCACGGGCGCGAGCCACTCCCGTCCTGTCCCACCCCTCGCGGGGTGTGGCCGGGGCGGGCGGCGCACCGAATACTGGGGCGATGAACGCACCCGGCGCACCCGGCCCCCTCGGCGCCTTCCTCCAAGCCCGACGTGCGCGGCTACGGCCCGAGGACGTCGGCCTGCGCGACCTGGGGCCCCGCAGGCGGGTGGCCGGCCTGCGGCGCGAGGAACTGGCGCAGTCGGCGGGCGTCAGCGTCTCGTACTACGCACGGCTGGAGCAGGGCCAGTCCCGAGGGGCCTCGGCCGAGGTGCTCGACGCGATCGCCCGCGCGCTCCTGCTCGACCACCACGAACGCGAGCACCTCGACCGGCTCGCCGAGGCCGGCCGCCGCCCACGCGGGCCGCGCCGCCCGCGGCCGGAGAGCCTCACCGACGAAACCCGCGACCTCCTGCGCGCCGTCGACGGTGTCCCGGCGATGGTGCTCGGCCGCCGTACGGACGTGCTGGCCTGGAACGCGCTCGGGCACGCCCTGCTGGCCGGTCACGTGGGCCTCCTCGACCCGGACGACCCGCTGCGGCGTCCGAACATGAGCCGGATGCTGTTCCTCGACCCGCACGGTCAGGAGCTGTACGCGGACTGGAAGCGCAAGGCGCGCGCGGTGGTCGGGAACCTGCGCGTCGCCGTCGGCAGACACCCGGACGACCCGCTGCTCGCGGCACTGATCGGCGAGCTGACGATGAAGAGCCCGGAGTTCGTCGCCCTGTGGGCGGACCACCGCGTGGCACCCTGCGATGCCGCGTCCTACGAGCTCCACCATCCCGTAATCGGCAGGGTGACAGTGACCCAGCAGACACTGTCGATCGCCCGCGCGCCGGACCAGGTGCTCATCGTGTGCACCACCTCCGTCGGCTCCCCTTCCGAAGAGGCTCTGGTACTCCTCCGGCAGGCGGGCGGCAGCGGGTTCCGCGTGCGGGCGGCCCCGGGCGAGGACAAGGACACGGCGGTGAGACGGCAGGCTTCGGCCGAGCGGTGAGGCGAACCGACACCCCATCAGGTGCGGGGCGAGGAAGGCACGCGCCGGCCCCTCCGTGCGTGGCCCGGTAGCCTCGTGCGGGTTGTGCGCCCTGGCCGTGCCGCCCTGCCGCCGGTCGGCGGACCCGCCGGAGGATGCCCCCGCTCGGACGGGCGAGGTACGTCGGCTCCTGGACGGCACCGGCGCCCGAGCCGTGTCGGAGGCGGCGGCGCGGGCCGGGCCCGGCCGGTGGCGTCGCAGCGCGTGCGGAACGGCACGCGGACGGGTGATCCGCAGCGTGGACGCCGCATCGCCGCTCGTCCCGCGCAGCGAGGGACGAGGCCGCCGCCGTGCCCACGAACGCGGCGGACAAGGCCCACCAGGGGACCTCCGTGCCCGACACGAGCCCGTGGCCGAGAGCCGCGAGCAGCACGCGGACGGCCGTGAACGGCGCAGCCCGTACGGCTCTGAAACCGTGCGCCCGTGCCGACGGGTTGTCGACCGAGGTGTCGGGGCGCCGTGGAGTTCGTGCGCGCGGTGTGGTGCAGGGCACAGCGGGGAGGGGGAACCCGGGCGCCGTTCCATCCGACTGCCTCACCGGTCGGTCATGGTGTTCCACATCCGGGGAAGGGAGACGTCTGTGGCGGCAGAGGGGACGACGGCATCGAAGCCGCCGGTATCAGGGGCCCCCGGCAGAGGTTCCCGGATTCCGACCGCACTGCTCACCTGCGCCATGGCGTTCTCGATGCTGCAACTGTTCCTGCTCGGCGCACTGGGGCCCCGCCTCGTGGAGGAACTGGGCATCTCGCCGACCGCGTTGGGGCTCACGACCACGGTCGGGTTCGGTACGGCCGCCGTACTGTCCCCGAGCGGCGGCCGGATGGTGGACCGCATCGGGCCCCGGCGCTCGCTGGTGGTGCTGCTCGTCCTGTCCGCCCTCGCACTGGCTCTGATCGGGGCCGCCCCCGGGCCGGGGCTGTTGCTGGGCGCGGTCGCGCTGGGCGGCATACCGCAGGCCGTGGCCAACCCCGCCACCAACAAGGCGATCCTGGCCACGGTCCCGCCCTCCCGGCGGGGCGCGGTCACCGGCCTCAAGCAGTCGGGCGTACAGCTCGGGGCGTTCGCCGCCGGACTGCCGCTCGCCGCACTCGCGGGCGGTCTCGGCTGGCGGGGCGCGGTGTGGACCGCCTCAGGGGCGGCACTGCTCACCGCAGTGTGGGCGCTGCGCGCGCTGCCGGCCGACCCGCCCGCGCCGCCGACGAACCCCGCCCGCACGTCGTTCGTCCCTCGCGGGATGGTGGCCTGGCTGGCCGGCTTCTCCCTGTTCCTGGGAGCGGGCATCGCTTCCGTGAACACCTACCTCGCCCTGTACGGGGTCCAGGGTCTCGGGATGGGCCCCGCCGTGGCCGGTGGCCTGGTCGCCGTCCTCGGAGTCGCGGGCATCCTCGGCCGGGTCGGATGGTCGAAGACGGCACGCCCGGGCCGGGCCGAGTGGCTGCCGACCCTGCTGGCCTGCGGCGCCGTGGGCGCGGCGGCCCTCCTGGCCGGCGGGCAGCTGGCCGTTGCGCTGGTCTGGCTCGGCGCCGTCGCCGTCGGGGTGTTCGCCGTCTCCGGCAACGCCGTCTCGATGGTGCTGGTCATGCAGCGCGCCGCCCCCGGCCGGGCCGGACAGGACTCGGCACTGGTCGCCGCCGGGTTCTTCGCCGGATTCGCGGTGGGTCCGGCCCTGTTCGGCACGTTCGCGCAGAGCGGCCGGTACGGGGCGGGCTGGTTGCTGGTCGCCGCGGAGTTCGCGGCGGCGGCAGCGGTCGCGTTCCTCTGGGCCGTACGGGACCGGCGCGCCGGGACGGGGAGGGCGGCATGACCGGAGACGACTGGGCCGGCCGGGCCCTGGCCTCCGTCATCGACCGGGTGACGGTCACCGAGACCGAGGTCGGCGCCCGATTCCCGCTGTACGCCGAGCCTGCGGACGGGCGGTGGAAGACGACCGGCCGCGGCTCGTGGACCGGTGGCTTCTGGGCCGGACTGCTGTGGCTGCGGGCCCGCCGCACGGGGGACGAGGCACACCGCAGTGCTGCCGTCCGATGCACCGCCCGGCTCGCGCCCTGGGCGGACGCGGACACCGCCACCCGGGGGCTGATCTTCTGGTACGGGACCGCTCCGGCCTTCGGCTCGGCCGAAGCCGCCGCGCTGCGCAACACAGCGGGCCGGGCCTGCCTCGACTCCTACGATCCCGAGATCGGGGTCGTGCCCTGGGGTGCGGCGCTCGGCGGACCCCGGCTCCTGGCCCGTGCGGACGCCGTACCGGGACTGGTGCCCCTCCTGGCCGGAGCCGGCGGCGAGGGGCCGGCCGTGGCGGCGGCCCACCTGCACCGGCACCTCGACCTCTGTCTCGGCGCGGAGGGAGCGGGGAGCGGCCGTCGGCCCCGTCCCGCCTGGCAGTTCGAGGCGGGAACGGGATGGTCTCCGTGCGCGGCTCCCGCACCGGGCTGGAGCCGGGGCGAGGCATGGCTCCTCCTGGCCGTGGCCGACGCACTGCTCCACCCGGAGGTCGCCGGCCACCGTCCGGAGCGGCTCGCCTTCGCCGCCGAGCAGCTGCTGGCGCAGTCGGAGGCACTGACCGGGCGGATCGTCCCGTCCGACGAGGCGTTCCGGCCGCGGGGGCCCGTCGACACCTCGGCCGCGGCGATCACCGCCGTCGCGCTGCTCAAGCTGTCGCGGGTGTGGGCGCCCCGGGCCGCGGTGTGTTCGTACCGGGCCGTCGCGATTCTCAGTCGCCTGACCGAGGCCCACCTCACCGGACCGGGCTCCGGGCGCCCGGCGGGCATGCTGCTGGACGGCTGCTACGACGCCGCCAAGGGCCTGGCGGTGCGCCACGAACTGATCTGGGGCGACTTCTTCCTGGCCCTCGGACTGGCCGCGCTCGACGACCTCGTCGACATCACCCGCGTGTAGCGGCCCCGTCTCCCCGGCTGTGGCCGCGCAGCACCCGGCGAGCCACGGAGGTGATGTGCAGTTCGTCCGGGCCGTCCAGGATGCGGGCCGCGCGCCCGCCGCGGAACAGGGCCGGCAGCGGGGTGTCGGGGCCGAGCCCGGCGGCGCCGTGCACCTGGATGGCGGAGTCCGTGACCTGCTGGAGCATCCGGGCGGCGGCCACCTTGGCCAGCCCCACCTCGGTACGCGCGTCCGCTCCGGCCGCGAGCAGCGCCACCGCCTCGTGGACCAGGGGGCGGGTGGTGCGCAGCGCGAGGAGGGCGTCGAAGACGTGCTGCTGGACGAGCTGGTGGTCGGCGAGGGGGCCGCGCGATCCGCTGCGGGTGGCGGCCCGTTCACACATGAGGTCGAAGGCGCGCTGTGCCTGGCCGAGCCAGCGCAGGCAGCGCAGGGTCCGGCCGAGTGCGAGCCGTTCGCCCGCGATGGACAGGGCGTCGCCGCCCGCACCGAGGAGGTGGTCGGCGGGCACGACCACCCCGTCGAGCTCGATCTCGTACGGGCCCGCGGCCCCGAGTACGGGCAGTTCGCGTACGACGCGGAAGCCGGGCGAGCCGGTCGGTACGAGCAGGAGCGAGAGCCCCTCCCGGTCACCGGGGGTCCCGGCGGTGCGTGCCATGACGGTGACGAGGTCCGCGCCCGCGGCGCCGGAGGTGAACCACTTGCGGCCGCTGACGCACCAGCTGCCGTCAGGCCGGCGCTCGGCGCGGGTTGCGGTGCGGAACGGGGCGGTGCCCGGTACGTCCGGCTCGGTCATGGCGTAGCAGGCACGGATCTCGCCCGCGACCAGCCGCTTCAGGTACTCCTCCCGTACCCGGGCGCTGCCGTGGCGGTTCAGCATGGTGACGTCGAGCAGCGGGGCGGAGCCCAGTGCGGCCGGACCGTGATCACTGGCGCCCTCGGCCTCGGCCAGCGCCGCGTACGCGCGGAAGGCCAGGCCGCCGCCGCCCAGGTCCGCCGGGAGCGGCAGGGCCCACAGCCCGGCGGCACGCCCCTCGGCCCGCAGTACCGTCAGGGCGGCGGCGGCTTCCGCTCCGCCCGAGTCCAGCACCGTCTCGGACGGGATCACCTTCGTACGGACGAAGCGATCGACCCGCTCCCTCAACTCAAGGACTCGCGCGTCGGGTTGGGCCGATCCGTCGTACGCGGTGCCTGAATCCGTCACTGCATTCCTCCTCGTCCCCGGGAACCCGTGGGAACTGCTGTCCGACTCCCTGTCCGAGGAACTGGTCGGGTGCGCACCCCTGCGAGTTCCCGCGTTCCGTTCGACCTGGGCGGCGGCCACCGCCGCGCCGGGAGAGGAGAGGCATGGCGTCCCCCGCAACCACGCAGACGGTCCGGCCGCTCGACAGCCTGCGATTCGACACCTCGGGGCCCCCGGAGATCACCGAGGTCGTCGCCGAACACCTGCGCCTGCTCGGCGCGCGATCCGACGAGCGCGCCGGCGAAGGGCGAACGGGCCGCAGCACGCTCTCCGGAGCCGGCTTCGACCCCGCGCACGCAACGGTCACCTGGGCGCATCCCGCGAGTGGGCTCGTCGACGAGGCGACCGTGCAGGCCGCGGCCGGCGTGATGGCCGTCCACGGCCGGCGCGACGGGAGCCCGCGCGGCCTGGCCGCCGACTACACGGCGACGGCCACCGCCGTCCTCACCGTCCAGGGACTGCTCGCCGGCCTGGTCGGCCAGGCCCGCGGGGCCGAGGCCTCCCACGTCACGGCCGGGGCCGACCGGGCGGGTCTGCTCGCCGTGTCCCAGTACCTCGCCGCGGCCGGGGCCGACGAGGGCGAAGCCGCCGAACTCGCCCCGGGAGGGCCGCCCTTCACCTCGGCCGAGGGCGTGCTGTTCGAGCTGGAGACCCTCGACCCGGGAGCCTGGGCCTCCTTCTGGCGGACGCTGCAGGCACCCGCCGACGCGATACGGGCCGGGTGGCGGCCCTTCCAGTTCCGCTACGCCACCGCCTGCGCCCCCTTCCCCGAGGCCCTGCACACCGTGACCCGGGCCCACCCGCTCCCGCGCATCCGGCAGGCCGCGGCGCGTTCCGGCGCCGAGGTGTGCGTCCTGCGGACCCTCGCCGAACGCGCCCGGGAGACCGACGGCGCAGCGCCCTGGTCGCTGGGGCCGCTGGCCGACGGCCTCGCCCCGGCGAGCGCCCGTACGGCAGCCGCCCCGTCCGCCGCCCGGCCCCTGGCCGGGATGACGGTGCTGGAGGCGGGCCGCCGCATCCAGGCGCCGCTCGCCGCCCACCTGCTCGGCCTGCTGGGGGCGGAGATCATCCGGATCGAACCGCCGGGCGGTGACCCGCTGCGGGGCATGCCGCCGACCTGCTCCGGAATCTCGGCGCGCTGGCTGGCCCTCAACCGGGGCAAGAAGGCCGTAGAGATCGACATCAAGGCGGAGGCCGACCGCCGCAAGCTGCGGGAGATGGCCGCCGGGGCCGACGTCTTCCTGCACAACTGGGCCCCGGGCAAGGCGGCCGAGCTCGGGCTCGACGCCGACGACCTCGCCCGCGTCCATCCCGCTCTGGTCCACGCCTACACGAGCGGCTGGGCCGACCGGCTCCAGGACGCCCCCATGGGAACCGACTTCATGGTGCAGGCCCGTACGGGGGTGGGCGAGGCGGTCCGCCCGGAAGGCGAGCCCCCGGCCCCCTCGCTGATGACCCTGCTCGACGTCCTCGGCGGTCTGCACGGCGCCGAAGCCGTACTCGCGGGCCTGCTGCTGCGGGAACGCACCGGGCGCGGCGTACGGGTCGACTCCTCGCTCCTCGGCGCCGCCGACACCCTGACCGGCCCCGCGCTGCGGCGGGCGGCCCGCGGGGAGCAGGCCAGGCGGCCCGCAGGTTTCCGGCACCCGCTGCCGACCGCCGACGGCTGGATCGCCCCGGCCGACGCGAGCGCCGGCGCCGCGGCCGCGTACGACCTGCGGGAACTCTCCACGACCGACGCCCTGGCGCGGCTGCGCACGCACGGCCTCACCGCCACCGCCGTCACCACCGACCTCTCCGACCTGCACCACGACGCGCGCTTCGCCGGCTCGATCAGCCGTGACGCCCACGGTGCCCCCGCCGTTCCCGACCCCTGGAGCTTCGCGTGACCGTCGCCTTGCACGACCTGCTGCCCGCCGAACTGCGCCGCTCCTGGGTGGTCGACGGGACCTGCCCCGACCTCGACCTCTACAGCCTGTTCCGAGCCCGCCAGATCTCCGACCTGCACCACACGGCCGTCCTCGACGCCAAGGGCAAACTCTGTTACACCGCCCTGGACCGCAAGGTGCGATGTCTGGCCGCCGGCCTCAGAGACCTCGGCATACGCGAGGGCGACGTGGTCGGAGTGCAACTGCCCAACAACCGCAATGCCGTCATCGCCGACCTGGCCCTGGCCGCACTCGGCGCCGTCGCCCTGCCCTTCCCCGTGGGCCGCGGAACCCTTGAGGCCGAGAGCCTGCTGCGCCGGGCCGAAGCCGTCGCCGTCATCGCCGCGGTCGAGCACCGCGACGTCCACCACGCGGCGGACCTCTCCACCCTGTCGAGCGCACTGCCCGCCCTCCGGCACGTCGTCGCGGTCGGCCCCGGCACCGCGCCCGAGGGCACCACCTCGTGGTCGGACCTCATGCGCCGCGACCCCACAGGCTTCGTCCCCGCCCGCCCGGACCCCGACAGCGCGGCCCGGATCCTGGTCTCGTCGGGCTCGGAGGCCGAGCCGAAGATGATCGCCTACTCGCACAACGCGCTGGCCGGCGGCCGGGGCAACTTCCTCGCCTCCCTCATCCCCGACGGGACCCCGCCGCGCTGCCTGTTCCTCGTACCGCTGGCTTCGGCCTTCGGGTCCAACGGCACCGCCGTCACCCTCGCCCGGCACGGCGGCACCCTGGTGCTGCTCGACCACTTCTCTCCCGAAGCCGCCATCGAGGCGATGCGCGAGCACGAGCCGACCCACGTCCTGGGCGTGCCCACCATGGTCCGCATGATGCTCGAACGCCTCGACGGGACGGGCGGGCCGCTGCCGGCTCCCACCGCGCTGGTTCTGGGTGGCGCCCCGCTCGACGAGGCCACCGCGGCCGCCGCCGCGAAGGCCTTCGGCTGCCCGGTCGTCAACCTCTACGGCTCCGCCGACGGGGTCAACTGCCACACGGGGCTGGCCAACACCGTGCCCCCGACCGACGCGGCGGGCGTCGTGGCGGGCCACCCCGACCCCCGGGTCGCCGAGATCCGCATCGCCGACCCCGAGACCCATGCGCCGCTCCCCGACGGCGACATCGGCGAGATCATCTCCCGGGGCCCCATGACACCGCTGTGCTACGTGGGCGCGCCCGATCTGGACGCCCGCTACCGCACCCCCGACGGCTGGGTCCGCACCGGTGACCTCGGCTACCTCGATGCCGACAGCGTGCTGCACGTCGTGGGCCGACTGAAGGACATCGTGATCCGTGGCGGTGCAAACATCAGCCCGGCCGAGGTCGAACGCGAACTCCGCTCGCACCCGCAGGTACGGGACGTGGTGTGCGTGGGCGTTCCCGACCCGCTGATGGGGGAGCGGCTGGCCGCCTGCGTCGTGGTGCGCGGTCCCCAGGATCCGACGCCGGACACCCTCGGCGACCACCTGACGGCACGCGGGCTGGACCGGTGCAAGCACCCCGAGCGTCTCCTCGTGGTGGAGGAGATACCCCTGACGGCGGCCGGCAAGCCGGACCGGGCGGCCCTGCGGGAACGGCTCACCGAGAGCCTGCCGCAGGCTCGGCTCGGCACGCCCGGAACGGCGCCCCTCGCCCAGGCCGGATGACCGGTGGGCCCGGCGGCCGGTGGTCGCCGGGCCCACGGGGGGGCACACACGGGCGCCGTAGAGGACGGTGCACCGGACGGTCGGGACGTGAAGGGCACCCCGGGACGGCTCGGGCATGCCATCCCGGGACGGGGAGGGGAGCCGGGCCACCCGTGTCAGGAGCCGCCCATGGCCTTCTTCAGCTCGGCCGCGGCATTGCGGTAGACCGGCAGCAGGTCGAGGTCCTCGCCCGGATAGTTGACGATCTCGACCTGCTTGGCGCCGGAGTCGGGCAGCACCGTGCCCGTCGACATGTGGGCGTTGTCCAGCACCAGGGCCGGCTTCTTCGCGGAGAGCTCGGCGAGCTGCACCGGGGTGACGGCCTCGGGCCCGAACATGCCCACGGGAGTGGCGCCGGCGAGCTTCGCGGCCCATGCGGTGAAGACCTGCGTGACGACGGAGGGGCTCGTGCCGCCGGGCCACGCGGCCCGGACGTCCTTGTTCAGCTTCGCGTACTCGGCGTCGAAGCCGGTCTTCCACCGCGTGGCGGCGTCCTGCGTGCCGAAGAGCGCGCTCAGCTTGTCGACCTCGGCCTTGACCTTGTCGGGGTCGTTGTCGAGGTTGACCTCGACCAGCTTCGCCTTGGACCCGGCCGCCTCCTTGATCTTCGCCGCGTACGGCTCGAAGGGCGCGTAGAGCACGAAGTCGGCCTTGGCGACGGCGGCGAGGTCGGAGGGCTTGGGGTCGTAGTCGGGGGCGTGATGGACGGACTGCGGCACGATGACCTCGACGTCCTCGGCCCCGGCGGCCTTGGCGAACGCACCCTCCCAGGTGGTGGTCACGACCACCACGGGCTTGTCCTTCCCGGTGGCCGGTGAGCCGGACGCCGCGGGGGTGCCGTCGGCGGCCTTGGGATCGCTGCCGCCTCCGCAACCGGTGACGAGGGCGAGTGCCGCGCTCAGTGCGAGGAGGGAAGCGAGGTGGACGCGGGTGCGCGCCATGAGCTGATTCTCCGTTCGGGTGTGAAGTGGACGGCGAGTACGACTGCCCCCGCCGTCAGGACGAGTACGGGGCCGGGCGGCCAGTCCAGCCACAGGGCCAGCAGGAACCCGGTCGTGTTGACGGCCACGCCGATGCCGACCGCCCAGAGGGTGATCGACTTCAGCGAGCTGCCCAGGCGGCGCGCGGCGAGCGCGGGCAGCAGGGTCAGGGCGTCGACGAGCAGGGCGCCGGTGAGCTTGATCGCCCCGGCGACGGCGATCGCGACGAGCACGAGGAGGGCGGCGGTCAGGGCGCGGACCGGGACACCGGAGCACTGGGCGAGCTCACGGTCGTACAGGAGCAGCCCGACGTCTCGCCGCCGCCACCAGAACAAGCCCGGTACGACGGCTGCCAGTACCCCGAGCACGATGAGATCGGGCGTGCCGACCGAGAGGATCGATCCCCACAGGAGGGCGAACGCGCCGGAGGCGTTGACCCCCGAGACGGCGAGCAGCAGCAGCGCAGCGGCGATGGCCAGGCTCATCAGCAGGCCCATGGCTCCGGAGAGGCCGTCGGGCGTGCGGGCGAGCGGGGCCACTCCGGCTCCGGCCAGGGCGCAGGCGACGAGCGCGCACAGCATCGGGTCGAGGCCGGTCAGCAGGCCGACGGCGATGCCGAGCAGGGCCACGTGCATCATCGCGAAGCGGACCGGCATGATGTCGAGGCCGACGATGACGACCCCGATGACGGGCAGGCCGATCGCCGCGAGCAGCAGGGCGATTCCGGCCCGCTGCACGGGCAGCAGCTGGAGCAGCGCACCGAGGTCGGCGGCGGCGAGGTGCACCGGGGTCACCGGACCTCCCGCAGCCGGCCGGCGGCCATCTCCAGGACCCGGTCGCAGCGGTCGGCCAAGGCTCGGTCGTGCGTCACCACGACCAGGGTGACCGGCAGGGCGGTGAGGACGTCCGCCGCTTCCGCCTGCCCGTCGAAGTCGAGGGCCGCGGTGGGTTCGTCGGCCAGCAGCACCTGGGCTCCGGCGGCGACACAGCCGATCGCCCTCGCCAGGTACATCCGTTGCAACTGGCCGCCCGAGAGGGTGTGCAGGGGGCGGTCGACCAAGGACCCCACCCCGAGCCGGGCGGCGGCTTCGCCGGCGTCCCGGGGTGCGGTGCTGCTGGCGAGCAACTCGGAGCCGAGCAGGGGGAAACGGCCCGCGGCCGGCTTCTGAGGGATCCAGGCACAGGCCCGCCGCCGCCAGGCCCACTCCGCGGGGGAGCCGGTGTCCCGGCCGCCCACCGAGATCGAGCCCGTCACCTGACGGTGCAGGCCGAGCACCGCACGCAGCAGGGTGGTCTTGCCCGAGCCGTTGGTGCCGGTCAGCGCCACGCACTCACCGGCGGCGATCTCCAGATTCACCTCGGAGACCGCCTCCACCCGGCCGTGCCGGCAGGCGACCGCCCTCATGCGCACATCCAGCCCTCCCATTCCACACCTTCCGTCGTTCCGAGCCGCGCGGAGCGACGGGTGTCCGCCGCCCACGTCCCAGTAGGTCGGACGGCAAGGGGTCAGGGTTCCCGAGGACCGATGATTTTCGTGGGCCGATCCGTCCGTCTCTCCCACGTGGTCGTACGGAGGGGCCTCCTGGTGTCCACGACAGGGGGCGGCCGGAAGCAGCCGAGGGACGGGGCCGTTCGCCGTGCTCCCGCAGCGGTTCATCGGCGAGCGTGCAGCTGCGGTCAGCTTCCGGGCCGGGCCGGGCCGGGCCGGCCCGCGATCGCGATCGTCGCGGCGGACTTGCCGTGTCGGAAGTGGAGCACGAAGGGCACGACGTGCCCCGGCGCCCCCGGCCGGGATGCCTGCATGCCGGCTCCGGACTTCCTCTGCCGGAACCCTGGCGGCAACCGTGCCACCGGGGGCATTGCGCACTGCGGCCGCCGTGGGGAACGCGCTCGACGGGCGGATTCCTCGTGGGGTGGGAACATGGGGGTTGTGCGACGTGTGGTGAGTGCAAGCCGCCCCTGAGCGGTGCGGCACACAGGCGGGAGAGCTGGAACAGCCCGTCCGATCACTTCGCCACCAGCCGGTTCGGCCGTCGCACAATGCCTTGGGCCCGTTTCGAGGAGCCCACCCTCCCAGGAGGAGGAACCTCCAGATGTCATCCACCCGCACCCGCCGCTCCGCCCTGCTCGCGGCAGCCGCGTTCGTCCTGCCCCTCACGCTGGGCGTCGCGGCCCCCGCGTTCGCAGACGCCCCGAAGGCCGATCCCTACGGGCCTGCCTGCGCGTCCGTTCCGAAGGACGGCGCCGGCAGTCTCGCCGGGATGGCGAAGGACCCCGTCGCGACAGCCGCCTCCCACAACCCGGCCCTGTCCACCCTGGTCGCGGCGGTGAAGAAGGCCGGCCTCGCCGACACCCTGAACAACGCCCAGAACATCACGGTGTTCGCCCCGAGCAACGACGCCTTCAAGAAGATCCCGAAGGCCGACCTCGCCAAGATCCTCGCGGACAAGGCCCAGCTGACGAAGATCCTCACCTATCACGTCGTGGGTGAGAAGCTGACGCCGAAGCAGATGGAGAACGGCACCTTCAAGACCCTTGAGGGCGGCTCCCTCACCACCGCCGGCTCCGGCACGACCTTCACCGTCAACAAGACCGCGAAGGTCGTCTGCGGTGACGTCCAGACGGCCAACGCGACCGTCAACATCATCGACACCGTCCTGACCCCTCCGAAGTAGCCGACGGCTGGCGGACGGCCCCACAGGCCCCCGTACCCCGTCGCAGCAGGCCGCGCGCCGCGCACTGGCGTGCGGCCTGCACGGCGGTACGCGGCGGCCGAGGGTAGACCGGGCGGGTGGACTCGGCGCCCGGCAGCGGCCGTACCCTCGGCCGCCGCCGAGTCTCGGGTCGAATCGTGTACGTGACAACGTCTCCGAAGTGGTGGGTGCGTCTTCCCCTGGCCGCGCTCAGCGGCCTCCTCGCAGGGTTCGCGGCCCTCGCGGTCGCCGAACTGGTGTCCGCGGCGGTGGGGCCGCAGTCCGGGCCGGTCGTCGCCGTGGGCGGCGCCGCAATCGACCGTACTCCCGCGCCGGTCAAGGAATTCGCGATCCGGCACTTCGGCGAGAACGACAAACTGATCCTGCAACTCGGGATCCTCGCGACCCTCGCCGCTCTCGCGGTGGCCCTCGGAGTCATCGCGTCGCGCTTCCGACGTGCCGGATCGGCGGGCGTCCTGATCTTCGGCGTCGTCGGCGCGGCCGCGGCCGTCAGCCGCCCCGACTCCACCGGCCCTGCCGACGCACTGCCGTCGGTGGCCGGAGCCATCGCCGGCGCCGCACTGCTGTACTGGCTCATCGGCCGCCTCACCACCGGACCGCACACCCGGGCGACAGGTGGTGCGGGGGGTCGGCCGGAGCCGGGCTGGGACCGGCGGGGATTCCTCGTGGCCGCCACCGCGGCCGCGGCGGCCTCCGCGGGCGTCGGAGCGCTCGGCCGCTCCCTCACCGGCATGTACGGTCAGAACGCCGTCGCCTCCCGGGACGCCGTACGCCTCCCCCAACCGGCCTCGCCCGCCGCCGCCATCCCCCGCGGGGCCCAACTGCGCGTCCCGGGGATCAGCCCGTTCATCACCCCGAACAACGCCTTCTACCGCGTCGACACCGCCCTGGTCGTCCCGGCGGTCGACGCCTCGACCTGGCGGCTGACGATCCACGGAATGGGCGTCACCCGCCCCCTCGCCCTGACGTTCCAGGACCTCCTCGACCGGGACCTCATCGAACGCGACATCACCCTGACCTGTGTCTCCAACGAGGTCGGCGGCCCCTACGTCGGCAACGCCCGCTGGATCGGCGCCCGCCTGGCCGACATCCTGCGAGAAGCCGGTGTGAAGCCGCCCTCACAAGGCGGCCCCGCCGACCAGCTCGTGGCCCGTTCCGTGGACGCCATGACCCTGGGCAGCCCCGTCGAGACCGTGATGGACGGCCGTGACGCTATGCTCGCCGTCGGCATGAACGGCCAGCCCCTCCCGTTCGCCCACGGCTTCCCGGTCCGGATGGTCGTCCCCGGCCTCTACGGATACGTCTCCGCCTGCAAATGGATCCAGGACATCGAACTCACCACCTTCGACTCCTACGACGCCTACTGGGTCAGACGCGACTGGGCCCCCAGGGGCCCCGTCAAGACCGAGTCCCGTATCGACACCCCCCAGCCCTTCGCCCGGCCCAAGGCCGGCACCGTCATGATCGCCGGGGTCGCCTGGGCGCAGCACCGGGGCATCGAACGCGTGGAAGTCCGCATCGACGACGGCCCCTGGAACATCGCCGACCTCGCCGCAGAGGACACCACCGACACCTGGCGCCAATGGTCCTACCCCTGGCAGGCGACCCCCGGCGGACACACCCTGACCGTCCGGGCCACCGACCAGACCGGACGGACCCAGACCGAGAACCGCACCGGAACCGTCCCCGACGGCGCCAGCGGCTGGCCCTCCGTCGTCGTCACCGTCGGTCGTTGAACGCGCCGCGGCCACGGTTTCTCCGAGCTGGTTCAGGACGTCCCGGGAGAGCCGCACCGACCCGGTGAACGAGAAGAAGGCGTGCCTGTGCTTCTCGACGGGCGGTTACCTCCTCGCCTGCCGCAGGAAAATCTGTCTCGGCCGGAGTAGAGATTGCGAGGTGGTGTGGTTATGGTTTCTATCGTAGCCCAGTCAAGAAGGGCTCGGCAGAGACGAACTGCCGGGCAGTGGTACGCGTAGGACGGTGCGGTGGTGGAGTCGCGAAGCCAGGCTGGTGCAGGACGGCGACGGGACTGACGACCGGACCGGGCGGCCCGCGGTCATCAGGGGCCGCCGCGGCAGTACCCCAGCAGTGAAGTCAGTGAGCAGCACCTCGGTGAAGGCGTCGGCTGCGGGCGCGCGCACCGGGAGGTTCGGCAGTGGGGTTCCAAGCCAGGGCAGATGCAGGACGGGCAACGGGGCTGGCTGCCGAAAACGTGGCGCTGGATCAGGCCGCGAGCGTTACAAGCAGGTCGCATCACCAGCAGTTCGCAGGAGTAGGCAGTTGATCGTCCGAGGGATGAACGGAGGAGTTGAGGCGCCATCAGGATCGCCCGGATCGAGGTCTGGGTCCGGGTACCGCAGGACATCGACAGTGAGGTGGTCTCCGGTCAAGCAACCGCGATCCCCGCAGCACCCGCCCACGATCGGGCAGGTCAGCGGATACAGAAGGCCGGCGCAGTACCAGGGCCGGCAGATGGTGTAGCAGTTCCTTCGGGGCCCTGGTGCCACAGGCACCAGGGCCCCTCCACGTGTTCCGTGAAAGAGGTGCGATGACCGCAGACGACTCGTACGGCCGACTCGACGACGACGACTTCCCCGCCTACACCACGGGCCGGGCCGCCGACATGCTCGGCACCACACAGGGCTTCCTCCGCGCCATCGGCGAAGCCCGCCTGATCACCCCGCTCCGCTCCGCCGGCGGACACCGCCGCTACTCCCGCTACCAGCTCCGCATCGCCGCCCGCGCCCGCGAACTCGTCGACCGGGGCACCCCCATCGAGGCCGCCTGCCGCATCGTCATCCTCGAAGACCAACTCGAAGAAGCCCAGCGCATCAACACCGAACACCGCCCCACCACCGGACCGGCGGAACCCACCGCCGCAGCCTGAAGCCGCGCACCCCCGTCGGCCGGGAGCGACCCTCACCGCCGCATCCGCCCACGCCTTTCCCGCGGCAAGTCCCGCCGCACCGGCACGTCGCCCCCTCGGCATTTTCCTGCCGCACCTCCAGGGTGCCGACACGTCTGCGGTCGCGACGCTGTGATGGACTCGCCTGGACGAACCGGGATGAACCGGGACGAGGCGCGAGTCGGCGGAGGGGGTGAGGCGGTCCATGCCGAACAGCGTCGGCCGCTCAGTATTCGGACGCCGTGACCGGCTCGCGCTGCTCGCGGCCGCGACCGCGGCCCTGGTGGTCGAACTGGACTGGCTCGCGGTCACCATGGCTCTGCCGGACATTGCCGCCTACCTGCACAGACCGGTGACCGACCTGCAATGGTTGATCTCCGCGTTCACCCTCGCCTTCGGCTCGGTGATGCCGATCGGCGGGTGGGTCGTCGATGCGTTCGGCCGACGACGCACGACCATCTACGGTCTTGAGCTCTTCGTACTGGGTTCCCTGCTGTGCGCGTTCGCCCCCTCGCTTCTCTGGCTCATTGTCGGCCGGGTGGTCCAGGGTGTGGCCGGAGGGTTCATCGTGCCCGGAGCCATCGCGATGACCGCGGGCGGGTTCTCGGGCCGTCGTCGCGAAATCGGTCTCGGCGTCGTGATGGCGACGGCGAGCGGCCTGGCGGCGCTGGCGCCCTTCGTGGGTGGAGTCCTCGTGTCCGGGTTCGGCTGGCGGTCGGTCTTCCTGAGCGTCGTGCCGGTGTGCCTCCTGTCCGGCGCGCTGGTCTACTGGTGTGTCACCCCCTCTTTCAACGCAGAGAGCGCCGCCCGTCGGCCTCCGTTCCTGAACGGGGCGTGCGTGATGCTCGGCGCGGTGGCGCTCACGGTGACGGTGGACCGTGGCTCCAGCTGGGGGTGGACCTCACCGTTGACGGTGCTCTGCGCCGCTGCGGGGCTGGCTCTCCTGACGGGATTCGCTCTGCTGGAGCACCGAGGCACGGGCGCGCTGCTGGACCGGTCCCTCTACCGCGACAAGGCTCTGCGCGTCCTCACTCTCGCGGGTGCCGTCTCGCTGATCGCGTTCGTGGTCGTGTCCATGCTCGTCACGTGGGAGCTGCAGACGGGGCTGGGGCTCTCGCCGTTCCTCGCCGGATGTGTGCTCCTGAGCTTCTCGGCGCCGAACGCGCTCGCCGCCTACGGCGCGGGCCGGCTCGCGGGCCGCAAGAGCGCCTGGTGCTACGTGGCCGGTGGTCTCGCGGCAGCCGGGGCGGGAGCCGCGCTGGTCGCGTGGGCACCGTTCCCCGCCGGATACGCGATCGCCCTCGTGGTCTGCGGTGCCGGCATCGGCTTGAGCGGCACGCTGTCGAACCTGCTGACCCAGCAGCGTGTTCCCGCCTCGCAAGCGGGTGCGGTGGCAAGCATGACGCTGGCGATCAAAACCCTCGGCGCGGCCGTCGCCACATCGCTCGCGGCCACGCTGCTCGACACCCTCCACCACAGCTCCTCCGGCGCCGCGGCGGACCGGTCCGGCATCGACACGGTGCTCCGGCTCGTATCCGCCATGACGGCGGCCGGCATCCTGCTCTGCGTCCCCACCACGCTGCGCCTCCTGCGGAGCGGCAGACGGCGACACGATCACCCCGGGACGTCGCCCTAGGCGTGTCGTCCGGGCCGACGGCGCCGAGGCCGTCGCCCCGGCGCGCGCCCACCACCCCGACATCGTCCTGATGGACATCCGGATGCCGGGCCTCCGCACGGTGGCCGCCGGAGAGGTCCTCCTCACACCGGCCGGCACCCGCGCGCTGATCACGCGCTTCCTGATGACACCCGCCCCGGCACGGCCCCGGCCACCCCGGAACGCCTCGCCGACCTGACCTCCCGGGAACGCGAGGTCATGGCCCTGGCGGCGGAGGGACGCTCCGACACGGAGATCACCGGAACCCTGTTCCGGGAAGGCCGGCGCCGGTGATCTGCGCTGAGCGGATGGGCGCCCTGGGGCGGCCATCCGCTCAGCCGCTCACGGGGCCGGGGGAGGGCTCAGGCCCGCTTGCGGCGCGTCGCGATCAGTGCGTAAGCGGCCAGGAGTACGACCGTGAAGGCGAGTCCCACTCCAGCCGCCTGGCGCATGTCCGGTACTTCGACGGCGGTGGCGGCGACGGTGAGCACGCCCACCGCGGCCACCACGGCGAGCTTGGCTCCGCCGGGGATGCTGAAGCCGGTGAAGTCGGCCGGGTTCGCGTCCCGGTGGCGGCGGAAGGCGACGTACGAGGCGAGGATCAACAGCCAGACGAGCAGCACCGCGAAGAGCGCGATGGACATCAGGATGGTGAAGATGCCGCCCACGTCGTAGAAGGCGAGCAGCGCGGCGACCGCGATGCCCAGGGTGGAGGCGGCCAGGGCCGTGGCCGGTACGCCCCGGCTCGTCAGACGGCCCAGCGGGGCCGGGGCCAGGCCGTCGTCGCCGAGGGAGTGCAGCAGGCGGGAGGCCCCGTAGAGGTGGGCGTTGGCGGCGGAGATGGCTGCGATCAGCACCACGAGGTTGGTCAGGGTCGCGGCTGCGGACACGCCGACGTCGGAGAAGACGCGCACGAACGGGCTCGACTCGACGCTTCCGTCGCCCGCGGCCAGCCGCCGCCACGGGATGAGGGCCATGACCAAGGTGATGGACAGTACGTAGAACACGCTCAGCCGCCAGGCGAGTTGGCGCATCGCGGTGCGGATGGTGCGCTGGGGGTCGGCGGCCTCGGCGGAGGCGATGGCGACGACCTCGAAGCCGGCGTACGCGAACATCACCACGGACATGGCGATCCAGAGGGACTTGACGCCGTGCGGCATGAATCCGCCGTCGTCGGTGAGGTGCGCGAAGCCGGTGGCCTCGCTGTCGGGCAGGCCGAAGAAGACGAGGAAGGCGGCGCACAGGATGAAGGCGCAGAGCGCGGTCACCTTGACGGTGGAGAGCCAGAACTCGGTGGTGCCGAAGGACTTCACGTTGATGATGTTGACCGCGAGCACCACCGCGGCGACGGCGAGGATGGCCCCCGTCATGGGGATGCCGGGCCACCACCAGCGGATGTAGAGCGCGGAGGCGACGACTTCGGTGCCGATGACGACGACGGCGCTGAACCAGTACATCCAGCGGGTGACGAAACCGGCCCATGCGCCGAGGTACTTGTGCGCGATGACGCCGAAGGACCCCTGTACGGGGTGGGCGGCGGACATCTCGCCGAGCAGGACCGCGATGATCGCGACGAGGACGGCCCCGATGGCGTACGAGATGATCGCGGCGGGTCCGGCGGCGGATATCGCGGAACCGGAGCCGAGGAAGAGGCCGGTGCCGAGCGCCGAGCCCAGGCCGATCATGGTCGTCTGGCGGTGGGTGAGCGAGCGGACCAGGCCGCTGCCCGCGGGGGCTCGGCCCGACGCGATGTCGGCGGGGGCGGGCGGGGCGGTGGGGGCGGGTCTTTCCGGAGCAGCCATGGCGGGGGACGTCCTTCTGTGCGGCGGTGCGTGGGAGAGGTGGGTGGGCGCGGGCGGCCGGACCGGCGTGCCCGGGGCCCGCGGCGTGCGTCGTCCGCTCAGAACTCGCTGTTCCGGAAGGGCTTCTCGGGCCGGGTCAGGTGCGGCTTGCCGAGCACCTTCGGCGAGGACAGCGCGTAGATGCCGTGGTTGGTCAGCACCCAGGCGATGTTGCGGTCCCATTCCACGTACACGCCGTGGGTCTGGTTGCCGTACGCGTAGTCCGGGGTCTGGCTGCCGTAGGCCTTGGGGACGAAGTAGGCGTCGATCTCGGGCTTCGCCGGGTCGGACACGTCGAAGAACTGGACGCCCGCGTTGTAGAAGCCGTAGCCGAGGACGCCGGCTTCGTGCTTGCCGGGGTTGGTGTAGTAGCCGGTGCGCTTGGGGCCGAAGCTGCCGCGGCGCTGGCAGAAGTCCTGGAAGCCGGCCGTCCTGGGCGGGGTGGGGCGGGGCAGGGCGCCGACGACGCGAGGGTTCTTCGGGTCCTTGACGTCGATCTGGTAGACGTCCTTGTAGGGCTCGTAGCAGTCCTCGGTGAGCGGGTAGCCGGAGTAGTAGACGAGTCCGGTCTTCTCGTACTGCGAGACGTCGATGTTGTCGCCCTCGGTGCCGGAGACGGACGGCGGCAGGTCGAGGTGGCTGACGGTCTTCATGTCGGCCGGGTCGGAGATGTCGAGGACGGTCAGGCCGTAGCCGCCCATGGCCGCGAAGGCGTAGCGTCCGCCGTCCTCGACGGGCTTGGGGATGAACAGGGGCATCCGCGCCCCCATCCAACTGGTGCGGTTGCCGCAGCGCGGGTTCTTGGCGTAGGCCGCGTCCTCGCCGGTGCGCTGCCCCGGCAGGTGCCAGGTGTCGAGCAGCTTCGGGTGCGCGGGGTCGGACATGTCCCAGGACTGGTAGCCGGCCGAGTGCAGGTTGGTGGGGTACTCGGTGCCGGAGTAGGTGTCGTTGGGTGCGGTGGCGATGAACATGTAGGTGCCGCCGGTCCAGTACGGCACGTCCAGCGAGCCCGAGCCCTGCTGCGCAGTGGCGGGGTCGGACGCCAGCGGATCCTTCTGGGTGGAGTCGGTGGAGACGGTGGCCAGCAGCTTCCAGTCCTTCTTGCGCGGGCCGTCGAGGCGGAAGACCTTGAAGCCCTTCAGACCGGGCTTGGCCCGCAGCTTCTTGACGCCCTCGGGGTTGCTGTACTTGTCGTGCGCGGGGTCGTCGGTGAGTTCGGAGATCTGCCGCTTGTCCTCGAAGCTCTGCACCATGACGTAGGCGCCGAGCTTCTTGTTCCACTGGATGGTGGAGGCGCCCCAGTAGTCGCCGGGCGCCCAGGACCCGTTGCCCTTGCTCTCGTCGCCGCCGACGTCGTCGCGGGTCATCTTCTCGACGACCGTCACCTTCTTGACGTCGGTGATGTCGTAGACGCGGCCCTCGGAGCGGTCGTACTGGAACATGTAGCGGCGGCCGCCGAAGTCGACGATGTTCTGCCAGGTGTGGAAGTAGTCGGGGGTGAAGTCCGGCCCTTCGTAGGCGGCTTCGACCTTCATGTTCTTGATGTACGAGCGGGTGTCGTAGTCCTTGTTGCGGCCCGGGAAGGAGTGCTCGTGCTCCTCGTCGACCGGGGTCAGGGCGGGGTGGCGGAAGCTCCCGTCGAGCTGCATGCCGTACGCGCCGGGGTCGGCGGGGACGGGGCGGCGGTCCTGGCAGACATCGGGGATGTCCGGGTCGGTGATGGCGGTCGAGGCGGTGGCGGTCGTGCCGGTGGCGCCGGGCACGAGCAGGGTCGCGGCGGTGGCGACCACGGCCGTGGCCAGTGCCGCTCTGCTGCGCAGGTTTCGCATGGGGGTCCTCGGGGGTCTCGGCGGTGGGAGGGGTACGTGCGACGGGGGGCGGTCCGGGGCGGCCGGACCGGATCCGGGGATCCCGTCACTCGGTCGTCACGTGCAGCCGGTCGTCACGTGACCGTCGGACGCTCCTGGAGGGCGGGGGCCCGGTGCGCCCCCGAGATCGCGATGTCGCGCAGCTCCTCGACGGCGCGCAGCACGTCCGCGTGCGTGAGGTACAGCGCGTTGAAGCCGAAGCGCAGCAGGTCGGGAGCGCGCATGTCGCCGATGACGCCGCGCGCGACGAGCGCGGCGACCAGCGGGTACGCCTCGGGGTGGCGCAGTGCGACCTGGCTGCCGCGCCGGGCGGGATCGCGCGGGGTGGCCATGGTGAAGCCGAGTCCGTCGAGGAGTTCGTCGGCGCAGTCCTGGAAGAAGCCGGTCAGGGACAGGCTCTTGGCGCGCACGTCTTCCATGTCCACGCCGTCGTAGGCGGTCAGCGCCGCTTCCAGAGCGGCCAGCGAGAGCAGCGGCGGGGTGCCGAGGCGGGCGCGGGTGATGCCGGGCGCCGGGGTGTAGGTCCCCGACATGGCGAAGGGTTCGGCGTGCCCGTGCCAGCCGGTGACCGGGTGGTCGAAGGTCTGCTGGTGGCGTCGGGCGAGGTAGGCGAAGGCGGGTGCGCCGGGGCCGCCGGAGAGGTACTTGTAGCCGCATCCCACCGCGAAGTCGGCCCCGATCGCGTCCAGTCGGACGGGGAGCGCGCCCGCGGCGTGGCACAGGTCCCAGTGCGCCAGGGCTCCGGCGGTGTGCGCGGCGGCGGTGAGGGCGGCCATGTCGTACAGCTCGCCGGTGCGGTAGTCGACGGGGGCGTAGGCGGCGACGGCGATCCGGTCGCCCTCGGCCGCCAGCACTGCGGCGGCCTCGCGGGCGGGGACGCGGCGGACTTCGAGACCGAGCAGGCGGCCGACCGAGTCGGCGATGTACTGGTCGGTCGGGAAGTGGTCGGGGTCGGTGAGCAGCAGGGGGCGGCCGGGGCGCAGGCGGGCGGCGGCGAGCAGGGTGTTGAAGAGCTGGACGCTGGTGGAGTCGCCGGCGACGACCTGTCCGGGGGCGGCGCCGATGAGGCGTCCGATGGCGTCGCCGGTACGGACGGGCGCGTCCCACCAGCCGTTGGTGTTCCAGGAGCGGATCAGGTCGGTGCCCCACTGGCGGTGCACGGCGTCCTCGACGGCGGCCGGGACCGCGGCCGGCAGGGCGCCCAGGGAGTTGCCGTCGAGGTAGACGACGTCCTCGGGGAGGATGAAGCGTCCGCGTACGTGCGCGAGGGGGTCGGCGGAGTCCAGGTCGGCGGCGCGCTGGTTCAGCATGCGGGTACCTCCTCGGTACACGTAGAGGCGGTGCTGTCGGTGGCGCGGGATCGGCGCAGGTCGAGTGCGATGTCGGTCAGCAGGTCCTCCTGGCCGCCGACGAGCCGGCGGCGGCCCGCCTCGACGAGCAGGTCGCGGGTGTCGAGGCCGTGGCGGGCGGCGGCGGTCTCGGCGTGCCGCAGGAAGCTGGAGTACACGCCGGCGTAGCCGAGGGTGAGCGTCTCGCGGTCGACGCGTACGGGCCGGTCCTGGGTGGGGCGTACGAGGGTCTCGGCGGCGTCGGTGAGCGGGAAGAGGTCGCAGCCGTGCTCCCAGCCCATCAGGTCGAAGACGGCGATGACGGGCTCCAGGGGGGCATTGCCGGCGCCGGCGCCCTGCCCGGCGAGGGAGGCGTCCACGCGGTGGGCTCCGGCTTCGACGGCGACGATGCTGTTGGCGACGCCGAGGCCGAGGTTGTGGTGGGCGTGGATGCCGATCTCGGTGTGCTCGTCGAGGGTGTCGCGGTAGGCGCGGACCCGGTCGCGGACGCCGTCCATGGTGAGGCGTCCGCCGGAGTCGGTGACGTAGACGCAGTGCGCGCCGTAGGACTCCATGAGCTTGGCCTGTTCGGCGAGTCGGGCCGGTTCGGCGAGGTGCGACATCATCAGGAAGCCGGCCACGTCCATGCCGAGCTCCCGGGCGAGCCCGATGTGCTGGGCGGAGATGTCGGCTTCGGTGCAGTGGGTGGCCACGCGCACCGAGGTGACGCCGAGGCTGTGGGCGCGGAGCAGGTCGGCGGCGGTGCCGATGCCGGGCAGCAGCAGGGTGGTCAGGCGGGCGTGCTGGAGGGCGTCGGCGGCGGCCTCCAGCCATTCCCAGTCGGTGTGGGCGCCGGGTCCGTAGGTGATGGAGGAGCCGGACAGGCCGTCGCCGTGGGCGACTTCGACGGCGTCGACGCCGGCCGCGTCGAGGGCGGCGGCGATGGCGCGGACCTGGTCGACGGTGTAGCGGTGGGAGACGGCGTGCATGCCGTCGCGCAGGGTGACGTCCTGGACGTAGACGCGGGTCATCGGGCCGGGTTCCGTTCGGCCAGGCGCTCGGCGGTGCGCAGCGCGGCGGAGGTCATGATGTCGAGGTTGCCGGCGTAGGCGGGCAGGTAGTGGGCGGCGCCTTCGACTTCGAGGTAGACCGAGACCAGGAGCCGGCCGCCGCCGGAGAGTTTCACCAGCGGGTCGTCGGCGGCCAGGGCGCGGAACTGGGGTTCCTGCTTGAGCCGGTAGCCGGGGACGTAGGCGGCGACGGATGCGGCCATCTCGCGTACGGAGTCGGCCACGCGTTCGGTGGCGCAGTCGTCGACGACGCAGTGCACGGTGTCGCGCATCAGCAGCGGGGGGTCGGCCGGATTGAGGACGATGATGGCTTTGCCGCGGGCGGCGCCGCCGACCTGTTCGAGGGCGCGGGCGGTGGTCTCGGTGAACTCGTCGATGTTGGCGCGGGTGCCCGGCCCGGCGGAGCGCGAGGCGATGGACGCGACGATCTCGGCGTAGTGGACCGGTGCGACGCGTGAGACGGCCGCGACGACGGGGATGGTGGCCTGGCCGCCGCAGGTGACCATGTTGACGTTCGTCGCGTCGAGGTGTTCGTCGAGGTTGACCGGCGGGACGACGTAGGGGCCCAAGGCGGCCGGGGTCAGGTCGACGAGCGTCTTGCCGTACGGGGCCAGGGCGGCGGCGTTGGCGTGGTGGGCGGCGGCGGAGGTGGCGTCGAAGACGATGCCGATGTCCTCGAAGCCGTCGAGCCCGATGAGGCCCTCGACGCCTTCGGCGGTGGTGGGGACACCGAGGCGGCGGGCGCGGGCCAGTCCCTCGGAGCCGGGGTCGATGCCGGCCATCGCGGCCGCGGTGACCGCGCCGGAACCGCGGATGAGTTTGATCAGCAGATCGGTGCCGATGTTGCCGGAGCCGATGACGGCAGCCCTCATCGGACGGCCTCCTTCACGGGGTGGTTCAGGCCGAAGAAGCGGACGGCGTTGCCGCCCAGCACCGCTTCCTTCTCGGCGGGGGTCAGTCCGCTCTCCCGCACGAGCCGGCCGATCTCCTCCTCGCCCAGCGGGAAGGGGTGGTCGGAGCCGAGCATCACCTGCTCCGCGCCCATGACGTCGACGAGCAGGCGCAGCGCGCCGGGGTCGAAGACGGCCGAGTCGACGGAGAAGCGGCCGGTGTACGAGGACGGGGGGCGGGGGCTGTCGGCGCGCACCAGGTCGCGGCGGTGCCAGGCGTTGTCGGCCCGCCCGAGCAGGTAGGGGAAGCTGCCGCCGCCGTGTGCGAAGAGCAGCCGCAGCGAGGCGGGCAGCTTCTCGAAGGCGCCCGACAGGATCAGGGTGAGGATCGTCAGGTGCGTCTCGGCGGCCATGCCCGCCAGCCAGGCGAGCATGTAGCGGGAGAAGCGCGGCCCGCTGGGCAGGTCCCAGGGGTGGACCAGGACGGCGGCGTCCTGCTCGGCGCAGTGCGCGAGGAATTCCAGGAGCGCGCCGTGGTCCAGGTCCCGGTCGCCGAGGTGGTTGCCGATGTGGACGCCCCGGAAGCCCTGGCGCATGGCCCCGGAGACCGTGGCGCAGGCCGCCTCGGTGTCCTGGAGCGGCACCTGACACAGCGGCGCGAGCCGGTCCGGAGCGTGCGAACTGTAGTCGAGCATGCGGGAGTTGACGGTGTCGCACCAGTCGACGGCCCGCTCGGTCGGCAGGCTGTAGCCGAACATCAGGGGCGTGCTGGACAGCACCTGCACGTCCACCCCGAGCCGGTCGAGGTCCGCGACGCGCTCGGCGGGGT
Source organism: Streptomyces subrutilus (assembly GCF_008704535.1). Classification (NCBI taxonomy): domain Bacteria; kingdom Bacillati; phylum Actinomycetota; class Actinomycetes; order Kitasatosporales; family Streptomycetaceae; genus Streptomyces; species Streptomyces subrutilus. The sequence continues at coordinate 6,283,797 of NZ_CP023701.1, forward strand.
CCCACAGCGTGCGGCGCACCGGCCGGTACTCGCGTGCGCCGGCCATCATCATCCCCGCTCCCGGACCGTCCGAGACGCGCAGCCAGGGGCCCTCTTCGGAGCCGGTGAGCCGGAGCGACTCGGCACGGGTGATCTCCGGGAAGACGTGGGCGTGGGTGTCGACGACGGTCATGCGCCCGCCTCGTTCCGGCGGGTCCGAGGCCGCAGTGCGTCGGGCCATTGCCGGCCTGGGTGAACGGCGCGGCAGTTCCCGCAGGTGCGGGCTTGCTCGTCGGTGTAGAAGGCGTTGAAGACCGGTGGCAGGTCGTCGACGATCGACGTCAGCTGGACCTCGCTGCGGTGCACGAGGTGGTGGCACTCCATGCAGTACCACTCGAAGGCATCGCGGCTGCCCTGCGGGCGGGCGAACTCCACGACCAGGCCGATGCTGCCCTCCTCCGGCCGCTGCGGCGAGTGCCGCACGTGCGGAGGCAGCAGGAAGACGTCGCCCTCCCGGATGTGGATGTCGCGCGGCGGCTTTCCCGGCTCGTCCATGACGCGCAGCACCATGTCGCCCTTGAGCTGGTGGAAGAACTCCTCGATCGGATCGTCGTGGAAGTCGGTGCGCCGGTTGGGGCCGCCCACGACGGTCACCATCAGATCGGCGTCCTGCCAGATCTGGACGTTGCCGACCGGGGGCTTCAGGAGGTGGCGGTGCTCCTCGATCCAGGCGTGGAGGTTGAACGGGGACATGGTCATGCGTGCTGCTCCTGCTCCTGTGCGCGGTGCGGGTCCCGCGGCGGCCGGGGGTCCTGCGGGAGGTGTGCCACGGCGCTGATCTCGATCAGCAGGTGGGGGTGGGGAAGCTGGTGGACGGCGACGGTGGTGCGCGCCGGTCCGTTCTCGTCGAAATATTGGGCGTAGACCTCGTTGTAGCCCCCGAAGTCGTTCATGTTCACGAGGTAGGTGGTGACGGACACCAGGTCGGCCAGGCCGCCGCCGGCCGCGTCGAGCAGGGCCGCGATGTTGTCGAGCACGGCGCGGGTCTGGACGCGGATGTCGAGGTCGGTGACGCCCATCGGGTCGGCCGAGGCCCCGGCGAAGGTGCCGTCGGGCCGGCGCGAGCTGGTGCCGGAGACGTAGACGAGGTCGGCCGCCCGGCGCAGGTGGGGGAAGCGGCCTCGGGGTGTCGCGGCGCCGGGAACGATCATGAGGACCCCTCCGGGGTGCGGTCGGCCCGGCGGGGGCCGGGGTCGCCGGCCGGTTCCTCTTCCGTGCCGAACTGGACGGAGCCGAGGGTGGCGACCGTGGCGCGTACGTGAGTGCCGGGCGGCAGCGGGACGGCGGCCGTGGCCGCGCCCGCCAGGATCACGGTCCCGGCCGGCAGTTCGCCGGCGAGCCGGGCCGCCGCGGCCAGGGCCCGCAGCGGGTGTCCCAGGATCGCGGAGGTGGACCCGGCCTGCGCGAGGCGTCCGTCGAGCTCCAGGAGCACGCCGAGGCCGGCCAGGTCGCCCGGGGCGCTCCAGGGTCCGACGGCGTACCCGGCGGCGGAGGTGTTGTCGGCGATGACCTCGGGCAGGGAGAACACGAAGCCGTCGTAGCGCGAGTCGATGACCTCCAGGGCGGGGGCCACCGCGGCGACCGCGGCGGCCGGGTCGCCGCCCGGCCGCAGCGTGTCGCCGAGGAGGAAGGCGATCTCGGGCTCGACGCGCGGATGGATCAGGCCGCCGAGGTCGTACCGCCCGCCGTCGGCGATCCGCATCCGGTCGGTGATCCGGCCGTGGATCAGGTCGGACACTCCCATCTGCCGCATCTTGGCGAGGCTGGTGAAGCCGAGCTTGAAGCCGGTGATCCGATCGCCGCGTGCCGTCATGCGCGCGACCAGGGCCTCCTGGACGGCGTACGCCTCGCCGGTGTCGGTGAGACCGGTGCTCCCGCCCGCGATCGGACGGGCGTGGCGCGCCGCTTCGTCGAGCCGCGCGGCGACGGCTTCGAGGTCCGTTGCCCTCATCGGATCCCTCCTTCCCGCGGGCCCGCGCCGAAGGCCGCGCGGACCGAGCCGAGGCCGTCGATGCGCGCTTCGAGTACGTCGCCGGGGGCCACGGCCGTCATGGGCCCCAGCGCCCCGGTCAGCACGGTGTCCCCCGCCCGCAGCGGGCGCCCCACGCGTACGAGCGTGTCGGCGAGCCAGAGCGCGGCGTGCAGCGGATGGCCCAGGCAGGCGGCGCCCGCGCCCGTGGAGAGGGGCTCGCCGCGCCGTTCCAGCACCATCCCGGCGGTGCGCAGGTCGAGGTCGCGCAGCCGTACGGGCCGGTTGCCCAGGACGTACGCGCCGCTGGAGGCGTTGTCGGCGATGGTGTCGACGGCGGTGATGTCCCAGTCGCGGATGCGGCTGCCGACGATCTCCATGGCGGGCAGCGCGAACGCGGTCGCCCGGATGATGTCGGCGACGGTGTGCCGCTCGTGCTCCAGGTCGTGCTCCAGGACGAGGGCGACCTCGGCCTCCGCCTTCGGCTGGAGCACCGCCCCCCAGGGCAGGTCGGCGCCGTCGGGCAGCGCCGTGTCGTCGAACAGGGCCCCGAAATCGGGTGATTCCACACCGAGTTGGGCCTGCACCGCAGCGGAGGTCAGGCCGATCTTCCAGCCGGTCACGCGACGGCCCTCGGCGAGCCGGCGGTCGGTGAGGAGGGACTGGACGGCGTAGGCGGTGTCCAGGTCGCCGATCGGGAGGAGGTCGCGGACGGGGTCGCAGGGGACGCCGGTGCGCCGGGCTTCGTCGAGGCGTTCGGCGGCGCGCGTCACGGGGTCGCAGGGGCGCGGGGCCCGGCGGGTCGCGGGGGTCACAGCTTCACGCACACGTTCATCGGTTCGGAGAAGAAGTCGAGGGAGTGGTCGCCGCCCTCGCGCCCGATCCCGGACGCCTTCACGCCGCCGAACGGTGTGCGCAGGTCGCGCAGGTTCCAGGTGTTGACCCAGGCGACGCCCACGTCGAGGGCGGGGGCGACGCGGTGCGCGCGGCCGACGTCACCCGTCCACACGGTCGCGGCCAGTCCGTAGGGGCCGCTGTTGGCGAGCGCGATCGCCTCCTCCTCGGTGTCGAAGGGGGCCAGGTGCACAACGGGCCCGAAGATCTCCTCCCGAACCGCCGGGTGGTCCTCGGCAAGCCCGGTCAGCACGGTGGGCTCGACCCAGAAACCGCCGTCGCGGTCGTCGCCGAAGCGCGGAGCGCCGCCGCCTGCCAGGACTTCGCCGTCGGCGGCGGCCTTGGAGAGGTGGCCGAGGACCTTGTCGCGGTGCGCGGCGGAGATCATCGGCCCGTACCCGCTGAGCCTGCGGGCCTCATCGCCGAGCCGTGCGGCGAACTCGGCGAAGACGGACCGCTCGACGTAGAGCCGCTCGGTGCACAAGCAGACCTGGCCGCTGTGGGTGAAGGCGGAGCGGACCGTGCCCGCGACGGCCTGCTCCAGGTCCGCGTCGGCGAAGACCAGCCCGGCGTTCTTGCCTCCCAGTTCGAACGAGACGGGCGCCAGGCGGGCCGCGGCGGCGCGCATGATCGTGCTGCCGGTGCCGGACTCGCCGGTGAAGGCGATGGCGTCCACGCCGGGGTGCTCCGTGAGCCACTGGCCGGCGGCGTTCGCCCCGGGGCCGTGGACGAGGTTGAAGACGCCGGCGGGGAGCCCGGCCTCGGCGGTCACCTCGGCGAGCAGGCAGGCCGTTGCGGGAGTCAGCTCCGACGGCTTGGCGACGACCGTGTTGCCCATGGCCAGGGCGGGCGCGACCTTCCAGGTCAGAAGCAGCAGGGGCAGGTTCCAGGGCGAGATCACCGCGACCACGCCGAGCGGCTTGCGCACGGTGTAGTTGAGCGCGCCGCGTCCGTCGGCGGTCTCGGTGTGCCAGGCCTGCTCGCTGCGGGCGGCGAGCAGGTCGCCGTAGGCGCGAAAGTTGGCGACGGCGCGCGGGATGTCGACGGTGGAGGCGAGCTCGCGCGGCTTGCCGGTGTCGGCGCACTCGGCGGCGACGAACTCCTCGAAGCGCCGCTCGATGCCGTCGGCGATCCGGTGCAGCGCCCGAGAGCGGTCGGCCGGGCTCCACGAACCCCACGGCCCGCGCAATGCCTCCCGGGCGGCGCGCACCGCGCGGTCGACCAGCTCGGCGGGGGCCGAGGGCACCTGGCCGACGGTACGCCCGTGGACCGGGTCGACGAGTGGGAACGGGTCGCCGGAAGCGTCGAACTCGCCTCCCACGTAATGCCGAACGGGTGAGCTCACCTTGCGGACTCCTTTTCCAGGCCGGGGATTTCGTGTCTGGAACCCCGGAGCGTGCGGACATCATGCGCCGCCTCGGTATGTCGAACCAATGCCGAAATCAGCGGTTCCCATATCGATCCAGGTATGGGATCGTCGGGCTCGGCACACAAGCCGTACACATCCCCGCAACACGCCGGCCCACCGTCCGGACACACTCCGGCAAGCCCGCCACGCGCGGGCCGGGCGCGCTCCGCCCGCACGGCGGCCCACGGGCCGGGCGCACCCGGCATCACGAAAGCCGGGCGAGTCGGGTGAGTCGGGTGAGTCGGACGTGCCGCACGAGTCGGATGCGCTGCACGAGTCGGGCCCGCCGGATGCGCCGGGCGCGCTCCTGCGGCGAACGGGGCGGCCGGGTACCGAACCCTCTGGAAGGAGCTGCTCCCGATGGACCTCTTGGACGGCCGGCTGAAGTTCCGGCACCTGACGCTCCTGGTCGCGATCGTGCAGCACGGGAGCGTGGCGCGGGCCGCGGAGGCGCTGCACCTCACCCAGCCCGCCGCGACCCGCGCCCTGCGGGAGCTGGAGGCCATCGCCGACCTGCCGCTCTTCGTGCGCGAGCCGCGCGGCATGCGCCCCACGGTGTACGGCGAGGCACTGGCCGAACACGCGAGGGCGGTGGTCACGGAAGTCCACCGGGCCGGGGAGCACCTGGACGGCCTGCGCCAAGGCCACGAGGGCACGGTGACGGTGGGAACGCTCCTGGCGGGAGCCAACGTGCTGCTGCCCCGCGCGGTCGCCCGCCTGAAGCGGGAACGCCCACGACTGACGGTGATCGTCCGGGAGGGCACCCCGGACGTACTCCATCCCGCTTTGCTGGGGAACGAGCTGGACGTCATCGTCGGCCGGGTCGGCCCGGCCCCGAAGGACGGCGAACGCCTCTACCAGCGCATGCTGTACAGGGAGCGCATCAAGCTGGCGGTCCGGACGGGCCATCCGCTGCTGGGCACGGGCACCGGGACGGTCACGCTGACGGACGCGCTGGAGTACCCGTGGATCCTTCCGGTGGAGCAGACCGCGCTACGACACGAGCTGGGCGCGCTGTTCGTGGAGCGGGGCCTGTCGCTCCCCACGGACCGGGTCGAGTGCACGTCCATCCTGACGATGCGCGCCCTGCTGCTGCAGACCGACATGGTGGCGCTACTGCCCGAACTGGTACTGCGCGACGACGAGCGCTTGGCGGCCCTCCCCGTCGACCTCCCGTCGGTGGGGCGCACGGTAGGCACGACGGAGGCGGCGCACCGCACCCGCACCCCCGCCCTCCAGGCCCTGCTCCACCACTTGGTCGAGGAAGCGACCCTCCTGAGGCACAGCCTGGGCGTGGCCGGCCCGCCCGGATCCGGCTGAGACTCTCCCCTGCGTGGGCAATTCGAGGTCTGGACCTCTGACGGGCGCCACACGGAGGTCGGAACCTCCGTGGACAGTGCCTCGGCGGCGCGGCCTTCCTGCCGTCACGGTCGGTGTTCGCCGTGGAGACGGTGCAGCTGTCGAGGCGCCGGGGTGGTCGGCTTCTTCGCTTGGCCTGTCGCGCTCGGCCGCTCCGCGGCGGATGTTCCGTCAGGCGACAGCCGCTGTGTGATCCGGTCGAACAGGTCCGTCAGTGGCTTGCCGACGTCCTGGCCGAACTCGGTCAGTCCGTAAGTGACTTGGGGTGGTGTCGTCGGCTCGACCTCCCGCCAGACCAGGCCGTCCCGGACCAGTGCGCGCAGTGTTTGAGCGAGCATCTTCTCGCTGATGCCCTGGATGCTGTCGCGCAGCTCGTAGAACCGAAGGTCGTTGCTCCGCAAGGAGATCAGTACCCAGACACCCCACCCGCTGGTCACGTGGTCGACCACGTCGCGCCGCCGATCGCTGATGATCGCTGCACGGGTCGCTGTCCCCACCACATGTACATGATCAGGATCACGAGCCGGCATCGCACCGCCCACCATGCACGAGCTCGCTGGTGGCGAGGCCACGACTCGCGTCGAGTCCTGCCGGTGTTCGGTGTGGGCAACCCCGCGTCCGGCGACCACACCGAACCCTCCGAGCTGTAGCCGCCAGTCGGGACGGCAGACGTCTCACCACATTCCGGGCACCCTCCCCGCTCCGTGCCCGCGTCGGCCGAACCGGCCCTCTGGGCCCAGGCGTCCAGGCATCGGGTACGAGCTGCTGACGGTCCGGTAGATTCGGCGATACGGCTGATCTTCAAGGGAGCGGCACCATGCCGCGCGTGCGACACGGGGGCAGTGGGTGCGGAGCGGACACGCGCAGGACCGTCGACGGAAGGCCCTGCTGGAGTGCTGGCGCGCGATCGAACTGTTCAGTCCGCCACCCATCCCGGCACTTCCTCGCCGCCGCCCAGCCGCGCGCTCCGGGCCGAGGGACGAGTACGTGGCTGACCTGACTCCGGAGCCGGGCCGGGTACCACCGCTCCTGCCGTGGGCCCCGGACCATCCGGAGACGGGGGCGCGGCGGGCACCGTACGGACGTATGTGGCGGCACGAGGTCTACTGCGGGGTCTTCGATCTGGAGCTGCTCCGCCAGGCAATGATCGCCGTACTGCCCGCGGGGACCGATCCCGACCCGGGAGTGCCGCAGGCCGAGCTGGTGCTGTCGGGCCAGAGCGCGATGCTCGCGCTGGTCCTGGACGACGAGGGCCGACCGCTCGAAGACACGTCCGTGATCTCCGCGTGCGCCTGGGCGACCGGTCGCCTCTTCGATCCGGGGCCGTCCGCGCCGGGGTGGCTGGACGGGTTCGAGGAGCTCGACGACGCGTTCGGCGAGGCGATCGACGCGCTCACGGCCACCGCGATCCCTTACGGCCCCACCGCACCGGCCGCCGCAACGGCGTCCGGGCGCCGGCCCGACCCGGAGGGCGGGCCGGGAACGTCGGTCGGTGGCGGTGGCGGTGGCGGTGGCGGTGGCGGGAGCTGGCAGCGGCTGCTCGCCGAGATCCTGGGCGGCGCGGCAGTCGGCGCGGTCGGTGCGCTGTTCGGCGAGGTCGCGGGCGCCGCCGTGCAGGGTGCGGCGGAACCCCTGGTGCGCCGCGCCGCGGACTGGGCCGCCGCCCGTCGCCCCGCCGAGGAGCAGGTGCGGTCCGGGCGGTCGGACGGCACCCGGGGCGTCCCCGAAGGGTCGTCGGCCGACGGTCCTGACATGGCGACCGAGGCGGACAACGGGGCTGGCGCCGGTGCCCGCGCACTCGGGTTCGCCGATCTGGTCGCCCTGACCGCGCAGGTCGCCGACCTGTGCGGGGTACGGGACCACCTGCGGCCGCAGGTGGTCCGGGTGCGCAGCAGGCTGGTCCACCGGCCGCGGGACCCGCAGGCGAAGGTCGCCGCCGCCGCGCCGTTCCTGAACAGTCTGCTTCCCCCTGATCTGGCCCGGGTGTCCGCGGCCATCGGGAAGGGGATCGGCCCGGCGCTGGAGGCCTACCTGACCGAGCTCGACGCCGTCGCCGTGGGGGCTCGGACGGATGTGCGCCGGGAGCGCGGGGTCGTCCTGGAAGGGGTCGCTCCGGACCTGGTTCCGGCCGGCCGCTGGCCCGCACCGGCGCGGTTCCCGCTCGCGCTGAGCCAGCAGTTCGCGGTCGACCGCATGCTCGCCGACCGGGCCGGAACCGCGGGTGGGATGTTCTCCGTGAACGGCCCGCCGGGCACGGGCAAGACGACGATGCTGCGGGACCTGGTCGCCGCACTGGTCGTCGAGCGAGCAGCCGTGCTGGCCACGTTCGACCGGCCCGAGAAGGCGTTCACCGGTCCGCCCTGGCAGGGCAGGGACCGCCAGGGCACCTACCCCCGCACCGTGTCGCGGATCGACCCGCGGCTGACCGGCTTCGAGATCGTGGTCACCTCCTCCAACAACGGCGCCGTGGAGAACATCACCGCCGAACTGCCCGGCATGGGGGCGCTCGACGAGCTCTGGCACGGCGGCCCCGACCACTTCTCCGACCTCGCCTCCGCGCTCCTCGGCGGGCCGGCCTGGGGTCTGGTCGCGGCGGTGCTCGGCAACAAGGCCAACCGCAAGGAGTTCGGAAACCGGTTCTGGTGGGGCCGGCTGCCGGAGAAGGAGACCGAGGCCCGCTCCGACGCGGGACTGCCGCCGCTGCGCGGCATGCAGGAGGTCCTGCGCGACTGGCTTCCGCCGAAGCCCCCGCCCGGGGGCCGGCGTCCCGTCACCCCGGCGGACCAGGCCGCGGCCGCGGCGGCGGGTCCCGCCCAGCCCGTGCCGTCGTGGACCGACGCCGTCGCCGCGTTCCGTACCGCCCAGGCCGAGGTGGAGCGGCTGCGCGCCGGACGCGCCCGGCTGGCCGGGGCACTGGCGGACGTCGAGTCCCCGTCGGCCGGGCAGCGGATCGCGGACCTGGAAGCCGCCGTGTCCCGGGCCGACCGGCAGGTCGCCGCCGCCACGACGGTCCTGGACCGGGCCGCCACCGCCACCGCCGCCGCCCGGACGGCCACGGCGGTGGCCGAGGCCGGATACGGGACGGCCTCCGAACACGTACCGCGGGCCCGCCAGGAGCTGGCCACCGCCCGCGCGGACCTGTCGGCCGCCCGTGAACTGGCCGCACACCACCGCGAGTACGTGACCGCGCTCACCGCCCGCCACGACGCGCCCCCGGCCGTCGAGCGGGGACTGCGCGGCGGGCTGCGCCGCCTGCTGCGGAGCGCGGCCGAACGGCAGGCCGCCGAACGGCAGCAGGAGCACACCCAAGCCGAGATCGCGTCCCTGCTCGCCCAGCAGCGCACCGCGCTCCAGGACTCCCTGGAGCAGATCGCCGCAGCCGTGCGCGCCGAGTCCCTGGCCGCCGACCGGCACACCCGGTCCGGCACCGTCGTCGACGAGGCCGCCGCCGGCCTCACCGCGGCCCTCGACCACGAACGGGCCGCGAGCGCGCGGGAGGCCGTGGCAGCCGCCGACCTCCGACACGCCCGGCACAGCGCAGACGCGGCCCGCCGAGACCTGCGGGCCGCCGTGGCCGAACTCGACGGCAGCCACCGCGAACTGCGGGAGGCGGCCCGGACGCTGCCGTCCCTGCCGCTCGGCTGGTCGCACCTCGCCGAAGCCGACCAGGAACTCGGCTCGCCCTGGTCCGACGAGGCATGGTCCACCGCGCGCAGCGCCCTGTTCCTGCGCGCCCTCGACCTGCACCGCGCCTTCGTCGCCGGCGCAGCGAAGAAGGTCCGCGGCAACCTCCAGGTCCTCATGGAACTGATGGCCGGCACCAACGGGCACGTACCCGACGAGGAGGTCGAGCACGCGTGGCGGACCCTCTTCTTCCTGGTGCCCGTCGTCTCGACCACGTTCTCCTCCATCGGCAGCATGTTCGCCCGCCTCGGCCGGGAGTCGATCGGCTGGATCCTCGTCGACGAGGCCGGGCAGGCCACCCCGCAGGCCGCCGCCGGCGCGCTGTGGCGCGCCCGCCGCGCCGTCCTGGTCGGCGATCCACTCCAACTCGAACCCGTCGTCACCATGCCCACGGCCCTGCAACGCCGGCTGATGCGCGCCTACGGCGTCGACGAGCACTGGCTGCCCTCGGCCACCTCGGCCCAGGCCGTCGCCGACCGGACCAACCGCTACGGCACCTATCTGCCGGCCCCGGACACCGACGACGAGCACGTCTGGGTGGGCTCCCCGCTGCGCGTGCACCGCCGCTGCGAAGAGCCGATGTTCACGGTCAGCAACGAGGTCGCCTACGGCGGCCTCATGGTCTACGGCACCGCACCCAAGGCGTTCCCCGATGCGGAACGGGACGGCCTGCTGCCCAGCCGCTGGCTCAACACCGACGACCCGAGCCGCCCGTCCGAGGCCCCGTGGGGCGAACGCGACCGCCGGGCCTTCGAGTTCGTCCTCGACCACTTGCACCGGAACGGCGTCACCGTCGACCGCGTGCGCGTCATCGCCCCCTTCCGGGCCCTCGTCGCCGAATGCCAGAAGGTCTGCCGCGGCCGTGACGGCTGGACGTCCGGACTGATCGAGGAGCGCTGCGCCACCGTCCACCGGGCCCAGGGCAAGGAAGCCGACGTCGTCGTCCTCGTGCTCGGCGGCGGTCGGCCCGGCGCCCGCGAGTGGGCGGCCCGCACCCCGCACCTGCTCAACGTCGCCGCGAGCCGCGCCAAACGCCGGCTCTACGTCATCGGCGAGCGCGACCTGTGGGCCCCGCTCCCGCACTTCGACGTCCTCGCCTCCGAGCTGACGGAGTTCCATCACCTCCGCGACCACGCCACCTGGCCGCCGGACGGCGAGTAACCGCCGACGAGACGGCAGAGCAGAGGCCGCACGGGCGTCACGACACGACGCCGCAAGCCCGACCCGAGGCGCAGACCCACGGGCGCCGGACGGTTGCGGACCGGGCAGGCCGACACGTCGGCCGACGGCCGCCTCGCCGCCCGGACGAGGCCGTGCACCAGGAATCGGACGGCACCCACGGGGCCCCGAGGATCATCGCCGAGCTTCGTCAGGACAGCGGTGAGGCCGTCAACCACCAGCGTGTCACCAGGATCAGCCGGCGGCGCGGTGGGGTGGTCCCGGCGTCGATGGAGGACAGCTCGCCTGCCCTGGTCATCTCCAACAGGCCCACGACGTGCGGGCAGGGGGCGTGCAAGCGCAGCAGCCGGCGGCCGTGTCCACGGGCGAGGCGGTAGCCCTGGGTGAGGGCGTTGAGGCCAGTGGAATGGCATGTCAGCGGCCAGCTCAACATGCCCACGTACGGCCGATTGTGATGTCACTCTTGCTTACGGCCCGGGCTCGGCGCCTGATGCGACCCTTCGTATGCGGATGGACGCGACCCGCTGTCGGGCCGCATCGGTGCCGGGAACAGACGGTCAGTGGTCTGCGGAGTGGGCGCCGGCGAGGAGCTGTGCCGTGAGTTCCATACAGCGCATCCGGGCGGGAGAGAAGTCGTAGGGCATTTTGGTGATCGCTTCGAAGGCGCTCATCTGTGTGTCCTCCTCACCTTTCAGATCGCCGTCGTAGCTCTCGAAGAGCTTCTCCTCGGCCGCGTCCAGCCCAGCTGCCTCGATGGCCTGCTCCAGGGCGGTCTGTTGGGCGTATCGCCGTACGGCGAGCTCTTCGACGCGTGGGTCGTGGGGATCGGCGCCGTCGTCGAGGGCGGCCTCGGCGGCGTCGAGACGGTCGTCCTCGGCCCTCAGGTCGGGGTGGGTGGCCAGCACGATGAACACGCTGGCCTGGACGGCGGCGCCCAGCGGGCCGAAGACCCGTTCGGTGACCAGCAGGGTGTCCAGGTCGGAGGGGCGCAGTGCGTCCGGGGGCAGGTGGCTGAGCCGGTCGGTGACCAGTTCGGAGAGCAGCCCCAGAGGGCTGCCCACCGCCCGCAGGCGCTGGACAGCCGCGCGCTGACGTTTGCTTTCCGCCTCCCGCGCCGCCAGGGTCTCCTCCAGCCTGCTCAGGATCTCCTCGATGTCCCGGGCTTCGGTGAAGGCGGCCCGCATGTCGTCCAGGCTGATGCCGGCCGCTGACATCTTGCGGATCCACAGCAGGCGGATCATGTCGTCGTGGCCGTAGCGGCGTCGGCCGTCTCCGCCTCGTTCCGGTTCCGGCAGCAGGCCGATCTGGTGGTAGTGGCGGACGGCACGCGGGGTGGTCCCGGCGAACGCGGCCGCATCACCGATCTTGACCTGGCGGGGAGGCGTGATGGAGGGGTACATCAGACAGGGCCTTTCGTGCTGTGGTGTCCCGACCACATCACATGCCGCTACGACAGGTGCAACAACGACGTGCGCAAAAGCCGCGGTCACGGCCCGATGCGCGCGGCGTACGGGTTCTGGACAATCGCTGGGGACGATCAGGCGGGGTCGGCCGATTGGCCGGTCCACACCGACGCGTACACGGGGTCTTCGTCCGGTTCCTATCCGGGCAGACCCCGGAGCAGGCCCTCCAGATCGCGCTCGCCGTCGAGGGTCTGGGCACCGTGGGCCAATCCGCCGCGGATGAGACGTTCGGCCTCGGGGCGGGCGAACTGGCCCGCCCATGCGTCGTGCTCCCGCAGGAGACCTTCGGACAGGTCCTCGGGGACGATGGCGCGCTTGGCCGCTGCGATCACACCCTCGGGCAGGGCGGCGATGTTGCGGGCGAGGCTGTCGACGAGGTCGTCGAGCTCGTCGGCGGGGACGGCCCGGTTGACCCAGCCGTAGCGCTCCGCGGTTTCGGCGTCGTACAGATCGGCACCCAGCACCGCCTCCAGGGCGCGATTGCGGCCGACCCGGCCGGCGAGATATTGCGTGCCCCCTCCGCCGGGGACGATGCCCATGAGAGCTTCGATCTGGCCGATCGCGGCACGGCCGATCGCCGCGAACGTCATGTCCGCGGCCGTGACGAACTCCGCGCCCCCGCCGCGCGCCATCCCGGCAAGCTTGACGATGGTCACCTGGGGCTGGTGCCGAAGCAGTTCCCCCAGAGCCTGGAAGACGTTGACGCCGTCCGGAAGGTCGGCCGCGAGCTCGTCGAAAGCGTCCGGAGTGTCGACGAGGGACATGTCGACGTGGGCTATGAAGAACTCCGGATTGGCGCTGTCGAACACGATCACCCGGAGCGAGTCGTCGCTTTTCAGCGCGGTCAGCAGGTGCCGGAGGTCGGCCATCAGGGCGACGTTCAGGACGTTGACGGGCGGGTTGTCGAGGGTGACACGGGCGATGCCGTCCTCGCGACTCACCCGCAGGGTCGGGTAGGCGTCGTGGTTCATGGAGCTCTCCGATCGGTACCTGATATGCATCTAGTTCCTGATGCATACTTACGGTGCGATGGTGAGAGACCGGCGTCAATAACGCACTTTCGGCATCGCAAGGATCGCGAAGGATACCGACATGGCCACTTCTGAAAACGGCGCCGACGCCGGCGTCGTCTACCGGGCCGACTGCCCGAGCCGCCCGATCCTCGACCAGATCGCTGACAAGTGGTCGATGATGGTGATGGCAGTACTCGACAAGCCCACTCGGTTCAACGAGATCAAGCGCCGCCTCGAAGGCGTGACCCAGCGGGTCTTGACCCAGACCCTGCGCCGTCTGGAGCGCAACGGGATGATCACGCGCCGCGTCCTGCCTACCTCCCCGGTGGGGGTCGAGTACTCCCTCACCCCGCTCGGCGAATCCCTCCGGGAGCCGTTCGGCCGGTTGTACGCCTGGACGGTCGACAACACGGACGAGATTCGGGCGCACCAAACCGAATACGACCAACGCGTTCAGAGCTGAGAAGCCGTACCCGAGAACCCCGTCGTCCTGAGCCGACTCGCTGTGGCCGCCGTTCAGAGTTCCTGGCAAAGGCGTTGGGGACGAGCCGATCAACGCCCGCTACCGGTCCGGCTTCTTCAGCAGCGCCAGGTGCAGTCGGTCCCACGCCCCGGCGTCGTTCCACGCGGCCAGGCGCCGCCGGCAGGTCACAGCGGGTCCGTGGCCCTGCTCCTGAGGCGGGTATTCCCCGTGGATCCCGGTAGTCACCGCGTTGCTGGCCCACATCCATACATCCACGCGGTGAGCGGGCAGTACCAGCTGTCGACGCAGTCGTCTGCGGGGCTGTCGCCGGAGGTGTGGCCGCGGGTGGTCGGATAGAGCTTGCCCAGTCGGGCCCGCTCTTCACCCGAAAGATCTCCCCGCCCCGTGTCCCGGGCAACAAGCGCCCTACGGGAGCGTCACACGACCGGTCGGACCCGCCCTGGACCGGACGTGAACCTCGGCCGGCCCGCGCCGCCCGCCGCGCGGAAGTGCCCCTGTGCGTCGCTACGAGCCGGACTCGCCCGCGTGCGGGCTCAGGACGTCCGTGCCGATCAGGGCGAAGAGCAGGATGCCCAGGGCGATGCGGTAGATCACGAACGGCATGAAGCTCTTCGTGGTGATGAACTTCATGAACCAGGCGATGACGGCGTAGCCCACGAAGAAGGCGATGACCGTCGCGAAGATCGTCGGACCCCAGGAGATGTGGCCGGGGTTCTCGGCGACGTCCTTGATCTCGAACGCGCCCGAGGCCAGGACGGCCGGGATGGCGAGGAGGAAGGAGTAGCGGGCGGCCGCCTCGCGGGTGAAGCCCAGCAGCAGACCGCCGGAGATCGTGGCGCCGGAGCGGGAGACGCCAGGGATCAGGGCCATCGCCTGGCACAGGCCGAAGACCAGTCCGTCCTTGACCCCGAGCTCCTTGAGCGTCTTGCGCTCGCGGATCGCGCGGTGCCGGCCGCCCTCCTCGTCGCGCGCGGCCATGCGGTCGGCGATGCCGAGCACGATGCCCATCACGATGAGGGTGGTTGCGGTCAGCCGCAGGTCACGGGCGGGACCCACGATCGCGTCCTTGAACACCAGGCCGAGGACACCGATCGGGATCGATCCGACGATCACCAGCCAGCCCATCTTCGCGTCCTGGTCGGACCGCAGGGCCTTGGTGTAGAGGGAGCGGAACCAGGTGGAGACGATCCGCGCGATGTCCTTGCGGAAGTAGATCAGCACGGCGGCCTCGGTGCCGATCTGGGTGATGGCGGTGAAGGCCGCACCCGGGTCGTGCCAGCCGGCGAACGCCGCGGTCAGCCGCAGGTGGGCACTGGAGGAGATCGGGAGGAACTCCGTAAGCCCCTGGACGAGACCGAGGATTAGGGATTCGAACCAGCTCATGTCGGGGTGCGCTCGTCCTTGTGATCGTCGGGAAGTTCGGGTCCGATGCTAGGGCCCGTGCGGAGCGGCGCTGACCACAGGGGGGTGCCTGGGCGTCGGTTCGTACGGGCTTTCGTGCGTGCGCGGGGGAGCCAGCCGGTGCCGCTTGCGCCAGGCGACCGCTCCCGCGGCCACCACGGAGACCACGATGAAGCCGAACGAGGCGAGGAAGGCGGGCGAGCCGGGGGAGGAGGCGCTGGCCCCGGCGATCACGTACGCGGTGGTGTTCGGGACCACGCCGAGCGCCGTGGCGGAGAGGAACGGGACCCAGCCGCAACGCGACACCGCGGCGCAGTAGTTCGCCACCACGAACGGGACCCCGGGGAAGAGCCGGACCGCGATCATCGAGCGGAACCCGTGCCGACTGAGCTGGCCGTCGGCCGCCTTGAGCCAGCGACCGCGCAGGTACGGGCGCAAAGCCTCCTGGCCCATGCAGCGGCCCAGGCCGAAGGCGATGCCGGCGCCGAGCACCGTGCCGCCGACGGCCGCGACGAGGCCGAACTGCGTGCCGAAGACGGCTCCCGCCGCCAGGTTGAGGAGGGGGCGGGGGACGAAGGCCGCGGCGCACACGCCGTACACGCCTGCGAACAGGAGCACCGCCGTGCCCACCGGGAGCCCGGGGGGCCAGCCTTCCGACAGGAGGCGCTGAGGCTCGTACAGCAGCACCCCCACGCCGGCCGCCGCGAGCAGCACGACGAGGAGCGAGAGCCGGAGCCACGGCGCGAGGAGGAGGGACATTCCGGGAGACTAACCGACCTGTACGGACTCGCGCCGTCCGCGGTACCGCACGCTGTTGAACGGACGGCGACGCGCGGAGGTTCCCCCGCTGGCCCGGCGGATGCCCGCCCGCGGAGCCCGCTCGGGCGCAGTGACCAAGGACACGCCCGCGCAACAGTTCCCGAGGGCTGCCCGGACGCCCGGAGCGGCCACGGTGACGTCCGTCGGGGGCGGCCGGCCGCAGCCGGTGCCGGTCCGACCGTGGTGGCGACGGGCGGTCTGCGGCAGACTGCCCGTCGTCACCACGGGCACGCACGGCAGTCGGGAGCGGGCGATGGGCAGCGGTACGGCACTGGTACTGGGCGGCGGGGGACTGACCGGCGTCGGCTGGGAGTGCGGGATCCTCTACGGGCTCGCCCGCGCCGGAGTGGACCTCACCACCGCCGACCTGGTCGTCGGCACCTCCGCCGGATCGGTGGTCGGCGCCCAGCTGACCTCCGGCCGGCTCACGGCGCGGGAGTTGTACGAGCGCCAGCTCGGCGACCCCGTCGGGGAGCTCCCGGCCCGGCTGGGGGCCGGCCTGATCGCCCGCTACGCGCTGGCCGTGCTCCGCTCGCGCGAGGCCACGGCCTACCGCCGCCGCGTCGGCGCCCTCGCCCTGGCCGCGGACACCGGCTCCGAGGCCGAGCGGCGCACGGTGCTGGAGGGCCGGCTGGTCTCCCACGCGTGGCCCGAGCGACGGCTGGTCGTCACCGCCGTCGACGCCCTGACCGGCGACCTGAGGGCCTTCGACAAGGACGGCGGCAGCGGACTGGTCGACGCCGTCTCGGCGAGCTGCGCGGTGCCCGGGGTGTGGCCGCCCGTGACGGTCGGCGGGCGCCGCTTCATCGACGGGGGCGTCCGCTCCGCCACCAACGCCGACCTGGCCGCCGGCCACGACCGGGTGGTCGTCCTCGCCCCGATCGCGCGCGGGACCGCACTGGTCCCGGCGCCGTCCGCGCAGGCGGCCCGGCTGCGGGCGGCGGGCGCGCGCGTCCTGCTGATCACCCCGTCGGCCGCCGCGCGCAAGGCCTTCGGCCGCAACGTCCTGGACCCGGCCCGGCGGGACCCGGCCGCGCGGGCCGGCCTGGCGCAGGCCGCCGAGCTCGCCGAAGCGGCCGAGGCGGTCTGGACCGGCTGACCGGGCCCCGACAATGGTCGGGTGAGCGACGAACAGATCCCGGTGCTCCGGGACGTGGACCAGGGCACCGCCAAGCTGATGCCGGACGTGGACCGGGAGCGGGCCTGGCTGCTCACCGTCGACGGGGCGCCGCAGTCCTACGTGGACCTGGACGACCCGGAGCACCTGGAGTTCGAGTACGTCCGCCGGCTCGGGCACGTCCTGGACTGCGCCGCGCCGCCCGGCCGCCCGCTGGACCTGCTGCACCTGGGCGGCGGGGCCCTCACGCTGCCCCGCTACGCCGCGGCCACCCGGCCCGGATCGCGGCAGGCCGTCGTGGAGTTCGACGCGGGCCTGTCGGACCTGGTCGCCGAGCACCTGCCGCTGCGGGCCGGAGCCGGGGTGACGGTGCACACGGCCGACGCCCGGGCCTGGCTGGAGGCGGCCCCCGCGGCCTGCGCGGACCTGGTGGTGGCGGACGTGTTCGGCGGCTCGCGGGTGCCGGCCCGGCTGACCTCGGTGGAATACGCGCGGGAAGCGGCGCGGGTGCTGCGGCCCGGCGGAACGTACGCGGCGAACCTCGCGGACGGGGCGCCGTTCGGGTTCCTGCGGGGGCAGTTGGCCACCTTCGGGGCGGTGTTCGGACATCTCGCGCTGGTGGCGGAACCGGCCGTGCTGCGCGGGAGGCGGTTCGGCAACGCGGTCCTGCTGGCCTCGGACGCGGAGCTGCCGGTGGCCGCGCTGGCCCGGAGGTGCGCCGGTGACGCGTTCGCGGCCCGGGTGGAGCACGGCGCCGGGCTGGCCCGGTTCACGGGCGCGGCCCGGCCGGTGGGCGACGCGGAGGCGGTGGCGTCGCCGGAGCCGCCGGAGGGCGCGTTCGGCATCGGCTGACCGGCGGACCCGACCCCGCCCGTCAGGCTCCGGCGATCCCGGCGGGGCTGGGCTTCGCCGGGTCGGCCGGGTCGGCGGGGTGTGCGACGGCGGCCGGAGCCGGGTGGGCGGCTCCCGGGCGGCGGGTGATGCGGCGGACGTCGGGCACCAGCAGGACCGCCGCCGTGGGCAGCAGGACGAGGGCCGCGCAGCCCCACAGCGCGGGGGACCGGCCGAACGCGGACTCGGCCGGTCCGGCCAGGGCGGTGGCCAGCGGGGTCATCGAGATCGAGCCGAACCAGTCGTAGGCGGAGACGCGGGAGAACTTCTCCTCCGGGATCTCCTGGTGCATCGTCGTCATCCAGTTGACGCCGAAGACCTCGATGGAGACGCCGCTGACGAACATCACCGCGCACAGCCCCCACGCGGGCAGCGGTACGGCCAGCGCCGCCGAGGGCAGGGCCATCGGGAACACGCAGAGGGTGCCGACCAGCAGCAGCCGCCGGGGCTTCCAGGCCATCATCAGCACCGCGCCGCCGATGGTGCCGACGCCGAAGAAGGCCAGGGCGATGCCCCACGGCGCCGCCCCGCCCAGGTGGTCCCGGGCGACCAGGGGCCCGTACACCGCCTCGGCGGCGCTGATCACGCCGACGACCACCGAGAACTGGAGCACGATGCTCCACAGCCAGGGGCGGGTCCTGAACTCCACCCAGCCCTCGCGCAGGTCGGCCAGCAGACCGCCGCCCGGCTCCCGCTCGGGCACGTGGCTCACGTCGAGGAAGGCCCGCATCGCACCGGCGACGGCGAAGGCGCCGGCGTCGACGGCCAGCACCCAGCCCGGCCCGAAGGCCGCGATCATGGCGCCGCCCAGGGCGGCGCCGCCGATGCCCGCGCCGTTCATGGACATGCGGAAGAGGGCGAAGGCGCGGTTCGCGTGCTCGCCGGAGACGGTGGACAGGAGCATGCCCTCGGCGGCCGGGTTGAAGAAGGCCGTGCCGGTGCCGCACAGGGCGGTCAGCAGCATCATCTGCCACAGCTGTGGATCGCCGGCGAGGACGAGGACGGCGAAGGCGGCCTGCGAGACGCAGTTCAGGGCGTTGGCGGCGACCATCACCCGGTGCCGGGGCAACCGGTCGGCCAGCGCACCGCCGATGAGGAGGAAGAGGACGAGCGGCAGCGTGCGGGCCGCCGTCACCAGGCCGACGTCCCAGCCGGAGCCGCCGGTCTCCAGGACCGCGAACGCGGCCGCGATGAGCGCCCCGTGGCTGCCGAGGTTGGTGACGACCGCGGCGCCCGTCAGGAGGGTGTAGTTCCGGCCCGCCCACTCGGGACGGCGGCGGCGTGCGGGCGTGGGGGACGGGGCGGCGTCGGGGGCAGGACTCACCCCCGGACTATCCCCGCCCCGGGCCGAGAATCCAAACCGATTGTCTGCCGGGGACGGGGGTCGGTGGCGGGTGTGTCAGCCCGCGGTGAGGCGCACCGAGCTGAGGATCTTGTCGAGGGTCGCCTGGGGCACCTCGTCCGGGACGCCCGCGGCGCCGTAGAAGACCCAGGTCGAGAAGTCACCGTTGGCGGTCTTGAAGCTGAAGGCGACGGACTTGCCGTCCGAGGAGCACTTGTTCTCCTTCGGCAGGCCGCTGACGCTCGCCGTCGCCGTGTGGCCCTTGAGCCCCGAGGAGGTGGTGTACTCCTTGGGCTCCGACACCTTGGTGGTGCCCTTGGGCGCCTTCTGCGCGTACGCGGCGAACGCCCAGTTGCCGGCCTCGTTGCGGACGGCTTCGGCGGTGTCCTTGGCGCCCTGGCCGCCCTTGGTGCCGGTGCCCGCCAGCGAGGTGGACTCCTCCCGGCCGTCCTTGTTCGAGTCGACCTTGCACCAGTCCTCCTTGAGGTAGGCGGGTCCACTCATGGTGATCAGCGGGGAGCCGTCGTTCTTGCTCTCGTCCTCGAAGCCGACGGCCATGCCGGCGCCCAGCACGTTCCACTCGGGCGGCACGTCGAAGGCGGTGCCGTACTTCGGGTTCAGGACGACCTTCCAGCCGGGGATCACCGGCTTGACGTCTCCGCCGGCCCGCGGGTTGGGGCTGCTGCCGGCCGGTGCGGGCGCGGAGGCCGGCGGTGCGGAGGGGGAGGCGACCGGCTTGTCGTCGGCCTGCGTCTTCTTGTCGTCCCGGGTCAGGACGAACGCGCCGGTGGCCGCGGCCGCCACGACGACCGCCGAGGCGGCCACGATGGCGACCGTCCTGGTCGCGAACGGGCTGCCGCCGCGCGGGGGCTGCGGGGGCGGCGGCTGGGGCTGGCCCCAGGGCTGGACGGGCGGGGGCGGCTGGTAGCCCTGCTGCGGGTAGCCGTACCCGGGCTGCTGGTCACCGCACCCGGGCTGCTGGTACGGGTTCGGCTGCCCCGGCTGCTGCTGGTACGGGTTCTGTTGCGCGTCCCGGGGATTCTGTTCGCCCCCGGGCGGCTGCTGCTGTCCTGGCCACATGGCCGGTAACCATAGTGGGAGGGGGTGGCGGCGGCCACGGTCGCCCCCGGTCCGGCTCTGGCCAAGCGCATCTACTCGTGGGTAACATCGCGTGTCATGAGCGCAGACCAGATGAACGTGGGCGAACTGCTCGCCGCGACCGTGCCGATGGCCCGGACCTTGAACCTCCAGTTCCTGGAGACCACCCCCGAGCGCGCGGTCGTCCGCCTGCCGGACCAGCCCGAGTACCACAACCACGTCGGCGGCCCGCACGCCGGCGCCATGTTCACCCTCGCCGAGTCCGCGAGCGGCGCGATCGTCCTGGCCGCATTCGGCGAACAGCTCTCGCGGGCCGTACCCCTCGCCGTGAGGGCCGAGATCGGCTACAAGAAGCTCGCCAAGGGCGTCGTCACCGCCACCGCCACCCTCGGCCGCCCCGCCGCCGAGGTCGTCGCCGAACTCGACGCCGGCGGCCGCCCCGAGTTCCCCGTCACCATCGCCATCCAGCGCGAGGACGAGGCCGTGACCGGAGAGATGACCGTGGTCTGGACGCTCAGGCCCAACGCCGCGGGCTGAGCCCCGGCGGGACGCCGACGCCGTACCGCAGCCGCCGCAGGGCTGAACCTGCGGGGCCCGGTGGCGCGTCCGGCCGCCGTGCGGGGGGCCGCGGCGCACAGTGGACGGCGGGAGCGGTCCGGCGCGGGCCGCTCCCGCCGTCCGATGCCGCAGGGAGCGCCCATGAGCGAGGCCGTGTCCAGACGTTCCGCGATCCGGCTGCTCGCGGCGGCCGGGGCCGCGCTCGGGGCGGCCGGCTGCGCGCCCACCGTGCCGGCGGGCGCCGGGCGCGCGGCCACCCCGGCCGCGGCCGCGCCGCCGCCCGCCGCCGGCGGCGCGGGGGCCGACGCCGCCCACCGCGTGGAGTCCCTGCTCGGCCGCCTCACCCCCGCGGAGAAGACCGCGCTCCTGCACGGCGCCCGCGACCCCGCGCCCCTCGGCCAGAGCGGCTACGTACCCGGCGTGCCCCGGCTCGGCATCCCCCCGCTGCGCTTCGCCGACGGGCCCGCCGGCGTACGGGTGGCCAAACCGGCCACCGCGCTGCCGGCGCCGGTGCTGCTCGCCTCCGCCTTCGACCCGTCCCTCGCCCGCGCGTACGGCCGGGTCCTCGGACGGGAGGGCCGGGCCCTGGGTGTGGACGTCCTGCTGGCGCCCACGGCCAACCTCATCCGCACCCCGTACGCCGGCCGGAACGCCGAGGCCTTCGCCGAGGACCCGCGCCTGACCGCCGACCTGGTCGCCGAGGTGGTGCGCGGCATCCAGGACGAGGGGCTCGTCGCGGCGGTCGGGCACTTCGCCCTCTACCACCAGGAGCAGGGCCGCGACACGATCGACGCCGTCGTCTCGGAACAGACCATGCACGAGACCGAACTGCGCGGCTTCGAAGCGGCCGTCGCCGCCGGAGCGGGCGCCGTGACGGCCGCCTACCACAAGGTCAACGGGGTCTACGCCGCCGAGGACCGGGCCCTGCTCGACGGACTGCTGCGCGGTGCCTGGGGGTTCGACGGCTGGGTGCTGTGCGACCGGGACGCGGCCCGCAGCACCGTCGCCGCCATCGGCGCGGGCCTCGACATGGAGCTGCCCGGCGGCACCCGCTTCGGCCGACCGCTCGGCGAGGCCGTGCGCGGCGGCTCCGTCTCGCAGACCACCGTCGACCTGGCCGTGCACCGGATCCTCGCCGCCATGGACCGGTTCGGGCTGCTGGCCGACCACCCCGCCCCCCGGCCCGCGCGCGACGCGCCGGCCGGGGCCCGCACCGCCCGCGACGTCGCCGTCGCCGGGGCCGTGCTGCTGCGCAACGAGCGGGCCACCCTGCCGCTGGCGGGGGTCGCCGCCCGCTCCATCGCGGTGATCGGGCCCACTGGCCTGGCGCCCTTCGTCAGCGGCGGCGGCAGCGCGCACGTGGTGCCCGACGCGGCCGCCGCCCCCCTCGCCGCGATCCGCCGACGGGCCGGCAGCGCAGCCGCCGTCCGCTCGGCCGTCGGCGAGGACCTGTACGGCCGCCCGCTCCCGCCGACCCTGCTGACACCCCCGGCCGACCTCGACGACCGGGCCGTGGACGCCGAGCGCGACTGGAGCCACGAGGGCGTCTTCACCCTCCCCGCCGACGACGAGTGGACCCTCCTCGTCCACTACACCGGGCAGCGCCCCGGCGTGCGCCTCGACGGCGAGGAGCTCTTCCCCGTCCGGCCGGGCGCGGCCGAGCAGTTCGCCGGCGGACTGCTGGGCACCGCGCCCGACGGGCTGGCCGTGCGCCGCCGCACCCTCCCCCTCAAGGCAGGCCCGCACCGCCTCGCCGTGACCGCCCGCGGCGGCCCGCGCGGCCAGCGGCTGCGGCTGCGGCACACCACCCGGGCGACCCGGGCCGCGGACCTCGCCGAGGCGGTGACCGCCGCCAAGGCCGTCCGCAGCGTCGTCCTGTTCGCCTACGAGGACGCCACCGAGGGCGCCGACCGCACCTCGCTCGCCCTGCCCGGCGGCCAGAACGCCCTGATCGAGGCGGTCGCCGCCGCCAACCCGCGCACCACGGTCGTGCTGAACACCTCCTCCGCCACCACGATGCCGTGGCTCGCCCGGACGGGCGCGGTGCTCCAGACCTACTACCCGGGCCAGGAGGGCGCCGCGGCCACGGCCGACGTGCTGTTCGGCGACGCGGACCCGGGCGGCCGGCTCACCCAGACCTTTCCCGCCGACGAACGGGCGACCCCGTTTGCCGGGAACCCGCTGCGCTACCCGGGGGTGGGCGGGCGCCAGGAGTACTCGGAGGGCGTCCACGTCGGCCACCGCTGGTACGACGCGCAGCGGGTGGCCCCCCTGTTCCCGTTCGGGCACGGCCTCTCGTACACCTCCTGGGCCTACGAGAAGCTGCTGGTGCGGCCCGAACACGGCGGCCTGCGCGTCGAGTTCACCGTCCGCAACACGGGCCGGCGCAAGGGCACCGAGGTGGCCCAGGTGTACCTCGGACCGTCCCCGGAGCTGAAGCTCGACCAGCCGGTGCGCGCCCTGGCCGGATACCGGCGGCTCGCCCTCGCGGCGGGCGCGGCGCAGCGGATCTCGGTGCACCTCGACCCGCGGGCGCTGTCGTCCTGGGACCCCGAGCAGCACGCGTGGGTGCTCGGCACCGGCTCCCGGGAGGTGTGGGCGGGCCGTTCCTCGCGCGAACTGCCACTGCGGGCCAAGGCGGTGGTGAGGAGCGGCTAGGCTGCCCGTTCGGCGCGTCACAGGGGGCGCGCCGGTGAGGACTCGGGAGGACGTACCGGTGCACATCCAGGAATGGCTGGAGACGATTCCGGCGGTCAGCATCTATCTCCTGGTCGGGCTGGTCATCGGCCTGGAGAGCCTCGGCATCCCGCTGCCGGGGGAGATCGTCCTGGTCAGCGCGGCGCTGCTCGCCTCGCAGCACGGCGCGGTCGACCCGGTGGTCCTGGGGATCTGCGCGACGGCCGGGGCGATCGTCGGGGACTCGATCGGCTACGCGATCGGGCGCAAGGGCGGCAAGCCTCTGCTGGAGCGGCTGGGCCGGCGCTTCCCCAAGCACTTCGGACCGGACCACGTGGCCCTGGCCGAGCGCTCCTTCGAGCGGTGGGGCATGTGGGCGGTCTTCTTCGGGCGGTTCGTGGCCCTGCTGCGGATCTTCGCCGGGCCGCTGGCCGGCGTGCTGCACATGCCGTACTGGAAGTTCCTGATCGCGAACGTCTTCGGCGGCATCCTGTGGGCCGGCGGCACCACGGCCGTCATCTACTCGGTCGGCATCGTCGCCGAGCCGTGGCTGAAGCGGTTCTCCTGGACGGCGCTGGCGCTGGCCGTCCTGTTCGGGCTCGGGGTGACGCTGGTGCTGCGCAGCCGGATGAAGAAGGCGGCAGCGGCGGCGGGGGCCGCCGGGGCCCACCCCGCCGCGACGGCCCCGGCGGCCGTCACCGACTGACGGCGCACCGGGGTCCCGGCCGCCGGACTACGCCGGCGCCACCGCGGCGCGGTGCTGCGCGGCCAGCTCCCGGTACATCGCCGCGTTGACCTTGATGCCCTCGCGCTCCTCCTCGGTCAGCGGCCGCCGCACCTTGGCGGGGACGCCCGCGACCAGCGAACCGGGCGGCACCACCAGGCCCTGCGGGACGAGCGCCTGGGCGGCCACCAGGGAACCGGCGCCGATCACCGCGCCGTTCAGGACGGTCGCGCCCATCCCGATCAGGCAGTCGTCCTCGACCGTGCAGCCGTGCACGACCGCGTTGTGGCCGATGGAGACGCGCGCGCCGATGGACACCGGGAAGCCGGGGTCCACGTGGACCGTGCAGTTGTCCTGGACGTTGCTGTCCGCGCCGAGCGCGATCGGTCCGCAGTCGGCGCGCAGCACCGCCGAATACCAGATGCTCGCGCCCGCGGCCAGGGTGACGTCACCGACCACGACGGAGGTGGGCGCCGTGAAGGCCGTGGGGTCGAGGGACGGGCTCTTGCCGCCCACGCCCGCCACGAGTGCCTGGGCCGCCGCCTGATGCGTCATGTGCTCTTCCTCTGTCTCTCGTCCGCTGTGTCGTCCGACGTCCCGCGGGTCCGTGCGGGCCCGCCGGACGGCTGCCTGCCGCGCTAACGGCACCGTAGGGCACGCCCCGCGCCCGCTCCCGCGATGGGGTGAACATCACAAGGTCGCCGCCCGGACGGCCGCGATCCCGCGCACTACCGTGGCCGGGTGCCGAAGAACCAGAACACGTTCTCCTCCCTCACGGCCCTGCGCCGCAGGCTGGCGAACCGCGCGGTCCACAGCGGCTGGCGCTGGATGCAGCGGGCCGGGGCCGTCACCGCGCAGACACCCGGACGGCTGCGCTTCGGCGCGATCGGGCACGGCACGCGGCTGGCGTTCCCGCAGGGCACCGTCTTCGGGGAGCCGTGGATCCGGCTAGGGGACCACTGCATCATCGGCGAGCAGGTCACCCTCACCGCCGGGATGATGCCCGACCTGGACCTGGGGGCGGAGCCGATGCTGGTCCTCGGCAACGGGGTGGTGATCGGCCGGGACAGCCACGTCATCGCCGACACCCGGATCACCATCGGCGACGACACCTTCTGCGGGCCCGGGGTGTACATCACCTCCACCAACCACAGTTACGACGACCCGCACCAGCCCGTCGGCAAGCAGTGGCCGCGCAGCGCACCCGTCGAGATCGGCCCCGGATGCTGGCTGGGCACCGGAGCCGTGGTGCTGCCGGGCGCCCGGCTGGGCCGCAACGTGGTGGTGGCCGCGGGCGCCGTCGTGCGCGGCGAGGTGCCCGACCACGCCGTGGTCGCGGGGGCGCCGGCGCGGATCGTGCGCCGCTGGGAGCCGGAGACGGGCTGGCAGCCGCCGCTGCGCACACCGGCCCCGGTTCCGATCCCCGAGGACATGACCCCGGAGCAGCTGCGGGGCCTGGCGGCGCTGGCCGAGGCCGAGGCGGACGCGGCGGCCGGGCAGCCCGCGGGATAGCCCACCGTGGCCCGCGCCGCGCGCCCGTGCCGCGTGCCCGTGGTCCGTGCCGCGCGCCCTACAGCGCCGGGATCTCGATGGCCGGGCACCGGTCCATGACCATCTCCAGACCGGCCTGCCGGGTCCGCGCCCAGGCGGCCTCGTCGACCACGCCCAGCTGGAACCAGACCGCGTCCGCTCCGATCGCGACGGCCCGGTCGGCGACCCCGCCCGCCAGCCCGCTGTTGACGAAGACGTCGACCACGTCCACCGCGAACGGGATCTCCTCCAGCGAGGCGTACCCGCGCTCGCCGTGCACCGTCTCGGCCTTGGGGTGCACCGGGACCACCCGCTTGCCGAACCGCTGCAGCACGCGCGCCACGCCGTACGCCGCGCGGTCCTGGTTGCCGGACAGGCCCACCACGGCCCAGGTGTCTCCGAGCTCGGTGAGGATCTTGCGGATGGTTGCCGGATCGCCGTACACGGGCGCCGCCTCCTGCTGCTCCGGCCCGGCACTGCGCCGGGCGTCCTGCCCGGTCAACGGCGGGGACACCTGTCCGATTCCCCGTAGGGTGGAGCGGTGAAGGCAGACCAGTACGCGACGGTGGCCCGCGAGGGCGTCCACGAGTCGGAGATCAACCGCTCGCGCTTCCTGTGCGCGCTCGCGCCCGCCGCGACCGAGCGGGAGGCGCAGGACTTCGTCGCGCGGATCCGCCGGGAACACCCCACCGCCTCGCACCACTGCTTCGCCTACGTCATCGGCGCCGACGCCTCCGTCCAGCGGGCCAGCGACGACGGGGAGCCCGGAGGCACCGCCGGGGTCCCGATGCTCCAGATGCTGATGCGGCGCGACGTCCGCTACGCCGTCGCCGTCGTCACCCGCTACTACGGCGGCGTGAAGCTCGGCGCCGGCGGCCTGATCCGGGCCTACGGAGGAGTCGTCGGCGAAGCCCTCGACACCCTCGGCACCGTCACCCGCCGCCGCTACCGGCTGGCCACCGTCACCGTCGACCACCAGCGCGCCGGCAAGGTCCAGAACGACCTCCGCTCCACCGGCCGGACCGTCGTCGACCTGCGCTACGGCGCGGCGGTCGAGATCGAGGTCGCCCTCCCCGAGGCCGACCTGCCCGCCTTCGGGGCCTGGCTCGCCGACAGCACGGCGGGCAGCGCCACCCTGACGCTCGGCGGAGAGACGTACGCGCCCTGAGGGACGCGTTAGCGTAGAGGGGTTCCACAACCACCGAGCGGGCGGCCGAGCGCGGCGACCAGGGGGAGACGACATGTGCGGCGGGGCCGGCGAGTGAAGTTCCTGCACACCTCGGACTGGCACCTCGGCCGTGCCTTCCACCGCGTCAACCTGCTCGGAGCCCAGGCGGCCTTCGTCGACCACCTCGTGGACAGCGTCCGCGCGCACGGGGTCGACGCCGTGCTCGTCGCCGGCGACGTCTACGACCGTGCGGTGCCCCCGCTGCCCGCCGTCGAGCTGTACGACCGGGCCCTGCACCGGCTCGCCGAGATCGGCGTGCCCACCGTCATGATCTCCGGCAACCACGACTCCGCCCGCCGCCTCGGTGTCGGCGCGGGCCTCATCGACCGCGCCGGCATCCACCTCAGGACCGACCCGGCCGGGTGCGCCGACCCCGTGGTCCTGGCCGACGAACACGGCGAGGTGGCCCTCTACGGGCTGCCCTACCTGGAACCGGCCCTGGTCAAGGACGAGTTCCGCGCCGAGAAGGTCGGCCACGAGGCGGTCCTGGGCGCGGCCATGGACCGGATCCGGGCCGACCTGGCCGGCCGGCCCGCCGGCACCCGTTCCGTCGTCCTCGCCCACGCGTTCGTCACGGGCGGCCAGGCCAGCGACAGCGAGCGGGACATCGCCGTCGGAGGCGTCGAGGCCGTGCCCGCGTCCGTCTTCGACGGAATCGACTACGCCGCCCTCGGCCACCTCCACGGCTGCCAGACGATCAACGAACGCGTGCGCTACTCCGGTTCCCCGCTCGCCTACTCCTTCTCCGAGGCCGACCAGCGCAAGTCCATGTGGCTCGTCGAGCTCGGCGCCCGCGGGGAGATCGCCTCCGCCCGGCGGATCGACACCCCCGTCCCGCGCCCCCTCGCCCGGATCCGCGGCCGGCTGGGCGACCTGCTGGAGGATCCCGCGCACACCGCGCACGAGGCCTCCTGGGTCGAAGCCGTCCTCACCGACCCGGTCCGCCCCGACGACCCCATGGCCCGGCTCCTGGCCCGCTTCCCGCACGCCCTCACCCTCGGCTTCGACCCCGAGGGCCGCCCGCAGGAGACCGGGGCCTCCTACGCCCAGCGGCTGCGCGGCCGCAGCGACCAGGAGATCGCCGAGGACTTCGTCGCCCACGTGCGCGGCGGCGGCCCGGCCGACGAGGCCGAACGGGCCGTGCTCCAGGGCGCCTTCGACGACGTACGGGCCGACGACACCCGCCGGGAGACCCACCGATGAGGCTGCACCGGCTCAAGATCACCGCCTTCGGCCCCTTCGCCGACCCCCAGGAGATCGACTTCGACGCGCTCTCCGGCGCCGGGATCTTCCTGCTCCACGGACCCACCGGCGCCGGCAAGACCTCCGTCCTCGACGCCGTCTGCTACGCCCTCTACGGATCCGTGCCCGGCCCGCGCCAGGCCCCCGGCACCAGCCTGCGCAGCGACCACGCCGCCGCCGGCACCCCGACCGAGGTCACCCTCGAACTCACCGCGGGCGGCCGCCGCCTGGAGATCACCCGGCGCCCCGAACAGGACCGGCCGAAGAAGCGCGGCACCGGCACCACCAAGGACAAGGCGCAGACCTGGCTGCGCGAGCACACCGGCGACGGCTGGGCCGCGCTCAGCCGCTCCCACCAGGAGGTCGGCGAGGAGGTCGAGCAGCTGCTCGGCATGAGCCGCGAACAGTTCTGCCAGGTCGTCCTGTTGCCACAGGGCGAGTTCGCCCGCTTCCTGCGGGCCGACGAGGCCGCCCGCGGCCGACTGCTCGGCCGGCTCTTCGACACCCGCCGCTTCGCCGCCGTCGAAGCCCTCCTCGGCGAACGCCGCCGCGCCGCCGAGGCCAAGGTCCGGGCCGGCGACGAGCAGGTCCTGCACACCGCCCAGCGGCTCGCCCAGGCCGCCGGCGACAGCGCCGACCTGCGCGACTGGCCGCTGCCCCGCCACCAGCCCGGCGACCCCGGACTCGCCGAGGCCGTCCGCGCCTGGTCGGCGGTGGCCCGCTGCGCCGCCCGCGAACGCCTCACCGTCACCGAGTACGCGCTCGCCGCCGTCGAAGGCCGGCACGCCGCCGCCCGGCGGGCCGCCGAGGACGCGCGCGAGCTCGACCGGCTCCAGCGCCGGCACGCCGAGACCACCCGCCGGGCCGCCCTGCTCGCCGAGGAGGCCCCCGAACGCGAACGCGTCCGCGCCCTGCTCGACCGGGCCCGCCGCGGCGACCTCGTGGCCCCCGCCCTGGAGCTGCGCGGGGCCGCCTGGGCCGCGCACCTGGCCGCCGCCCACGCCGAGGCCGCCGCCCGCGCCGCACTCCCGCCGGCCCTCGCCGAGGCGGGAGCCGAACAGCTCGACACCCTGGAACAGCGGCTGCGCGGCGACCTCGGCGCGCTCGGCGCCGCCCGCCGCGCCGAGCAGCGCAGCGCCGGTATCGGCCGCGAGCGGGCCGACCTGGAGCGGGAGGCCCGGGCCGCCGAGGAGCAGGACCAGGAGTCCGGCGAGTGGCTGGAGCGCTGGGACACCACCCGGGCCGCCCTCGCCGGGCGGGTCGACCGCGCCCAGCAGGCCGCCACCCTGGCCGAGCAGCTCGCGGGCCGCCTCGAACCGGCCCGCATGCAGCTGAACGCGGCCCGGCGGCGCGACGAGCTCGCCGCCGAGGCCGACCGCACCGCCGGCGAACTGCTCTCCGTGCGCGAGGAGTCGGCCGCCGCCCGACAGCGCTGGCTGGAGCTCAAGGAGGCCCGGCTGCGCGGAATCGCGGCCGAGCTCGCCGAAGCGCTGGCCGCGGGGGAGCCCTGCGCCGTCTGCGGGTCCGCCGAACACCCCGCCCCCGCCCGACCCGCCCCCGGTCACGTCGACCGGGCCGCCGAGGACGCCTCCCACGAGGCCTTCGAGCGGGCCGAGGAGGCCCGGGGCGCCGTCGAGCGGCGGCTCGCCGCCCTGGAGGAGGCCCGCGCCGAGGCCGCCGGCGCCGCCGGCGACACCACCACCGCCGCACTCCTCGACCTGACCGCCGATCTCAGCTCCCGGCACGCCGCCGCCCACGCCGACGCCGCCGCCCTGCACTCCGCGCGCGAGCGGCTGGCCCGCGCCGAACGCGAACACGCCACCCGCAGTGCCGACCGGCTCGACGCGGAACGCAGGGCCGCCGCCCGGGCCTCCCGGCGCGAGGCCCTGGAGCGCGAACAGGCCTCCCTGGAGGAGGAGCTCGCGCTCGTCCGGGGCGACGCCCCCACCGTCGCGGCGCGCGCCCGGACCCTGGAGGACCGGGTCCGCATGGTCTCGGCCACGGCGCTCGCGCTGCGCCGGGCCGACACCACCGCGGCCCGGCTCAAGGAGGCCGACGACCAGCTCGCCGACGCCGCCTTCAAAGCCCGGTTCGACACCGTCGAGGCCGCGGCCGACGCGGTGCTCCCCGCCTACGAACGCACCGCGCTGCAACACCGCCTGGACGCCTGGCAGGCGGAGGAGGCCATGCTCGCCGACCGGCTCCGCGAAGCCGGCGCCGCCGAGGCCGCCCGGTTGCCGCCGGCCGCACCGGAGGCCGCCGAGGCCCGCGCGGTGCGGGCCGCGGCGAAGCTCCGTACGGCCGGCTCGGCCTTCGACGCGGCCCGCACGCGCTGCGCCGACCTGGACGCGCTCTCCCGGCAGGCCGAGGCCGAACTGCGCGCCCTGGGACCGCTGCGGGAGGCGTACGAACGGGTGGCCCGGCTGGCCGGGCTCACGGCCGGCACCTCCGCCGACAACGAGCGCAAGATGCGCCTGGAGGCGTACGTCCTGGCCGCGCGCCTGGAACAGGTCGCCGCCGCCGCGACGGTACGGCTGCTGCGGATGTCCGGCGGCCGCTACACCCTGGTCCACTCCGACGCCCGCGCGAGCGGCCGCGGCCGCTCGGGCCTCGGGCTGCACGTGCTGGACTCCTGGACCGGCAGCGAGCGGGACACCGCCACCCTGTCCGGCGGCGAGACCTTCTTCGCCTCGCTCGCACTCGCCCTGGGCCTCGCCGACGTGGTCACGGACGAGGCGGGCGGCATGCGGCTGGACACCCTCTTCATCGACGAGGGCTTCGGCAGCCTCGACGACCAGGCGCTGGACGAGGTGCTCGACGTACTGGACTCGCTGCGCGAACGCGACCGCAGCGTCGGCATCGTCAGCCACGTCGCCGACCTGCGCAGCCGGGTCCAGGCCCAGCTGGAGGTCGTCAAGCAGCGCGGCGGCTCCGTGGTGCGCCACCGCACCGCAGCGCTCACGGACTGAGCGGGCGGCGGGGCAGTGGCGAGGAGTACACGACGCTCGTCGTCACCGAGCCGAGCCCCGAGATCCGGCCGGTGAGCTCTTCCAGGTGGGACATCGAGCGGGCGGCGACCTTCAGGACGAAGCAGTCGTCGCCGGTGACGTGGTGGGCCTCCAGGATCTCCGGAGTGGAGTCGAGAAGGGCGTGGAACGGCTTGTAGTTGCCGTGCGGATAGCGCAGCCGGACCAGTGCCAGGATCGATTTGCCGAGCCTCTCCGCGTCGACCACCGCCGTGTACCCCGTGATCACGCCCACCTCCTCCAACCGGCGGACCCGCTCGGTGACGGCGCTCGCGGACATGGAGACGCTGCGGGCGAGCTCGGTGAAACTGGCGCGGCCGTCGCGCTGGAGGACTTCGAGGATGCGCCAGTCGGTGGCGTCCGGGGAATAATCGGTCATCTGCCAGAAATAGCAGGGAATTCCCTGGTGGAACAGGGGTCGCGCCGGGGAATGCCACTTCTTCGGGTCGGTGTCGGATCATAGATTGGCCGCATGACGACGACACCACCACCACCGATGACGGGGACGCGCACCGCCGCCCGGCCCGCCGACGCGAGGGCGGCGAAGGGGGCGGCCACCGCTCCGGACCCGGACGCGGCCCCCGTCAACCCCGTGCTGCGGATTCCGCCGGCCCCGCCCGCCGTGGCGGCCGCCCACTTCGCGGCCGCCCTCGCCTTCCACGCGGACGTGTCCGACGTCGCGGCCGCCCTCGCCGACCACCGCGAGCGGGGCGCGGAGCCAGGCTTCCAGCTGGTCGACTCCCGCTCCACCGCGGCCTGGGACCAGGCGCACGTGCCCGGCGCCGTCCACCTGCCGACCGCCCTCGTGCCCGAGCGGGCGGGGCGGCTCCTGGACCCCGCCGTGCCCGTGGTCACGTACTGCTGGGGCCCCGGTTGCAACGGAGGGACCCGCTCGGCCCTCGCCCTGGCCGAACTCGGCTACCAGGTCAAGGAGATGCTCGGCGGCATCGAGTACTGGATCCGGGAGGGCTTCGCGGTGGAGACCCGGCGGGGCGGGCGCCGGCGCACCGCGCCCGACCCGCTGACCGCCCCCACCGCTGCGGCCGACTGCGGCTGCTGAGGCCGCCCGCACACGGCAGCGGCCCGGCCGCCCCGTCCGGGGCGGCCGGGCCACCGGCCACCGGCCACCGGACGCACCGGTGGCGGGTGCCGGGCCGGTGCTCAGAGCTTCGACAGCTCGTCCACCAGGTCGTCCAGCCCCAGCGAACCCTGCGACAGGGCCGCCATGTGCCAGGCCTTCAGGTCGAAGGAGTCGCCGCGCGCGGCGCGGGCGTTCTCCCGGCCGAGCAGCCAGGCGCGCTCGCCGAGCTTGTAGCCGATCGCCTGTCCCGGCATCGACAGGTAGCGGGTCAGCTCGCTCTCGATGAAGTCCGCCGGGCGGCCGCTGTGCAGGCCGAAGAACTCCTGCGCCAGCTCCACGGTCCAGGTCTCGCCCGGGTGGAAGGGGGAGTCGGCGGGGATCTCCAGCTCCAGGTGCATGCCGATGTCCACGATGACCCGCGCCGCCCGCATCATCTGGCAGTCCAGGTAGCCCAGGCGCTGCTCGGCGTCCTTGAGGTAGCCCAGCTCGTCCATCAGCCGCTCTGCGTAGAGCGCCCAGCCCTCCGCGTTGGCGCTGACCAGGCCGACGCCCGCCTGGTAGCGGGAGAGCTGGTCCGCCACGTGGGTCCACTGCGCGAGCTGCAGGTGGTGGCCGGGGACGCCCTCGTGGTACCAGGTGGAGACCAGGTCGTACACCGGGAAGCGGGTCTGGCCCATCGTCGGCAGCCAGGTGCGGCCCGGGCGCGAGAAGTCCTCCGAGGGGGACGTGTAGTACGGGGCGGCGGCGCCGCCGGGCGGGGCGATCCGCGACTCCACCCTCCGCACCCGCTCGGCGAGTTCGAAGTGGGTGCCGTCGAGGTTCTCGATGGCCTCGTCCATGATGCCCTGCAGCCAGGCCCGGACCTCGTCCACGCCCTCGATGTGGGTGCCGTGCTCGTCCAGGTGCCGCAGCGCCTCCCAGGGGCCGGCGCCCGGCAGGATCTTGGCCGCTTCGGCCTTCATCTCGGCGAGCAGCCGGTGGTACTCCGCCCAGCCGTAGGCGTACGCCTCGTCCAGGTCGAGGTCCGTGCCGTTGAAGTACCGCGACCAGCGGGCGTACCGCTCGCGGCCCACGGTGTCCGGCCGGCCCTCGACGGCCGGGGCGTACACCGCGACCATCCAGTCGTGGAGCGCGGACAGGGCCGCGGTGGCCCCGGCGGCCGCCTCGTCCAGCTCGGCGCGCAGTGACGCGGGGCCGGCGGCGGCGAAGGAATCGAAGAACGAGGACGCGGCGTCGTCCCGGCCGGCCCAGGAGGCGAGCTGGCCGATCATCGTCGCCGTGGGGCGGGGGCCGCCGTACAGGCCGCGGTCCAGGCCCAGCTGCAGGCTCTCGCGGTAGCCGGCGAGGGCCTGCGGCACGGCGCGCAGCCGCTCGGCGATGGCCGACCAGTCCTCCTCGGTCTCGGCCGGGGTCAGGGTGAAGACCTCGCGGACCGAGTGCACGGGGGAGTGGATGTTGCTGACGGCGCGCAGGTCCTCGTCGGCCTCGTGGACGGCGAGTTCGGCGTTCAGCCGCTCGCGCAGCAGGCGGGCGCAGCGGCGCTCGGCGTCGCTGTCCGCACCCGGCAGCCGCTCGGCGGCGTCCAGGCGGGCGAGGGTCGTGCGCGACAGCTCGGCCGCGGCGGCACGGCCGGCCGGGGAGAGGTCCGGGAGGCTGCCGGAACTCGCGGCGACACCGAGATAGGTGCCGGTGATGGGGTCGAGGGCGACGAGGTCGTCGACGTACGCGTCGGCCACCTGGCGGGGCAGACCAGTGGCGCTGCCGTTGTGGAGGATCTCTGACATGCGGACATCTTCGTACGCGGATGCCGATGCGTCATCATCGCCCGTCTCCGGGGGGCGCGGGCCGGCCACGGGAACCGCGGCCGACCCGGTGCTCAGTGCTGCTGCTCCCGCCCCTCGTACGCGTGCTGCGCCCGCGGGAGGCCGTGCGGCGGGCCCGCGGCGGTGCGGGCCGCGTCCAGCCGGGCGGTGATCACCAGGGTGCCCTCCTCGATCTGGTAGTCGAGGGGGAGGCCGAGGCCGCGCATGGCGGCGACCATGCCGGTGTTGGAGGCCTGGGTGACCGCGTAGACGCTGTCGCAGCGGGCCTCCACGGCCATCGCGATCAGCCGGCGGAGCAGCTCGGATCCGATGCCGCGCCGCTGCCAGTCGTCCTCGATCAGCAGCGCCACCTCGGTCTCGTCGCCGTCCCACAGCAGGTGGCCGAGGGCGACCATCCGGCCGGAGGCGGTGGTCGCGGCCAGGGTGCGGCCGAAGCGGGGGCTCAGCAGGTGGCCGAGGTAGCGGTCGGCGTCGGCGACGGGCCCGTGGTAGCGCAGCGAGAGGGTGCGGTCGGAGCAGCGGTCGTGCATCGCCCGGGCGGCGGGCAGGTCGGCGCCGTCGGCGCGGCGCACCGTGATCTCGTTGCCCTCGGGCAGGGTCAGGACGTCCTGGCTGCGCGGGACGCGGGGGCCGAGGCGCGCGTCCAGCTCGACGAGGGCCCTGGCGCGGGCGAACTCGGTCGGGGTGAAGGGCAGGTAGGGCCGCTCGACGGTGATCGCCCCGCCGGAGGGGTCGCGCAGCCGCATGACCGTGGCCTCCAGGACGCCTTCGACCGGGGCGTCGGCGCCCGCGTTGGGGCGGCCGGAGAGGGTGGTCGCGGGGATGGAGTGGATGGTGCAGCGGCCGAGGAGCTGGCGCAGCGCGAGGGGGAGTTCCGCGGCGTCGAGGGCGGTGCGGGTGGCCAGGCCCAGGACGCGGGTCGGGGTGTCGACGAGGTCGTGCGCGTCGGCGCGCTCGATCCAGGTGCTGTGGCCGCCGGCCCGGGCGATGGAGCGGGTGAGCTCGGCGGAGGGCAGTTCCCGCGGGGCGCGGAGCAGGAACTCGTCGACGGTGCCGCCCTCGGGGAGGGGGTGGGTCTGGAGCGTCAGGATGTCGGCGCCGCTGCGGGCGAGGGCGCCGCACAGCGCCGCGAGCGAGCCCGGCTCGTCCCGTACGGTCGTCCGCATCCGCCACAGGACGGCGTGCGGGGACGCGCCGCCCGTGGCGGCGGCCTGCGCGCCGGGCGCCGCCGGGCCGGTACCGGTACCGGTACCGGCGGCCGGCGCGGAGCCGAGGCCGTGGACCGAGGCCGCCCCCGCTGCCGCTCCGGCGAACGCGGGCTCCGCAGCGTCCGGCGGCGGCGCATGGCTGTGGCGCCTGGCCCACCACGTGTGGAAGGCCGCCGTGACGAGGAGCGCGACGGCCGAGGCGACCAGCAGTACGGGGCCCCTGGGGCCGTGCGCGACGAGATTGGCGATGCCGTCGGCGACCGCGACGGCGCAGAAGAGCGCGGCCAGTTCGACGACGTCGCGGCGCCAGTGGTGGCGGTGGGAACGCTGGGCGGGGACATGAATACGGTCAGTCATGCACACCACTGTGGCGGAGGGGTGTTGCGTGATCACGAACGATCTGTGACCGACTGGTTAAGTATCCATCTGGCCGATTTCCCCCAGTTTTCCGGGGCGTGTCCGCCATCGCGCCGCGGGGCGGGGCCGTGCGCGATGACGGACGGGGAGCCGGGAGCGGGGCGCGGGCGGCGCCGGGCCTCCTACTGGCCCACCTGACCGGGCCGGAGCGTCCGGGTGAAGAGCACGCCGCCGCCCTGCCGGCGCAGCCGGACCGTGAGCTCGCCGCTGCCGCCGTCGATGTCTACCTCGCCGTAGTACGGGGGGTTCTCGGAGGGCGACATGTTGGCCACCGGCGCGGACTGGACGTACGCCGTCTCCGGCCCGAAGGTGGCGTCGAGCCGGCCCGCCGGGAAGGCGCCCGCGCCGATCGGGCCGGAGACGAACTCCCAGAACGGCGCGAAGTCGGTGAAGGCGGCCCGCTCGGGGGCGTAGTGGTTCGCGGCGGTGTAGTGGACGTCGGCGGTGAGCCAGAGCGTGCCGGTGATGCGCTGGTGCTTGATATGGCGCAGCAGTTCGGCGATCTGGAGCTCGCGGCCCAGCGGGGCGCCGGGGTCGCCCTGTGCGACGGCCTCGAAGTTCGCGGCCCCGTCGGGGACGACGATCCCCAGCGGCATGTCGGCGGCGATCACCTTCCAGGTGGCGCGGGAGCGGGACAGCTCACGCTGGAGCCAGGCGAGCTGCTCGGCGCCGAGGATGCCGACGGGGTCCTCGGTCCGGCGGCCGGGGGAGTTCGCGTCGCGGTAGGTGCGCATGTCGAGCACGAACACGTCGAGCAGCGGCCCGTACCGCATCACCCGGTACATGCGCCCCTCTGCGCGACCGCCGCGCAGGTCGGTGACGGGGTAGTACTCGCCGAACGCCTGCCGGGCCCGGACCGCGAGGGTATCGGCGTCCCGGACGGTGTAGCGCGGGTCGTCGATCAGCTGGCCCGGGTACCAGTTGTTGCGCACCTCGTGGTCGTCCCACTGCGCGAGGACGGGGACCTGGGCGTTGAAGCCGCGCAGGTTGCCGTCGAGCAGGTTGTAGCGGAAGTTGCCGCGGAACTCGGCGAGGGTCTCGGCTACCTTCGCCTTCTCCTCGGTGGTCACGTTGCGCCACAGGGTGCCGTCGCGCAGCGGGACGGCGGACTGGAGGGGGCCGTCGGCGTAGATCGTGTCCCCGCTGAAGAGGAAGAAGTCGGGATCGCGCAGCCGCATCTCCTCGAAGACGCGGTAGCCGCCGAGGTCGGGGTTGATGCCCCAACCCTGGCCCGCCAGGTCCCCGGACCACAGGAAGCGCACGTCGTCGCGGCGGGAGACGGGGGTCGTACGGAAGGTGCCGTGGACCGGAGCGGAGGCGCGGCGGGGGTCGTCGGGGTCGGCGAGGACGACCCGGTAGTGGATCTGCCGGCCCGGCGGCAGGTCGCGCAGGACGGTGGTGCCGGTGAAGTCGGTGGCCGGGCCGAGCAGCGGGCCGCGGTGGCGGCGGACCGCGTAGCGGAACGACTCGCTCGGGGAGGTCTCGACGTACATCCGCGCGAGCCGGTCGGACCGGGTCCACACGGTCGCCGCATGGGCGGTGACCTCGCCGGACTGGACGCCCCAGTGGGCGCTCGGCCGGCCCGAGCGGAGCAGCGCGGGGGCGGCGAGGGCGGGCGCGGCCAGGGCGGGCGCGGCGAGCAGCGCCGAGGACAGGGCGAGGGAACCGCCGATGAGGGAACGTCGGGTCTGCGGCGTCGATGCCATCGGTGCTTCTCCAGGGGCCGGCGGGGCGGGGCCGGACCAGCGTGCCGCCGCACACCGGCCCGGCCGCGTCTCCCGCGCGAACCGCGGATGAACAACCGTGAGCGGCTCGGCCGGAGCGCGCGGCCGGTCCCGCCGCGGGGCCTCGCCACAGGGCCTGGCACGGCCTGGAGGAGCCCGCTCCGGCTCCCCGTGGCCCCGGTGGGGGGCACGGCCGGGCGCGGGGCGCGCGCGGAGGCGGGCGCCCCGAGACCCGCTACACGGCCTGGAGGCGGGCGCTCCGGGCCGTGTCCAGGACCACCCGGGCGACGAGGGCCGGGTCGTCGCTCATCGGGACGTGGCCGCAGCCCGGGAGTCTGACCAGCCGGGCACCGGGGAGGGTGTGCTTGGCGCGGATCCCCTGACGGCGCAGCAGCAGCCGGTCGCGCGTGCCCCAGGCGACGGTGACCGGCAGGCCGGGAACGTCGTGGGCGAACCGTACGGAACCGCCCGCGGCCAGGGTCTGCTCGAAGCCGGTCGCGTCGCGCAGCGCGAGGGTCTCGGCGACCACCGCCTGCGGTGAACGGCGCGTCGGGCGCGCGTAGATGGAGCCGGTGAGCGCGGCGCGGCCGACGGCACTGCGCGCGAGCCGCTCCAGCGCCGGGCGGGGCAGCGCCTTGGCCCCGGCGCGCATGGCGAGCAGCGTCCCGAAGGCGTAGCGGCGCTCGGCCTCGGTCCAGAACCCCGCGGGCGAGAGGGCGGTGACCGACCGGACGAGCCCCTTCCGGGCCATTTCGAGCGCGAGCAGCCCGCCGAGGGAGTTGCCCACGACGTGCGGACGTTCGACGCCGAGGGCGGTGCAGAGCGCACCGAGCGCGCCCGCGACGGTGTCCAGGTCGTACGTGACCCCCGCGGGCAGCGGCTCCGAGGCGCCGAAGCCGGGGAGGTCGACGGCGATGACGTCGTACTCGGCCGCCAGGATGTCCGTCACCGGGTGCCAGGCCTGGAGGTGGTGGCCGATGCCGTGCAGCAGGAGCAGCGGTTCGCCGGAGCCCTTGCGCTCGTAGGCGACGGTGGCGGTGCGGGGGCCGAGCGGGGACTCGATCGTGAAGGAGACCGTGGCGGTCATGCTGCTCCTCGTCGGGCGGGCGCGTGTGAGACAGGCTGTCAGTAGTGCTCACCGTCATGACTACCGCCCGGTAGGCCTTGACTACAACCCTTCGGGTCCCACGAGAACATTCCGTGAACGGCTTGATGCGTATGCCCGATCTGCCCGGCATAGGCATGAGCATTGGTCTTGACCAAGGGGGTGCGCCGTCCTATCGTCGCAGGGATAGTGCAGGAACCTTTAATAAACAAGGGCGCGGAACTGCCGCTGGAACACACGGCGAGTGCAGCGATGGCAGGAGGATTCAGGGTGGGGACCACGCAGCTCGAAACGGTGCCGGAGCCGAAGTACTGGCACCTCAAGAACGTCCTCAGTGAAGCGCTCGACCAGGACTTCGCCGTGGGCGAGGTCCTGCCGAACGAGCGCGAGCTCGCCGCCCGCTTCGGCGTCGCGCGCGCGACCCTGCGCCAGGCCCTGGAACAGCTGGAGCTCGAAGGACGCCTACAGCGCCGCCGCGGCGTCGGCACCACGGTCGCCCCGCCGCGCGTCGGCGTCGACGTGGGCGGCAACCGCCACGGCTGGCCCGGCGACAGCGTCGACGGCTGGCAGCCGCTGGACGCGACCGAGGGCCTGGCACCCGCCGCCGTCGCCGCGCTGCTGGGCGCTGCCACCGGTCCCGCGGCGGCCGGCGCGAACGCTCCGGCCTACGCCGCCGACGCACCGGTCCACATCGTGCGCCGCACCCGTGCCACCCAGGGCCAGGCCGTCGCCGCCGAGCTGCTGTACGTCCCGGCCGCCTCGGTGCCGGGTCTGACCGGCATCGAAGCCCCGTCCGGACCGGCCCGCGCCCGCGCCGTCCTGCGCGAACTGCAGCGGCTGGTCCTCGACGGCCAGGACCGCTCGGTGGAGCTCGGCTCCGCCCGGGCCGACGACGCCCGGGAACTGGACCGGCTCCCCGGCGCCCCGGTGCTCCTGGTCACCACCCGGTACCTCACCGAGGCGGGCACGGCCGCCGTGTCGGTGGCCACCTACCGGGCCGACACCTGCCGCCTGACCTTCGGCGACTCCGGCGACGTCCAGATCACCCACGAGCCCCGCGTCGCCTCCTGACGCTTCGCCGGCCCCGCCCCACGGCCCGACGCCACCCGCCCCGCGCGGACGGCGCCGGGCCGTACGCGTCTCCGGCATCGGCACCCGGGGTGGACGGGCGGGGACGGGCGGGGCGGGCAGGGGAGGGGCGGGGCGGGCAGGGGAGGGGCAGCGGAGGGCGGGTGCAGGGGCCGGGCGCGAGGCGGGCTCGTGCCACGAGCCCACCCGGGCACCACACCCGGCAGACGGCTGTCCGGCTCAGGCCCTCTTCAGGCCCTACACGCTCTCCGCCGGCCGGAGGCGGACGGCGCCGGGCGGGCCCACTCCCGCCCCGCCCTGCCCAGCCCTGTCCGGGACGGGGCGGGGGCGGGGCAGCAAGGCCGGACCCCCGTCGCGCGCGTCACGCGGACGCCTCGGGGCCGTCTGACGGTCCCGGCCCCGTCCGGCCCCCGTCCGGCCCGGCCCGAGAGGGCGCCCGACGGCACCGTCACCCTCACCGTCACGGGCGGCGTGCCGTGACCGTCTTCTCCACGGCGAACAGTTCTTCCTCGACGTGGTCCAAGGCCAGCCGGAGCGCCCCCGTGGCTACGGCGGCCTCGCCGAGCATCGACAGCACCACCCGCGGCGGCCGCAGGCAGTAGCGCTCCAGCTCCGCGCGCAACGGGCCGAGGACCCCGTCCAGGCCCGCGGCCCAACCGCCGACCACGACCAGTTCCGGGTCCATGGCGAGGACCAGCGCCGCCACGTCGTGCACGAGCCGCTGGAGGAACCGCTCCACGGCGGCCACCGCCCGCTCGTCACCCCGCTTGGCCATCGCGAATACCTCGGCGACGGCGGGCTCGTCCAGCGGGTTCAACGGTTCGCCCGTGGTCGACAGCAGCTTCTCGGGAGTGACCTCCCGGCCCAGCAGGTGCAGTGCGCCGATCTCGCCGGCCGCGCCGCCGAAGCCCCGGTGCAGCCGTCCGCCGATCAGCGAGCCGGCGCCGGGGCTGAGCCCCGCCATCACGAACACCATGTCGT
The DNA here is from genome assembly GCF_008704535.1 of Streptomyces subrutilus. Taxonomy (NCBI): domain Bacteria; kingdom Bacillati; phylum Actinomycetota; class Actinomycetes; order Kitasatosporales; family Streptomycetaceae; genus Streptomyces; species Streptomyces subrutilus. The sequence goes on from NZ_CP023701.1 coordinate 6,324,369, forward strand.
CCGTGTCCCGCGCGGCCCCCTTCCAGTGCTCTGCGACCGCCGCCGCGTTGGCGTCGTTCTCCACCTGCACCGGACAGCGGAACGAGCGCTGCAGCCGCTCTCCCAGCGGCAGACCCGTCCAGCCCGGCAGCGCCGTGCCGAGGCGGACCGTGCCGTCGGCCTCCACGATCCCGGGGCTGCCGACGCCGACCGCCCGCAGGGAATCCCGCGGTACCCCGGCCCGCCGCAGTAGATCGGCCACCGCGGCCCGCACCCGCTCCAGCCGTTCGTCCGCGGGCGCCGACTCCGCGACGTCCTTGGTGCCGGCACCGATGACCCGCCCGTCCAGACCGGACAGCACGACCGCCACCCGGTGCGAACCGATCTCGATGCCCAGGAGATGGCCCGCCTCGGCCCGGAACCGGAACCGGCGGGCCGGCCGCCCCTGCCGCCGGGCACCCTCCTCGGCATCGGCTTCGACGACGAGCCCCGTCGCCATCAGCCCCTCCACGACCCCCTCGACGGTCGGCCGGGAGAGCCCGGTCACCCGGGTGAGGTCGGTGAGGGTCGGCGATTCGGCCGCGCGCAGTGCCCGCAGTACGACGGCGGAGTTGATCCGCCGGAGCAGTGAGGGGTCACCGCCGGTCAGCTGCCCCAACGTGTGTCCTCCCAGCTAGCGAGCCTGTCAAGCGGATCGTACTGCGCACCGGCCATGGCGGCGAGAAGCAGCCCCCCATAGGCCGGAACCGGCTGCTCCTCCCACGCTTCGCGCCGCGCCCCGGAAGACCTGCGCAGCAGCCGCCGCCCACCCCACCAGGCCACCCCCGGGCCGGTGCGCCCCACGGAGCCCGCGGCCCCGCCCCGCACGAAACCGGACACCGTCCCGCCGGTGCCCTGTCCGGCGGAATCCAATCACGACGGCTTACGCGGGGGCGACGAAGCCCGACTCGTAGGCCATGATCACGGCCTGCGTCCGGTCCCGCGCGCCCAGTTTCGCCAGGATCGCGCTGACATGGGACTTCACCGTCTCCGTACCGACGATCAGCTCGGCGGCGATCTCCACATTGGTGAGCCCCCGCGACATGAGCCGCAGCACCGCCTCCTCGCGCTCGGTCAGCGCGGCCCGCTCCAGCACCGCCCGTGCCTGCCGGTTCCCGTACTCGGCGGCCAAGGCCCGCACCGCGGCCGGGAAGAGCAGGGTCTCGCCCTCCGCGACCAGCCGGACCGCGTGCACGATCTCCGCGGGCCGCGCCCGCTTCAACAGGAAGCCGTCGGCGCCGGCGCGCAGCGCCTGGTAGACGTACTCGTCGTTCTCGAAGGTGGTCACCACGATGATCTTGGGCGGTGAGTCCACGGACCGCAGGACGGCGCGCGTGGCCTCGATCCCGTCGAGCAGGGGCATCCGCACGTCCATGGCCACCACGTCCGGCCGCAGCTGGCGGACGAGGGGGACGACCGAGGCACCGTCGGCCGCCTCACCCACCACCCTGATGTCGGGCTGGGCTTCGAGGACCGCGCGCAGACCCGCGCGCACCAGGGGTTCGTCGTCGACGAGCAGTACGGTAACCGGCATCCGGTCAGCGTATTCGCTCCAGCGGGAGCCGGGCGCGCACTCTCCAACCCCCCTCGTACGGACCGGTTTCGGCCTTCCCGCCGAGCAGGGCGGCGCGCTCGCGCATCCCGCGCAGCCCCGAACCGCCACCGGTCGTGACGACGGGCCGCTCCGGCAGCGCGTTCGTCACCTCCAACAGCAGCCGCTCCGGGGCCACGTCCACGCGGACCCGCACGGCCACCGGCCCGCAGTGCCGCAGCACGTTCGTCAGCGCCTCCTGCAGGATTCGGTACCCCTCACGAGTGACCGCTCCCGGCAACGTGGCGACCGGTCCGGTCAGTTGCGCGTCCACGGCAGAGCCGGAGGCGCGGGCGGACTCCAGCAGCCGGTCCGCCTCGACGAGCGTCGGACGCTGCGAAGGGGGTTGCGCCGACTCCCGCAGGACCAGCAGCACGCGCTCCAGGTCTTCCAGCGCCGCGCGGCCGGTCTCCTCGATCGCGCTCAGCGCCCGGTCGGTGAAGTCGGGATCGCCGGCGGCCCGCGCGGCTCCCGCCTGGACGACGGCCACCGTCAGTGCGTGTCCGATGGAGTCGTGCAGCTCCCGCGCGATGCGGGTCCGCTCCAAGAGCTGCTCGGTGCGGGCTTCGAGCGCGGTGAGCCGCTCGGAGGCCGAAGGCCCGAGCAGCCGCCGGGCGAGCGCGGTGATCATCTCGCCGAGCAGGACCACGACGCCGATCAGGGCGATCAGCGGTACGGGCGCGAGCAGTGCGGCGGCCCAGCGGGGCGGGGACATCGGCACCATCGCGTCGCCGGCCGGCGGGTCTCCGAGCGCGGTCGCGACGAGTTCGACGGTCAGCACCGGAAGCAGCGTGGTCGCGAACATGGCCGCTCCCGCGACGACCAGCCGTATCTCCAGCCACAGCAGCGTCCGCCAGCGGTCGTTCCAGCCGGCTGACGGCGCGGTGCCGATGCCGCTCTCCGGCGCACCCCAGTCGTGCGGGGTCAGCAGGAACTGGGCCTGCAGACCCTCGGCAAGCCGCACCCACGGTACGAACCCGAACGGTATGACGATCAGCAGCGGGGCCCACGGCCACGCCGGTTCGATGAACATCCACACGGCCAGGAGCAGGACGGGTACGCACAGGTGCAGCCAGCGCGAGTAGGTCACCGGTCGCAACGGTGCACGGAGCAGTCGGTACATGGCTTCATGGTGGCAGCGGCCGGGGTGCGGGCGTCTCCCCCACGTGGGGGAGAGAGGACCCTCGCACGGGGGAGGGGCGGGCGCGGGGCGGACGCGAGTCTTGAGTCATGAACAGCGTCGAGATCCGCGAACTGACCAAGGACTACGGCACCCGGCGTGTCGTGGACCACCTCACCTTCGATGTCCTGCCCGGCCGGGTGACCGGTTTCCTGGGGCCCAACGGCGCCGGCAAGTCCACCACGATGCGGCTGCTGCTGGGGCTGGACCGGATCACCGCCGGCTCCGCCACCATCGGAGGGCGCCGCTTCACCGACCTGCGGGCACCGCTGCGGCAGGTGGGCGCCCTGCTCGATCCGCAAGCGGCCCGCGGCGGCCGCACCGCCCGCGACCACCTCCTCGTGCTGGCCGTCAGCAACGGCATCCCGGCGAGCCGCGTGGAGGCCGTACTGGAGCAGTCCGGGATGGCCTCGGCGGCCCGACGGCGGATCAAAACCTTCTCGCTCGGCATGCGCCAGCGGCTGGGCATTGCCGCGGCCCTGCTGGGCGACCCCGGTGTGCTCCTGCTGGACGAGCCCACCAACGGCCTCGATCCCGAGGGCATCATCTGGATCCGCGAACTGATGCGCGGACTCGCCGCCGAGGGCCGCACGGTGCTCGTCTCCAGCCACCTCATGGCCGAGACCGCCTCGTTCGTCGACCACCTGGTGGTGCTCGGCCGGGGCAGGCTGCTCGCCGACACCTCGATGGCGGAGTTCATCGACGCCCGGAGCACCCCCAGGGCTCGGCTGCGGACCTCCGACGCGGCCGGGCTGCGGGACGCCCTGGCCCGCGAGGGATTCCTCCTCGAACCGGCAGGCGACGGGCTGTGGACCGTCGACGGCATACCGGCCGAGGCGGTCGGCATCCTGGCCGCGCGCGCGGGAGTTCCGATGCTGGAGCTCTCCGACGAGCGGGCCTCGTTGGAGCAGGCCTACCTCGACCTCACCTCCGACCGAGCCGAGTTCACCTCGCCAGCCGCCTGAACACCGACCCGGGCCGCGTCTCCACGTCCCGCCCGTTCCCGACCCTCACTCCGCACGCCACCGAGCCTCACCGGAGGTCCCGCCATGACCGCAGCAGCGCTGCCCACCGTTCCCGTCCTGCATTCGGAATGGATCAAGATACGAACCGCCCGTTCGAGCCTCGGATCCCTGATGGCCGTCCTGGTGACCACGGTCGGCATCACGGCCCTCACGGCCGCGGCCATCGGTACGGGCGAGGAGGGGGCGCTGGGAGACGATCCGCTGCTCGCGGCTTTCTACGGGGTCAACTTCGGGCAGATAGCGGCCATCGCCTTCGGTGCGACCGCGCTGGCCGGCGAGTTCAGACACGGCGCCCTGCGCATCTCCCTCACCGCCGTGCCCGACCGGACCCGGCTCTACCTGTCGAAGGTCGCCGTGGTCGCCTGCCTCGCCCTGCTCGTCGGCGAGGTCACCGGCCTCCTCACCTTCGTCGCCGGTCAGGCCCTCATGGGTCCCCACGCCGTGGAGCTCGGCGACCCGGGCACGGTGCGAGCGGTCTTCGGAAGTGGTGTCTACCTGATGCTGATGGCACTGCTCGCGGCCGGCCTGACCGCCCTGGTGCGCAGCGGAACGCTGGTCATGGGCCTGCTCATACCCTTCGTCCTGATCGTTCCCTTCGTGGTCGGCAAGGTCGTCGGCGGGGCCGGGCGGTTCATGCCCGACCGGGCGGGACAGGCAGTGATGCGGTTGAACGCCGAGGGCTCGCTCGGTCCCTGGGAGGGACTGGCGGTGACCGCGCTGTGGTCGGTCGCGGCGCTCGTGGCGGGATGGATCGCGATGCGCCGCAGGGACGCGTGACACAGGGCCAGTTGTCAGTGGAGGCCGGAATACTGACGGCATGACCACGGCAGAGCATCTCGACACGATCGACCGGCTCCGGGCCCGGGAGTTCCCGGCCGAGTCGATCTGGTCCGGTGGGCGGAGCAGCGGCCCGGGTTACCACCTGGTCCAGGTCGGCCGGACCGAGGACCTCCGCGAGGACGGCTCGGGGAGGGACGCGGCGACCGACCAGATCAGCGCCGAGTACGGGGCCCTCGCCCAAGCGCTGACCGACCGGTGGGGGGAGGCGCAGGTCTTCGGCGTCGGGTCGCTCAGGATCAGGGGGTTCGAAGGCGAGGCGATACCGGAGCCGTGGGACGAGGTGAGCGCCAGCACCGACCACGTCCACGTCTGGGAGGTGGAGGGGCGGTGGGTGCTGCTCTACGCGGCGCAGTGGGACGGCGGCGATCCCTACATGCTGATGGCGGGGGTCACCCTCATCGACCCGCCGTAGCCCGGCCCGCGCCCCCGCCACCCGCCACAACCCGGGCGCAGGGGTTGGGGCGCGGCGGGGGCGGGGGAGCGGGTCAGCCTTCTTCGGGGGCTCCGGTCGCTTCGGCGGCGGCGCGGAGGCGGCCGTACTCCTGGGCCATGGACTCCGCGGTCCAGTGGGCGTTGAGGCCGCTGGGGTTGGGGAGGGCCCAGATCCGGGTGGTGCCGATCATGCGTTCCTGAGGGCCGATGCGGGCCTTCTTGTCCCCGAAGGCACTGCGGTACGCGGTCACTCCGACCACCGCCAGCCACTGGGGACGCAACAGCTCCACCTTGGCCGTCAGGAGCCGCCCGCCTTCGCGGAACTCCTCGGGGCTCAGCTCGTCGGCGCGCGCCGTGGCACGGGCCACGACGTTGGTGATGCCGAGCCGGTAGGTCAGCAGCTCGTCCTGCTCGGCGGGGGCCAGACGGCGCGGGGTGAAGCCGGACAGGTGCAGGACGGGCCAGAAGCGGTTGCCGGGGCGGGCGAAGTGGTGGCCCGTCGCGGCGGAGAGGAGGCCAGGGTTGATCCCGCAGAACAGCACGCGAAGACCGCCCGCGACCACGTCCGGGAGGACGCGGTCGCGGGCGGCGTTCAGCTCGTCGGGGGTCAGAGGATCGACCCCGGCGCGTATCCGGCGGCCTCCGGGTGCTGCTTGGCGATCGCCTCGATCCGGGAGACCACCACCGCGACCTGGTCGCCCGCGGCGCCGGTGAAGGACAGCTTGTCGGCCATCAGGGCGTCGAGCTGGGCCCGGTCCAGCGGCATCCGGTCGTCGGCGGCCAGCTTGTCCAGCAGCTCGTTGCGCTCGGCGCCCTGCTCGCGCATGGCGAGGGCGGAGGCCACCGCGTGCTCCTTGATGACCTCGTGGGCGGCCTCGCGGCCCACCCCGGCCCGCACCGCGCCCATCAGGACCTTGGTGGTCGCGAGGAACGGCAGGTAGCGGTCGAGTTCGCGGGCGACGACCGCGGGGAAGGCGCCGAACTCGTCGAGCACCGTCAGGAAGGTCTCCAGCAGGCCGTCGAAGGCGAAGAAGGCGTCCGGCAGTGCGACACGCCGGACCACGGAGCACGAGACGTCGCCCTCGTTCCACTGGTCGCCGGCCAGCTCGCCGGTCATCGAGGCGTAGCCGCGCAGGATGACCATGAGGCCGTTCACGCGCTCGCAGGAGCGGGTGTTCATCTTGTGCGGCATCGCGGAGGAGCCGACCTGGCCGGGCTTGAAGCCCTCGGTGACCAGCTCGTGGCCGGCCATCAGGCGGATGGTCTTCGCGAGGGACGACGGTGCGCCGGCCAGCTGCACGAGGGCGGTGACCACGTCGTAGTCGAGCGAGCGCGGGTAGACCTGGCCCACCGAGATGAACGCCTCGGCGAAGCCGAGGTGGGCGGCGATGCGCTGCTCCAGGTCGGCCAGCTTGGCGGTGTCGCCGCCGAGCAGGTCGAGCATGTCCTGGGCGGTGCCCACCGGGCCCTTGATGCCGCGCAGCGGGTAGCGGCCCAGCAGGTTTTCCAGCCGGGCGTAGGCGACGAGCAGCTCGTCGGCCGCGGTGGCGAAGCGCTTGCCCAGGGTGGTCGCCTGCGCGGCCACGTTGTGGGAGCGGCCGGCCATGACCAGCTCGGCGTGCTCGCCGGCCAGCTTCCCGAGCCGGGCCAGGACGGCCACCGTGCGGTCGCGGGCCAGCTCCAGCGAGAGCCGGATCTGCAGCTGCTCGACGTTCTCGGTGAGGTCGCGGGAGGTCATGCCCTTGTGGACGTGCTCGTGGCCGGCGAGGGCGTTGAACTCCTCGATGCGGGCCTTCACGTCGTGCCGGGTGACCTTCTCGCGCTCGGCGATCGAGGCGAGGTCGACCGTCTCCAGGACGCGCTCGTAGTCGGCGAGGGCCGCGTCCGGGACCTCGATGCCGAGGTCCTTCTGGGCGCGCAGCACGGCGAGCCACAGCCGCCGCTCCAGCGTCACCTTGTACTCGGGGGACCACAGGACGGCGAGCTCCGCAGAGGCGTAGCGGCCGGCCAGGACATTGGGGATGCGGGGCTTGGCAGTCACGTGGAGGAATTCTACTTGGGCCGCCGCTGTGTGTTCACGCAGGTAGGGGGACCAGCGTTGATTGTGGCTTGCTACGAGGGCGTCGAGGTGGGGTAGGGCCCCAGCTCCGGGCGCTTCGCCGGGCGGCCGTCGCCCGAGGAGCGGCCCGTCAGGCGGCGGCCGACCCACGGCAGCAGGTGCTGCCGGGCGAACCTCAGGTCCTGGGCCCGGCGCACCGCCCACCCCGGCGGCATCGCCGCCGGGAGTTCCGTGTGCCAGTCCTCCTCCGGCGGCAGCCCCAGCGCCTGCCAGACGGCCTCGGCCACCCTGCGGTGGCCCTCCGCCGTCAGGTGCAGCCGGTCGACGTCCCACATGCGGGGGTCGCCGAGCGCCGGGGACCCGTACAGGTCCACCACGAGGGCGTCGTGCCGGGCCGCGAGTTCGTCGATGATGCCGAAGAGCTCTTCCATGCGCGGACGGAAACGTTCCATCACCGGCCCGTTGCGTCCAGGCGAGCGCATCAGCACGAGCCGCCCGCAGGACGGGGCGAGCAGCTCCACCGCCGACTCCAGGTGGGCCCGGACCCGGCCCATGTCGACCTTGGGGCGCAGGGTGTCGTTCAGCCCGCCCACCAGGGTCACCACGTCCGCGCGCATCGCCGCGGCGGCCGGAGCCTGTTCCCCGGCGATCTGGCCGATCAGCTTGCCGCGCACCGCGAGGTTGGCGTAGCGGAAGTCCGGCTCGCGCGCGGCGAGGCGGGCGGCGAGCAGGTCGGCCCAGCCCCGGTAGGAGCCGTCCGGGAGCAGGTCGGACATGCCCTCGGTGAAGGAGTCGCCGACCGCGACGAAACTGGTGTAAGACGCATTCATCTCCATGGCGGAGCCGATGCTACCGCGCGGTACCCCGGCACCGCAGGGCCGGGGACGCACGCCGCCGGGTGACGCCCCCCCCGGGTCACGCCCCCGGTGCGGCGCGTCGGGTCAGGGCGCCGGGGCCGGCCTGCCGAACAGCTCGCGCAGCACGTCCTCCATCGTCACCAGCCCGGTCAGGGCGCCGTCGGCCCCCAGCACCGCCGCCAGATGGGTGCGGCTGCGCCGCATCGCCGTGAGCACGTCGTCCATCGGCGTCTGTGCCCGCACCTGGGCGATCTGTCGCAGCGACGCCACCGGGAACGGCTCGTCCCGCTCCTGCCCGTCGGCGTCCAGCGCGTCCTTGACGTGCAGGTAGCCCAGGATCCGCCGCTGCGCGTCGAGCAGCGGGAACCGCGAGAAGCCCGACTCGGCCGACAGCCGCTCCAGCCCGGCCGGTGTGATCCCCTCCCGGGCCGTGACCACCCGGTCCGCCGGCAGCGCCACCTCGCCGACCGGCCGCCGCCCCAGCTCCAGGGCGTCGAACAGCCGCTCGCTGGCCCGGTCGTCGAGGAGCCCGGCGGCGCTGGAGTCCTTGACCATCCGCGCCAGCTCGTCGTCCGTGAACGTCGCCGCGACCTCGTCCTTGACCTCGACCCGCAACAGCCGCAGCAGGGTGTTGGCGAAGGCGTTGACCGCGAAGATCACCGGACGCAGCGCCCGGGCCAGGGTCACCAGCGGCGGCCCGAGCAGCAGCGCCGTGCGCACCGGCTCGGACAGCGCCACGTTCTTCGGCAGCATCTCGCCGAAGAGCATGTGCAGGTAGGTGGCCAGGGCCAGCGCCACCACGAAGGAGATCGCGTGCGTCAGCCCGTCCGGCACCCCGACCAGGTCGAACAACGGGGTCAGCAGATGGGCGATGGCCGGCTCGGCGACCACACCCAGCACCAGCGTGCACAGGGTGATGCCGAGCTGGGCGGCCGCCATCATCGCCGACACGTGCTCCAGGCCCCACAGGACGGCGCGGGCCCGCCGGTCGCCCTGCTCGGCGTACGGATCGATCTGGCTGCGCCGGACCGAGATCAGCGCGAACTCCGCGCCGACGAAGAAGGCGTTGACGACCAGGGTCGCCAGGCCGATCAGCAACTGGACGACGGTCATCGGCCCTCCCCCTCGCGCGCACCCTCGCCACCGGCCGGTTCGGCGGGCGCGTGCAGCAGGACCCGCGCCGCCCGCCGCCCGGCCGCGTCCACCACGTCCAGCTGCCAGCCGTCGAGCTCCATGCTGTCGCCGACGGCCGGGATGCGGCCCAGTTCGGTGGCCATCAGGCCGGCCAGGGTCTCGTACGGACCGTCCGGCACGCGCAGGCCGATCCGCCGCAGCTGGTCGGTGCGCGCCGCGCCGTCGGCGGAATAGAGCGGGCGCCCGGAGCCGTCCGTGCCGGCCGGGGCGAGGTCGGGGGTCTCGTGCGGATCGTGCTCGTCGCGGACCTCGCCCACCACCTCCTCGACGATGTCCTCCAAGGTGGCCACCCCGGCCGTGCCCCCGTACTCGTCGATGACCACGGCCATCGTCTGCCGGCCGGACAGCCGGTCCAGCAGCCGGTCCACCGTCAGCGACTCCGGTACGAGCAGGGGCTCGCGCAGCAGGTGCGCGACCGGGGTCCGGTGCCGTTCGCCGGCGGAGAGGGCCAGGACGTCCTTGATGTGGACGGTGCCGACGACGGAGTCGAGGCCGCCCCGGTAGACGGGGAAGCGGGACAGGCCGGTGGCCAGGGTCGCGTTCGCCACGTCCTCCGCGGTGGTCTGCAGGTCGAGGGCGGTGACCTGGACGCGCGGGGTCATCACGTTCTCCGCCGTCAGGTCGGCCAGGTTCAGGGTCCGCACGAACAGCTCGGCGGTGTCCTTCTCCAGGGCGCCCGCCTTCGCGGAGTGCCGCGCCAGCGCGACCAGCTCCTGCGGGCTGCGCGCCGACGCCAGCTCCTCCGCGGGCTCCATCCCCAGGCGCCGGACCATGTGGTTCGCGGTGGTGTTCAGGTGGCTGATGAAGGGACGGAAGGCCCGGGTGAAGATCCGCTGCGGGGTCGCCACGCGCTTGGCGATGGCCAGCGGCGAGGAGATCGCCCAGTTCTTTGGAACCAGCTCGCCGACCACCATCAGCACCACCGTGGAGAGCGCCGTGCCGAGCACCAGCGCGGTGGAGGAGGCGGCGCCGGGCGACAGCCCCAGCGACTCGAAGGGGCCCCGGAGCAGGGCGGAGATCGACGGCTTGGAGATCATGCCGATGATCAGACCGGTGGCCGTGATGCCGAGCTGGGCGCCGGACAGCTGGAACGTCAGCGTGCGCACGGCGGCCAGGGCGCTCTCGGCGCCGCCTTCGCCGCGCTCCACCGCTCCTTCGAGCTCGCTGCGCTCGACGGTGGTCAGGGAGAACTCGGCCGCGACGAACACGCCGCAGGCCAGGCAGAGCAGCAGGGCCACCACGAGCAGCAGCACTTCGGTCATCGGTCGATCACCTCCGTCCCATGATCGGCCAGGAGGGCGGGTGCCGCGCGACGTCGCGACCGGGTGTGTCGGGGACCGGGAGACTCGCCCATGGGCGGACGCTCACACCTTTCGTACGGGGAGGCAGGGGAGGGAACCGCTCCGCACGGGGCGGGGAGCGGCGTCGGTTTCGGACCGCGGTGCTCGGCGGAGCCCGCGGCCGGTGGTGTCCGCCCGGAGCCGGCCTCCGGACGGAATCGATCCTGCCACCGGCGGGCCCGGGCCGCTGCCGTACGGGTCCGAACCCGCCGCGTTCCGCTCCGTGAAAGCCGGTGGCGGGCGGGACACCGACCGTGTTTGGCTCCCGCACATGAATCAACTCCCGATCACGCACCGGTTCGCGATCCGGGCCGCCACGCCGGACGACGCCGTGGACGTCCTCGCCTTCTGGCGGGAGGCGGCGGAGGGCGCGTCCATCACCGACGACCTCGACGGCGTGACCCGGCTGATCGCCCGCGACCCCGAGGCGCTGATCCTCGCCGAGTCCGACGGGACACTGGTGGGCTCGGTCGTGGCCGGGTACGACGGCTGGCGGTGCTCCCTGTACCGGCTGGCCGTGCTGCCCGCCCACCGCAGACAGGGGATCGCGACCGCGCTCCTCGACGCGGCCGAGCGGCGCTTCCGCGCGCTCGGAGGCCGGCGCGGCGACGCGATGGTGCTGGAGGCGAACGAACGGGGCCGACGGGCCTGGGCGGCCGCCGGCTACCACCGCGAGGACCAGTGGCGCCGCTGGGTGAAGCCGCTCGACTAGGCCGTCTCTTTCGGATCTTGCCGGGCCCGCGACGCCTGGCACCGTGCCTGGCCGCACTGCCGAGGCGACCACGTACGTCCAGTACGCGAGCGCCCCGGCAGCACGCCCAGGCACGGCACCAGACGCCGCGGGCTCGGCCGACAAGATCCGAAAGAGACGGCCTAGGCCGTCCGCCGCGGACCGTGCCGGGGAGGCGGCGCCGGGGCCGGTGCCGCTGCGGGGCAGACCGCCGCGCCCGGCGGACCGCCCCGTCCGGGCGGTCGCGGCGGGCCGGGTCGGCCGGGACGTCGGGTCAGTCGACGCGGCGGGCCGAGCCGAGGACGCAGTACGAGCTGGGCAGGGCGGGCCCGCGCTCGGGAATCCGGAAGGACCGGTGGGAGACGACGCGGAACCCGGCGGCCTCGATCGCGGCGAGCGGGTCGCGGGCGGTGTGGCAGCCGCCGAACAGGCGGGGCCAGACGGTACGGTCCACGGCCCGCTGGACCGCGGCCATGCCGGGGCCGGGCGCCAGGCCGTGCTCGAAGAAACGCAGCTCGGCGTCGGGACGCAGCACGCGGTGCAGTTCGGCGAGGGAGCGCGGCAGGTCCCGTACGGTGCACAGCACCAGCGAGGCGACGGCGGCGTCGAAGGCCTCGCTCTTGACCGGGAGCGCCTCCGCCGCACCCGGTACGACGTCCACCGGGACCTCGCAGCGCTGTGCGGCGGCGGTCGCGAGACGGCGCAGCGAGCGCTCCGGTTCCACGGCGACGACCTCGGAGACGGCGCGGGGGTAGTGCGGGAAGTTCAGGCCGTTGCCGGCGCCGATCTCGACGACCCGGCCGGACACGCCGTGCAGCAGTTCGCGGCGCAGCGCGGCGATGCCGGCGCGGGTGTCGGCGGAGGTGCCGACGCGGGCGTAGAACCGGGCGAAGAGGGGGTGGTGGACCAGGTCGCGCGGTGGGGGCGGGGTGGTGGGGGAGTGGCCGCGGGTGCGGCGGAGCGTGGGCATGCGGGCCTCCGGGGCGGTGGCGGTGCGGTGCCGGTACTTCCAGGCTGCCCCGTTCGCTCGCGCTCATCCCTGACGGGGTGGCGGCGGCGGGGCTCCGCCCCGGACCCCGCGCCTCGATCGCCGGCGGGACTGATTCGGCCCGCGCTGCCCACGGCGGCGGGGAGGGAGGGGGACGGGCGCCGCCGCCAGCCCTGCTCCGGGCTGAAGGATCCCGGGGCTCCGCCCCGGACCCCGCGCCTCAAACGCCGGCGGGGCTGATTCGGCGCGCACCGTCCTGCCGTGCGGCGGGGCAGATTCGGGCCCCATCCCCCTCTCGCGCCGCGGGGCGGGGTTGTTTCGGCTCCCATCGTCCTTCCTCGCGGTGAGGCCGTGTCGGCTACGGGGTCGGGGGGTGCCAGGCGGTGAGGAAGGCGGGGGCCGACCAGGTGCCCGCGAGGGCGGGGGCGAGCCAGGTGGGGGCCTCGGTGCGGAAGCGGGCGGGCGGGAGGGTGCCCGAGGACTCCGGGACCGCGCCCAGGAGCGGGAGGCCGGAGACGGTCGGGAGGTCCGCCAGGTTGCAGCGGGAAGCCAGGTCCGGGGCGGCCGGCCAGCTGCCGACGACGACGCCCAGCGCGGTCAGCTCGCGGGCCCGCAGGGCCTCGGCGGTCAGGGCGGTGGAGTTGAGGGTGCCCAGGCCCGCCGGGGCGACGAGCAGGGTCGGGGCGCCGAGCAGCCGGGCCGCGTCGGCCAGGGTGTGGCCCGCCTCGTCGAAGCGGACCAGCAGCCCGCCCGCGCCCTCCACCAGCACCAGGTCGTGGGTCCGGGCGAGCCGCGCCGCGGCCTCGGCGATGTCCGCGGGGGACAGGGTGGCCAGCCCCGCGCGCCGGGCCGCGGTGCCGGGCGCCAACGGTTCCGGGTAGCGGGCCAGTTCGAGGGCCGTGACCGTCGGGCCGGCCAGCCGCGCCACCTCGGCGGCGTCGCCCGGCTCGTCCGGGCCGACGCCGGTCTGGGCGGGCTTGAGCACGGCGACCGAACGGCCGGCGGCGACCGCGGCGGCCGCGACCGCAGCGGTGACCACGGTCTTGCCGATCTCCGTGCCCGTTCCGGACACGACCAGTACGGACATCTCAGCCTTCCTGCGCCGCCGCGACGACCGCGCGGCAGATCCGGGCCACGTCGTCGTCACCGGTGACGAACGGGGGCATCGTGTAGATCAGATCGCGGAACGGGCGCAGCCAGACGCCCTCCCGGACGGCCGCGCGGGTCGCCGCGGCCATGTCGACGTCGTGGGTCAGCTGGACCACGCCGATCGCCCCGAGGACGCGTACCTCCCGTACGCCGGGGAGCGCGGCGGCCGGGGCCAGGCCCTCGCGCAGGCCGGCCCCGATCCGCTCGACCTCGCCGGCCCAGTCCTGGCCGAGCAGCAGCTCGACCGAGGCCAGGGCCACCGCCGTGGCCAGGGGGTTGCCCATGAAGGTCGGCCCGTGCGCGAGCACCGGTACCTCGCCCCGGGAGATGCCCTCGGCGACGCGCGGGGTGCAGAGGGTCGCGGCCAGGGAGAGGTAGCCGCCGGTCAGGGCCTTGCCGAGGCACATCACGTCGGGGGTGATGCCCGCGTGGCCGGCCGCGAACAGGGCGCCGGTGCGGCCGAAGCCCGTGGCGATCTCGTCCAGGATCAGCAGCACCCCGTACTCGTCGCACAGGTCGCGCAGCACCCGCAGGTAGCCCGGGTGGTGGAAGCGCATCCCGCCCGCGCCCTGGACCACCGGTTCCACGATGACCGCGGCCAGTTCGTCGGCGTGCGCGGCGATCAGGGAGCGCAGGTGTGCGGTGTACGCGGGGTCCATGGGCGTGTCGAAGCCGCCGGGCGGGGCGTCCGCGAAGACCTGCCGGGGCAGGTGGCCCTGCCACAGCTCGTGCATCCCGCCCTCGGGATCGCAGACGGCCATCGGCTGCCAGGTGTCCCCGTGGTAGCCGCCGCGCCAGGTCAGCAGCCGGGTCTTGCCCGTGCGGCCGAGCGAACGCCAGTACTGGAGGCACATCTTGACCGCGACCTCGACGGCCACCGAACCCGAGTCGGAGAGGAAGACGTGCTCCAGCCCGGGCGGGGTGATCTCGACGAGCTTCGCGGCGAGCCGGACGGCGGGTTCGTGGGTGAGCCCGCCGAACATCACGTGGGACATCCGGCCCAACTGGGCCGTGGCGGCCTCGTTGAGCACCGGGTGGTTGTAGCCGTGGACCGCCGACCACCAGGAGGACATGCCGTCGACCAGATCGGCCCGGCCCTCCCCCTGCGACGGGTCGGCCAGCCGCAGCCGGACCCCGGCTGCGGAGGCGATGACCAGCGGTTCCTGTCGGCCCGGCATCGGGCCGTACGGGTGCCAGACGTGCTGCCGGTCCAGCGCGAGCAGTTCCGCGCCGGCCGGCAGCGGGTGGTGCGGATCAGGCATTGGGGGCGAGGTCCGTCCCCGCGCCGCGTCGGCGCACCGCCACCAGGTCCGGGCGCACCGCGCCCGCGTCGGCCCGCGCCGCCACGGGCGCCGCCTCCGCGTGGCCCGAGCAGCCGCCGCAGGCCGAACCGCAGCCGGCCGTACCGGCGGAGTCCGCCGCGCCGGCCGGACCGCAGACCGGGGCGCCGTCGTGCGCACCGCAGCCGCCGGCCGGGGCCGCGGCCGCCGCGACGTCGGAGCGGTGGGCGGGCAGGGTCGACGTACCGGCCCCCTCCACCTCGAAGCCCGCGTCCGCGATCATGTCGAGGTCGGCCTGTCCGGCCTGGCCCTCGCTGGTCAGGTAGTCGCCGAGGAAGATGGAGTTCACCAGGTGCAGGGCCAGCGGCTGCATCGAGCGCAGGTGGACCTCGCGGCCGCCCGCGAGGCGGACCTCGACGTCGGGGCAGACGAAGCGGACCATCGCCAGGATGCGCAGGGCGCGCTGCGGGGTGAGGTTCCACTCCTTGGCGAGCGGGGTGCCCTCGAAGGGGATCAGGAAGTTGACCGGGACCGAGTCCGGGTCGAGGCCGCGCAGCGAGTAGACGACGTCGACGAGGTCCTCGTCGCTCTCGCCCATCCCCGCGATCAGACCGGAGCAGGCGGACAGGCCGGCGGCGTGCGCCTTCTGCACGGTGTCCACGCGGTCGGCGTACGTGTGGGTCCTGGTGATCTGGCCGTACGTGGCCTCGGAGGTGTTCAGGTTGTGGTTGTAGGCGTCGGCGCCGGCGTCCTTCAGCCGCTCCGCCTGGCCGTCCGAGAGCAGGCCGAGGCAGGCGCAGACCTCGACGCCCTCGTTCTGCTCCTTGATCGCGGCGATCGTCTTGCCGACCCGGTCCACGTCCCGGTCCGTCGGTCCGCGCCCGGAGGCGACCAGGCAGACGCGCTTGGCGCCGCCCGCGACCCCGGCCGCCGCGGCCTGGGAGGCCTCCTCCGGCTTCAGCCAGGTGTACTTGAGGATCTCGGCCTTCGAACCGAGCCGCTGCGAGCAGTACGAGCAGTCCTCCGGGCACAGGCCCGACTTCAGGTTGACCAGGTAGTTGAGCTTGACCCGGCGCCCGAACCACTGGCGGCGCACCTTGCCGGCAGCGGCCACCACGTCGAGCAGTTCGTCGTCGGAAGTCGCCAGTACGGCGAGTGCCTCTTCGCGGGTCGGCAGCTCGCGCCGCAGCCCCTTGTCCACCAGGGTGTTCAGCAGGTCCATGACGCCGATCCTGGACCACACGACCACTCCCGGCCAAGGAGAGATCGCACAACATGGCCGGATGGGAGTGTGTGGATCGCCACACCTGGCGCGTGCGTCACGGCGGATAGGGTCGGGCGGGTCTGTGGACTGCCGACAAAAACGAGGACCCGCCGATGCCCGAGCATGCACCCGACCCCGCGGCCGCCCCCGGGGACGTCTTCGCGTGGATCGACGACGCGGAACGGGCGCGCGAGCGGGCCGGACTGGTGCGGACCCTGCGTCCGAGGCCGGCCTCCTCCCCCCTGCTGGACCTCGCGAGCAACGACTACCTCGGCCTGTCCCGGCACCCCGGGACGGTACGGGGCGCACGGGAGGCGGTCGAGCGCTGGGGGGCCGGAGCCACCGGCTCCCGGCTGGTCACCGGCACCACGGAGCTGCACGCGGAACTGGAGCGCGAGCTCGCCGACTTCTGCGGGTTCGAGGCGGCGCTGGTGCTCTCCTCCGGCTACGCGGCGAACCTGGCCGCCGTCACCGCGCTGAGCGACCGCGGCACCCTCGTGGTCTCGGACGCCGGCAACCACGCCTCGATCGTGGACGGCTGCCGCCTCTCGCGCGCCGACACGGCCGTGATCCCGCACTCCGACCCGGACGCGGCCCGCAAGACCCTCGCCGCGCACGCCGGGCGGGCGCTGCTGGTCAGCGACTCGGTGTTCTCGGTGGACGGGGACGCCGCCCCGCTCGCCGGGTACGCCGCCGCCTGCCGCGCGGAGGGCGCCGCCCTGGTCGTCGACGACGCGCACGGGCTGGGCGTCCTGGGGGAGGGCGGCCGCGGCGCCCTGTACGCGGAGGGCCTGGCGGGCGCGCCCGGGGTGGTCGCGACCATGACCCTCTCGAAGTCCCTGGGCAGCCAGGGCGGCGCCGTCCTCGGCCCCGCCCGGGTGATCCGGCACCTGGTCAACACGGCCCGGACGTTCATCTTCGACACCGGGCTCGCCCCGGCCGCCACGGGCGCGGCGCTCGCGAGCCTGCGGCTGCTGCGACGCGAGCCCGAGCGGGCCGGCCGCGCCCGCGAGGTGGCCCGGCTGCTGCACGAGCGGCTCACCGCGTCCGGCCTGACCGCGGCCCGGCCGGACGCGGCCGTGGTGTCGGTACGGGCCCCGTCGGCCGCGGCGGCACTGCGCTGGGCCGCCGACTGCCGCGGGGCGGGACTGTTCGTGGGGTGCTTCCGGCCGCCGTCGGTGCCGGACGGGATCTCCCGGCTCCGGCTCACGGCCCGGGCGGATCTCACGGGGGAGGAGATCACCCGGGCGGTGGAGACGATCCTGTCGACGGCCCCGCCCGGCGCGGCCGACCGGTAGGCCGTCGGTTGCGGATCGCGCCGGGCTCCGGGCCGGTCCGGCGGGGCCGGGGCGCGGAGCGGGCGGTTCAGCGGGACGGGTCCGCCCGTACGTGGGCGAGGAAGCCGCCCCAGGCCGGCCCGGTGAAGAGCACGGCCGGGCCGTCCGCCCGCTTGGAGTCGCGGACGGCCAGCAGGCCGCGGCCGAGGGCGGCCGCTTCCACACAGTTGTTCATTCCGGTGCTGCGGCTGCTCCGCCGCCACCGCGCGCCGATCAGAAGTCCGCCGGTGGACAAGGGGGTTGCGGACACGGGAGTGCCTCCTTACGCGTCGTCAGCGAGGGCGCTGATGAGGTCCGACGAGTCCTGGGGCGGGAGGGCGTGCGCCTGGATGGTGCGGAACGCGGCGCTGTACGCCTCAAGGTCTTCCTTCCGCTCCAGATAGAGGCTACTCGTCAGATGGTCGAGTACGACCACATCCAGATCGGCGATGTTCGGAAATGAGAAGATGACGAACGGTCCGGTGAGGCCGAGATGTCCCCCCACGCTGAACGGCAGGACCTGGAGCCGCACATGGGGCAAACGGGCCACCTCCACCAGGTGCCCCAGCTGTTCCGCCATCACCCCCGGCCCGCCGATCTGCCGGCGCAGCACCGCCTCGTCCAGCACCGCGCTCAGCTCCAGCGGCGGATCGGACCGCAGCACCGACTGGCGTGCCAGCCGCACCTCGACGAGCGCGTCCACCTTCGGCTCGGGCAGCCCGCCGAGTGCGGCCCGGGTCACCGCCCGCGCGTACCCGGGCGTCTGCAGCAGCCCCGGCACCACCGAGAGTTCGACCGTGCGCGCCGACCGTGCCCCGGCCTCCAGGCTGATGAAGTCGCGGTACTCCTGCGGCAGCAGCCCCCGGTAGTCGTGCCACCACTGCCGGGACCGGCCGCTGCCGTCCGCCGGACCGGGAACGGAGGCGGAGGCCGACAGGGCCTCCAGCAGGGCCCGCTGACGGGGACTCACGATCTCCCCGTACACGTCCAGGAGCAGCCGGATGTCGTCGGGCTTGACGCCGCTGCGCCCGGTCTCGATCCGGCTGATCTTCGACTGGTGCCACCCCGCGATCCGGGCCGCCTCACCACTGGTGAGCCCGGACCTGTCGCGCAGGGCGCGCAGTTCCTCGCCCAGCTTGCGCCGGCGCACCGCGGGACCATGCTGCACACCCGACTCCTTCCACCGGCACGGGTCGCACCAGTCTGCCGTCCGCACACGTTCTTCCGTAGCAGGGTTCACCGCATTGAGCGACAGATATATGCATATCTCCGGGGATCGGCGGAATCGGCGGCACCATGGGTGACACTCTGGCGTCCAGCACAGGTCCGGGACGGTTCGCGCCCCGGTGGGAAAGGGACCGTCGCCATGGCAGATCACCAGGAAGCATCCGTCACTCTGCCGAGCGAACCGGCCTCGGTCGCCGTGGCGCGCCGGTTCGTGGCGGAGGTGCTGGGCGCGTGGGGGCTGCCCGACGCCGCCGACGCCGCCGACAGCGTCCGGCTGATGGTCTCCGAGCTCGCCACCAACGCCGTCCAGCACACGTTCGGGCAGTCGCCCACCTTCCGGGTCGACGTCCGCCTGGAGCGGGAGGAGCGGTTGCGCGTGGGCGTGACCGACAGCCACCCGCGCTGGCCCAAGCGGCTGCCGGCCGCCGTCCAGCAGGACAACGGCCGGGGCATGGTCATCATCCGCTGCCTCACCGCCGAGGCGGGCGGGCGGCTCTCCGTCACGCCCACCGAGGACGGGGGCAAGACGGTGTGGATCGCGCTGCCCTGGCCGGCCGGCGCTCCCGCGGGGACCGGGACCGGCCGCTGACCCTCCGCCGGAGGCCGCCGCACCCGGGACGCGGCGGGCGGGCCTTCCCGCGCCGCGGGCCTTCGTACGCAAGGACGCCCGCGCGGCCCCGGACCGGGGCGCCCGCGGCGCGAAACGGGTGCCTGCGCGAAACACGGGTTAACGCGGCGGAAAAGCGCGCGTCCTAGCGTGGCACCTCGGGCCCTTCACCAAAGATCGCCCATGATCCGGTAAAGCAACGGTGGTCGGTGCGGAAAGCCTTTCCCCGCATCGGCCAAGAATGCGCCGGGCGGGCGTTCGTCGAGGTCAACAAAGTGTTGAAGGCCGATAGGGTCGCACCGGCGCGATGTCGATCTTGTCCTGGAAGCTTGGTGATACGTGTGCAACTGACACCACACGAGCAGGAGAGACTGCTCATCCACGTCGCCGCGGACGTGGCCGAGAAGAGACGGGCGCGCGGCGTCCGCCTCAACCACCCCGAGGCGATCGCGTTGATCACCTCCCACATCCTCGAAGGCGCCCGCGACGGCCGCACCGTGGCCGAGCTGATGGCCTCCGGCCGCACCGTCCTGGGCCGCGAGGACGTCATGGAGGGCATCCCCGAGATGATCCACGACGTCCAGGTCGAGGCCACCTTCCCGGACGGCACCAAGCTCGTCACCGTCCACGACCCGATCGTCTGAGGAGCACGCCCATGATCCCCGGCGAAATCGCCTTCGGGGACGGGCCGGTGCTCCTCAACGAGGGCCTCCCCGTCACCCGTCTCACCGTGCTCAACGCCGCCGACCGGCCCGTCCAGGTCGGCTCCCACTACCACTTCGCCGAGGCCAACCCCGGTCTCGACTTCGACCGGACCGCCGCCCGCGGACAGCGCCTCAACATCGCCGCCGGTACGGCCGTCCGCTTCGAGCCCGGGATCCCGGTCGCGGTGGAACTCGTACCCCTCGGCGGACTGCGCACCGTACCGGGACTGCGCGGAGAGACCGGAGGGCCGCTCGATGGCTGAGATCTCCCGACAGGTGTACTCCGACCTCTTCGGGCCGACGACCGGCGACCGGATCAGGCTGGCCGACACCGACCTCTTCGTCGAGATCGAGCAGGACCTCGCGGGCGGCCCCGGCCGGGCCGGCGACGAGGCCGTCTTCGGCGGCGGCAAGGTGATCCGCGAGTCCATGGGCCAGGCCCGCACCACCCGGGCCCAGGGCGCTCCCGACACGGTGATCACCGGGGTCGTGATCCTCGACCACTGGGGCATCGTCAAGGCCGACCTCGGCATCCGCGACGGCCGCATCTGCGGCATCGGCAAGGCCGGCAACCCGGACACCATGGACGGGGTCGACCCCGCCCTCGTCATCGGCCCCGAGACGGAGATCATCGCCGGCAACGGCAAGATCGTCACCGCCGGCGCCATCGACGCCCACGTGCACTTCATCGCGCCCACGGTCATCGAGGAGGCGCTCGCCTCCGGCATCACCACCCTCGTCGGCGGCGGCACCGGTCCGGCCGAGGGCAGCAAGGCCACCACCGTCACCCCCGGACCCTGGCACCTGGCCCGGATGTTCGCGGCACTGGAGGCCTACCCCGTCAACATCGGCCTCCTCGGCAAGGGCAACACCATGTCCCGCGAGGCCATGCACTCCCAGCTGCGCGGCGGAGCCCTCGGATTCAAGATCCACGAGGACTGGGGCGCCACCCCGGCCGTCATCGACGCCTGTCTGAGCGTCTGCGACGAGACCGGAGCCCAGGTCGCCATCCACACCGACACCCTCAACGAGGCCGGCTTCGTCGCCGACACCCTCGCGGCCATCGCCGGACGGACGATCCACTCGTACCACACCGAAGGCGCCGGCGGCGGTCACGCCCCCGACATCATCACCGTGGTGTCCGAGCCCAACATACTGCCGAGCTCCACCAACCCCACCCGGCCGCACACCGTCAACACCATCGAGGAACACCTCGACATGCTCATGGTGTGCCACCACCTCAACCCGGCCGTCCCCGAGGACCTGGCCTTCGCCGAATCGCGCATCCGGCCCTCGACCATCGCCGCCGAGGACGTGCTGCACGACCTCGGCGCCATCTCCATCATCTCCTCCGACTCCCAGGCCATGGGCCGGGTCGGCGAGGTCGTGCTGCGCACCTGGCAGACCGCCCACGTGATGAAGAAGCGCCGCGGGTTCCTGCCCGGCGACGGACCCGCCGACAACCACCGGGCCCGCCGCTACGTCGCCAAGTACACGATCAACCCCGCCGTCGCCCAGGGACTCGCCCGCGAGATCGGCTCCGTGGAGACCGGCAAGCTCGCCGACCTCGTGCTGTGGACCCCGGCGTTCTTCGGCGTCAAGCCCGAGCTCGTCATCAAGGGCGGCCAGATCGCCTACGCGCAGATGGGCGACGCCAACGCCTCCATCCCCACCCCGCAGCCGGTCCTGCCCCGCCCGATGTACGGCAGCTTCGGGCGCGCGCCCGCCCTGAACTCCTTCAACTTCACGGCGCAGGCCGCGCTCGACGACGGGCTGCCCGAACGGCTCGGTCTCGGCAAGGCGTTCGTGGCCATCGAGTCCACCCGCAAGGTGGGCAAGACGGACATGCGCAACAACGACGCCATGCCCCGGGTGGAGGTCGACGCGGACACCTTCACCGTCACCATCGACGGCGAAGCCGTGGAACCGGCGCCCGCCGCCGAACTGCCCATGGCCCAGAGATACTTCCTGTTCTGATGAGTCTCGCCGCACTGCTCGTCCTCGCCGACGGACGCTTCCCCGCCGGGGGGCACGCCCACTCCGGCGGGGCCGAGGCCGCCTGCAAGGCCGGCCGCATCCGCGACGCCGCCACCCTGGAGGAGTTCTGCCGGGGCCGGCTGCACACGGCCGGCCTCACCGCCGCCGGCCTCGCCGCCGGCGCCGCCCTCGGGATCGACCCGGTCGAGCTCGACGGCGCCGCCGACGCGCGCACGCCCTCGCCCGCGCTGCGCACCGCGGCTCGGCGGCTCGGCCGGCAGCTCCTGCGGGCCGCCCGGGCCACCTGGCCCTCGGCCGAACTCGACGCCCTGGCCGCGGCCTTCCCGCGCGGCGCGCACCAGCCTGTCGTCCTCGGGCTCACCGCCCGGGCGGCCGGGCTCGGTCCGCGCGACGCCGCACACGTGGCGGTGTACGAGAGCGTCGGCGGCCCGGCCACCGCGACCGTCCGGCTGCTGGGCCTGGACCCCTTCGAGGCGAGCGGGGTCCTGGCCCGCCTCGCCCCCGAGCTCGACGCCGTCGCGGCCCGGGCCGTCGACGCCGCCCTGCGGGCCCGCACGGAGGGCGCCGGCGCCCTGCCGGCCGCCTCCTCGCCCCTGCTGGAGATCGCGGCGGAGGTCCATGCCGACTGGGCGGTACGCCTCTTCGCCTCCTGAGCGCCCCCACCGGACCCCGAACAGCCCCAAGGAGACCCCATGCACCTCGACCACGGCGTGACCTACCCGCACCGCCACACCCACGCCGACCCCGTCCGATCCGACGGCTCCCGGCGCGCCCTGCGCATCGGCCTCGGCGGGCCCGTCGGCTCCGGCAAGACGGCCACCGTCGCCGCCCTGTGCCGCGCCCTGCGCGCCGAGCTCTCCATGGCGGTGGTCACCAACGACATCTACACCCGCGAGGACGCCGAGTTCCTGCTCCGCGAGGCGGTGCTGCCGCCCGAGCGGATCGCGGCCGTCGAGACCGGGGCCTGTCCGCACACCGCGATCCGCGACGACATCTCCGCCAACCTGGAGGCCGTCGAGGAACTGGAAGAGGCGTTCCTGCACAGCGGGCCGCTCGACCTGATCCTCGTCGAGTCCGGCGGGGACAACCTCACCGCCACCTTCTCCCGCGGCCTCGTCGACGCCCAGATCTTCGTCATCGACGTGGCCGGCGGCGACGACATCCCGCGCAAGGGCGGCCCCGGCGTCACCACCGCCGACCTCCTCGTCGTCAACAAGACCGACCTCGCCCCGCACGTCGGTTCCGACCTCGCCCGGATGGCCCGCGACGCCGCCGACCAGCGCGGCGAACTGCCCGTCGCCTTCCAGTCGCTGCGCGGCTCCGAGGGCGTCGGCCCGGTGGCCGACTGGGTGCGCGAGCGGATCGCCGCCTGGATCGTACGGTGACCTGCCCGCCCCCCGACCTCCCGCCACCGGCGGGACTGCGCGCCACCGCCCGCATCCGCGCCACCGCCGACGGGCGGGGCGGCACCGCGCTGCCCCTCCTGGCCGGGGAGGGGCCCCTCGCCCTGCGCCGCACCCGGGGGCGGGGCGCGGAGGCCGGGGTCGTGCTCGTCGGCGCCATGAGCGCCCCGCTGGGCGGCGACCACCTCACCGTCGAGGCCACCGCCGGGCCCGGGGCGCACCTCGCCCTCGGCTCCGCGGCGGCCACCCTGGCCCTGCCCGGCCGCGGCGGCGAGCCCGCGCACTACGACGT
Source organism: Streptomyces subrutilus (assembly GCF_008704535.1). Lineage (NCBI taxonomy): Bacteria > Bacillati > Actinomycetota > Actinomycetes > Kitasatosporales > Streptomycetaceae > Streptomyces > Streptomyces subrutilus. The sequence goes on from NZ_CP023701.1 coordinate 6,347,863, forward strand.
ACGGCTCACCCTGGAGGACGGCGCGTCGGTGCGGTGGCTGCCGGAACCGCTGGTCTCCGTACGCGGCAGCGACCTGCGCGTGCGCACCGAGGCCCGGCTGGCCCCCACCGCCCGGCTGCTGCTGCGCGAGGAGCAGGTGCTCGGCCGCGCCGGCGAGGCCCCGGGCCTGCTGCGCAGCAGGCTCGCCGTCACGCGCGGCGGCCGGCCGCTGCTGGACCAGGAACTCGCCTGCGGGCCCGGCGCGCCCGGCGGCTGGGACGGCCCGGCCGGCCTCGCCGGGCACCGGGCGATCGGACAGCTCCTCGTCGTGGACCCCGACTTCGAGGCGGCCCCGCCCGCGGCCGCGGTGCTGGGCGAGTACGCGGCGGTGACGCCGCTGGCCGGACCCGCGGTGCTCGTGACGGCCTTGGCCCCGGACGCCCTGAGGCTGCGCGAACTGCTGGACGGGGCCTGCCGCACGTACGGCTGGTGAACGGGGACGAACCGGTCTCCGCTCAGCGGTACACACCTTTCCGGTTATCGGGTTGGCAAAGAACCGCGCCCCGCTCTGTCGCCGGGTCCCGGTCAGGCACCAGGATCGCCCCTGCACGCGGACGACCGAATCCGATCGAACCCGGCCGCCGAGAGCGGCACTTGACGCAGGGGGAACAACCACGTGATACGCAACGCGGCGCTGGGGAGCGCCGCCACCCTGATCACCGGCACGCTGGCGGCGAGCCTGCTGCTGGCCCCGCCCGCCTCCGCGGCGGCCGCCGGACGCGACAACGGCGCGGCGGAGGCGGTCGGCGTCCAGATCGCCGCCGCCCGCGCGGCCCGCGCCGGGATCGACTGGAAGGACTGTCCGGCCGACTGGGGCTTCGAGAAGCCCATCCAGTGCGGCTGGGTCAAGGTCCCGCTCGACTACACCAAGCCGTTCGGCAAGACCATCGAGCTCGCGGTCGACCGGATCGGCAACACCGGCACCAAGGACGAGCGCCAGGGCGCCCTCCTCTACAACCCCGGCGGCCCCGGCGGTTCCGGCATGCGCTTCCCGCGACGGGTCACCACCAAGAGCCCGCTGTGGGTCAACACCTCCAAGGCGTACGACTTCGTGGGCTTCGACCCGCGCGGCGTCGGCCACTCCGCGCCGATCTCCTGCATCGACCCGCAGGAGTTCGTCAAGGCCCCCAAGGCCGACCCGGTCCCGTCCAGCGAGGCCGACAAGCGCGCCCAGCGCAAGCTCGCCGCCGAGTACGCGGACGGCTGCAAGGAGCGCAGCGGCGAGATGCTGCCGCACATGACCACCCCGAACACCGCGCGCGACCTCGACGTCATCCGTGCCGCGCTCGGCGAGAAGAAGCTGAACTACCTCGGCGTCTCCTACGGCACCTACCTCGGCGGGGTCTACGCGACCCTCTTCCCGAGCCACGTCCGCCGCATGATCGTCGACAGCGTCGTGGACCCGGACCAGGACAACATCTGGTACGAGGCCAACCTCGGCCAGGACGTCGCCTTCCAGACCCGCTGGAACGACTGGCAGGACTGGGTCGCCAAGAACGACGCCGTCTTCCACATCGGCGACACCCGCGCCAAGGTGGAGGCGAAGTACCAGGAGCTGCGCGCCACGGCCAAGGCCGACCCGATCGGCGGGGTCGTCGGCCCGGCCGAGCTGATCGGCTTCTTCCAGGGCGCCCCGTACTACGACTCCTCCTGGGTGCCCGTCGCCCAGACCTGGGCCGCCTACGTCGCCGGCGACACCCAGGCGCTGGTCGACGCCATCGCCCCGGACATGTCCGACACGGCCGGCAACGCCGCCTCCGAGAACGGCAACGCCGTCTACACCGCGGTCGAGTGCGCCGACGCCAAGTGGCCCACCAGCTGGGCCAAGTGGGACCGGGACAACACCAAGCTGCACCAGAAGTACCCGTTCCTGACCTGGTCCAACGCCTGGATGAACCTGCCCTGCGCGACCTGGAAGTCCAAGCAGAGCACCCCGATCGAGGTCGGTGCGGGCGCCCGGCAGGGCCTGCCGCCGGTGCTGATCGTCCAGTCCGAGCGGGACGCGGCCACCCCGTACGAGGGCGCGGTCTCGATGCACCGCCGCCTCGGCGGTTCGCGCCTGATCACCGAGCAGAACGCGGGCTCGCACGGTGTCACCAGCCTGGTGAACCCCTGCATCAACACCCGCGTGGACAGCTACCTGCTGACCGGCAAGGTCGACGCCAAGGACGTGAAGTGCGGCCCGCACGCCACGCCCGTCGCCCCCGCCCCGGCCGCCGCGAAGTCGGCGGCCCCGGGCGCGGACCTTCCGGCGCGTGAGGAGCTCCCGGCCGTCCGGTAGCGGACGGCCCGCGGGACGGGGAGGGGGCTCAGCGCTTCGGGCGCCGGGCCCTCTTCCGTCCTTCCTCCGCCTCGGCCTTGACCTCGGCCGCGTACCGGTCGACGTACTCCTGGCCCGAGAGCGCGAGGATGGCGTACATGATCTCGTCGGTGACGGCGCGCAGCACCGCCCGCTCCGACTCCAGCCCGGCGTAGCGGGAGAAGTCCATCGGCTCGCCGAAGCGGATCGTCACCCGCCGGATCTTCGGGATCTTCTGTCCGGGCGGCTGGATCTCGAAGGTGCCGACCATCGCGCACGGCACCACCGGCACCCCGGCGCCCAGCGCCATCGCGGCCACGCCGACCTTGCCCTTGTACAGCCGCCCGTCGTGCGAGCGGGTGCCCTCCGGGTAGATGCCCAGCAGCTCGTCCTCGGCCAGCACCCCGAGCCCCTCGCGCAGGGCGGCCCGTCCGGCGTCCTTGCCGGAGCGGTCCACGGGGATCTGCCCGGCGCTGCGGAAGAAGGCGGCGGTCAGCCGGCCCTTGACCCCCGGGCCGGTGAAGTACTCGGCCTTCGCGAGGAAGGTGATCCGGCGCTTGAGGATGGCCGGCATCAGGAAGTGGTCGGAGAACGACAGGTGGTTGCCCGCGATGATCGCGGCGCCCTCCGCCGGGATGTTCTCCAGGCCTTCGATCCTCGGCCGGAACAGCAGCCGTAGCAGCGGCCCGAGCAGGACGTGCTTGAGCAAGTGGTAGAACACCCGGCGTTTCCCTTCACCTCACGGTCCGGACCAGTGTGCGGGAAACGGCGGCGGATGGGCACGGTGCCGTCGAAGCCACCTCGGCCGTTCGTCCCGGGATCGGCCGGAATCCACCGGTTCGCGGGCCGGTGGGCCGGACGGGTGGCGCCGTACGGACCTGCGAACATCGGACGCGCGGACGCCTCGGGCGCGGCTCAGGACCGGCCCGGGCGCGGCGGGCCCCGCGGGTGGGCGCGGAGCCGGCGGGTCAGGCCCCGCGGGAGGCGGCCATCCCGGCGGTCAGCAGCCCCAGCACCACCCAGCCGAACCACAGCCACCCGTTGCTGCCCAGGGCCACGGAGTACGCGGCGACGGCCACCAGAGCGGCGAAGGTCGTGACGGCCATCGCCTTAACAGAACCGGTCATGCCCCATGGTGGCGCGCGGAGGCGTCGGCGCGCTACCGGCCACGCGCCTGGAGCGAGGCCAGATACGAGTTGTACGCCTCCAGCTCCTGGTCGCCGTCCCGGTCCGCAGCCCGGTCGGACCGCTTCGCGGCCCGCTGCTCCGAGTGGTACCACTGGTAGACGAGGGCGATCAGAACCAGCACCGAGGGGATCTCGCTGAAGGCCCAGGCGATGCCGCCGCCCCACTGCTGGTCGAGGAGCGGGTCGATGCCCAGGGAGGCGGGCGGATCGGCGTACGTCTTGATCATCGGCTCGCTGGCCATCATCAGGGCGATGCCGAAGAAGGCGTGGAAGGGCATGCCGGCGAAGAGCTCCAGCATCCGCATCACGTAGCCGGGCCGGTGCGGGCCCGGGTCCACGCCCATGATCGGCCAGAAGAAGATCAGGCCGACGGCGAGGAAGTGCACCATCATCGCGATGTGCCCGGCCCGGCTCTCCATCAGGAAGTCGAAGAGCGGCGTGAAGTACAGGCCGTAGAGGCTCGCGATGAACATGGGGATGGTGAAGGCCGGGTGCGTGATCACGCGCATGTAGCGGCTGTGCAGCAGCATCATGAGGAGCTCGCGGGGGCCCTTGCTGCCGCGCGCGGCGGGCGGCAGGGCGCGCAGCGCCAGGGTCATCGGCGCGCCGAGCAGCAGCAGGATCGGGGTGACCATGCTGATCACCATGTGCTGGACCATGTGGACGCTGAACATGACCATGCCGTAGTCGTTCAGCTTCGTGCACATCACCAGGACCACGGTGAGCACGCCCAGCGTGAAGGCCACCGTCCGCCCCACCGGCCAGGCGTCGCCGCGGCCGCGCAGGCGCAGCACGCCCCACAGGTACAGGGCGAGGCCCAGCAGGGAGCCGAAGAGGAAGAAGCCGTCGAAGGAGAACTCCAGCCCCCGCCCGAGGGTGAACGGCGGCAGGTCCATGTTCATGTCCATGCCGTGCCCGCTGTGATCCATCTGTTCACTCCTCTTGACTGTGGCGCCCCACCACAGTAATGCCGCCCCCGTGCGCCACTGCGCGCGGGGGCGGCACTCACGGAAGGAGGGTCACAGGACCGTCTGCGCCTCGTCGTAGCGGGCGGCCGGAACCGTCTTGAGGGTCTGCACGGCCTCGTCCAGCGGCACCATCACGATGTCGGTGCCGCGCAGCGCGGTCAGCATGCCGAACTCGCCGCGGTGCGCCGCCTCCACCGCGTGCCAGCCGAACCGGGTGGCCAGCACCCGGTCGTACGCGGTGGGCGTGCCGCCGCGCTGCACATGGCCCAGGATGACCGGCCGCGCCTCCTTGCCGAGGCGGTGCTCCAGCTCGACGGCGAGCCGGTTGCCGATGCCGGCGAACCGCTCGTGCCCGTACATGTCGGTGCCGCCCTGCTCGAACTCCATGGTGCCGGGGCGCGGCTTGGCACCCTCGGCGACCACGACGATCGCGAACCGCTTGCCGGCCGAGAAGCGCTCGCCGACGATCGCCGTCAGCTCGTCTATGTCGAAGGGGCGCTCCGGGACGACGATCGCGTGCGCTCCGGCCGCCATGCCCGAGTGCAGGGCGATCCACCCGGTGTGCCGACCCATGACCTCCACCACCATGACGCGCTGGTGGGACTCGGCGGTGGTCTTCAGCCGGTCCAGCGCCTCGGTGGCCACGCCGACGGCGGTGTCGAAGCCGAAGGTCACGTCGGTGGACGCGATGTCGTTGTCGATCGTCTTGGGGACCCCCACGATCGGCAGGCCGGCCTGAGCGAGCAGGTTCGCCGCCTTCAGGGTGCCCTCGCCGCCGATCGGGATGATCGCGTCGAGGCCCAGGTCGGCGACGTGACCGCGGGCCCGCTCCACGCCGTCGCGCAGGTGCGCGGGCTGGACCCGGGAGGAGCCGAGGACGGTGCCGCCGCGGGCCAGGATGCCGGCCACCGCGTCGAGGTCGAGCTTGCGGTAGTCCGCCTCCAGCAGGCCCTTCCAGCCGTCGAGGAAGCCGATGACCTCGTCGCCGTGGTCGACGACGGCGCGGTGCACGACGGAGCGGATGACGGCATTCAGGCCGGGGCAGTCGCCACCGGAAGTGAGCACACCAATGCGCATGGCAGGAACGGACCTTTGCAACGTGGGCCGACGACCGGACCACGTCGTCCGGTTGGAACTACGGTCACCCTACAAGCGGAAGCCGCGTGGACTGAACCATCCTCCACATGCTGGTCCGGACCGTGGTGCGAACGCACGGCGGCCCGGCTCCCGCAAGGGGAGCCGGGCCGTAGCCGGGACGGCGCGGGCGGTCAGGCCGGCTGCGTCGCGGCCGAGATGCGCTCCGCGCGCAGCGCCTCGTACCACCGGTCGTCTATGGCCGGCAGCGCGTTCACGTCGAGGGCCAGCTTCAGCAGCAGGTCCGCGATGTGCGGGTTGCGGGCCATGACGGGGCCGTGCATGTAGGTGCCGAAGACCGTGTCGTTGTACGCGCCCTCGGTGCCGTCGCCGGTGCCGTTGCCGCGGCCCATGGTCACCCGGGCGAACGGCCGCGCCGTCGGGCCGAGGTGGGTGATGCCCTGGTGGTTCTCGAAGCCCGTCAGCTGGGGCAGGCCCAGGCGCGGGTCGATGTCCCCGAGGACGTCGCCGACGCACCGCTCGCCCTCGCCGCGGACGGTGACCACGTCCAGCAGGCCGAGGCCCTCCTGGCGCTGGCCCTGGTCGTTGACGAACTCCTTGCCCAGGATCTGGTAGCCGGCGCAGACGGAGAAGACGATCGCCCCGTTCGAGACGGCGCGCTCCAGTCCGCCGTCGCGCACCAGGCGCTCGGCGGCCAGCCGCTGGGGCCGGTCCTCGCCGCCGCCGATCAGGTAGATGTCGCCCGAGGTGGGGATGGGCTGGTCGCTGCGGACGTCCACGCGCTGCACGTCCAGGCCGCGCTGACGCGCCCGGCGCTCCACCACGAGGGCGTTGCCCTGGTCTCCGTACGTGCTCAGCAGGTCGGGGTAGACCCACACCAGACGCAGGCTGTTGTCGCTCATGCTCGTGTCCTCTGCGGTTCTGAAGGGGTGCTAGTTGCCGACGCGGCGGCGGACGTCCTGGAAGGCGGTGTAGTTGGCGATCAGCTCGATCTGCCCCGGCGGCGCGAGCTGCACGGCCTCGTCGAGGGTCTCGCACACCCGGAAGTCCAGCCCCGCGACCTCCAGGCGGACCGCGAGGTCGAGCTTGCGGTCGCCGATGACGAAGATCGGGTGGCCGGCGAGGCGCGGGTAGTCCACGTCCCACAGCCAGGAGGTGTCGGTGCCGTCCGCGCCGCGGGCGTTCACCGAGAGGATCACCGGGGTCGGCGGCGGGTCGATCAGGGAAAACGTTTCGAGCCAGCCGGCCGGGTTCTTGGCGAGCAGCAGCCGCAGCTCGCGGCCCTGGAAGCTGATCACGTCGTAGCGGCCGGCGACGGCCTGGACCTGGTACATCCGCTCCAGCGCGACCTGCGGCGGGACGCCGAAGACCGCGGCGACCGCGGCCGAGGTGGCGGCGTTGGCCTTGTTGGCGCGGCCGGGCAGCTGGAGGTGGATCGGCCAGGCCGAGCCGTGCGGGTCCAGTACGTGGTCGCCCGAGAGCACCCAGCTCGGCATCGGGCGGCGGAAGCCGCACTCGCCGCAGAACCAGTCGTCGCCCGGGCGCTGCATGACACCGCCGCAGGAGGGGCAGGACCAGGCGTCGTCCTTCCACTCCTGGCCGGCGGCGACCCACACCACGTTCTGCGAGGAGGAGGCGGACCACACGATCAGCGGGTCGTCGCAGTTCGCCACGATGACGGCCTTGGAGCCCTGGAGGCCCTCGCGCCACTTCTCCGCGAGCATGCGGGTCTCGGCGGCGCGGTCCAGCTGGTCGCGCGAGAGGTTGAGGAGGGCGATCACCTTCGGGGTGACGTCGCGGGCCACTCCGGACAGGTACTTCTCGTCGACCTCGATGACGCCGTACCGGGCGTCCGAGCCGCCCGCCAGGGCCGAGGTGATGCCGGCCGGCATGTTGGCGCCGAGGGCGTTGGAGACGACCGGGCCGCTGGCCCGCAGGGCCTCCGCGATCAGACGCGTCGTCGTGGTCTTGCCGTTCGTCGCGGAGACGAGGACGACGTCGAGGTGCTGCGCCAGCGCGCCGAGGAGATCGGGGTCGAGCCTGAGTGCGACCTTGCCGCCGATCACCGATCCGCTTCCGCGTCCCGCGGCCCGCGACACCGCCGCCGCGGCCTTGCCCGCCGTCACGGCCAGCTTGGCCCGCGGCGAAAGCGGCTCCGTGTTGCCTGCCATCGTCCCTTGTCCTCCTTGCGTCGGTCGCCCCCAGCCTATCCAGTACCGGCCGGAGCCTTGACCGCGGCGCCCCCGCGCCGCGGCGGATCTCCTCATATATTCGCCCGTCGTACCCTTACGGCCATGCGACAGCGCCCCATCCCCGGCACCACCGGCACCGTCCGCACCATGAGCCTGCTGGGCGATCCGGTGCTCCGCTCGACGTGCGCGGAAGTGACCGCGTTCGGACCCGATCTCGCCCGGCTGGTCGAGGACATGTTCGCGACGATGTACGCCGCGGAGGGGGTCGGGCTGGCCGCCAACCAGATCGGCGTCGCACAGCGGGTGTTCGTCTACGACTGCCCCGACGACGAGGACGTCCGCCACGTCGGCCACATCGTCAACCCCCGTCTGGTGGAGGCCGACGGGGACGAGTACCTCGGTCCCGAGGGCTGCCTCTCGCTGCCCGGACTGGAGGCCGGCACGCCCCGCTTCGACCGGGCGGTCGTCGAAGGGGTGACCGCGGACGGCACCCCGGTGCGCATCGAGGGCACCGGCTTCTTCGCGCGCTGCCTCCAGCACGAGTGCGACCACCTGGCGGGCACGGTCTACGCGGACCGGGTCACGGGGCTGCGGGCCCGGCGGCTGCGCCGCGCCATCCGCAAGGCGCCGTGGTCGGCGCCGCGGGGCTGAGGCCCGCGCGCCGCGGCGCCGGCCCGCGCGACGTACGGCGCCGACCGGCGGACGGCGGACGACACGGGCCGGGGTCAGAAGCCCGGGCCGTCCGCCCGGTTGCCCGCGGTGGCCAGCCGGCCCCACAGCAGGTCGGTGAGGCCGGTGACCAGCTCGGCCCGGTCGCACGGCCGCTCGCCCAGCCACCAGTCGCCGGCCGCGTGCATCATGCCGACGATGCCGTGGCCCCAGATCCGGGCCAGCCGTTCGCCGCCGGGGCCGAGGTCCACGCGCTCGCCGATCACCTGGGCCAGCTCCTCGCCGAGGCGGCGCAGCAGCGGAGCCGAGTGCAGGCCGACGTCGAAGCCGCGCTCGACGGCCTGGGAGTCCTCGGCGGGGTGCATGAGGAAGCGGTACACCTGCGGCCGGGCCTCGATGGCCGCGAGGTAGGTGTCCAGGGTGGCCTCCACCCGGCTGCGGCGCTCGGCCGGGGCGTCGAGCGCGGCCCGCAATGAGTCGAGCAGGCCGTCGGTGTGGCGGACGGCGAGCGCCTGGTAGAGGCCCGCCTTGTCGCCGAAGTGCCGGTACAGGATGGGTTTGGTGATGCCGGCCTCGGCCGCGATGGCGTTCATGGAGGCCTTCGGGCCGTCCCTGAGCACGACCCGGTCGGCGGCTTCGAGCAGCTCGCGCCGGCGGCGCTCCGCCGCCCCGCTCTCGCCTGCCTGCTGCGTGGTCTCCATGGTGTGTTTCTCTCCCCGCCCTTGCGATGTGCCTGACGCCCACGCAACGTAACACCCCGCACACCCTCGCGATCGAATCGGCGGCCGCCCGCGGGGTCGGGCGCCGGGGGTGCGCCCGCGCTGCTTGACAGTGCTTACTGACCGGTAACAGACTGTGGTCATCGTGTGGGTTACCGCTAGTAACCGATGCATGGACGCGAACAGACAGCTGGAGGGGACATGGCGGAGTTCACCATGGAGCTCAACGACGACCAGAAGCAGGTGCGGGACTGGATCCACGGCTTCGCGGCCGATGTCATCCGGCCCGCCGCCGCGGAATGGGACGAGCGCGAAGAGACTCCCTGGCCCGTCATCCAGGAGGCCGCGAAGGTCGGCATCTACTCGCTGGACTTCTACGCCCAGCAGTTCTTCGACCCCACCGGCCTCGGCATCCCGGTGGCCATGGAGGAGCTCTTCTGGGGCGACGCGGGCATCGCCCTGTCCATCGTGGGCACCGGCCTCGCGGCCATCGGCGTCGTCGCCAACGGCACCGAGGAGCAGATCGGCACCTGGATACCGCAGATGTACGGCGACGCGAACGACGTGAAGGTCGCCGCCTTCTGCTCCTCCGAGCCCGACGCCGGCTCCGACGTCGGCTCGATGCGCACGCGCGCCGTGTACGACCAGGCCAAGGACGAGTGGGTGCTCAACGGCACCAAGACCTGGGCGACCAACGGCGGCATCGCCAACGTCCACATCGTCGTGGCCGTCGTCGACCCCGAGCTCGGCACCAAGGGGCACGCCTCATTCATCGTCCCGCCGAACACCCCCGGACTGTCGCAGGGCCAGAAGTTCAAGAAGCACGGCATCCGCGCCTCCCACACGGCCGAGGTCGTCCTGGAGGACGTGCGCGTCCCCGGCTCCTGCCTGCTGGGCGGCAAGGAGAAGCTGGACGAGCGCCTGGCGCGGGCCCACGAGCGGGCGCGCGGCGGCGCGGGCGAGCGGGTGAAGAACGCCGCCATGGCCACCTTCGAGGCCTCCCGGCCCGCGGTCGGCGCCATGGCGGTGGGCACCGCGCGCGCGGCGTACGAGGTGGCGCTGGACTACGCGAAGACCCGGACGCAGTTCGGCCGCCCGATCATCGACAACCAGGGCGTCGCCTTCCAGCTCGCCGACATGCGCACGCAGATCGACGCCGCGCGGCTGCTGGTGTGGCGGGCCTCGTGGATGGCGGTCGCGGGACGGCCGTTCACGGCGGCGGAGGGCTCGATGTCGAAGCTGTTCGCGAGCGAGGTCGCGAAGAAGGTGACCGCCCAGGCGGTGCAGATCCTCGGCGGCAACGGCTTCACGCGGGAGTACCCGGTGGAGCGGATGCACCGGGACAGCGCCATCTACACCATCTTCGAGGGGACCAGCGAGATCCAGCGGCTGGTGATCGCGCGCACGATCTCCGGCATGCCGATCCGCTAGCCGCGGTGTGAGGCGGGGGCGCGGAGCCTCCCGGCCCCGCACCCCACTCGCCCGGGCCGCGCCCTGGCCCGGGCCTGTGGCGGGGCCGGGGCCCGGCGCGAGGGGTGTGCGAACGCCGTATGGGTGGGGACGCCGCGCGGAGGGCTGCTACGGGCGCAGGATGGCGGTCAGGGCTCGGGAGAAGATCAGGCGGCCGGCCGCGTCGACCGTCGGGTCGAGCAGGCGGGGGAGGCCGCGGATCCGGAGGGATTCGTACCAGTGGACCTCCGTGCCGCCGGCCGGGAGCGGGCGGACCTCGATCTCGGCCCGGCCGGTGACGATCCGGCCGCGCTTCTCCAGCCGGACCAGGCCCGCCGCCCCCGCCTCCGGCGGACGCCAGAGGGTCACTTCCATCGGATCGTCGAAGGTGATCCCGCGCACACCGGTACGGGCCGTGAAGCGGGTTCCGACCCCCGTCGGCGGCGCGGTCTCCACGACCGTCCGGGTGAGGGGGACCAGGGCGCCGTGGCGCTCCCAGTCCGTCAGCCTGAGCCACGCCTCGGCGGGCGGGAGGAGCGTGCGGCGAATGATCCGGAAACCGGGCATGAGCGCATCGTAATCGGGCATACACACCGTGAACTGAACGGCTGAAATGGGTTCCGTCCGGGGGTGGCGATCGGCCATACTCACCGCCACCGTGGATCGCGGATTCGACCGGGTGACCACCGGCCCTCCCGCCCCACTCTGCGAGGAGGTGCGCCATGTGCTCCCACCAGCCCCCCTGCCCTGCCGTAGACAGCGCCGACCACGACGCCGCCCGTACCGTGGCCTCCCACCCCGAACAGGGCTGGAGCCTGCTCTGCAACGGCGCCGTGGTCTTCGACGACACCGGTGAACTGCTCCCCGACGGCCGGACGGTGGCACCCCGCCGCCCGGCCCTGGTCTGAGCGAGGAGGCAGCATGCGCCAGCAGCTGATCCGCAAGCCCGTCCCCAAGCCCGCCCCACGAGACCTGGACCTGCGTACCCCGTCGGGCAGACCCCTCCCGTACTGACGGGAGCCCGCGCGGCAGGGCGCCCACCGGCCGGGCCTCAGCCGGTGGGCGCCGTCGTGCCGCCCCGGAAGGCCTTCTCGTACGCCGCGTCGCCGATCGCCGCGCGGGCCCGCCGCTCGCCCTGGTCGCGCAGGGCCGTCAGCGAGGGCGAGCCGCCCATCTGGGGCCGGCCCACCGTGCGCCACCAGGCGTGCCCCGTGCCCAGCAGCCGCGCCGCGAGCTCCCCGTCGCCCAGCCCCGCGACCGCCGCGGCCAGCACGTCCAGGCCCAGCGCCATGCCCAGCCGGTCGCCGAGCAGCCGTTTCCCGGACAGCATCGCCCGCACGTGCCGGGCGGCCTCCCCGTGGTCGCCCAGGCCCAGCGCGGCCACCGCGAGCACGTAGTCCGCGTAGGCCCGCAGCCAGCGTTCGCCCAGCTCCGCGCAGCTCTCGCGCAGGGTCCGGGCCTCCTGTGCGGCCTCCTCGTAGCGCCGCAGGTCGCACAGGGCGTAGCCGGTGGCCAGCTTGCACAGCAGCCAGCCCGGGGCGCTGGCGCTCCCGCCGTGGGCCGCCCGGGCCCGGGGTCCGGCCAGGGCGAGGGCCCGTAGGGGGTCGCCGGGCATCAGCACCGAGACGGCCCGCAGGTACGCGGCGCGCAGTTCCGGTTCCGGATCCGCGAGCCGGTCCGCCCCGCGGGTGCAGCGCTCCCCGAGGTCCTGGGCCGTCTCCATGTCGCCCTGGAGCAGCGCGGTGAGCCCGAGGGCCCACTGCGCCTGCTGGTACGCGGCCCCCTCGGCCGGAGCGGCGCGCAGCGCCCGTTCCAGGAAGCCCCGGCCCTCGTGCACGTGCCCGCACGCGAACCAGTGGAACCACAGGGATCCGGCCATTTCCAGGGCCGCCACCGGATCGGTGCCCAGCAGGTGTTCCAGGGCCGTCCGCAGGTGCGCGTGCTCGGCGGTCGTCCTGCGGTACCAGTCGACCTGCTCCGGGCCCAGCCAGCCGCGGTCGGCGGCCCGGGCGAGCGTCGCGTACCAGCGGGCGTGCCGGTCGGCGGTCAGCCGGACCTCGCCGAGCTCGCCCAGCCAGTCGTGCCCGTACTCGCGGATCGTGTCCAGCATCCGGAAGCGGGCCCCGGCCCCGCGCTCCTCGGTGCGCCGGACCACCGACTTGGCGACCAGTCCCGCGAGCACCTCCTCCACCAGCGGGGCGGGCAGTGGGCCGCCCGCGCACACGGCCCGCGCGGCGGCGGCGTCGAAGTCGCCCGTGAAGACCGACAGCCGGGCCCACAGCAGCCGTTCCACCGGCTCGCACAGTTCGTGGCTCCAGCCGATCGTGGTCCGCATCGTCCGGTGGCGGGGGAGTCCGCCGGTCCCGGTGTCCGCGGCCGCCTCGAAGCCCGCGCCGAGCCGCTCCGCCGTCTGCTCCAGGGTCCACAGGCGTAACCGGGCTCCCGCGAGCTCCAGGGCCAGCGGGATGCCGTCCAGGCGCCGGCAGACCTCGGCGGCGACCTCGGCGCGGGCCGGGTCGGCGAAGGCGGCCGCGGCCTGCGGTGCGGCGGCGAGGGCCCGGGTCCGGAAGAGGGCGAGGGCGTCGCTGTCGGGCCCGTCGCAGGGCAGCGGCCGGACCTCGACGACCCGCTCGCCGGGCGAGCCGAGCGGCTCGCGCGAGGTGACCAGCACCGTCAGCCCGGGCGCGGACTGCAGGAGTTCACCGACGAGGTGGCGGGAGACGGCCACCAGGTGCTCGCAGGTGTCGAGGACGAGGAGGAGGCGCTTGTCCGCCATCCAGGCGCACAGCTCCTCGTCGAGCGGCTGCGCCGAGTGGTCGGCGAGGCCGACGGCGTGCGCGACGGTGGCGGTGAGCAGTCCGGGGTCGCGCAGCGGGGACAGCTCGACCCACCAGACGCCGTCGGGGTGCTCCCGGTGGGCGCGGGCGGCGGCCCGCAGCGCGAGCCGGGACTTCCCGACGCCGCCCACCCCCGTCAGGGTGACCAGCCGGCGTTCGCGCAACCACCCGTCGAGCAGGTCGAGTTCGCGCTCCCGGCCCACGAAGCCCGCCGATTCCGGCGGCAGGTTTCCCGGCACGGCGCCCGAGCCTGGTTCAGGGGGGCCGCCCGAGGAACCTGCCTGATTGTTGTTGACCGAGTACTCACCGAACACGGATGTATTGTGCGTGATCTTCTTGCGCTGCAGGGCCGTTCGGGTCGGATCGCCCGCGCCCTCACCCCGTGAGGGTGACCGCCCGCTCCGCCGAGAAGGAGCCCCAGTTGCCGTCGGGCAGCCTGGCCCGCAGCTTCACCCGCCACACCGTCCCGGCCGGCTCGGTCACCGTGATCCGGTGCTCCACCCGCCCGCTGGGCACCGCGCCGGCGCCGAACTGGACGGTCGTCGTCAGCCGTCCGTCCACCCAGAGCTCGTACTCGCTGGTCTCGCGGCCCGTGTCCGGGGCGGTCCAGGAGAGGGTGACCATCCCGGGGGAGGCGGCCGCGGTGAAGTCCGAAGGGGCCGTGCCGGGGCCGGCGCCGGAGGCGGGCGGGGTCGTCACGTCCACGGCCGGGCCGTCGGGGGAGGAGTTGTCGGCGCCGTCCCGGGCCCGGACGGTGAAGGTGTAGACGGTGTCGGGCTGGAGGCCGGTCACGGTGGTCGAGGTCTCGCCGGGCCCGGCGGTGTGGATGCGGGCGCCGCCCTGGTAGACGTCGTACGCGGTCACGGCGGTGTCGTCGGTCGCCGCGGACCAGGACACGAGGGCGGCCCGGGGTCCGGTGGCGCGGGCCGTCGTGGCGCCCGGGGCGGTGGGTGCGCGGCCGTCCTCGGCCTTGGCCGCGGGGGTGGTCGCGGAGGCGGCCGGACCGGTCGCGGAGAGGTTGCCGGCCGCGTCCTTCGCCCGCACGGTGAAGGCGTACGCGGTCTGCGGGGTCAGGCCCGTGACGTCCATCATGGTCTTCTCGGCGGGGAGTTCGCGGACCAGCCGGCCGGCCTGGAAGACCTGGTAGCCCGTCACCCCGTCCCGGTCCGCCGCGGCGTTCCACATCACGTGCACGGTGGTGGCGCTGCCCGCCTGCGCGGTCAGGCCGGCCGGGGCCGGCGGGGGCTCGGTATCGGACGCGGTGCACGCCGCCAGGCCGCTCAGGGCCAGGCAGAGGGCGAGCGTGGGGGCGCTGCGTCGCACGGGGTGCCTTCCTCGGCTTCCGGTTAATGGTCTAGACATATATGGCACGGGCGGCCGGGGCCGGGCAACCCCCCGGTCGCCTCCGGTTGTGCCAAATGCGGCGGGGCGCAAGGGATTTCCCTCATGCCGACGGGGGCCGCCGCGCGCAGGGTGGGGGGCGGCCCCGGCGCAGAGCCGGGCCTCCCCCCACCTGAGAGGCACCTGCCGTGACACGTCCACGCTTGCGCACCACCGCGACCGCCTGGGGCGCGGCCGCGGCCACCGGGCTGCTCGCCCTCGGCGCCCTGACCGGCCTGGCGCACGCCGCCGTCCCGCGGCCCGCCCCGCCGGCGGTGGCCGCCCCGTCCCCGGAGCCCGCCGCCGGCGCACTGGCGGAGGCGGTACGCCGCGACCTCGGGCTCGACGCCGCCCAGGCCCGGCTGCGGCTGGCGCGGGAGGCCGAAGGGGCCCGTACCGCCGACGAGTTGCGCGCCGGGCTCGGCGACCGGCTCGCCGGGGTCTGGTTCGACGGCGGTACGGGCCTGCTCCAGGCGGCCGTCGCGGACGCGGCGGCGGCCGACCGGGCCGCGGCCGCCGGCGCCGTCCCGCACCGGGTGGCCCGCGGCGCCGGGGCCCTGCGCGAGGCCCGTGCCACCGTCTCGGCCCTGATCGGCGCCGGGGTGCCCGGGGTCGCCGGCTGGGGCGTGGACCAGCGGGCCAACCGCGTCGAGGTGGTCCGTACCGTCCGCACGCCGCAGAACGAGGCGCTGGCCGCCCGGCTCGCCGCCGCCCTGGGCGACGCGGTGCACGTGGCGGACGCGGGAGCGGACGCGGCGCCGCGCCAGCAGGCGGGCGACGTGGTCGGCGGCGAGAAGTGGGTGCCGGGCAGCGAGAGCCCCTGTTCCGTCGGCTTCTCGGTCACCGGCGCGGGCGGCCTGAAGGGCTTCCTCACCGCCGGCCACTGCACCAACGACGTGAGCCAGGCCGCGTACGGCAAGGACGGCACCCGCGTCGGCACCTCGAACAAGGGCGGCGGACGCAGTGTCAACGCCCGCGAGGGCGACATGGGCGTGGTCGACGTGGACCAGGCCGGGTGGAACGTGGCACCCAGGGTCTCCGGCTACGGCCAGGGCGACGTCACGGTGACCGGCTCCGCGGACGGGATCGTCGGGCAGGCCGTGTGCCGTTCGGGCCAGACCAGCAACTGGCGCTGCGGCGAGATCACCAAGGTCGACCAGTCCGTGGACTACGGCAGCGTCGTCGTCGACGGCCTCTCCTACACCGACGCCTGCTCGGCGGGCGGGGACTCGGGCGGCTCGTACGTGAGCGCCACCGGCGGCAGGGCGCTCGGCATCCACTCCGGCGGCGGCAGCAACACCTGCGGCAGCGGCGGGGAGACCTTCACCATCTTCCAGCCGGTGAACGAGGCCCTGGCCAAGTGGGGGCTGACCCTGGCCACCGCCGCACCGCAGCCGGGCGCGGTGACCGTCTCCGCCGTGGCCGACCAGACGAGCGCGGTCGGCGAGGCCGTCACCCTGAGGAACGCCGCGAGCGGCGGCACCGCGCCGTACGCGTGGACGGCCGCGGGACTTCCGGCCGGGCTCTTTGTCGACCGGTCCACCGGCACGGTCGCCGGCACGCCGACGGCGGCCGGCACCTCCACCGTGACGGTCACCGCCACGGACGGCGCCGGGCGGTCCGGCTCGACCACCTTCTCCTGGACCGTGGGCGGGGGCTCCGGAACCCCGCCGGTCCTCCAGAACCCGGGCAGCCAGAACGTCACGGTCGGGCGGCCGGTCAGTCTGCGGATCACCGCCTCGGGCGGTTCGGGCAGCCGCTCCTTCACCGCGACCGGCCTGCCGGCGGGGCTGTCGATCGACCGGGCCAGCGGGCTTGTCTCGGGCACGCCCACGACCTGGGGCAGCCGGGGGAGCCGGATCACGGTGACCGACGGGGCCGGCACGACGGCGTCGGCGGACGTGACCTGGTTCGTCTTCTTCTGATCCCGTCTGGCATTATTGCGATCTCTTTGCAATAACGGATGATCGCGAACAGGGATGTGCACTGCATGACGGCCCGGACAGTAAGGGGAGTGGCCAGGGCGACGCTGGCCGCCGCGCTCATCACGGGCGCGGCGGCCTGCTCCAACCCCGCGGGGGGCGCCGCCGCGGGATCCGCCGGAGCGGACTCCGCGGTGGTGGGCATCGCCAGTGAGCCGGAGAGCCTCAGCCCGCTGCTGGGCTACGGCAAGGACGGCAACTCCAAGATCTTCGACGGACTGCTCACGCACGACGCCGGCATGCGGCTGCGGCCCGCGCTGGCCGAAGCCCTCCCCGAGGTCTCCGCGGACGGGCTGACCTACACGTACAAGCTGCGCCAGGGCGTGAAGTTCAGCGACGGCGCCCCCTTCTCCGCGAAGGACGTCGTCTTCACCTACCGGACGATCCTGGACCCGAAGACCAACAACGCGTCCAAGACCGAACTGGACGCGATATCCGGCGTCGAGGCACGCGGCGAGGACACCGTCGTCTTCACCCTGAAGTACCCCTACGCTCCCTTCGCCGAGCGGACCGTCCTGCCGATCGCCCCGCAGCACATCGCGGGCGCGCAGGACGTCAACAGCGGCGAGTTCACCACCCGCCCCGTCGGGACCGGACCGTACCTGCTCACCGGCTGGTCCAAGGGCGAGAAGATCTCCTTCAAGGCCAACCCCGCCTACTGGGGAGGCGAGCCCGCGGTGAAGAAGTTCACCATGGCCGTCATCAAGGACGACGACGTCCGCGCCACCCGGCTGCGCTCCGGCGAACTGGACGCGGCCATCCTGCCGCCGAACCTGGCCAAGGGCCTGGGCGGCAAGGGCGCCGGGGGCACGGCGCGCACCACCCTCGCGGCCAAGACCTTCGACTACCGCAACGTGACCCTCCCGACCCACCACCCGGTCACCGGCGACCCGGCGGTGCGCCGGGCGCTGGACGTCGCCGTCGACCGCGCGGCCATGGTGGACAAGCTGCTGGAGGGCGCGGGCAAGCCGGCCTACGGGCCGGTCCCCACCGACAGCCCCTGGTTCACGGCCGGCACCGAGCGCGCCCACGACCTGGAGGGGGCGAAGCGGATCCTCGACGACGCGGGCTGGAAGGCCGGCGCCGACGGGGTCCGCGTCAAGGACGGCGTCCGCGCCTCCTTCCCGCTCTGGTACACCTCCGGCGACAAGATCCGCCAGGACCACGCGCTCGCCTTCGCCTCCGACGCGAAGAAGGCCGGCATCGAGGTCAAGACCGAGGCGGGCACCTGGGAGGTCATCGAGCCCCGGATGAAGACCGAAGCCGTCCTCGCCGGCGGCGGCTCCCCGGCCGACCCCGACTTCGACCAGTACCCGCTGCTGACCTCCTCGCTCGCCGGCGACGGCTTCAACAACATGGCCTGGTACGACAATCCGGTGGTGGACCGGGCCCTCGGCGACGCCCGCCGCAGCGGCGACCCGGCCGTGCGCAAGGCCGCGTACGACACCGTGCAGCGCGAGCTCGTGAAAGACCCGGGCTACGTCTTCCTCACCCACATCGACCACCTCTACGTCGTGAACGACACGTGGGAGGGGCTCACCACGCAGGTCGAGCCGCACGACCACGGCCTCGGCGCCGGTCCGTGGTGGAACGTCGAGGCCTGGAAGCCGAAGCAGAAGTGAGCCGGAGCACATGACGCCCCCCTCCGGCCGACTGCCCTGGGGGCCGATGGCGCGCATGGCGGGACGGCGGACCCTGTTCGCCGCCCCCGTCCTGCTCGTCGTCACCTTCGGGGTCTTCGCCATCGCCGCCCTGTCCCCCTTCGACCCGGTCAAGGCCTACGCCGGCACCGCCGGCCTGACCGCCTCGCAGGACCAGCTCGACCAGCTGCGCGCCAACCTCGGCGTGGACCAGCCGCTGGTCGCCCGCTGGTGGGAGTGGCTCACCTCGGCCCTCACCGGCGACCTCGGGACCTCCGCCGTCATGCGGCAGTCGGTCGCCGACGTCATCGGGGAACGGGCCGGCTGGTCCGCGCTGCTCGCGGCCGCCGCCTTCGCCCTGGCCGTCCTGCTCGGCACCGCGCTGGGCGTGCTGGCCGCGCGGCGCCGGGGCGGCTGGCTGGACCGGGCCGTCACCTCCCTCGCGTACACGCTGGAGGCCGCCCCCGCGTTCTGGATGGGGCTGCTGGCCATCTGGTTCTTCTCCGTACGGCTGGGCGTGCTGCCCTCCGGCGGCCTCACCGACGCGGGCAGCGACGTGGTCACCTTCGGCCAGGTCGCCTCGCACCTGGCGCTGCCCGCGCTGGTCCTGGGCACCTCCCAGCTGCCCTGGTTCTACCTGTACGTCCGCCAGGGCGTCGCCGACGCGCTGGAGGAGGACCCCGTGCGCGGTGCCCGCGCACGGGGACTGGCCGAGCGGACCGTCCTGCTCGGGCACGCACTGCGCTCCGGGATGCTGCCCATGCTGACCCTCGTCGGCTCCCGGGTCCCCGAACTGATCACCGGCGCCCTGCTGGTGGAGACCGTCTTCAGCTGGCCCGGCATCGCGGCGGCCACCGTGCAGGCGGCCACCTCCGTGGACTTCCCGCTGCTCGCGGCGCTGACGGTGCTCGCCACGGCCGCGGTGCTCGCCGGGAACCTGCTCTCCGACCTGCTGTACGGGCTGGCCGACCCGAGGGTGGGCTTCGATGGCTGAAACGGTGTGGCGGTCCGCCGGGAAGGCGCGGACCTCGACGCGGAACCTGCGCGTGCGGACCTCGGCGGTGACCGTGGTGCTGATCGTATTGGCCGTGCTGCTGGTGCCACCGTTGGTCCGGCTCGACCAGCAGGCGGTCGACTTGTCGGCAAAGCTCCTGCCGCCGTCGTGGGCACACCCCTTCGGGACCGACGACGTCGGCCGCGACCTGCTGCTGCGCTGCGTCTACGGACTGCGGGTCTCGCTGCTGGTCGGGCTGGTCGCGGCGCTCGTCGCCACCGTCATCGGCACGGCGGTCGGCGCGGCGGCCGGGGCGCTCGGCGGTTGGACGGACCGGCTGGTCATGCGGGTCGTGGACACGCTCTCCTCGATCCCGCACCTGCTGCTGGGCATCTTCATCGTGGCGCTGTTCCGGCCGGGCGTCTGGCCGGTCGTGGTCTCCGTGGCCGTGACCCACTGGCTGTCGACGGCGCGCATCGTCCGAGCCGAGGTCCTCTCCCTGCGCGGGCGGCCCTACGTGGACGCGGCCGTCTCGGGCGGTGCCTCGCGCCTGCGCGTCGCCGTGCGCCACCTCGTCCCCGGCGTGCTGCCGCAGGCCGGACTGGCCGCCGTGCTGATGGTCCCGCACGCCATGTGGCACGAGTCGGCCCTCTCCTTCCTCGGACTCGGCCTGCCGGCCCACCAGGCCAGCCTGGGCAACCTCGTACAGGGCGCCCGCGGTTCGCTGCTGGCCGGGGACTGGTGGCCCACCCTCTTCCCCGGCCTCTTCCTGATCGTCCCGACGCTGGCCATCGCCGGCCTCGCGGGCGCCTGGCGCGACCGCCTCAACCCCCGCCGCCGTTCGGAGCTGACCCTGTGACCCGCCCCGAAGACACCGCCCCGACCGCAGCGGCCGGGGCCGCACCCGGGCCCGAAGCGGCCGTGCTCCGCGTCGACGGGCTCAGCGTGCGGTTCCGGATGCGGGGCGGCCGCCACGTCGAGGCCGTCACCGACGTCTCCTTCCGGCTCGCCCCCGGCGAGTGCCTCGCCCTCGTCGGCGAGAGCGGCTGCGGCAAGTCCGTGCTCGCCTCCGCCCTGCTCGGCCTGCTCCCCGGCAACGCCGAGACCGCCGGGTCGGCCCGGCTCGCCGACGGCCTCGACGTGCTCGCCGCCGACGAGCGCACCCTCGCCCGGACCGTGCGGGGCCGGCGCATCGGTCTCGTCCCGCAGAGCCCCGCCGCCCACCTCACCCCGGTCCGCACCGTCCGGGCGCACCTGGAGGAGACCGTCCGGGTGCCGGGCGCCCCCGCGGGCCTGCGCGGGCGCCGCGGCCGGGCCGCGGTGCGGGCCGCGGCCCACGCCGCCGCCGAGCGGGCCGCCTTCCCCGCCACCCACCTCGACCGGTACCCCCACGAGCTGTCCGGCGGCCTCGCCCAGCGCGCCGCCACCGCCCTCGCCCTCGTCGGGGACGCACCGCTGCTGCTCGCGGACGAGCCGACCACCGGCCTCGACCGGGACCTCGTCCACCGCACCGTCGACGAACTGCGCGCCCACACCCGGCCGGCCGGCCGGGCGCTGCTGATGATCACCCACGACCTCGCCGCCGCCGAGCGCATCGCCGACACCGTCGCCGTGATGTACGCCGGACGGATCGTCGAGACCGCCCCCGCCGCGGCCTTCTTCGGCGCACCCGGCCCCCGCCACCCGTATGCCGCCGGCCTGCTCGACGCCCTGCCCGAACGGGCCTTCGCACCCGTCCCCGGCGCCCCGCCCGAGCTCGGCGACCTCCCGGACGGGTGCGCCTTCGCCGCCCGCTGCGCCCGGGCCGACGCCGTCTGCCGCGCCGAGCGGCCCCCGCTGACCGAAGGGGTGGCCTGCCACCATGCTTGAGCTCGCGGACATCACCGCCGGCTACGACCGCCGCGAGCCCGTCGTCCGCGGCGCGCACCTGGCCCTGCGCCCGGGCGAGGCCGTGGGACTCCTCGGGCCCAGCGGCTGCGGCAAGTCCACCCTGGCCCGCGTCGCCGCCCTGCTGCACCGCCCCGACCGGGGCACCGTGACCCTCGACGGCCACCCCGTCACCGGGTTTCGGCACCGGGCCCCGCGCGCCCTGCGCACCGCCGTGGGCGTCGTCTTCCAGCAGCCCCGGCTCTCCGCCGACCCGCGCCTGCGGCTGCGCGACCTCGTCGCGGAACCGCTGCGCGCCACGGGACGCCGTACGGAGGCCGACGCCGCCGTCGCCGAGCTGGCCGAGCGTGTCGGACTGGGCCGCGACCTGCTGACCCGGCGTGCCCACGAGGTCAGTGACGGGCAGTTGCAGCGGGCCTGCCTGGCCCGCGCCCTGGTACTGCGGCCGCGCTGGCTGGTCTGCGACGAGATGACGGCCATGCTCGACGCCTCGACCACGGCAGCGCTGGTCAACGTGGTCGAGGAGTACCGCGCCGACACCGGCGCCGGCCTCCTCGCCGTGGGCCACGACCCGGTCCTGCTGGGACGCTGGTGCGACCGCACGACCCGCTGGGACGAGATCGTCAAGGACTGACGTCCCGTCACGGTCCGTCAACACCCGTACGGCGGACACGGGTTCCGCCCGGAGCCACCCCCTCCTGCGCCACCATGGCGGCGCACAAGGAGGTTCCTGTGGTGATTTCCCTCTCCGTGGTCGTCCTGCTGCTCGTCTTCGTGTGCCTCTTCCTGCGCGGTGGCGGCCTCAAGCCCTCGCACGCCCTCGTCTGCGTGCTCTTCGGCTTCCTGCTCGCGGGCAGCAGCCTGGCCGCCACCGTCCACGACGGCCTCACGGCCACCGCCGAGGCCGTCTCCGGCCTCGACCCGTGATCGACTGTTGCGCGTTCGTGAATCATGAGGCCCTCCCATGGACTCCTCGGGCCCCGCGATCTAGCGTCTGGCGGCGGCGCGACATCAGACGAACTGTCAACAGAACTGAAGAGAGAGGGGAGTGCGGATGCTCCGAAGAGCGTTGAACTGCGCGGTGTTCCCGATCGTCGTCGCCTTCACGGCGATCTACGGCACCGTGCCGGCCCAGGCCGAGGAGATACCCAAGGCCCCCGGCCACCGCCTGGTCGGCTCCTACGAAGGCGCCCCCGCGGCCGCCGCCCCGCTGCCCGGCGAGGCGCCCCCGCAGCACCCCTTCCTCGCGCCCAACGGCCGCAGCGGCATGCACTCCGACGCCGCCGGCAGCGCCACCTCGCCGTGGTCCGGGCCGCTCGGCAGGAACCCGCAGGTCACCAGCGAGAAGATCGCCGCCCTCGGCGGCGAGTGCGCCACCGCCACCTTCGACGCCGGCGGCCGGCTCGTCACGGTGTGCGGCACCTTCACCGGCTTCAAGGTCAAGCTCCTGGAGCCCCGCACCCTCGCCACGCTCGCGGAGTACCAGCTCCCGCAGCGCTCTTCCACGGTCGAGGCGATCACCTCGCTCGACTTCGCGAAGATCTTCAAGGACACCTCGGGCGGTGCCTACTTCTACCTGGACAACCAGGACCGGGCCGTGCTGGCCGACTCCCGCCAGCACATCCTGCGCCTCTCCCACGCGCAGAGCCCGGACGGCAGTTGGAAGTTCACCGTCGACGACGACTGGGACCTCACCGGCCAGGTCCCGCACGACTGCGTGACCTGGACCAACCTGTGGCCCAGCGGCACCTGCGACCCGGTCACCTCCGTGATGCCGGACTGGGACGGCCGCATCTGGTGGGTCACCCGCCAGGGCCGCGTCGGCACCGTGGACCCGGCCACCTCGCGGATCCGCTCGGTACGACTGGAGGGCGAGGAGATCCAGAACTCCTTCTCGGTCGCCGAGGACGGCGTCTCCATCGTCACCGACCACGCGCTGTACAGCTTCCGGGCCGGCCCGGACGGCATCCCGCAGGCGCAGTGGCGCCAGGTCTACGACCGGGGCACCTCCTCCAAGCCCGGGTCCGTCAACCAGGGTTCGGGAACCACGCCGGACCTCTTCGGCAACGGCTACGTCGCCATCACCGACAACGCCGACGACCGGATGAACGTGCTGGTCTACCGGCGCGGCAACGACGTCCCCGCGGACCGGCGGCTGGTCTGCAAGGTGCCCGTCTTCGGCTCCGGTGCCTCCACCACCGACAACTCCCTGATCACCTGGGGCAACAGCATCGTCGTCGAGAACAACTACGGCTACGAGAACCCCACCACCCTGCTCCTCGGCAAGTCCGTCGTCGGCGGCGCCAGCCGCATCGACGTCCGGGCCGACGGCAGCGGCTGCGACACGGTGTGGCAGAGCGCGATCCGCTCGCCCTCCGTCGTCCCCAAGCTCTCCACCGCGAACGGGCTGCTCTACTTCTACGAGAAGGAGCCCAACCTCTGGGGCATCGACGCCTGGTACCTCACCGCGGTCGACTTCCGCACCGGTGAGCGCCGCTGGCGCCAGCTGACCGGCACCGGCGCGCTGTACGACAACAACTGGGCGCCCCTCACCCTCGGCCCCGACGGCACGGCCTACGTCGGCGTCTTCAACGGCATCGTCGCCGTCCGCGACGGCGGCTGAGACCCCGCGGGGTGCGGACCGGACCGGACCGCGATCCGGCCCGTACCCCGCCGCTACCGCTCCTCGTGCTCCCACAGCGGGTGCTCGCGCGCGGCCCACTCCCGCCCGACCGAGCCCGTCCGCATGCCGCGCCGGGCCTCCGGGTCGGCCAGGGCCTTGCCGATGTGCCCGGCCAGCACCACCACCAGGGCCAGGGCCAACCAGTCGTGGACGAAGGTGGCACCGGTCCGCCAGACCAGCGGCGCGAGACCCGTGAACCACATCAGCAGCCCGGTGCCCAGCATCACCAGGACGGCCCCGGCCAGCCAGCCCGCGTACACCTTCTGCCCCGCGTTGAACTTCCCCGCCGGACGCGCCCCGCGCTCGCGCCGCAGCGCGGCCCGCAGCCACTGCCGGTCGTGGGGACCGAACCGGTTCAGCCGGCGCAGATCGGCCCGGAAGGCGGACGAGGCCAGGCCCAGCAGGAAGGGCACGGGCAGCAGCAGCCCGGACCACTCGTGCACCGTGACCACCAGCCGCCGCCGCCCCACGAGCTCCGCGAGCGGCGGCAGGTACAGGCAGGCGGCGCCGGCGACGCACACCAGGGCGAGCCAGGCCGTCGTGCGGTGGACCAGGCGCTGGGCAGGGCCGAACCGGCGCACGCGCCGCTGCCCGTCAGACCGTGGGAGCATCGTCGCGTCCGTTCGAGCGGCCGACCCAGGCGTCCACGTCGTAGCCCAGGCGCTCCCAATAGCCCGGCTCGACCCGGTCGGTGAGGGTGATGCCGGAAAGCCACTTGGCCGACTTGTAGAAGTACATCGGGGCGACGTACAGCCGGACCGGGCCGCCGTGGTCGTGGCCCAGCGGCCGGTCCTGCATCCGCAGCGCCACCAGGACGTCGTCCCGGCGGGCCTGCGGAAGGGTGAGGCTCTCGGTGTACGTGCCGTCGAAGCACTCGAAGCGCACCGCCCGCGCCTGCGGGCGCACCCCGGCGGCGTCCAGCAGCCGCGGCAGCGACACCCCCTCGAAGGGGGTGCTCGGGACCCGCCAGCCGGTGACGCACTGGACGTCGCGCACCACCCGGGTCTGCGGGAGGGCGCGCAGGGCGTCGAGCGTGTACGTCCCCGGCCGGTCGACCAGGCCGTTGACAGTGAGCCGGTAGTCCTGCGGACCCCGCTCGGGGACGGAGGAGGCCACCGAGTAGTAGCGGAACCCGCCGCCGTTCGGCAGCAGCCCGCTCAGCCCGGTCGGATCGCTCCCGACGACGGCCTCGAAGCCGCGCTGGAGGTAGGGGGCGGTGACCAGCCCGGCCGCGCCCAGGCCGAGCATGCCCAGGACCAGCCGGCGGCCGACCGGGGCGCCCCGGCCGTCGGGGTCGGTGCGTTCTTCTGTGCTCACCCCTCGATTCGACCACCGGCGCCCCCGGGATGCCAGGGGCGGCGGGCCGCCGTCAGACTTCCGTCACACCTGCCCGCCGGCCCCCGCCCGCCCCCGCTGGATCAGCGCCTGGCCCACTCCTCGGCCAGCAGGCGGTACGAGCGGACCCGGGCCGCGTGGTCGTGGGTGATCGTGGTGATCAGCAGCTCGTCGGCGCCGGTCGCCTCCCGGAGCCGCTCCAGGTGGTCGGCCACCGTCGCGGCCGTGCCGACGAACCGGGTGTCCACCCGGTCCGCCACCAGGGCCTGGTCGGCCTCCGTCCAGGGCAGCGCGCGCGCCTCGGCGGGCGAGGGGTACGGGATCGCGCCCTCGGCCGTCCGGATGCTGCGCACCCAGGGCGCGTACCCGGTGGCCAGCTCGCGGGCGGTCTCCTCGTCCTCGGCCACCACCACGTCGGCGGAGACCGTCAGGTAGGGCCGGTCCAGCTCGTCGGAGGGCTTGAACGCCGCCCGGTACCCCTCCGCCGCCTCCAGCACGGACGCGGGGCTGACGTGGTAGTTCGCCGCGAAGCGGAGCCCGTTGCGGCCCGCCGCCTCGGCGCTCACCCCGCCGCTGCTGCCCAGGATCCAGACCTGGACGTCGGCCCCCTCACCGGGGACCGCGTGCGCCTCCACCCCCTCCGGGGAGCGGTACTGGCCCCGCAGCAGCGCGAGGACGTCGTCCACCTGCTCGCCGTACTCCTGCGGCCGGGCCCCCGGCAGGTTGAGCAGCTTCTGCTGGAGCGCCACCCGCGGGTGGCCCAGCAGGTGAGCGAAGGAGAACGGGGCCGGGATGCGCAGCCCGTTCGGGGTGTACCCGTCCACCACGGGGGTGGCCGGCCGTGCGGGCCCGTCCGGGCCCGGCTGCGGCCGGCCCGCGGAGCGGCCCAGGCCCAGGTCGAGGCGGCCCGGGTGCAGGGCGTCGATCAGGCCGAACTCCTCCACCGTCGACAGCGCGGTGCGGTGGCCGAGCTGGACGGCGCCGGAACCGATGCGGATCGTGGTGGTGGCCGAGGCGGTCAGCGCGAGCACGACCGCGGGAGAGGTCCCGGCGACGCCGGGATTGAGGTGGTGCTCGGCGAACCAGTAGCGGGCGTAGCCGAACCGTTCCGTCTGCCGGGCCAGGTCGATGCTGTGGTGCAGGGCGTCGGCGGCCGTCGACCCGGAGGTGACCGGGACGAGATCGAGGACCCCGAGGGGGATGCCGGACATGACGGGGCTCCTTAGAGATCGGGTGAGCGGGGGGCGCGGGGGAGCGCGGGGGCGTCGGCGAAGGACGGATCGGGGATCGAGCGGCGCAGCTCCGGAGCGATCTGCGCCTGGAAGAGCTCCAGGGAGGCGCGGTGCTCCGCGTCGGTCAGTCCGCCGGGCTCGGCCTGCAGGTGCAGGACGGTGTGGCCGAACTCCTCGTGGTAGCGGTGCACCTTCTCGATCACCTGCTGCGGGCTGCCGATCAGTGCCGAACTGCGCTCGACGAAGTCCTCCAGCGTCGCGAAGACGGGGGCGACGCCCTGGAGCCGGTGCGCGGCGAGATAGCGCTCGAACGCCGGCCGGTAGGCGGCCACGGCCCGCTGCGAGCTGGGCGCGGTGTGGAAGCCGGCGGTGCCCGCTCCCACGACCGCGTGCGCCGGGTCGTGCCCGTACGCCTCCCAGCGCTCCCGGTAGTGCCGGATCAGCTCCGCGTACGAGCCGATCGGATGCGTGACGTTCGCCGAGAACAGCGGGTCGCCGTAGCGCGCCGCCAGGTCGACGGACTCCCTGCTCGTCGCGCTGCCGTGCCAGACCCGCAGGGTCCGCTGGTAGGGCCGGGGCAGCACCTCGGCGGCGGTGAGCGCGGGCCGGAAGCGGGGCCGTGCGGTCACCTTGTCCTCGCGCCAGATCTTGCGGAACAGCTCGTAGCCCTCGGCGTTGCGCTCCCACTGGTCCTCGGGCGTCACGTCGAACAGCTCGCGCTGCGCCGAGCCGTTCCCCTTGCCGATCATCAGCTCCAGCCGGCCGTCGCTGAGGTGGTCGAGCGTCGCGTAGTCCTCGTACGCCCGTACCGGGTCCAGCAGGCTCAGCGTGGTGACCGCGGTGTACAGCCGGATGCGGTGGGTCAGCGCCGCGACGTGGGCCAGGACCACCGGCGGCGAGGAGGACAGGAACGGGCGCTCGTGGCGCTCGCCCACCCCGAAGCCGTCGAAGCCGAGCTCCTCCGCCAGCAGCGCGGAGGAGACGACCTGCCGGAACCGCTCGCGGGTCGGCGTCGGGACGCCGGTCAGCGGGTCGGACGAGTCCGTGATGAGGGTGATCGCGAGGAACTTCACGAGGCCGCGACCTGTCGTCCGGTCGGCGGTGCGGCCTCCGGCACGGCGATCCCGAGGTGGTCGCGCAGGGTGCTGCCCTCGTACTCGGAGCGGAAGACGCCGCGTTCCTGGAGCAGCGGGACGACCGTGTCGGCGAAGACGTCCAGGCCGCCGGGGGTGATGTGGGGGACGAGGATGAAGCCGTCGGCCGCGTCCGCCTGCACCAGGGAGTCGATGGACCGCGCGACCGTGTCGGCGGTGCCGACGAACGTCTGGCGGGAGGTGGTCGCGATGACCAGCTCGCGGATCGACAGGCCCTTGGCCTCGGCGAGCTCGCGCCACTGCCGGGCGGTGGCGAGCGGGTCGTTGAACTGCCGCACGCTCGCCCTCCCCAGCGCGATCGTGTTCTCCCCGACCTCGGGGTCCACGTCGGGCAGCGGGCCGTCCGGGTCGTAGCCGGACAGGTCCCGGTTCCAGACGTGTTCGAGGTACTTGATCGCCGTCTGCCCGCTGACCTGGAGGCGGCGCACCTCGTGCGCGGTCTCGTGGGCCTCGGCGTCGGTGTCGCCGAGCACGAAGGTGGCGGCGGGGAGGATCTTCAGCTGGTCGTGGGTGCGGCCGTACGCGGCCAGCCGGCCCTTGACGTCGGCGTAGAACGTGCGCCCCTCGTCGAGCGTCGCGTGCCGGCCGAAGATCGCGTCGGCGCCGGAGGCGGCGAACTCCCGGCCCTCGTCGGAGTCGCCCGCCTGGAAGACCACGGGCCGGCCCTGCGGGCTGCGGGGCACGTTGAACCGGCCCTCGATGTCGAAGTGCTGCCCCCGGTGGGCGAAGGCCCCGGCGCGCGCGTCGCGGAGGAACGCGCCCGATCCGGCGTCCGCGGCCAGCTCGGTGCCGTCCCAGGAGTCGAACAGCTCGATGGCCGTGGACAGGAACTCGCGGGCCCGGGAGTAGCGCTCCTCGCGCGGCAGGAACCCGCCGCGCCGGAAGTTCTCGCCGGTGAAGGCGTCCCAGGAGGTGACGACGTTCCAGGCGGCGCGGCCCTCGGAGAGGTGGTCGAGGGAGGCGAACTGGCGGGCCACCTCGTAGGGCTCGTTGAAGGTCGAGTTGATGGTGCCCGTCAGGCCGAGCCGTTCGGTGACGCCGGCCAGGGCGGCGAGGACGGTGAAGGTGTCCGGCCGTCCCACGACGTCCAGGTCGTATATCCGTCCGCCCTGTTCGCGCAGCCGCAGCCCCTCGGCGAGGAAGAGGAAGTCGAACTTGGCGCGCTCGGCGGTCCGCGCGAAGTGGACGAACGAGTCGAAGTCGATGTGGCTGCCGGCCGCCGGGTCGCTCCAGACGGTGGTGTTGTTGACGCCCGGGAAGTGGGCCGCGAGATGGATCTGCTTGAGCGGCTTGGTGCTCATGGTTCGTCCTTCCGGATCGTCCGGGTCAGGCGGCGGGGCCGGCGGTGGCCGTGAGGGTGGTCCGCGCCGCGTAGCGGCTGGCCGGGCGCTCCAGCCCGAGCAGTCCGCGCAGGGTGTCCGCCTCGTAGGCGCGGCGGAAGGCGCCGCGGCGCTGGAGCTCGGGCACCAGCTTCCGGGTGAGGGCCGGCAGGTCGTGGGCGGTGGCGCCCGGCCGCAGCCGGAAGCCCGTCAGGCCCGCCGCCCGGCGCTCCAGCAGCAGGTCGGCCAGGCCGGCCGGGGTGCCGGTGAAGACCTCGGTGTCGTCCTCGAACGGGGCGCCGGCCAGCGCGTCGAGCCGCTCGCGGCGGGCCGCGGCCGCCTCGGCGTCGTCGTCCAGGAACACCGTGAGCTCGCCGAAGAGGTGCAGCGGCCGGTCTCCGAGCCCGGCCGACTCGCGCGCCTCCCGGACCGCCGCCACGGCCGTGCGCGCGGCGTCGGGGGAGCGGGCGGCCAGGTACCCGACGTCCGCGGAGCGGGCGATGAGCCGGTACGAGGCCCCGCCGTCGCCGAGGGCGGTGACCACGGGCTGCCCCTGCGGCGGGCGCGGGGTGATGGACGGGCCGCGCACGCTGAAATGGGGTCCCTCGAAGTCGATGTAGTGCAGTTTCTCCCGGTCGACGAACCGGCCGGTGGCCACGTCGCGGATCTCCGCGTCGTCCTCCCAGCTGTCCCACAGCCGCCGGACGGCCTCGACGTGGTCGGCGGCCTCCTCGTACAGCTCCGCCTCCGGCAGCGGGCCGGTGCGGCGGCCGAAGTGCCGTGCCTCGTCGGCGCGTCCGGAGACCTGGACGCGCAGGCCGGCGCGGCCGCGGCTGACGTGGTCGAGGGTGGCGACGGCCTTGGAGATGTGGAACGGCTCGGTGTGGGTGGCCGTCACGCTCGGGACCAGCCCGATGTGCCGGGTCAGCGGAGCGACGCGGGCCGCGGTCAGTACGGCGTCCAGCCGGCCGCGGACCCGGTCGGTCCGCTCGTCGGGCCCGTCCGGTGCGGAGGACTGGAGGGCGAGCGCGTCCTCGAAGGTGACGAAGTCGAACAGCCCCGCCTCCGCCTCGGTGACGGCGTCGGCCCAGTAGCGGGCGGTGAACAGGGCCTGCGGCCGGGTCCCGGGCTCGCGCCAGGCGGCGGGGTGCCGGCCGGCGCCGTCGAGGGCCACGGCCAGGTGCAGCGGTGCGGAGGAGGAGGGAGTGGAGGATGACGGGGGAACGGACACGTCGGAATACGCCTTTCCTGATCGGCGTGCGGAAGATGAGCCGGTGCGGGGTCGCGAATTCGTCGTCCCGTCAGGCATTTCTCTCGAAAACGCTACGCCCGCCCCCCGCGCCGGACAATGACCGCAGTATTAAGAGAACTTGGCAATGGTGTTGCCGGGCCCGCCCGGCGCCCGCAGACCCAGGAAGAAGGGGCGGCGCCGGACGGTGAAGCCGATCGACTCGTAGAGCCGGACCGCGCCGGTGTTGTGCGCGGCGGTGTGCAGGAACGGCACCTCGCCCCGGTCCCTGATGCCCGCGGCCACGGCGCGCACCAGCCGCGTCGCCAGCCCCTCGCCCCGGTGCTCGGGGTGGGTGCAGACGGCGCTGATCTCCGTCCAGCCCGGCGGCCGCAGCCGCTCCCCGGCCATCGCCACCAGCCGGCCCTGCCGGCGGATGCCGAGGTACGACCCAGCTCGACGGTGCGGGGCAGGAACGGCCCCGGCTTCGTGAGGCCGACCAGGTCGAGCATCTCGGGCACGTCGCGCGCCCCCAGCCGGACCGCCTCCGGGTCGTGCTCGGCCCGCAGTGCGGTGTCGACCAGCTGGACGCCAGCGATCGAGGCGACCGTCTCCCACCCCTCGGGCGGCGCCGGCACCCCGGCCAGGGACACCGCCCCGCCCGCGCCCACCAGGGAGTGCAGTGCCGCCCACGACCGGGGGTCCGCCGGGTCGGCGAGGGCGTAGAACGGCGCCACGTCCGGGAGGTAGCGGGCGGCGGGGCCGTCCGCGTGCTCGGCGAACACCGCGTGCGGGCCGTTCAGCGAGGCCCAGGCGGGGTTGTCGAGGACGTGGGGGGACACCGGGACCCGGGTGTCGGCGGTCGTGGGCACGGCTCTCCTTCGTGACGCGGCCGGGGCGGGCCCGGGATGGGTGACCGGGGGCGGGCGGCGGCCCCGCGGGTCAGGAGTTGGTCGCGGGCAGGCCCGGAGGGTTGACCTCGGAGGTGGTGACGGCCTCGTTCGACAGGTTCCACGCGGTCAGCAGCTGGCCGTACTGGCCGTTCTGGACCAGGTGGTTGATGGCCTCGGCGATCGGCTTCGCCAGTCCGCTGTCCTTCTTCGCGGTGGCGCCGATCAGCCCCTGGAGGGTCTCGCCGGCGCCGGAGTACGCACCCGCGTTGCGGGTCGGGGCGGTCCCGCTCGCCGTCTGGGTGATGTGGTACGAGAGCGAGGGGTTGGGCCCGAAGTACAGGTCGATCTTCTTGCCGGCCAGCGCCAGGTTGATGCTGGTGTTGTCCGGGAAGTACTTGACGGTCAGGTCCTTGCCCTCCGACTGCAGCTTCTTCTGCCACGCCAGGAGGATCCGCTCCTGGTTGGTGCCCGAGCCGACCGCGACGGTCTTGCCCGCGAGGTTGCGGTAGTCGCCGCCGAAGTTCCAGGGGTTGTCCTTGAGGGCCTCGAAGGCGAGGTTGTCCTGCCGGTAGGACGCGAAGTCGTACTTCTTCTTGCGCTCCTCGGTCACCGTGACGTTGGTGAAGGCCACGTCGACCTTGCCGCTGTCGATGCCGACGAAGAGGTTCTCCCAGGTGGAGTTCTTGATCACGGGCTTGAGCCCCAGGGTCGCGGCGACCAGCCGGGCGAGGTCGGGCTCGGATCCGGTGAAGGTCTTCTGGTCGGAGCCGACGAACGTCAGGGGCGGGTAGCCGGACGGCAGCGCGCCCACGCCGATGACCAGCTCGCCGCGGGAGCGGACGGCCTCGGGCAGTTGGGCGCGCAGGGCCTCGACGACCGGGACCTTCAGCTCGGCCTGCTGGGCGGCGCCGTTGGAGACGGCGCCGATGGTGACCTTGTCCGAGGTGGAGGAGGCGGTGGCCTTCGCGTCCCCGCCGCAGGCGGTGAGGGCGGAGGCGAGGGCCACGGTGGCCGTCGCGGCGCCGAGGCCGCGGACGAGTCTGGTGCGCAGGGAGGACTGGCGGTGCATGGCGTTCCTTTTCGGGTGGGTGCGAAGGGTGCTGTGGGCCGGGGCGGCGCGGAGCCGCGCACGGCGGGGGGACGGGTGGACGCCCGGCGGTGTGCCGGTCGGGGCGCAGGGGCCCCGCGGGACGGCTCAGAGGACCTTGCTGAGGAACTCCCGGGTCCGGGCGTGCTCGGGGTGGTCCAGGACCCGGGCGGGCGGGCCCTGTTCGACGACGCGCCCCTCGTGCAGGAACACGACCTGGTCGGCGACCTCGCGGGCGAAGCCGATCTCGTGGGTGACGATGACGAGGGTGGTGCCGCCGGTGGCCAGGTCCTTGATCACGGAGAGCACCTCGCCGACGAGCTCGGGGTCGAGGGCGGAGGTGGGCTCGTCGAAGAGGATGACCCCGGGCCGCAGTGCGAGGGCGCGGGCGATGGCCACCCGCTGCTGCTGCCCGCCGGACAGCTGGCGCGGGTAGGCGCCGGTCCGCTCGCCCAGCCCGACCCGTTCGAGCAGCTCGCGGGAGAGGGCCTCGGCCTCGGGCCGCGGCAGCCGGCCGGTGGCGACGGGGGCCGCGGCGACGTTGTCCAGCACGGTCAGGTGCGGGAAGAGGTTGAAGTTCTGGAAGACGAAGCCGATCCGGCTGCGCTGGGCGAGGATCGCCCGCTCGCCCAGCTCCTTCAGCCGGTCCCCGTGGCGCTGCACGCCGATCAGTTCGCCGCCGACGCTGACGTACCCGGCCTCCGGCTTCTCCAGGTGGTTGAGGACCCGCAGCAGCGTGGACTTGCCCGAGCCGGACCGGCCCAGGATCACGGTCACGGTGCCCGGTTCGACGGTCAGGCTGACCCCGTCCAGGACCCGGTGGCCGCCGTACCACTTGTGCACGTCGTGCACCTCGATCGCGGCCGGCCGCGCGGTGGCCGGGGCGGTGTCGGAGCCGGGCTCGACGGGGGTGGTGGTCGGGCTCATCGGGCCGTCTCCTTCCGGGCGCGGGCCCGCAGGTCGCGCAGGCCCGCACGGGCCCGCTGCACGGGGGTCGGCGGCAGGGTGCGCAGGGCGCCGCGGGCGTAGTACCGCTCGACGTAGTACTGCACGACCGAGACGACGCTGGTGAGGATCACGTACCAGACGGTGGCCACGAGCAGCAGCGGCACCACGTCGCCCGGGTAGGTGCTGGCCATGCTCTGGACCGAGCCGAACAGGTCGAGCAGGGAGACGTAGAAGACCAGCGAGGTGGCCTTGAGCAGGCCGATCAGCTGGTTCACGTACGAGGGGACGATCGAGCGCAGGGCCTGGGGGAAGACGATCCGGGCGAACTGGTAGCGCCGCGGCAGGCCCAGCGCGGCGGCCGCCTCGTGCTGGCCCTGGTCCACGGAGAGCACGCCGGCCCGGACGATCTCGGCCGCGTAGGCCGCCTCGGCCAGGCTCAGGCCGACCACCGCGACGACGATGTCGGTGGCGAGCCGCGACTCGTCGAAGGTGAAGAAGGCGGGCCCGAACGGGACCCCGATGCTCAGCGTGGGGTAGAGCGCGCTGAGGTTGTACAGGAAGAGCAGGACGACGATCAGCGGCACGGAGCGGAACAGCCAGACGTACGTCCAGCTCACCGACCGCAGCACCGGATTGCCGGAGAGCCGGCCCAGGGCGAGCAGGACACCGCCGGCCAGCCCCAGGGCCGCGCTGTACGCGGCCACCTGGAGGGTGATGAGCAGCCCCTCCAGGATCACCGGCCGCACGAACCAGTAGGCGAAGCGGTCCCATTGGTAGAACGGGTTGGTCAGCAGACCGTTCGCGGCCTGGGAGACC
Organism: Streptomyces subrutilus; assembly: GCF_008704535.1. Taxonomy (NCBI): domain Bacteria; kingdom Bacillati; phylum Actinomycetota; class Actinomycetes; order Kitasatosporales; family Streptomycetaceae; genus Streptomyces; species Streptomyces subrutilus. Next base: position 6,381,895 of record NZ_CP023701.1, read on the forward strand.
AGCACGAGGACGATCGCGGCGGCCGTCCACCGTCCCGGCCGGCGCAGCGGGAGGACCCGCTGCGCCGGTCCGGGCGGTCCGGAGGAACCGGAAGGGCCGGTAGGCGCGGAGAGGAGCAGGGAATCGGTCACGGACACTCCAGCAGCTTCGACAAAGCGCAGAATCGAAAAGCAGCCGTCATGCCGGACAGGAGAGGCCGCTGATGTCGTTATCTGCGGCGTAAGCTAGGCAGCCCGGAGAAGGGGTGTCAACGGTCTGGATATCGCCGGGCGCAGAAGCCCGCATCCTTTTCATCCGCCGTACACATAACGCCCTCCGATGAAATAAATCGAGCCATCCGTCAGAGCCAGGGAAGCTGCTCGGCGTCGTAGCGGTAGGCGCGGAAGACGGAGTTCTGGGCGCCTCCGGAGGACTCCAGGCCGACGCCCTCCCCGAAGGAGCGGAATTCCGGGACCACGAACTCCCAGACGACGTCCCCGCCGGGGGTCACCTCGAAGAGCCGCCCGAAGGAGCCCTCGGCGATGAAGGTGTTGCCGTTCGGCAGGCGCTGGGCGCTGGACATGTACGGGCTGAAGAAGTTCTGCGGCGGATTGTCCACGTACGACCACACCTGCTCGCCGGTGCGCGGGTCGAGCTCCAGCACCCGCGAGTACGGCACGGAGGTGGTGTCGCGGTAGGTCCCGTTGTCGAAGACCAGGACCGTCCCGCCGGGCAGCTCGTGCGGGTGGTGCTGCTGGGCCAGTACGTCGGGCCCGACGCTCCACAGGACCGACCCGTCGGCGCGGTCGACGGCCACGGTGGTGGAGGCGCTGCGGAAGCCCACCAGGAGGGAGCCGTCGGCCCGTTCGTTGACGGTGTTGGCCATCGGCCAGTGCTCGCGGGCGAAGTGGCGGCCCAGCGGCACCTCTCCGGGGTCGAGGTGCTCGATGGCGGCCCAGCGCCACACCACCTCGCCGTCCCAGGTCAGCTCGTACACCACGTCCCCGTAGATCACGCCGCCCGGGGCCTCGGAGCCGGGGATGCCGCCCCGGACGCGGGCCGCGTCGGCGGGGGAGAGGGGCTCCACCGCGGTGATGATCAGGTTGCCGTTGCGCAGGACGGAGGCGTCGTGGTGGTGGAAGGGGTGGCGGACCTCGCGCAGCACCGTGGAGTCCGGGGCGAGTTCCTGGAAGATGCCGCCGTGGTAGACGTCCCAGATGGGGAAGAGGGTCGGGCCGTCGGTGTCCTTGGCCGCGTAGAAGAGGTTGCCGTTCGGCAGGAGCTGGGCCTGGCGGCCGGGCGGGTGCGGGGAGTTCCAGGTGTGGACGGGCCTGCCCTCGATGTCGACGAGGTGGATCACGCCGGTGCTCGTGATGGGCGTGTAGAGGGTGTAGCCGCCGTGGCTGCGGTCGGGATCGTGGGCGATCAGGCCGGTGCCGCGCCGGCGCAGGGTGTTCTGGTCGACGGTCATGGAGTGCTCCTGGGGTGACGGGTCGGGGGGAGGGGTGCGGGCGGCCGGGGTCAGCCGGCCGCGGGGGCCGTGAGCGTGACGGCGGCCGGGTCGGCGGCCTTCAGGGGCGCCGGGTCGAGGTGGCGGGAGAGCGCGGCCGGGTCGGCGGATCCGGGCAGGCCCTGGGCGGCCTTGGCCCAGGCGGCCTCCTCGGCCAGCTGGGTCAGCAGCTCGGGGGAGAGGGTCGCGCCGTAGCCGTAGCGGGGCTGGAAGGCATCGACGTAGTCCGCCTGGAGGGCGCCCTTGGACTGGGCGAGCACGGCCTTGCGGGCGCCCGCCGGGTCCGCGGCCAGCTCCCGCTGGGCGCGCAGCACGGACCGCAGCACGGCCGCCGTGCCCGCCGCGGTCGCCGAGGGTCCGGCGACCAGCAGGGTCCGGGCCGTGTAGCCGGTGAAGGGGAGCTCGGCGTAGCGCGCGCCGAGGGTGGTGCGGGCGGCTCCGTAGAAGCTCGGGAAGGTGACCCCGGCATCGACGTCCCCGCGGGCCAGTGCCGAAGTGACCTGGTTCGGGGCCAGGTTGACGATCGTGACGTCGGCGGCCGAGAGCCCGGCCGAGCCGAGCATCCGCGACAGGGCGTACTCGACGTTGGTGCCCTGCGGGACCCCGACCTTGCGGCCCTTGAGGGCGGTGAAGGAGCCGATGCCGGAGTCGCTGCGGGTCAGCAGCCGCCAGTCGGAGAACCGGGACAGGTCGGCGACGATCCGCAGGTCGCGTCCGCCGAGCGCGGCGGTGACCGCGGGCAGGTCCCCGACGATGCCGAGCTGGGCCTGGCCGCCGAGGACGGCGTTGAGGGCGTCGCGGCCGGTGGGCTGGGTGGTCAGGGTGACGTCCACGCCCTCGGCGGACCACAGTGCGTGCTCCTGGGCCACGTAGACGGGGGCGCCGCCGAGCTGGTCGCTGCCGGCGACTCCGACGGAGGGGCGGCCGCCGCCCTGGCCGGGCGATCCGGCGCAGGCGGTGGCGAGGACGGAGAGCAGGGCGGCGAGCACGAGGCCCGTGGCGGCGCGGGGGCCGCGGGTTCTGTGACGGGTGGGCAGGGACATGGCGGGGCCTTCCGTGGGGTGGGGAGCGGGCGGTGAGGGCGGTGCACGGTCAGGGGCGGTCAGGGGCGGGCGTGCCGGCCGCGTCGGTGCGGCCGCACCCGGTGGTGGTCCGGGTGCGGCCCGCGTGGGTCATTCGGCGCCCAGGTGGTGGGCGATCAGCGAGCGCAGCGCCGCGTCGGGCGGTCCGGCGGGCACGGTGTGGTCGGCCAGGACCCGCCCGGGGGCGCCGCCGAGGACCACCACCCGCTCGGCGAGGGCCAGTGCCTCGTCGATGTCGTGCGTCACGAACAGGACGGTGGTGCCGCGGCGCCGCCACAGCTCCCGCAGCAGGTCCTGCATCCGGGTCCGGGTCAGGGCGTCCAGGGCTCCGAACGGTTCGTCCATCAGCAGGACTTCGGGCTCTGCGGCCAGCGCCCGCGCCAGGGCCACGCGCTGCTGCATGCCGCCGGACAGCTGGGCCGGGTACTTCTCGGCGCCCTCCGCGAGCCCCACCTCGGCCAGCGCCGCCAGCGCGCGCCGGCGCCGCTCCGGCCGGGGCAGGCCGAGCCGCTTCAGGGCGAACTCCACGTTCCCGCGCGCCGTGCGCCAGGGGAAGAGCGCGTAGTGCTGGAACACCACGCCCCGTTCGGGGCCGGGCGCGCGCACCGGTGCGGAGCCGGCCGTGACCCGCCCGGCGGTGGGCCTCACGAACCCGGCCACCGCGCCCAGCACCGTGGACTTGCCGCATCCGCTGGGGCCCAGCAGCGCGGTGAACGAGCCGGCCGGCAGCTCCAGGTCGGTGGCCTCCAGCACCCGCGCGGCCCCGTACGCGACGGACAGCCCCTCCAGCCGTACGCCCAGGCTCATGACGCGCCCCAGTGGACGAACCGGCGGCCGACCGAGGCCAGCACCAGGTCCACGGCCACGCCGAGCAGGCCGAGCACGAGCAGGCCCGCGAACATCCGGTCGACGCGCAGGAACTGCCCGTCCACCTGGAGCCGGTAGGCGAGCCCGCTGTCCGCGCCGCCCAGCTCCGCCGCCACCAGGGCGAGCAGCGCCACCGAGGCGCCGTAGCGCAGCGCGGCGAGCAGGGCGGGCGCGGCGGCCGGCAGCAGGACCTCGGTGAACCGCCGGTGCAGCGGGGCCCCGAGGGAGCGGGCCGCGCGCAGGTGGGTCACCGGCACCCGGGACACGCCGTCGTGCACGTACAGCCAGACGGCGAGCAGGACGGCGTAGGCGATCAGCAGGCGCTTGGCGGTCTCCCCGATGCCGAACCAGGCGGTCGCCAGGGGCACCAGGGCGATGGCCGGGATGGGGCGCAGGAAGGAGACGACCGGGGTGACGGCCGCGGACACCTTCGGCAGGTAGCCGGTGGTGAACCCGAGCGCGCTGCCGATCAGCGCGCCGAGGGCGAAGCCCTGTCCGGCACGGGTCAGGCTGGCGCCGAGGTCGGCGGCCAGGACCCCGCTGCGGGCGCTGTCGGCCAGGGCGGCCGCGGTCTGGGCGGGGGTGGGCAGCAGCCCCGGGGCCACACCGCCGGACCGGGCGAGCAGGTACCACAGCGCGAGGACGGCGGCTGCCGCGCCCAGGGCCGGGCCGAGCCGGCCGAGGGCCCGGCCGGGCGGTGAGGGGGTGGCGTGCACGGGGCTGCTCCTCGTTGTCGATAAGTGAGGTCAATAATTGACCACGCTTATGACGGGAGTGTTGCAGCGGTGCGAAACCTCTCCGGACCCTCCGGCCGCCCCCGCCCGATGCGGTACGTTCACCAGCGTGTCTCGACCCGAACCCACGCCCGAGGCGATCGAGGTCGGGCAGGTGATCCGCGGTCGCCGCAAGCAGCGCGGCGTCTCCATGGCCGTGCTCGCCGCCCGATCCGGCCTCTCCCAGCCCTTCCTGAGCCAGCTGGAACGCGGACTGGCCACGCCCAGCCTCAGCTCCATCTACCGGATCGCCGAGGCCCTCGACGTCACCCCCGGCACCTTCCTGCGCCCGCCGGCCCGCCCCGGCGCGGTCAGCCACGAGAGCGACCCGCAGGTGATCCGGGTCGACGAGGCGGCCGGTCAGATCGCGCAAGTGCTCATCCCCGGCGGCCGCAGCGCCCTGATGGAGGCGTACGAGCACCACTTCGAGCCCGGCCGGGGCGAACGCGGCTGGTTCGAACACCCCGGCGAGGACTTCCTCTACGTCCTGGAGGGCGAGATCGTCCTGGAGGTCGAGGGCGAGGAGCCGCTGACCCTGCGCGCCGGGCAGAGCGCGCACCACCGGGGCGAGGTCCCGCACCGCTGCCGCCTGACCGGCCCCGACGGCGCCCGCACCCTCCTCGTCATCGCCAACGCCTGAGCGGGACGCGGGGGGTGGCCGGAGCGAGCGCTCCGGCCCCGGTCGGGCAGGGCCCGGCCGAGCGTCCGCGGACGGGCGGCGGGAAACGCCTCGGGAAACCCCGCCGAGCAGGCGCCCCGCGACGGGCGCCCGGACGGTCCCTCAGGTGCCGGGACAGCCCGGGTCGCCGAGGGGCCCGGCGGGCGCCGGCGGCGCGGCGCCGGCCCCCGCGGAGACCGGTCCCGGACGGCACAGCCCCGCCAGTCGCGCCCCCGGGTCCGGGTCCCACAGCCGGACGGTGCCGTCCGTGCTGCTGCTGGCCACCGTCCGCCCGTCCGGGGAGAACAGCACGCCCCAGACCGCGTTCGCGTGCCCGGCCAGCGCGGCCACCGCCCGGCGGCCGGGGACGTCCCAGAGCCGGACCGTGCGGTCGTTGCCGCTGCTCGCGAGCGTGCGCCCGTCCGGGGAGAAGGCGACGGCCCGAACCGAGCCCGTGTGCCCGGCCAGCAGGGCCGCAGCGCGACGGCCGCGCGCGTCCCACAGCCGCACCGTGCCGTCGTTGCCGCTGCTCGCGAGCGTCTGCCCGTCCGGCGAGAACACCACGGCCCGCACCGCGCCCGTGTGACCGGACAGGGCGGCCAGCGGGCCGCGCGCCGCCACGTCCCACAGCCGCACCGCCAGATCGTCCCCGGCGCTCGCCAGCGTGCGCCCGTCCGGACTGAAGGCCACGTCGTTGACGAAGTCCGTGTGCCCGGCGAGGAGGGCCAACGGGCTGCGCGCGGCCACGTCCCACAGCCGTACGGCCCCGTCCGAGCCGGCCGAGGCCAGGGTCCTGCCGTCCGGTGAGAAGGCCACCGAGAACACTGTCCCGCCCTGGCTGGTGAGGGTGCCGGCGGGCCCGCGCGCGGCCACGTCCCACAGCCGTACCGTCCCGTCCGAGCCCGCCGAGGCGAGCAGCCGCCCGTCCGGCGAGAAGGCCACCGAGAACACCGTCTCCCCGTGCCCCGTGAACGCCGCCACCATCCGGCGCCCCGCCACCTCCCACAGCCGCACCGTGTGGTCCGCCTGCGCCGTGGCCAGCAGCCTGCCGTCCGGGCTGAACGCGGCGTGCCAGATCTCCGTGAACGGGTGCGGCGCCAGCACCGGCCCGCGCAGGTCCCACAGCACCACGGACTGGTCGAAGCCGGCGGTGGCCAGCAGCGCCCCGCGCGCGTCCACGGCCACCCCGAGCACGTAGTCGGTGTGGCCGGCCAGCGTCGCCGTCAGTCGCCCGCTGGAGACGTCCCACAGCCGCGTCGTCCCGTCGCCGCCCGCGCCGACGACCGTCGTCCCGTCCGGGGTGTAGGCCACCGCGTTGACGTCGTCGCTGTGCCCGCTCAGCGTCGCCGTGTTCCGCCGCCCGGCCACGTCCCACAGCCGTACCGTCCGGTCGACGCCCCCGCTGGCCACCGTCCGCCCGTCCGGCGCGAACGCCACCCCCAGCACCTCGTCCGTGTGCCCGGCGAGCACCGCCAGCGGCCGCGGGTCCGCCGGATCGGGGTCCCACAGCCGTACGGTCCGGTCGGCGCCCGCCGACACCAGCGTCCGCCCGTCCGGAGCGTACGCCAGGGCGTTGACCCGCCCCGCGTGGCCGGGCAGCGAAGCCACGACCCGGTGCTCCCCGCCCGCCTCGCACAGCAGCACCGCCCCGTCGGCGCCCGCGACGGCCAGCGTCCGCCCGTCGGGTGCGAAGGCCAGGGCCCGCGCGCCCGCCGTACCCGCCGGGAACACGGCCGGCGCGCCCCGCCCGCCGGTGTCCCACATCCGGGCGGGCCCGTCGGTGGAGGCGGCCGCGAGCGTCCGGCCGCCCGGCCCGAAAGCCACCGCGCGCACCCGGCCGGGCAGCGTGAACGTCAGCGTCGTGCGGCGGTCGGACAACCGGCGCAGCGCCACCGTGCCATCGGAACCGGCCGTCGCGAGCAGGGAGCCGTCGGGGGAGAAGGCCACCGCGTTCACCGGCCCGGTGTGTCCGGTCAGGCGGCCCGCGAACGGCTGCGCCTGCGTGCTCAGCAGGGCGCCCCGCGCCTCGGCCGTCGGCGCCGTCAGGTAGGCACGGGCCGCCAGCCGCATCGAGGCCTCCGGCTGGCCGGCGGCGAGCGCGGCGGACTGCAGGGCCAGCGCGCGCGAGCGGGCGACGCGCTCCTGCCCCAGGGCGGCCGTGCGCTCCTGGTACGCGAGCCCGCCCGCGCCCAGCGCGAGGACCAGCAGGCTCACGAGCGTGGCCAGCATCCCCTGGCGCAGCCGGACCTGGCGCCGCGCCTGGCGTGCGCGGTGGTCCGCACCGGCCCGGCCGGCCCGCAGGAACGCCTCCTCCTGCGGACCGAGGCGGCCTCCGCCGTCCCGCTCGTCGGCCCAGGCCCGCGCGGTCTCCAGCCGGGTGCCCCGGTACAGCGCGGACGGGTCGCGGCCCTCGCGCTCCCATTCGGCCGCCGCGTGCGACAACTGCTGGTGGATCAGGAGCCCGGACCGGTCGGCGCGGATCCAGCCGCGCAGCCGGGGCCAGGCGTGCAGCAGGGCCTCGTGGGTGATCTCGACGCCGTCGCGGTCCAGGGTGACCAGCCGGGCTCCGACGAAGGGGGCCAGCGCGGCCGCGGCCCCGCCCGTCCCCTCGTCCTGTCCCAGCAGAGCGGTGCGGCCCATCCTGCGCCGGGTGGCGCCGGCGCCGTCGGCGACGTGGACCAGCCGGACCAGGACGCGGCGGACCGTCCTCTGCTCGGCCGGGCGCAGCCGCGCGAACACCGTCTCGGCGGTGCGCGCCACGGCCCCCTGGATGCCGCCCGCCCGCTCGTACCCCGCGACGGTCAGGGTGTCCCCGTCGCGCCGGCGCCAGACGGCCAGCAGGGTGTGCGACACGAGGGGCAGCACGCCCGGGGGGATGCGGCCGCCGGTGTCGTCGCGCAGTCCGGCGTCGCGCAGCAGCAGCGGGACCAGACCCGGCTCCAGGGCGACGCCGGCCAGCTCCGCGGGCCGGGTGACGGACTCCCGCAGCTCCGCCACCGACATCGGCGGCAGGACGAACAGCCCCTCGGTGAAGGCCGACGCGAGCTCCGGCAGGTCCAGGCAGCTGCCCGAGAAGTCGGCCCGTACGCCGAGCACCACCACGGCCGGATCGTGTCCGGCCGCCGCCGCCCGCGCGCCGCTCGCCACCGCGGCGAGGACCCGTACGAAGGCGCGCCGCTCCTCCTCGTCGGAGCAGAGGGTGAACAGCTCCTCGAACTGGTCGACGAGCAGCACCGGCCTACAGGACGGCGCGGCCAGGGCCCGGGATTCACTCGAAAGAGCGAGATCCGCCATGCTGCTGACGGCATCGAGGAGCACCTCCGGGCGCTCCCGCACCTCCCGTACGGTGATCCCCGGATCGCGGCCCAGGGCCTTCGCCGTACGGTCGAGCAGCTCCTCCAGCGGATGCGCGGTGGGGGTGAGCCGCACCACCGGCCAGGTCTCGGCGCCGGTCATCGGGAAGCCGCCGGGCCGCCGGAGGGCCGGCACCAGACCGGCGTTGAGCAGGGAGGACTTGCCGGCGCCGGAGGGGGCGACCAGCAGCAGCGGTCCGCTGCCGACGCGCTCGAAGACCCGCTCCACCAGGGCGGCCGTCGCGCGCTCCCGGCCGAAGTACCAGGCCGCGTCGCGGGTGGTGAAGGCCGAGAGCCCCCGGTAGGGGCCCTCCCCGGGCGGCCGAGGGCCGGGTGGGCCGGTGCCCGGGCCCGGCCGCCGGACCCGTCGCAGCAGGTCGCCCCCGGCCCCCAGCACTTCGTCGCAGCGGCGGGCCACGTCGGGGGTCGGGCGCTTCGCACCCGTCTCGATCTTGCTCAGGTAGCCCTTGCTGTAGTGCGTCAGCCGGGCCAGATCGGCCAGGGACAGGCCGCGCTCGCCGCGGAGCCGCCTCAGCCGTGCGCGGAAGGCGCCGGGGCCGCCGCCGGACGGTCCCTGCCGCTCACCGGGGGGTCCGAGCCCTCCGTCGGACGGTTCGGGCCCTCCGTCGGACGGTGCGTGTCGGTCGTCGGACGGTGCGTGTCGGTCGTCGGTGTTCCGCGGACGGTCCGGAGCCCCCAAGACATCCCCCATGGCAGAGCGCGCCCAGGTCGTGAGATGGCACGGGCCAGGCTACAGCGGGGGTGTGACGGGGGCTCGGACGTCAGCGCCGGTCGGACGGGAGCGGGGACCCGGCGCGGCCGGGGTCGGACCGGCCGCGGCGCCGCTCCCGTCGAACGGGGGTGCTACGGGTTCAGGCGGATCGAGTTGATCGGCCCGAGGTCGGCGTAGACGCCGGTGCGGGCGGCGATCGGGTTGCCGCAGCCCCCGCCGTTGGAGCCGGTGCAGAGGTTCGCGGTCGCGCCGCCGGTCTGGTTGTTGAGCACCCAGTGGTTGCCGAACTGGTTGCTCAGGTTGTGCGCCCCGTAGCTGTAGTAGATCTGGGACGGCTTGACGGCCGGGTTCTGGTTCTGGGGATAGATACAGACCGCTCCGTCGGGGCAGCCGGCCCAGGCGTCGGCGGGCTTGGCCTCGACCGTCCCGCCGAGCGCGATCACGGCGGCGGCTGCGGTCGCGAGCGCGGCGGCTCCACGGATCAACTTGCGCATGGTGTCCCCTTGTGGGTCGTGCCGGTGCGGACGACTCCACCCTCCTCCCGCACCCCGCGCCGATCGACGGGTTTCCCGTTGCCCGTCCCGGAGCCCGCCGGGAAACCCCCGGCGAGCTGGGCGGGCGCCGCAGCACGGGCAACGGCCCTCCGGGAGGGTCAGCTCCCGGCCGGCAGCGAGCCGTTCACCAGGTCGAGGAACTCCCGCGGCGACCGGCACCGGTCGGCGTCGGCCGGCAGGGGCCTGCCCTGCCGGTTCTCCAGCTCGCCCACGATGCCCAGCAGTCCGAGGGAGTCCAGCCCCCACTCGTCGAAGCCCGCATCGGGGCGGTCCGCCATGGCGGCCGGGTCGACGGTGAGGCCGGCGCCCTTCTTCATCAGCGCGGCCAGTTCTTCGATGGTGAGTCGAGCGGTCATCGTTGCGTCCCCTCAGGAGGCGGCCGGCGTGCGCGGTCCGGTGATCGGGCGCACCACCCGAACCGATCGTGTGCCGCCGGGGCGCCCGCCGCGAGGGGAGGGAACCAAGCGGGTGAACGGGCGTGCCGACGGCGCGGTGCTCCGGCGCGGTGCTCCGGCGCGGTGCGGCGACGCGCCGGACGGGGGTGGCGGCGGCCGTTTCGGGCATCCGCTCCGTACGGTCGGACCGGGCGGTTCCGCCCTGGCCCCGCGGTGCGGATGCCCGCGTGGAGCCGGGCGTGCGCGGGCCACCGGCCGCCCCGCCCACCCCTGAGCGGAGAGCAGCAGATGGCACCCACCCCCACCCCCACCCCCGTCCTCAAGCCCGGTACCGCCTGGTCCGACGCCTGGCGGCGGGCAGTCGCCGCGGCCCCCGAGGCCTTCTGCGAGGACCACGTCCTCAACCTGTGGGCCGGCTCCTGGCAGTCCGGCGGCCACACCCTGCCCGCCACCAGCCCCGTCGACGGCAGCCCCGTCGCGGGACCGCCGCGGCTGGATGCCGAGACCGCCGGCCGGGCGGTACGGGCCGCGCTCGACGAGCACCGCACCTGGAGCCACGTGCCCCTCGCCGAACGGCGCGCCCGCGTCGGCGCCGCCCTCGACGCCCTGGACGAGCACCGCGAACTGCTCGCCCTCCTGCTGGTCTGGGAGATCGGCAAACCGTGGCGGCTCGCCCGGGCCGACGTGGACCGGGCCGTGGACGGCGTCCGCTGGTACCTGGAGCACATCGGTGCGATGACCGAGGGCCGCACCCCGCTCGCCGGGCCCGTCTCCAACATCGCCAGCTGGAACTACCCGATGTCCGTCCTCGTCCACGCCCTGCTCGTGCAGGCCCTCGCCGGCAACGCGGTCATCGCCAAGACCCCCACCGACGGCGGACTCGCCTGCCTGACCCTCGCCGCCGCCCTGATCCGCCGCGAGGGCGTCCCCGTCACCCTGATCAGCGGCAGCGGGGGCGAGCTGTCCGGGGCGCTGGTCCGGTCCCCGGAGATCGGCTGCGTCTCCTTCGTCGGCGGCCGCGACACCGGCGCCCGGATCGCCACCGCCGTCACCGACCTCGGCAAGCGCCACATCCTCGAACAGGAAGGGCTCAACACCTGGGGGGTATGGGACCACACCGACTGGGACGCGCTCACCGCCGTCATCCCCAAGCTCTTCGACTACGGCAAGCAGCGCTGCACCGCCTACCCGCGCTTCGTCGTCCAGCGCACCGCCTTCGACGCCTTCCTCGCCGCCTACCTCCCGGCCGTCGCCGCCGTCCGCACCGGCCACCCCCTGGCCGTCGCCCACCCCGACGACCCGCTGCCCGAGCTGGACTTCGGCCCGCTCATCAACGCGGCCAAGGCCGCCGAGCTCACGGGGCACGCCGCCGACGCGGTCGAGCGGGGCGCCGTGCCGCTCTTCCGCGGCCGGCTCGACCCGGCCCGCTTCCTGCCCGGCCAGGACACCTCCGCGTACGTGGCCCCGCTCACCCTGCTCTCCCCGCCGCCCTCCTCCCCGCTCTACCACGCCGAGCCCTTCGGGCCGGTCGACACGATCGTCCTCGTCGACACCGAGGCCGAGCTCCTCGCGGCGATGAACGCCTCCGGAGGGGCCCTCGTCGCCACCCTGTCCACCGACGACCCGGCCACCTTCGCCCGCCTCGCCCCGCAGATCAGGGCCTTCAAGACCGGTCACGGCAGGCCCCGTTCGCGCGGGGACCGCGACGAGCTCTTCGGCGGCTTCGGCGCCTCCTGGCGCGGTGCGTTCGTCGGCGGCGAGCTCCTGGTCCACGCCGTCACCGACGGCCCGGCGGGGGAGCGGCTGCCGGGCAACTTCCCCGACTACCACCTGATGCCGTAGCCCTGCGGCGCCGGCCGCGGCCCGGTCCGCCGCGGCCGGACACCCGGATGTGCGCGGGCGCGCGCTTGCTGGCAGGCTGGTGCGCATGATCTTCATCGCCGTCAGGTTCGACGTCCGCCCGGAGCACAGCGACACCTGGCTCGCCCGCGTCGACGACTTCACCCGGGCCACCCGCGAGGAGCCCGGGAACCTCTTCTTCGACTGGTCGCGCAGCGTCGACGACCCGAACCAGTACACCCTGCTGGAGGCGTTCGCGGACGCCGAGGCCGGCTCCGCGCACGTGGCGTCGGCGCACTTCGCGGCCGGCATGGAGACTCTCGCCGGAGCCATCGCGGCCACCCCCGAGATCATCAACGTGGAGGTCCCCGGCCAGGGCTGGAGCGCCATGACCGAACTCACCCCCCGCGGCTGAGCGGGGCCGGGCTCGGGGCCGGATGCCGACCGGCGACGGACCGGCGGGGCCCGTCGCCCGGTAGGGGGCCGATATATCCTGACCTGCTCGGAGCCGAGGCCGGATCACATGGGGTGCCGGGGTGGAGCGGCGCCGGGGGACAGGGGCGGCCGTGTTGACCGTGGTCGGCGGCAAGGACGGGGAACTCATCGGGAGGCGGCGCGAAACGGCGCTGCTCGCCCGGGCTCTGGAGCGCGCCCGCACCGGCGCCGGCGGTGCGGCGGTCCTCCTGCGCGGCGAGGCGGGCATCGGCAAGACCGCCCTGCTGGACTGGGCCCGGAACACGGCGCGGGCGGCCGGGTTCTCGGTGCTGCGCGCGGTCGGCGCCGAGGCCGAGGCCGACATCGCCTTCGGGGCGCTGCACCAGGCGATATGGCCGCTGCTGGAACGCTCCCGAGCCCTGCCCGCCCGGCAGCGGGAGGCCCTGGAGTGTGCGCTGGGGCTGCGCGGGGGACTGCCCCCGGGCGGCTTCGCGGTCGGCGCCGCCGCCCTCGCCCTGCTCGCCGAATCCGCCCGCACCCGCCCGCTCCTGCTGCTCGTCGACGACCTGCACTGGGTGGACGCCTCCAGCGCCGCGGTCTTCGCCTTCCTGCACCGGCGGATCGCCGACCTCCCCCTGGTGATCGTCAGCGCCGGGCGTCCCGAGGGGCCCGCCGCCGAGGGCTGGCCCACGGCGCCGGTGGACGTCACGGCGCTCGCCCACGCCGACGCCGGAGCGCTGCTGCGGCAGTGGCATCCGGAACTGGCCGCCACGACGGCCGAACGGGTGCTGGCCGAGGCGGCGGGCAATCCGCTCGCCCTCGTCGAACTGCCCCTGCAACTGGACCCGACCCACCTCAAGGGCCTCGCTCCGCTGCCCGACCGGCTGCCGCTCGGACAGCGCCTGGAGCGGCTCTTCGCGGGCCGGCTGACGGCCCTGTCCGCCGAGTCCGCGCGGCTCCTGCTGCTCACCGCGCTCGGCGGCGGACCGGCGGCCGGGAGCACCGGCGCGTGGCTGCGCGAGGTCGCCGGAGACCGGGCGGAGGAGGTGCTCGCCCGCATCGAGGCGAGCGGGCTGGCGTACCTGGACGCCTCGGGACGGCTGGAGTTCCGCCACCCCCTCGTGTGCAGCGCCGTGATCTCCGCCGCATCCGGGCCCGAACGCCGCGAAGCGCACCGGCTGCTGGCCCGCGGTCTGCCGGCCGACGACCCCCGCCGCCTCGTGCACGAGGCCTCTGCGGCGCTCTTCCCCGACGAGGAGCTCGCGGCCCGACTCCAGGAGGCCGGCGAGCGGATCGCCCGCCGCGGCGGCGACGCCGAGGGGGCGCTGCTCCTGGACCGGGCCGCCGCCCTCAGCTCCGACCCGCACTCCCGGGCCCGCCGGCTCACCTGGGCGGCGGTCATGGCCGCCCGGGGCGGCCGGCTCCCGTACACCACACGGCTGGTCGGCGAACTGCGGCGCGGGCCCGTGCCGCCCGACATCGCGCCGCTGTTCGCGTACGCCGTGGTGTACGCGGACCAGAGCCACCACGTCGACTTCGAGTCCTCCTTCACCCTGCTGCCCGCGGCCCTGGACGCGCTGGCCGCACCCGGAGCCGAGACCTTCGGCGGGCTGGCCGAACAGGCGTACTTCAAGCTGCTGCTCGCCGCCACCTTCACCGAGGACCCCCGCGCCTGGCGGGCCCTGGAGGAGCACCGGGACAACGTGTCCCCGCTGGCCCGGCTCTGCCACCGGGCCTGGTCCGACCCGGCCCGCACCGCCCACGGCGCGTCCGAGGAGTTCCGCGTCGCGGCCGAGCGGATGAGCGAGGAGCAGGAGGCCGGGAGCGCCTGGCTGCTGCTGTGGACCGGCTCGGCGGTGGACGTCGGCGACGCGGAACTGTGGCGGCGCTTCACCGGACAGCACGCCTACGCCACCCAGGGGTCGATCGCCAAGGCCAAGTGCCACCAGGACTTCCTGCACGGGCACTGGGACGCGGCGGAGGACTGCCTGCGCGAGGCGCAGGCGGCCGAGGAGGCGGGCTACCACTGCAACGCCCTCCTCTTCCGGCACTTCCACGCGCACTTCCTCGCCGGCCGCGGCGACGAGGCGGGCCTGCGCGCGGTCGACGCGCTCATCAGGCCCGCGGCCGCACGTGCCCGGATGCGGTTCGTCACCGACCACCTGACGCACCTGCACGGCCTCGCCGCGCTGGCCCACGGCCGGTACGAGGAGGCGTACTGCCACGTCTCCTCGCTCACCCCGCCCGGCGTGCTGCCGCGCGGACTGCCCTGGTTCCACCTGCCGTTCTTCGACTTCGTGGACGTGGCCGTGCACACCGGCCGGCGCGCGGAGGCCCTGGCCCACCTGGCGGCGGGCCGGGAGGCGCGGATGGCGGAGATCTCGCCCCACCACGCCTTCCTGCTCGCCGCGGCCACCGCCCTGGCCGCGCCCGACGAGGAGGCGGACGCGGCCTACCGCGCCGCGTACGCCGTTCCCGGCTCCGGCCAGTGGGCCTTCGAACGGGCCCGGCTGCGCTTCGCGCACGGCTCGTGGCTGCGCCGCCACCGCCGCGCCGGGGCGCGCGACGTGCTGGGCGAGGCCCACCGCTCCTTCACGGCCCTGCGCGCCGGGCCGTGGGCCGAGCGCTGCGCGGAGGAACTGCGCGCGGCCGGGCAGCCGGTGGGCGTCGCCCCGGACGGCCCGGGGCGGCTCACCGGACAGGAGCTGCGCATCGCGCGGCTCGCCGCGACCGGCCTGACCAACAAGGACATCGGCAGGCAGCTGCAACTGTCGCCCCGGACGGTCGGGGCCCACCTCTACAAGATCTTCCCGAAGCTCGGCATCACGTCCCGGGCCGCCCTCGCCCGGGCCCTCCACGGCGACTGAGCCGCGGGCCCGTCGACGGGCGGGCGGGCCGTAGCGCAGCGCAGGGTGGTTTTCGGCCATGTCGTGCCCTTGTGGACCCGCAAGGCTGCCCGGACGTACCGGTGCGGGGCTCCTGCGGGGCACGCGCCGGGGGCCGGCGGGCCGCGGCCCGCCGGCCCGGGGCGTCAGCGGGCGTGCCGCTCCGGGAGGTCCACTTCGGCCGGGGCGGTGGCGGCGAAGCCGCGCGCGGTGGCCTTCGCGGCGGGCGCGCCGCAGAACGCCGCCTCCAGGGTGCCACCGAGGGCGGTGTTGGCCTCGCCCCGGTTCGAGGTGTTGGCCATGGCGGCCAGGCTGCTGCGGCCGTCGCGGGTGGTGAACGCGTAGGTGTAGAAGCCCTGCACGGTGCCGGTGTGGCCGTAGACCGAGGTGCCGCAGGAGAGGTCGTAGCGGCGCAGGCCGAGTCCGTAGAACCGGGTGTTCGTGCCGTCGGTCGGGGTGACGGTGGTCATCGCGTCGAGCTGCTCGGGCGCGAGGAGCCTGCCACCGAGCAGGGCCGACATGAAGGTGTTCAGGTCGGCCGGGTTGGAGATCACCGCTCCGGCGGACTGGGCCCAGGACACGGTCTGTTCGGTGGAGTCGACCAGCGGCGAACCCGCCTCGTCGGGGTGCAGGTAGCCGCGCGCGTGCAGGCCCGAGATGGTGGTGCCGGGGTGCACGTAGGAGGTGTTCTTCAGGCCCAGAGGCTTGAAGATGCGGCGTTCGTACTCCTTGGCGACCTTGTTGCCGGTGGCCTTCTCGATGAGCATGCCGACCACGACGAAGTTGGTGTTCGAGTACTTGTACGCCACGCCCGGCTGGGTGGTGCGCGGTTCGGCGAGGGAGAGGGCCACCAGCTCCTGGTAGGTGAACACCTTGTTGCGCACGGCCTCGAAACCGGGCACGGTCCGGGCGAACATCACGTTCGTGTAGTCGGAGAGTCCGCTGCGGTGCGTCAGCAGGTGGCGCACGGTGATCCGGTCGTCGGGGAGCAGGCCCGGGAGGTAGGTGTTGACGGACGCGTCCAGGTCGATCTTCTTCTCGGCCACCAGCTGGAGCAGGACGACGGAAGAGAAGGTCTTGCTGACGCTGCCGATCCGGAAGCGCGCCTTCGGGTCCATGGCCGCGCCGGTGGCCTTGTCGCGTACGCCCACGGCCGCGGTCGAGACCCCGTCCGGACCGCTGAACCGGGCCGTCGCGCCCGGGGCCCCGGCCGCGAGGGTGTTGCGCAGCGCCTGCTCCAGGGCGCCGAGGTCGGGCGCGGCCGGGGTCGCGGCGGCCGGCGCCACCGGGGCCGCGGGGGCGGCGTGCGCGGCGGCGGCCGGGGTCACCAGCGCCGTCACGGTGAGCAGGGCGGCGCTCAGGGCCAGACGTCGGTTGAAGGACGGAAGCATGGGGGTTCCTCTGGTTCAGCTGGCTCGGACACCGGGGCGGGGCGGTGCGGACGTGTGGTCCGGCATGCCGGACCGGCCGTCCCGGTGATCATGAGCTTACGGAAGCCGGCGCCGGGTCCCGGAGCGGTTTCCGGCCAACTCCGGGCCATCGAACCCCGCCGAACCCCGCGGTTCACCCGAGGGAGTGAGGGGGCGTCACGGACGGCCGCACGACGACGCCGGGCGGTGGGCGGCCCGCGGCCCCCGGGTGTTCACTGCGTGGCCACGCACGCGTCACGGCCCTTCCACGAGGGCTACCGGCGGGTGGATCACGGTGGGGCGGTCCGCCGCGCACGGGCCGCACCCGCCGCCCGGCCGGACGACCGACCCGACACCGCACCCAGGAGGCAGCATGAGCGTGACCCCGAGCAGCAGGACCCCGGTCGTCGTCGCGGCGACGGTCCTGGCCCTGGCGGTGACCTCCCTCCCGGCCCACGCGCACGGGGGGCGCCCCGACCCGGCGCCGCTGGCCCGGGTGGCGGCCGCCGTCGAGACGCCCTCCCTCTTCGACGACGAGGCCGGCGGCAACGCCAACGCGGACGACCCCGCGATCTGGCGCAACACGGCCGATCCCGACCGCAGCCTGGTCATCGCCACCGCCAAGGAGGGCGGCCTGCGCGTCTACGGCCTTGACGGCCGCCAGGTGCAGTCCCTCCCGGCCCCGGCCGCCCCGGCCGAGGGCGCCCCGCCCGGCCGGTTCAACAACGTCGACCTCATCACCGGCCTCCGCTTCCCGGACGGCCGCCACGACGTGGCCGTCGTCTCCGACCGGGGCCGCGACCGGCTGCGGGTCTACCGGATCGACGCGTCCCGGCCCGCCGCGCCGCTGACCGACGTCACCGACGAGACCGCGGCCCCGCTGCTCTTCTCCGCCGACCAGGACGAGGTGGCCGGGCAGCGGACCGCCTACGGCCTGGCCGCCTACACCGACCGCCGCAGCGGCCGGGCGTACGCGGTGGCCAGCCGGCGCGACGCCACGGCCCTGACGCTGGCCGAGCTCACCGCCGACGCGCGGGGCCGGGTCGGCTACCGCACGGTCCGCACGATCTCGCTGCCCGCCTCCTTCCGGCTGCCGGACGGGGGACGCTGGACGCCGTGCGCGGAGCCGGGGGAGCTGCCCCAGGTCGAGGGCATGGTCGTCGATCCCGACACCGGCGACCTGTACGCGGGCCAGGAGGACGTGGGCATCTGGAAGCTCGACGCCGACCTGCGCTCGCCGGCCCGCCTGATCGAGAAGGTCCGCTCCTTCGGCGTGCCC
This sequence comes from Streptomyces subrutilus, assembly GCF_008704535.1. Classification (NCBI taxonomy): domain Bacteria; kingdom Bacillati; phylum Actinomycetota; class Actinomycetes; order Kitasatosporales; family Streptomycetaceae; genus Streptomyces; species Streptomyces subrutilus. The sequence goes on from NZ_CP023701.1 coordinate 6,399,646, forward strand.
GGCACCTGGAACCCGGCCACCGAGGAGTGCGACGCGGGCGCGGACCCCGGCTTCGGGGGACGGCACATCAGCGCCGACGTGGAGGGGCTGACCATCTGGCGCGACCCCGCACGCCCCGGCCGCGCCGGATACCTGCTCGCGTCGAGCCAGGGTGACGACACCTTCGCCGCCTTCGACCGCGACCGGGGCGACGCGTACGCCGGCGGCTTCCGCGTCGCGGCCGGCGGCGCGCCGGGGACGCCCGACGGCTCGCAGGAGTGCGACGGTGCCGCGGTCACCGGTGAACCGCTGGGCCGGCGGTTCCCGCACGGCCTGCTGGTGGTGCAGGACGGCGCCAACACCCCCGGGTCGGCCGGGTCCGACGGCGGCGCCCGCACCGACACCGACTTCAAGTTCGTGGACCTGGCCGCGGTCAAGCGCGCGGCGCGCCTCTGACCCGAGCCTCCCGGGGCGGGGCCGGCGCGCCGGCCCCGCCCGCGCGATGCCCGCCGCGCGCCGGTCCCGCCCGCGCGATGCCCGCCGCGCGCCGGTCCCGTTCGGGAAGTGAGCCCTGCCGGGGCCCTTGACAGGCAAATTGTTCACTTCTTAAATCACGAAGTGAACTAAGCACCCTCCAGATCCGCTTGCTCGTCCCGGCACCGGTCGGCGCGGCAACCGCACGGTTCCGCTCCGTCCTGCCGAAATGTCATGCACATGGCATCAGCGCCGCCGGGCCTCCCCGTCATGCTCCTGGAAGGCAGAGCCATGCACCCCCCGTACTCACCCCGCCGTCTGCTCCTGTCCCTCGCCTCGGTCCTCGCCCTCGCCGCGCTGACGACCGGACCGGCGCAGGGCGCGCCCCCGCCCCCCGCTCCCGCACCGTCGGCGGCCGCGCCCGCCGCGGCCGCCGTCACCTTCTCCGACGAGTTCGACGGCCCCGCGGGCTCCGCCGTCAACGGCTCGAAATGGCAGATCGAGACCGGCGACAACGTGAACAACCACGAACGGCAGTACTACACGCCGGGCGCGGGCAACGCCGCCCTCGACGGCCGGGGCAACCTGGTCATCACCGCCCGCCGGGAGAACCCGGGCAACTACGCCTGCTGGTACGGGCGGTGCGAGTACACCTCGGCCCGGCTCAACACCTCCGGGAAGTTCGCCACGACGTACGGACGCGTCGAAGCGCGGATGAAGGTGCCGCGCGGCCAGGGCATGTGGCCCGCCTTCTGGATGCTCGGCAACGACATCGGCCAGGTCGGATGGCCCGCCTCGGGCGAGATCGACATCATGGAGAACGTCGGCTTCGAGCCGTCCACCGTCCACGGCACCCTCCACGGGCCCGGATACTCGGGCGCCGGCGGCATCGGGGCCGGCTACACCCTGCCCGGCGGACAGGCGTTCGCGGACGCCTTCCACACCTTCGCCGTCGACTGGAGCCCGAACGCGATCACCTGGTCCGTCGACGGAGCCGTCTACCAGCGCCGCACCCCCGCCGACCTCGGCGGCCGCCAGTGGGTCTTCGACAAGCCCTTCTTCGTCATCCTCAACCTCGCGGTCGGCGGGTACTGGCCCGGCGACCCCGACGGCAGCACCACCTTCCCCGGGCAACTGCTGGTGGACTACGTGCGGGTGAGCTCCGACGCCGGCCAGCCGGGCGGCGGCTCCGGACCCGTCACCGGCCTCGGCGGCAAGTGCGTGGACGTCGCCGGTGCCGCGACCGCCAACGGCACCCCGGTCCAGCTCTACGACTGCAACGGCACCGCGGCCCAGCGCTGGAGCGTGGGCGCGGACGGCACGCTCCGCGCGCTCGGCAAGTGCCTGGACGTGGCCTCGGGCGCGACGGCCGACGGCACCGCGGTGCGCCTGTGGGACTGCAACGGCACGGCCGCCCAGCAGTGGGCCGTGCCGGCGGCGCGCGACATCGTCAATCCGCAGGCGAACAAGTGCCTCGACGTCGCCGGCAGCAGCACGGCCAACGGCGCCCGGCTGCAGATCTGGACCTGCACCGGCGCCGCCAACCAGAAGTGGACGGTCACCCGCTGACCCCCGTGCCCCGGCGCTGAGCACCGGCCCGCCGTCCCGCACCGGCGCCGGCACCCGGCCGGGCGGGCCGGCATCCCCCCGGAGGCCGCCCCGCCCGGACTCCCGGCTCCCGTCAGGGGGCCGGCGCGGCCATCGGCCGGGCCTCCTCGCGCGGGCCCGCCCCGGCCACCGGCCGGCGCCGGGCCTCCCGGGCCAGCAGCGGCAGGAACGCCCACCACAGCAGCAGCGCCGTACCCGCCCCGGCCGCCGCGCCCGCCACCGTGTCGCTGAGCCAGTGCGCGTGCAGCCAGGTGCGGCTCCACATCATGGCCAGCGTGAACAGCGCGCCCGCCCACCACCAGAGCCATCGTCGGGCCGCCGGCACGAGCAGCGCCCCCGCCAGCACCACGAGCAGCGCGGCCGTGGCCGCGTGGCCGGACGGGAAGGATCCGTGGTCCACCCGCACCAGCGGGTCCGCCGGGCGCGGCCGGTCCACCAGGTGCTTGAGGCCCCGGACGACGACCAGGCTCGTCCCGAGGTACGCGACCAGCAGGAAGCACACCGACCACCAGCGCCGGCGCACCAGCAGGAAGACCAGCAGGCCGAGCGGGACCACCACCCCCGGCGGCCCGCCGAACCAGTTCATGAAGGCCGCCGCGGCGGCGGGCGGCCCGTCGTGCGGCCCGCCCATCCAGCGGAGCCAGCGCGCGTCGGCCCCCTGGAAGGGCGGGTTCGCGGGGTCCGCGTCGACCACGACGGCGAACAGGGCCGTGACGGCGGCCAGCAGCAGCCCCAGCGGCAGGGTCGGGGACGTCCTGCGCGGGGAGAGCGGGTTCCCGGTCACGGAACGCGGACGCCGAGGTGTCCGGCGAGGAACTCCACGCTCTCGCGGACGATCGCCGCGACGTCGGGGGAGCCCAGGAAGATGTGGTCCGCGCCCTCCACCGGCCGCAGCACGCAGGTACCGCCGACGGCCCGCAGGGCCGCGTCGAGCGCCTCGCTCTGGCTGTACGGGACGAGCCCGTCCTCCCGCCCGTGCACCAGCAGGAACGGCGGCGGCACGGCGCCCTCCACCGCGTAGGAGACCGGGCTCGCGGCCCGGGCCAGCGCCGGCCGCTGCCCGTCCGAGCCGCCCAGCAGCGCGTCGTACGGATCGGGCAGCTCGAACCCCGGCGGCATCGGCGGCATCGGGGGCATCGGGTGTCCGCGCAGTGCCACCAGGTCGGAGACGCCGTACCAGTCGACGACGGCCAGGACGGAGCTGTCGCCCTCCCCGACGCCCTCGACCCCCTCCAGCGCGGCGCCGCCGGGCCCGTCCGGGCGGACCAGGCCGGCCAGCGCGGCCAGGTGGCCGCCCGCCGACTCGCCCCACACGGCGATGCGGTCCGGATCGATGCCGAACTCTCCGGCGAACCGGCGGACGTAGCGGATGGCGGCCTTCACGTCGTGCAGCTGAGCCGGGAAGGGGGCTTCGAGGCTGTGCCGGTAGTCGATCGAGACCAGCGCGAGCCCGGCTCCCAGGACGGTCCCGTGCAGCAGCTCGGCGGGCACGGTCGGCGGCGGGTAGCGCCGGTCGCCCTCCAGCCAGCCGCCGCCGTGGATCCACACGACGGCCGGAACCGGCCGCGCGGCGGCGGGCACGCGCACGTCCAGCAGCCGGGGCCGGTAACCGGGCCGCGTCGCGTAGGTGAGCGCGTCGAAGCGGCGTACGGAGTCCGCGTCCACCACCGGCGCGTCGGGGCTCCGGAAGGGAGGGGGCGGCCAGCTCAGATCGGGCTCGGCCGGGGGTGATTGCGTCATGGCATCCCTTTCGCGGGGGAACGGGCCGACGGGCGCGGCGCCCGGGGAGAACGCGGCGTCCTCGGCCGGGGCACGCGTCCGGCGCCGTGTGGCGACTCGGTGACGGTGTCGTGGTGACACGTGTAATCACGGACTCTAGCCAGAGAAATCCGGCCACCACAAGGGTCGGGTGCCGGAGCGGCCCGGCGGCGACGGACGCGCCGCCGCACCCTCACCCGGATGCCCGGCCGACTGGGCATCCGGGCCGGTGGGCCCTTGACTGGGTGGGGTTCCGCGAAGACTCACCGGGAGGCGTTGATGACGGGCAACTGGACGCGTGGTCTGGCAGGTCTGCTGCTGTCGGCGGTGGCGGTCGGCACGGCCGGCTGTTCGGACGGCGGCGGCGACGCGTCGAGCGCCGCGTCGAAGGCGGCCTCGGCGGTGAAGTCCGCCGGGGCGGCGGTGTCGTCGGCGGCGTCCGACGCGGCGTCGGCGGCCGAGTCGGCGGCGGCCGTGGCGAAGGACAGGCTCGGCTCGGTCAAGGACGGGGTCGACGCCAAGGGGGACGTGACGCTCGGGGCCCCGACGACCGACGGGGAGGGGTACACCACGGTCCCGGTCGGCGTGCGCAACACCGAGGGCTCGGCGAAGTCCTTCGCGGTGCAGGTCGACTTCGAGGACGAGAGCGGCAACGCGCTCGACACCGTGGTGGTGACGGTCGCCGGGGTGCCGGGGAACGGCACCGGGCAGGGCACCGCGCGCAGCACGCACAAGCTGTCGGGCACCGTGACGGCGCGGACCGGCACGGCCCTGCGCTACTGAGCCCGGGGCGCGGCCCGTCACCCGAACGGACGCGCCCGGATGTCCCGCGGCGGGCACACGCCGGACGCTGGGGGCCTACGGCCGACGCCCGTCGTTCCCGATGAAGGAGTCACTGTGGCCCAGCCCTCGAACCCCACCGCCCCCACCGGAAGGCCCTCCGGCCCCGGACCCTACGACAGCCGTGGCGCCTGGGCGGCCGGCGGCACCGTGTTCGCCGGGGTCCTGCTCCTGGTGAACGGTGTCCTCGGCATCATCAAGGGCATCGCCGGCATCGCGCAGGACGACGTCTACTCGACCCTCGGCCAGTACGTCTTCAAGTTCGACGTGACCGCCTGGGGATGGATCCACCTGATCGTCGGCATCGTGCTCGTCATCGTCGGCGCCGGCATCCTCAAGGGCGCCGCGTGGGCGCGGATGCTCGGTGTGGTCGCCGCCGCGTGCGACCTCGTCCTCAACTTCATGTGGCTGCCGTACACGCCGCTGTGGGCGCTGATCTCGATCGCCATCAACGTGTTCATCATCTGGGCCCTGTGCACGGACCGCACCGGCACCCGGACCGCCTGACCGGCGCGGCGGAAGCGGAACGGACCCGGAACGGAGACGTCCGGGCCGGCCCACGGGGCCGGCCCGGACGTCTCGCGCCGTTCGGGCGCGGATCGGACGGGTCGTGATCGGACCGGGTCCGACCGGGTCCGAACGGGTTCCGGTCAGACGAGGTCGAACCGGTCCAGGTTCATGACCTTGTCCCACGCGGAGACGAAGTCCTTGACGAACTTCTGCTTCGCGTCGTCGCTCGCGTAGACCTCCGCGAGCGCGCGCAGCTCCGAGTTCGAGCCGAAGACGAGGTCGGCCCGCGAGCCGGTCCACCTGACCTCGCCCGTCGCGGCGTCGCGGCCCTCGAAGGCGCTCGCGTCGGCGGACGTCGCCGACCAGGTCGTGCCCAGGTCGAGCAGGTTGACGAAGAAGTCGTTCGTCAGGGTGCCGGGGGCGTCGGTGAGGACACCGACCGACGACTGCTGGTGGTTGGCGCCCAGGACGCGCAGGCCGCCGACGAGGACCGTCAGCTCCGGGGCGCTCAGGTTCAGCAGGTTCGCCCGGTCCAGCAGCAGGTACTCGGCGGGCAGGCGGTTGCCCTTGCCGAGGTAGTTACGGAATCCGTCGGCGGCCGGCTCCAGCGCCGCGAAGGACTCCACGTCGGTCTGCTCCTGCGAGGCGTCGACGCGGCCCGGCGTGAAGGGCACCTCGACGGCGGAGCCGCCGTCCTTGGCGGCCCGCTCGACGGCGGCGGCGCCGGCCAGGACGATCAGGTCGGCGAGGGAGATGCGCTTGCCGCCGCTCTGCGCGGCGTTGAAGGACTCCTGGATGCCGGTCAGGGTCCGCAGGACGGTCGCGAGCCGGTCGGGGTCGTTGACCTCCCACCCGCTCTGCGGCTGGAGGCGGACGCGCGCGCCGTTGGCGCCGCCGCGCTTGTCGCTGCCGCGGAAGGACGAGGCCGAGGCCCACGCGGCCGACACCAGCTCCGACACGGACAGACCGGAGCCGAGGACCTGCTCCTTGAGGGCCGCGACGTCGGCGGCGTCGACGAGCTCGTGGGTCAGCGCGGGCAGCGGGTCCTGCCACAGCAGCACCTCGGACGGGACCTCGGGGCCGAGGTAGCGCACGATCGGGCCCATGTCGCGGTGGGTCAGCTTGAACCAGGCGCGGGCGAAGGCGTCCGCGAAGGCGGAGGGGTCCTGGTGGAAGCGCCGGGAGATCTGCTCGTAGGCCGGGTCGACCCGGAGCGAGAGGTCGGTCGTCAGCATGGTCGGGGCGTGCGTCTTCGACGGGTCGTGGGCGTCGGGCACGGTACCGGCCCCGGCGCCCTCCTTCGGCCGCCACTGGTGGGCGCCGGCGGGGCTCTTGAACAGCTCCCACTCGTAGCCGAACAGGATGTCGAAGAAGCTGTTGTCCCAGGTGATCGGGGTGTTGGTCCAGATGCCTTCGAGGCCGCTGGTGATCGCGTCGCCACCCTTGCCGGTGCCGTACGAGTTCTTCCATCCGAGGCCCTGCTGCTCCAGCGGAGAGGCCTCGGGGTCGTTGCCGACGCTGTCGGCGGGGCCCGCGCCGTGGGTCTTGCCGAAGGTGTGGCCGCCCGCGATCAGCGCGACGGTCTCCTCGTCGTTCATCGCCATCCGGCGGAAGGTCTCACGGATGTCGCGGGCCGCGGCCAGCGGGTCCGGGTTGCCGTTCGGGCCCTCGGGGTTGACGTAGATCAGGCCCATCTGGACGGCGCCGAGGGGGTTCTCCAGCTCGCGGTCGCCGGTGTAGCGCTCGTCGTCGAGCCAGGTGGTCTCGGGGCCCCAGTAGACGTCCTCGTCGGGCTCCCAGACGTCCGCACGGCCGCCGGCGAAGCCGAAGGTCTCGAAGCCCATCTGCTCCAGCGCGACGTTGCCGGTGAGGACCATGAGGTCGGCCCAGGACAGGCTCTGGCCGTACTTCTTCTTGACGGGCCACAGCAGGCGGCGGGCCTTGTCGAGGTTGGCGTTGTCGGGCCAGCTGTTGAGCGGGGCGAAGCGCTGCTGGCCGGCCCCGGCGCCGCCGCGGCCGTCGCTGATCCGGTAGGTGCCGGCGCTGTGCCAGGCCATGCGGATCATGAAGGGGCCGTAGTGGCCGAAGTCCGCGGGCCACCAGTCCTGCGAGGTGGTCAGCACCTCCGCGATGTCGCGCTTCACGGCCGGGAGGTCGAGGGTCTCGAAGGCCGCCGCGTAGTCGAACTCCTCGCCGAGCGGGTTCGCCACGGCGGGGTTCTTCGCGAGGATCTTCAGGTTGAGCCGCTCGGGCCACCACTGGCGGTTCCCACCGCCCTGCGTCGGGTGCGGGGCACGCTCGTGCGCGACGGGGCAGCCACCACCCCCGCCGTCCGTCTTCGCGTCTACGACGATTGCATCATGGTTCTCAGACATGGGAATCCTTCCGGACCAGGCGGATCACGGTGCTCAGGAACTGCATGCGGTGGAACAGCCGGGACACGGGGTCCCGGTCGATGGCTTCGGCCTCGTCGAGCGTCTTCACGCCGAGGTGGTCACCGTCCCGGACGGGTCCGAGCGGCGCCGCGCGTGCGGTCTCCACCTGCGTGCCGACGCCCGTACGGCTCCTCGGCGGTGGCCCGTCACGCTCTGTCTCCTGCCGCTCTGGCGTCTTCCTGCCTCTTGGCTATCTACGAAACCGATCCTACGATGGACCGAATCCAAGTCAAGAAGGACACCAAGCCCATATTGAATCGGATACCGGACGTCCACCGGTAAACTCCGGTCATCCCGCCGGACCTGAAAAGGTGAGCCGACATGAGTGACCTGCTGGAGCGACTGCGTGGACGTGGCTGGCGGATGACCTCCCAGCGGCGCGTCGTCGCGGAGGTCCTCGACGGCGACCACGTGCACCTCACGGCCGACGAGGTGCACGCGCTCGCGGTGCAGCGGCTGCCGGAGATCTCCCGGGCGACCGTCTACAACGCGCTCGGCGAGCTGGTCTCCCTCGGCGAGGTCGCGGAGGTCTCCACCGACGGTCGCGCGAAGCGGTACGACCCCAACGCGCACCACCCGCACGAGCACCTGGTCTGCTCCGGCTGCGGCCTGATCCGCGACGTCCACGTGACCGGCGACCCGTTGGCCCACCTCCCGGAGCGGGAGCGCTTCGGCTTCACCGTGTCCGGGGTCGAGGTCACCTACCGGGGGCTGTGCCCGGACTGCGCGTAGCCGACGGGACCGCGCCCGGGCCACCGCGGGCGAAGCGGCCGGGCGGGGTCCCGACGAGCCGGGTGAAGTGCCGGCTCAGGTGCGACTGGTCGTAGAAGCCCGCCGCGGGCGCCACCTCGCCCGGCGGCTGCCCGCCGAGCAGCAGCCGCCGGGCCCGGTCCACCCTGCGGGCCGTCAGGTACTGGTGCGGGGCGATGCCGAAGGCCCCGCTGAAGGCCCGCACCAGGTGCGCGGGGTGCGCGTGCAGCAGCCGCGCGGCCTCCTCCAGGCCCACTCCCTCGACCAGCCGGGCGTCGAGCAGCTCGCGCAGCTCCTGGGCCACGCCCCGGTCGGGGCGCCGCGGCCGGGCGGGCTGCCGGGGCCGCAGGTGGGAGCGGAGCCGTTCGCCGATCAGGGCCAGCCGGCTCTGCGCCTCCAGCGCGCCGTCCGGCTCCGCGAGCGCGGTGTGCAGCTGCCCGACGCGCCGGCGCAGCAGGGCGTCGACGAGGTCGGGGCCGTCCACCGCCGGGCCGATGAAGCTCTCGTCCAACTGGGTCAGGTCCAGGTACAGCACCCGTTTGCGGAAGCCGAGGGCGGTGGCGGGGGAGCCGTTGTGCGGGACCTGCGGGGGCAGCAGGGACACCGTGTCGTCCGGGGTGCCGCGCCGGTGCCGGTCCAGGTCGTAGCGGACCGCTCCGGAGTCGACGATCAGCAGGGTCCAGGCCTCGTGGACGTGCATCGGGTAGGCGTGCTCGGTGAAGTGGGCGTGGAAGACCTCCACGATGCCCGGTACCTGCGGGCGCCACGCCGAAACCTGCTGCCGGGCCACCATGCAAGGAATGTACAAGACCGAAAGGGCGCCCGGTCGGCAGGCTCGGGGCATGACGACCGACACCGACACCGCACCCGCCGCCGTACCCGCCCTCGCCCCGCACGTCCCCCTCGCACCCGCCCCCGCACCCGTCCGCTTCGACACCAAGATCGCCGTGCTGCTGCGCGAGGACCTGGAGACCTGGCAGCGGCTGAACGTGACCGCGTTCCTGGTCAGCGGCCTCGGCCCCGCGCTGCCCGAGGTGATCGGCGCACCGTACGCCGACGCGGACGGAACCCCCTACCTGCCGATGTTCCGCCAGCCCGTCCTGGTCTTCGAGGGCACGGCGGGGACGCTCGGCGCGGCGCACGGCCGCGCGGTCTCGCGGGCGCTGCCCCTGGCGGTGTTCACCTCGGACCTCTTCGCCACCGGCAACGACCGCGACAACCGGGCGGCCGTGCGCGCCGTGCCCCGGGACGGGCTCGACCTGGTGGGCCTCGCCGTGTACGGGCCGCGCAACGCCGTGGACAAGGTGCTCAAGGGGGCCCGGATGCACCCCTGACCCGGTCCGCCCCGCACCCCGTCACCGCGCCCGCGGCGGGACGCCCCGGCGCACCGTGCACCGCACCTCGGCCCGGACCCTGCGGGGGGCGAGGAAGGCGCGGGCCCCGGCCACGGCGGTGTCCGCGACGCGCGCCGCGACCTCGGCCGGGCGGGCGGTGTCGGCCAGGTCCAGCGCGATCCGCAGGACCGGCTCGGCCGGCCGCCCGGTGATCCGTACGCTGGCCCGCTCCACGCCGGGGACGGCGTCCAGCCCGTCCTCCACGGCCTCCCGCAGAGCCCCCGTCGACAGCTCGGCCCCCGGACGCTCCAGCGGGAGCCGGCGGACGCGCCCCCGCCGGGCCTGGAGCAGGAGCAGGGCCGCCGCCAGCAGGGCGACGACCAGCAGGCCCGCGCCCACACCGGGCGTCCACGCCTCCAGGCGCCGCCAGTCGGCCAGCGCCGCCGGGTCCACCGGACGCGACCCGTCCGCGAAGCGGGGCACCCGGTCCGGGAGGACGCTGGAGAGCGCCGGGTCCGCGGCCAGCACGCCGGCGCCCCCGGCGAGCAGCAGTACGCCCGCCCCGGCCAGCACGATGCGGTTGACGGCGTTACGCGCTCGCGGCACGGTCGGACTCCTCCGGCTCGGTGGGGCGGACGGGCCCGGCGGGGGCTCCGGGCGGGGCCGGTGACGGGTGCGGGAGCGGGGCCGCGGGCCCGGCGGACCGGGGCGCGGGGAGCGGCGGCCGCCGTCCGGCCGCGGTCCGCAGCCGCACGCGCACCCGCGGCGCCCGGTCGAGCCCCAGCCCGGCCAGGGCCCCGGCGACGGCCCGCGCCACGGCCCGTTCGGCGGCGGGGCCTTCGCCGAAGGCGAGCCTGGCCCGTACGGACACCCGGCCGCGGCCCGTACGGACCCGCGCGTCCACCACCCCCGGCACCTCCGCGACCGCCGCCCGCACCAGCCGGGAGGCCCCCGACCGGGTGAGCAGGACCCGTACGTCCGCGTGCGGCGAGGCCGTCGCGAGCAGCCCCCGGCGGCCCGGTGTGAGCGCGGCGAGCAGCAGCAGCGCCCCGGCGGCGACGGCCAGCGCGGCCGCCGCCCGGAGCGGGGCGGAGCCCGTGCCCACCCCGTGCGCGGCGGTCAGCCAGTCGGCGGCCCGCACCCGCCAGGGCGCCGGCGGCCGGTGGATCAGGTGCACGGCCGCGAGGTCCCGCAGCGCCGCCGCGGCGGCCACGAGCACCACGGCCGCGCCCACCGCCACCGGCGCCCGCCGCTGCGACCACGGCCGGGCGCCCGTCCGCCGGGCCGTCCTCGCCGTCTTCTCCGGCGCCGCGTGACCGCCGTCGGGCGCCGGCCGCGGCTGCGGTCCGGACGGCTCCGGCGACAGCAGCCCGCCGACCCGGAGCCGCGGTCGCGACACCGCGAGGCCCGTCAACCGCCCGGTGCGCTCGGCCACGTGGTCCTGGAGGGCGGCGCCCCGGGCGTCGGCGGCGCCCTCGTACGGCAGCGTCACCACGACCGCCACGGCGGCCCGCCCCTCGCGGACGGACGCGGAGCCCGAGACGACCGCGCCGCCACCGGTCGCCGCGAGGGCCTCGCGGGCCGCCTGTTCGGCGATCCGGCGCACGGCGCGGTCGGCCACCGTGGTGGCGCCGCGCCGCGCGGCGGCGGTCACCGGCCCCGCCGCTCACGCGGCGTCAGGAAGTCCCGCACGTCGCCGCCCCGGTCGAGGTGGTGACCCGCGAAGAACCCCAGGGCTCCGAGGGCCGCCACGAGCAGGAAGGCTCCGAAACCGCCGAACCAGCCGGCGAAGGCCAGGGCCATGCCCACGAACAGGCCCAGTACGTCTCTGCTCACCACTCCACCTCACACGTCACGCACGACACGACAGCGGGACCGGTTCCGCGCCGGCACCCGGGCTCACTCGACGCGGACGTCGACCGCGGTGGCGGTGTCCTCGTCCTCGGGCAGGTGGATGTCGTTGACGGTCACGTTGACCTCGACGACCTCCAGGCCGGTGATGCGCTCCACGGCCGCGATCACGTTCTCCCGTACGTCGTGCGCCACTTCGGTGATCGCGACGCCGTACTCCACCACCAGGTCCAGGTCGATGGCCGTCTGGCGCTCGCCCACCTCGACCTTGACGCCCCGCCCGACGTTGGGCCGGCCGCCCGGGACGCGGTCGCGGACCGCACCGAGGGTGCGGGACAGGCCGCCGCCCATGTCGTGCACGCCGGGGATCTCCCGCGCCGCCATGCCGGCGATCTTCACGACCACCACGTCGGCGATCGAGGTCCGGCCGCGGGTGGCGGCCGGCTCGGCGGTGCCGGGCACCCCGTCGCTCAGCGTGGTGGACGCGGGGGCGGGCTTGCGGGGGCCGGTGGTCCGCGCGGTCTCCGGGGCGGTGGGCTGTGCGGTCGTCTGGACGGTCATCGTCGCTCCTCCAGGGATTCGGGGCCGAACGTGTCTTCCGTACGTCCGACACGTTGGGGAGGCAGTTCGTTACGCACCATCCGCGGATTTCGCGGGCAGGAGGGAAAGTCGTGGCGACCGCGTCACAGAAGTGCGTGCCGCGTGTCCAAGCGGAGACGAGAAGGCGAGAGGAGCCGACACGTGCCGGCTGAACCGGACCCAGGCGAGGCGGACGGCCCCGGGGCCGTCCCGGTCGAGGACAGGCTCCTGACCGTACGGGCCGCGGAGGGCGACGAGGAGGCGTTCGAGGCGCTGGTGCACCGGTACGGGCCGCGCCTGCTGCGGCTCGCGACCCGGCTGCTGGGCAACGGCGGGGAGGCGGAGGACGCGGTGCAGGACGCGTTCGTCAGTGCCTGGCGCAAGCTGCCCGAGTTCCGGGGCGAGGCGGGCTTCGGCACCTGGATCCACCGGATCGTCACCAACCGCTGCCTGAACGTGCTGCGCGCCCGTACCTCGGTGGCCGACCTGGACACCGTGCCCGAACCGGCCGCCCCCGACCACGCCGTCTCGCCCGCTCGCGCCGCCGAGTCCCACGCGACGGCTGAGGCCCTGGCCGCGGCGATGGCCGGCCTCTCCTCGGAGCAGCGGGTCTGCTGGGTGCTGCGGGAGGTCGAGGGGGTCCCGTACGAGACCATCGCGGACCTGGTCGGCATCAGCCAGGAGGCGGTACGTGCCAGGGTGTTCCGCGCACGACGCTGTCTGACGGAGGCGATGGCCGCATGGCGATGAGCGTGAACCCGGATCGGGACCGGGACCCGGACGAACCCACCGGCGAACCCGGGGGCGAACGCGCGGGCGGCCTCGCGGACGCCTCACCCGGCGCCTTCCCGGACGACGAGCTGCTGCCCTGCGGCCGGGACCTCGCCGCCCTCTGGGAGGAGCCGCTGTCGGGCGCCGACCGCGCGCACACCTCCGTGTGCCCGCACTGCACGGCCGCCCTCGACGACCTGGCCCGGCTGCGCGACGCCGTACGCCCGGACCCGCGCCCCGGGGACGGGGACGGCGGGGCGGGCACGGACGCCGCCGCACTGGTCGAACGGATCATGGGCGTCGTACGGCTCGAACTGCGCCCGGGCCGCACGCTGCCGCTGGGCGAACCGGACGAGGACGGCTGGATCTACGAGGCGGTCGCCGCCAAGGTCCTGCGCTCCGCGGCCGACTCGGTGCCCGGAGTGCGCTCGGGCAGTTGTCGCATCCGGCCGGAACCGGGCGGGCGGGGACCGGTCCACGTGCACATCGAGGTGACCGTCGGGGCCGCGCGCGCCCTGCGGGAACGCGCGCAGCGGGTGCGTCGGCGGGTCCGCGACGCGGCCGACGCCGAGCTGGGCATGGAGGTCGCCTCGGTGGACGTGGCCGTCACCGACCTGCACGAGGAGCCGGAACAGGAGGACGGGGCATGACTGCGGACCAGGTGGCCCCCGAGGGTCCGGTGACCGCCGGATCGATCGCGGACGCGGTACGGGCGGTGCCCGGCGTGGCGTTCCTGCGCCCGGGGCTGAGCGCGCTGCTGCGGGCGTCCGCCCGGACCGCGCCCGCGCGCACCGACCGCACCGCGCCCGGGGTGCGCCTCGGGCACGGCGCGGCGGGCCGGGTGGTGTCGGCGGAGGTGGAGGTGGTCCTCCACCGGGGCCACCGGGCCGTGGACGTCACCCGAGCCGTCCGGGCGGCCGTGCGCGGAGCCGCGCGGCCGGGGGACACGGGCACGACGGCGATGCCCGTGACCGTGACGGTCACGGGCATCGTCTGACCCTCAGCCCGCCAGGACCGAGGGGAAGGCCTGCGCCAGGACGAGGATCAGCAGCCAGGCGGAGAGCGCCGTGGCCGTCAGGGCCAGGTCGCGGTCACGGACGCGGTCGGCGGCGGGCCGGGACCCGGCCGCGCCGCCGGCCGGGACCCGGGCGGGCGCAGCCGCGGCCGCCGGACGCGACCGCGCCCCCGGCACGGAGCCGGGGTGCGGTGCGCCCCGGCCGGCCGGCCGCTCGCGCACGGCCGCCGATGCCGATGCCGACGCCTTCGCCGGGTGCGGCGACCGCACCAGCCCCGGAGCCGGCCCTCCGACGGGCCCGGCCGGGGCGGGTCCGGCCGGGGCGGGTCCGGCGCTCGGTACGGCCCCGACCGGTGCGACGGCCTGCACGCGGGCCGCGGTGTCCGAGGGGCGGCCGGCCGGGGCGGGGGGCGCGGTGGCGGCCGGCGCGGCCGGTCGGGCCCCGGGGCGGGTCTGCGGGCCGGGCGCCGATGGACGGTGGCGAGGGGGCCGGGGCTCCTGGGCCAGGCCCCGGAGGAAGCGCGCGTAGGCCTCGCGCCGTTCGCCGGTGGGCGAGGTGAGACCGGACTCCCACGAGCGGACCGTCGCCGCGGTCACGCCGAAGGCCGAGGCGACCTGGCGGGGGGTGAGCTTCCACGCCTCGCGGAGCCTGCGGCGCTCGGCGGGCTCGGGGAGCTCGGGGAGCTCCCGGGCACGTCGGGACGGGGTGGACCTGGGGGCCGTTTCTACCGATGTCATGCCCATAGGACAAACGGAGCGGTCCGTTGTGACGGATCGGATCGAACGATCACCCGATCTCCGTAACGCGCCCGTCCCCGGTCACGGCGCCCGCCCCGCCGAGCATGTCCGGATGTGACAGAACGCCGTCATTGCGGCCATCGCGCCGGACGGCGAGGATGGGTCCATGCCCACCACCACCCGCCGCGTCGTCATCGCGGTCTTCCCCGACGTCGACCTCCTCGACGTCACCGGCCCGGCCGAGGTCTTCGCGCTGGCCAACCGGGAGACCGGCGGCCGGGCGGGCTACCAGGTCCGGCTGGCCGGGCCGTCGCGGGGCGAGGTCACCACCTCGGCGGGCGTGCGGATCCTCGCCGACCTCGCGTTCGCCGAGGTCACCGGGGTACTGGACACGCTGCTCGTGCCCGGGGCCGTGGACCTCCACCCGGACGGCCCGGTCGCCCGCATCGACCCCGGGGTCGTGGAGTGGGTGAGGGCGGCCGCACCGCAGGCCCGCAGGGTGGCCTCGGTCTGCGTGGGGGCCCACGTGCTCGCCGCGGCCGGGCTGCTCGACGGGAGGACCGCCACCACGCACTGGTCCACAGCCGCCCAACTGGCCGCCGAGCACCCCTCGGTGACCGTGGATCCGGACCCGATCTTCATCCGCTCGGGGCGGGTGTGGACCGGGGCCGGGATCAGCGCCTGCATGGACCTCACGCTGGCGCTGGTGGCCGAGGACCTGGGCGAGGAGGTCGCCCTGGCGGTCGCCCGGCAGCTCGTGATGTACCTGAAGCGGCAGGGCGGCCAGAGCCAGTTCTCCGTCCCGCTGAGCAGGCCGGCCGCCTCCCGGCGGGACATCGACGAACTGCGGATGTACGTCGCCGAGCACCTGGACGCCGACCTGTCGGCGGCCGCACTGGCCGCCCGGATGTGCCTGAGCGAGCGGCACTTCGCCCGGGTCTTCCGCCAGGAGACCGGCACCAGCCCGGCCTCCTACGTCGAGGCCGCCCGCGTCGAGGCGGCCCGCAGGCTGCTGGAGAGCACCGACCAGCCCCTCGACCGGGTCGCCGAAGGCTGCGGGTTCGGCTCCGTCGAGACCCTGCACCGCGCGCTGCGCAAGCAGCTCGGCACCACCCCCGCGGCCTACCGCCGCCGGTTCCGCACCACCACCGCCTGAGCCCGCGGCCCGAGCCGCGCACCACCGGGGCGCCCCGGACCGTTCGCCTGACCGCGCGGCCCGCCGGTCCCGCACGCCCGCCGACCGGCTCCGCCCTGCTCCGGACCCCCGCGCCCGGCGGCACCGGGCTCACGGCCCTCCGTGCCCAACCACCCCGTACCCGCACCACCGTTGAAAGGACACACCCATGACCACGACCGCTTCCACCACCCTGCGCGACGTGATCGGCCTCGACGGCCGGCTGCCCCGGCTCGCCGACACCACCCTGATCATGATCGATTTCCAGAACACCTACCGCTCCGGCGTCATGGCCCTGGAGGGCGCCGACGAGGCCCTCGCGGCGGGCGCCCGGCTGCTGGCCGCGGCCCGTGCCGCCGGCACCCCGGTGGTCCACGTCGTCAACGACGGCGGCGCGGGGACCCCGTACGACATCCGCGCGGAGATCGGCGCCGTCTGCGACGCGGTCGCCCCCGTCGACGGAGAGCCCGTCGTCGTCAAGGGCTTCCCCAACGCCTTCCACGAGACCGACCTGGAGAAGAGCCTGCGCGGGCTGGACGCCGGCCCGGACCTGGTGCTGGCCGGGTTCATGACCCACATGTGCGTCACCTTCACCGCCCAGGGCGCCTTCAACCTCGGCTACCGGCCCACCGTCGTCGCCGAGGCCACCGCGACCCGCCCGCTGGCCGCGCCGGACGGCGCCGTGCTGTCCGCGGCCACGCTCCAGGCCGCGGCCCTGACCACCATCGGCGACCTGTTCGGCACCGTCGCGCTCACCGTCGACGACCTGACCGCCTGACCGCCTGACCGCCTGCCCGACCTCCCCGGACGCGCCCGGCCCGTCAACCGGGAACGCCGGCCTCCCCGACCAGGACTGGTCGGGGAGGCCGGCGTCGGACGCGGTCGCGGACTACCAGGTGCCGGGCAGGGTCTGCCAGCTCTTGTAGCCGTTCTCGAAGCCGCCGTCCGTGCGGCCCTTGAAGGTGTACGCGGCCGTGGAGCCGATCGCGTAGTTGTACATGACGGCGACGTCCTCGCGGCCGTCCCCGTCCGCGTCGCCCGACACGGGCTGGCCCGTGCTGCCGAGGTACCAGTTGCCCTCCGGGGTCTGCCAGCTCAGGGTCTCGGCACCGAGGGTGCCGTTGGCCTGGCCCAGCAGGGTGTACAGGCCCGCACTGCCCTCGGTGAAGTCGTACATCAGGGCCACGTCCTCGCGGCCGTCCCCGTTGTAGTCACCCACCGTGATCTTGGTGCGGGCGTAGTCCCAGACGGTCGAGGGCTGCGCCCAGACCTTGACCGGGGCCGCGAAGCCGCCGTTCGCCTGTGCGAGGCCGGTGAAGACCGCCGCGCCGTACGTCGAGTACCCGTACATGGCCACCAGGTCGTCGCGGCCGTCGCCGTTGACGTCGCCGGCCCGGAAGGTGGCGTACGCGATCCACCACTTGCCGGTGCCCGTGCGCCAGCTCGCGAGCGGCGCGTTGAAGGTGCCGTCGCCCTTCGAGACGAAGGTGAAGGCGCCGGTGTCGCCGTTGCCGTAGTCGTGGATCATGCCGACGTCAGCGCGCCGGTCTCCGTTGAAGTCGCCCGCGACGAGCCGGGTCTGGTCCCAGTTGAAGGTGCCCTTGGCGACGGTGACGCCCTTGAGCGGAGTGAAGGTGCCGGTGGCGTTGGAGGTGAAGCTCCACACCGAGACGCTGCCGTCGGCGTACCCGTACAGCGCGGCGATGTCGTCGCGGCCGTCGTTGTCGAAGTCGCCGGCCACCCAGCGCGAGCGGGCGTACGAGAAGCCGCCGGCCGCGCTGGTCCAGCGCACGGTGGGAGCGTCGAACCCGCCGCCCGGCAGGCCGTTGAGGACGTACAGGGCCGTGGTGTTGTCCCCGTAGTCGTAGACGGTGGCCAGGTCGTCGCGGCCGTCGCCGTTGAAGTCGCCCGACAGGTCGGTGCGCAGGTGCGCGGTGCGGTCGTTCGGCAGGTGCTCGACGGTGGAGCCGGTCGTGGAGTTGTGCCGGACGTATCCCTTCTGGAAGTCCTCTCGTGGGCCGCCCGCCACGGGGTACTCGTCCGAGGTCGGGTAGCCCAGGGTGCTCTTCTCGGCGCCGAGGGCGATCCACTTGGCGCGGATGCTGCCGCGCACCGACCAGGTGCCGGAGGCGGAGGTCCAGTAGACGGAGGCGCCGTCGCCGCTCGCCCCGCGGACGCGGAAGTGGTTGTAGCGGCCGACGTTGTCGGGGGTGTTGGTCTCGTCGGTGGTCGGGTAGCCCAGGCCGCTCGGACCGCCGAGCGCGAGGTACTTGGCGTAGACGGCGCCGTGGATCGACCAGGAGCTGTACTCCGGCGTCCAGTAGACCGCGCCCTTGCCGCCGGCGGCCGAGTAGAAGGTGTTGGAGCGGCCGGTGCCGTCGAAGGCGACCGCCTCGTCCGAGGTCGGGTAGCCGAGGATGCCCTTCTCGGCGCCCATCGCGATCCACTTGCTGCGGATCGAGCCCCAGACCAGCCAGGCACCGGTGCTCGGGTGCCAGTAGATGGAGCCGGCGTCGGTCGTCTGGCCGGGTGCGCGCAGGTGCACGAAGCGGCCGAGGCCGTCGCTGGTGACCTGGACGTCGGTGCTGGGGTAGTTCGACGCGGTGCCGCCCTTGGCCAGGTACTTGGCCAGGATGGAACCGCACAGGCTGTGCGTGCCGCTGGTGGGCGAGGTGAAGGTCTGGCACTCCGACCACGGGGTGCCGCCCAGGACCAGCTGGCGTCCGGCGTTGAAGACCGAGCCGCCGGACGCGGGGCGTCCCGGGTACTCGGTGATCTGTCCGTTGGCGTCGCGCGCCCACATGTCGGCGTAGCCGTCGGCTTCGAAGTCGCCGTTGCTCGACAGGTTCGGGACGTCGGTGCCCTTGAAGCCGGTGGCGATGGCCGAGGTGCGGGCGGCGGCCTCGCCGAAGACCGTCAGGTCCGCGGAGGTCGCGGAGCCGGCCGCGGTGGCCGCGCGGCTCGTGTACTGGTGGATCTTGCCGGTGACGGTGTCGCGGGCCCAGATCTCGGGCAGTCTGTCGGCGTTGAGGTCGCCCGGCGCCATCAGCGACATGTTCTTCCAGTCGGCGTTGCCGAGCAGGATGGGAGCGCCGAAGGCGTCGAGGTAGCCGACGCTCGAACCGAGGTAGAGCCACAGCTCGTCGCCGGACTTCACCAGCAGGTCGGGCTGGTCGGCCTCGTCGACGGCGCCGTTGCCGTCGTCGTCGTTGAAGCTCGCGACGGACAGGACCTGGTCGGCCTGGGCCCAGTGGTCGTCCTCGGGCGCGGTCACGGCGAGCTCGACGCGGTTGGCGTCGATGGGCTGGAGGCCGCCGTCGCCCTGGCCCGGGTAGACGTACAGGTTCTTGCGGGAGTTGTCCGGACTGGGCCGCAGGACCAGGAGGTCCTCGTAGTAGTCCTCGGTCCAGCTGCCGCGGTGGGTGAGCGAGGCCGCGTCGGCGAAGGAGCCGGCGTCGAGCTGGCGGGAGATGTCGAACTGGCCGTCACCGCGGCCCGGGTGCATCCACAGCAGGCCCGAGCCCGGGTCCACGCTCCAGATGTCCACGGTGCCGTCGCCGTTCAGGTCGCCCGGCCTGTCGCGCTCGGCCTTGCGCTTGGCGTAGTACAGGTACTCCTTGAGGTCGGAGCGGTTGCCCGACGCGTCCAGGCTGCGGACCAGCAGGCGCTGCGGGCCGGCGGTGGCCGGCTTGTGCCGGACGTCCACCGAGGCGCCGGGTTTGGCCGCCTTCACCTTGTTGACCTTCGGGTCGGTGTCGGTCCACCACTCGTAGTCGGTGACGTCTCCCACTCCGTTGGCGCCGAGGGTGAACGTCCCCTCGGTGCGGGCGAAGCCGGTGTTGTCGGGGTCGTTCTCGGGGAACTGGGCCGAGGTGACGGCCGGGGTCCGGTTGGGCCGGGTCCGGTCGATGGAGAACAGGCACTGGCCGGCCCACTCGCTGTACGCCCGGTTGTCGTGGATGCGTACGTCCCACCGGTAGGTGGCGCTGCCCAGCGGGGTCGCGGGGATGCGGAGCTGGGCGATGTTGCCGTTCGTGACCGGGACGTTCACCTTGGTCGGGGTGGAGGTGCCGTCCTTCCAGTAGTGGAACTCGGCGGTGAGGCTGTTGTCCTCGGCGTCCTTGGCCCGGGCGCGCAGCACGACCTCGTCCGTGGTGCCGATGGTGCCGCCGGTGCAGGGCACGGAGGGGTCGGTGGACCGCTCGGCGGGCTTCTGGGGCTTGGTGTTGAAGGTGATCGAGATCCGCGCGCTGTCCGGGTCGAGCTTGCGCCAGGAGACGTCGACGGTGTCCTTCGCGGCCTTGAGGCCGAAGGTCCAGTTCGACCAGTGGCGCTGGGCGGCCTCCTCGACGGCCGACTTCACGTTCAGCTCGACCAGGTCGCCGTCGCCGGGACAGTTGCGGCCGCCGTAGGACTGGCCGGTCGCATCGATCATGTCGATCCACGACGGCTGGTTGTTCCAGGTGGTCGCCTTGGAGATGGTGCCCGTGTCCCAGACCTGGATGTCACCGGACTTGCAGCTCCACGAACCCGCCGACTTCTGCTTGATGCGCAGGGTCGAGTCGATGATCTGCTTGTCCCAGTACTTGCCCATGTCGACCTGGAAGAAGGTCTTCGCGCAGATCACCGCGTTGCCGTTGGCCGCGTCCTTGGCGCAGCCGACGCGGGCGTCCTTGCTGAGCGTGCCGCCGTTCCAGTAGTTGGTGTTCGGCGACGAGGGGAAGGCGTTGTGCTTGTACGCGACCGTCCAGGCCGTCTTCCACGCGTCCCAGGTCGGGTCGATCACCACGGGGTACGTGGTCCCGGGAGCCTTCAGCAGCTCCTGGTCCGGGGTGAGCGTGAGCTTGTCGCCGGCGAGCGCGACCCCGAGGTCGGCCTGCCTGGCGCCGGTGGTGATGCCCTCGACGGGGGCGGCGGGAGCCTCGGCCGCCGGCGCGTCCTGGGCGCCGCGGGCGCCCTGCGCACCCTGGACGGCGCTCCGGGCGAGGCCCTCGCCGGCCGGGTCCGGGACGGAGCCGGTCCGCGGCGCGTCCGGGGCGCGCTCGCCGGAGGCGTCCCACATCTGCGGCTTGACCGAACCGAAGACGGTCTGCCCGGAGGGGTCGACGGCGTGCAGCTGGCCCGTGTCCTCGGCGCGGACGGTCAGGCCCGTGCCCTTGAGGCCGAAGTCCAGCTGGGCGAGTGCCGGGTTGGCGGCGGCCTCGCGGGTCTTGACGACCAGGGCGTGCGAGAAGCTGTCGGCCGTCGCGGTCACCCGCAGGTCCACGCCGGGCAGGACCTCGGGGTAGACCGCGCTGTTGCCCTCGACGGCGGGGCGGGGCAGCGGCTTCGGCCAGGAGAGGCTGATGTCGCGGCCGTTCTCCGACATGACGGCCAGCGGCCCGTCACCACCGCCCGAGAAGGTCAGTCCGATGCGGGTGGCGCGGGGCGCCAAACGCCCGTCCGCGCCCTTCTGGAGCGACGCGTCGACGGGAACGAGCTTTCCGCCCTGCCGGACCCTGACGGGAACCAGCGAGCGATTGGCGGTCAGTGTCCCGTCCGGGTTGGCCCATATCTCGTCGGTTTCGGTACGACGGCCCACGACCTCGACCGGCTTGCCGGTCTTCTTGGCCTCGGCCGTGGCGCGGTCCGACTCGTCGAGGGGCGCCGGCGGCGTCTGGTTCGAGGGGTTCGCGGCCTGTCCGGCGGCGAATGCGGCAGGGGCGGTGCCCACCAGACCTGCCGTCAGGGCAAGGGTGGTGACCAGCACCGATGCCCGCACGGTGCGGGATCTGCCGGTGGCGCGCAGTCGCGCCAGGGGTGGTCTCACTGAGGTTCCTCGGAGTAGTGGCGTAAAGGGCTGGGGCGAGCTTCTCATGCGTTGCGGGAAGGAAATCAGCGAGTGGAATTGAAAGCTCCGCTTTTCCTGTTCTTCTGTCCCTCTTTGCGGCAAGTTGACCTGGAAATTCGATGCCGGAGGTGCGGGGTAAAACATCGAGAACGTCTGGCAACTGTTAGGTTTTTGCCGCAACTTGAATCAGTGTGTATCGTGCATGCACACCTGACTTTTGGTGGAAACCAATTTGAGATCCCGTTATTGGTACGGTAAAGGCGCGCGTCATAGACGTGCGCTCGGCTGGTCGATACCAGCCCTCGCCGTGACCCTTCTCGTCACCACCCTCAACGCACCTCCGGCGCAAGCCGCCGACCCCGCGCTGCCGCACCTGCAGAAGCTGACCAAGGTCGGGGGCAAGCCGGTCGCCGGCAAGCCCGCTCCGCCGTCCGCCGAGTCGCAACTCAACGCGTGGACCGCGCCGCCCAAGGTCGCCTGGCCCGCCGCCGGTTCGGCCGAGATCGACGTACCCGCGGCCTCCGCGCCGGGCACCGCCGGCCGCAGGACCGCCCTGCTGTCGGCTCCCGCGGCGGGTCCCGCCGCCCCCGAAGCCCCCGGCACCAAGGCCGGCACCCTGCCCGTACGCGTGGGCTCCGCGACGCCGCCGAAGTCCGCGGCCGGGGCGCGTTCGACGGCGTCCGCCTCCTCCGTCCCGACCGCCGCCGGCCCCGCACCCGCGGGTGACGGAGTCAAGGTCAGGGTCGGCCTGCACGACCGGGCCGCCGCCGGCCGCGCCGGAGTCACGGGCGGCCTGCTGCTGTCGGTCCAGCGCACCGACGCGCGCACCGGGGACGCCCCGGTCTCGGTCGAGCTGGACTACAACGCCTTCAAGAACGCCTACGGCGGCGGCTGGGGTTCGCGCCTGCGCTTCACCGCCCTGCCCGCCTGCGCCCTGACCACCCCGGACCGGCCCGAATGCCGTACCGGCACCCCCGTCAGCGCCGCCAACGACCCCAGGACGGGCACCCTCACGGCGACCGTCGACGCGCCCGCCCCCGCCCCCGCGGCCGCCCCCGGCTCCTTCGCGAAGGACGCGCCCGCCGCGAGCGCCCGCGGGATGCTCGCCCCGGCCGGCGTCGCGGCCCCGGTCGTCCTGGCCGCCGCACCCACCGCGGACGGCGCGAACGGCACGTTCAAGGCCACCTCTCTGAGCCCCACCGGGTCCTGGCAGGCCGGCGGTTCTGCCGGTGACTTCTCCTGGTCCTACCCGCTGGAGATCCCGGCCTCCCTCGGCGGCCCCAGCCCGTCCCTGGCGCTCGGCTACTCCAGCGCCCAGATCGACGGCCGCACCTCCGCCTCCTCGCAGCAGACGTCGTGGATCGGCGACGGCTGGGACATGGCCTCGAACTTCATCGAGCGCTCCTTCGTCCCCTGCAGCCAGGACAAGAAGGACGGGTCGGGCTTCAACAACCCGAAGGACGACACCGGCGACCTGTGCCACGGCGCGCCGATGCTCACCCTCTCCCTCAACGGCGGCTCCACGGCCCTGATCCTGGACGACCGCACCAAGCAGTGGAAGCCCGCCAACGACGACGGCTCCCGCGTCGAGCTCATGACCGGCGCCGCCAACGGCGACAAGACCGGCGAGCACTGGCGCGTCACCACCGCCCAGGGCGTCCAGTTCTGGTTCGGCCTCAACCGCGTCCCCGGCTGGACCACCGGCAAGCCCGTCACCAACTCGGCGCTGCTCGTGCCCGTCTACGGCAACCAGCCCGGCGAGGACTGCTTCAAGGCCGGCGACTTCGCCAACTCCGCGTGCGACCAGGCGTACCGCTGGAACCTCGACTACGTCGTGGACCCGCGCGGCAACGCGATGACCTACTGGTACGACAAGGAGGTCAACCACTACGGCTCGAACTACAAGATCGCCGGCGGCTCCACCAACCGGTCCTACGACCGCAGCGGCTGGCTCGACCACATCTCGTACGGCCTGCGCAGCGACAACCTGTTCGCCAACGCCCCGGCCCAGGTCGACTTCACCGTCGCCGAGCGCTGCCTGACGACGAAGGACTTCGACTGCGCCGAGGCCAAGCTCAAGCCCGAGGTCGACTGGAACATCGCCAAGATGTGGCCGGACACCCCCGGTGACCAGCTCTGCGCCGCGGGCGAGGAGTGCAAGGCCCGCTTCACGCCGACCTTCTTCTCCCGCAAGCGCCTGACCGAGGTCACCACCAAGGTCTGGAACGGCACCAAGCACACCCCGGTCGACACCTGGAAGCTGACCCAGGACTTCCCGCAGACCGGTGACGGCACCGACTACCCGCTGTGGCTCTCCGCCATCCAGCACACCGGCCGCAACGGCGCGGACCTCTCCCTGCCGCCGGTCACCTTCCGCGGCAAGCAGCTCCCCAACCGCGTCGACGGCATGGGCGACGGCAAGCCGCCCTACCTGCGCTACCGCGTCGAGGCCATCGACACCGAGACCGGCTCGACCGTCAACGTGCGCTACCGCGACCCCGAATGCCGGGCCGCGGCCCCCCGCGCGGTCCCCGCCTCACCCGAGGCGAACACCATGCGCTGCTACCCGGTCGTCAACGAGATCCCCGATCCGAACGACCCCAAGCACGAGAAGAAGCTCTACACCACCGACTGGTTCCACAAGCACATCGTCGACCGCATCTCGGAAGAGGACCGCAACGGCAACTCGCCGACGCGCGTCACCGAGTACGAGTACCTCGGCACGCCCGCCTGGGCGTACGACGACGAGACCGAGATGATGCGGCCGAACACCCGCACCTGGTCGCAGTGGCGCGGCTACGAACGGGTCCGCACCTACATCGGCGCCGCCCCCGACAAGCGCTCCCAGACCGAGACGCTCTTCTTCCGCGGCCTCGACGGCGACCGCGCCACCCCCGCGGGCGGGAAGAGGACGGTCAAGGTCAAGGACTCCGAGGGCAAGGAGCTCACCGACCACCGCCTCTTCGCCGGCCAGACCCGCGAGGTCCTCGCCTACAACGGCGAGGGCGGCGCCCTGGAAGCGGCCACCACGTACGTCCCCTGGCTCTCCGGCCCCGGCGCCTCCCGCGCCCGCGAGGGCGCCGAACCGCTGGAGTCCTACGTCCGCGGCACCACCAACGTGGCCTCCCGCATCCTGCTGTCCGACGGCCGCGGCTGGCGCCGGACCTCGCAGGACACCGCCTTCGACGCACAGGGCATGCCGCAGTCCGTCTCCGACCTCGGCGACGTCGCCGATTCCACGGACGACAGCTGCACCCGGTACGAGTACGAATCGGACCTCACCCTGTCGATCATCGGGCGGGAAAAGCGGATCGAGACGGTCGGCAAGGCCTGTGACGCCAAGAACGTCGCGCGCCCCGACGACGTGATCACCGACGCCCGCATCTCGTACGACGCGCTGGGCAACGTGGTGCGCTCCGAGTCGCTGTCTGGCTACGCCGACGGAAAGCCCGTCTACACCACCGACGGCACTTTGACCTTCGACGCGTACGGACGACCCAAGACCACCACCGACGTGTTCGGCAAGGTCAGCAAGATCGACTACACGCCGTCCGCGGGTCAGATCGTCACCAAGGTGGTCACCACCAACCCGCTGGGCCACACCGACACGACGGAGACCGACCTCGGCCGCGGCTCCATCCTGGCCAAGGAGGACGCCAACGGCCGCCGCAGCGTCATGGCCTACGACGCCCTCGGCCGCCTGACCAAGGCGTGGTCGCCCGACCGGGACCCGGCCGCCAAGTCCCCGGACGCGGAGTTCGCCTACGACGTCCGTCCCGACGGCCCGGTCGTCATCACGACCAAGAGCCTCCTGGACGACGGCACCTACCGCAGCAGCCACGAGATCTTCGACAGCAGCCTGCGCATCCGCCAGACCCAGATGGACGCCCTCGGCGGCGGCCGTGTCATCGCGGACACGTTCTACAACAGCCTCGGCCAGATCTGGAAGTCGAACGCCGCCTACTACACCGGCGGCGCCGCATCGGGCGTCCAGTGGGCCCCGAAGGACAACGAGGTCTCGGCCTCCACGCTGACGGAATACGACGGATCGGGACGCCCGACCGCACAGATCTCCCGCAAGTTCGGCGAGGAGACCTCCCGCACCACCACCGGCTACGGCGGCGACTCCATCACGGTCGACCCGCCCAGCGGAGAGACCCCGACCCGGGCCTTCCTCGACGGCCAGGGCCGCAAGACCGAGCTGCGCTCCTACCGCTCGGACTCGCCGACCGGCGCGTACGACACGACCCGCTACGCCTACGACCGGCGCGGGCAGTTGGAGAGCGTCGTCACCGACACAGGTGACACCTGGTCCTTCGGGTACGACATCCGCGGCCGCCAGACACGGGTCAGCGACCCCGAGAAGGGCGTGACGACCAAGGTCTACGGCAAGGGCGACCGGCTGGAGTCGGTCACGGACGCCCGCGGCAAGACCGCGGCACTCCTCTACGACGGACTCGGCCGCGTCACGGAGACCCACGAGGGGACCCTGACCGGCCCGAAGGCCACCGAGACGGTCTACGACACCCTGCCGGGGGCCGTGGGCCTGCCGGTCTCCTCGACGCGGTACGTCAACGGCAACGCCTACACCCACGCGGTGACGGGCTACGACCAGGAGTACCGGCCCACCGGTTCCACGGTCACCATCCCGGCCTCGGAGGGGGCGCTCGCGGGCACGTACGCCTTCTCCACCGGCTACCGTCCGAACACGGGTCTGACCGCGTGGACGCAGCAGCCCGCCCTCGGCGGCCTGCCCGCCGAGCGCGTGACGATGGCCTACAACCACTTCGAGCTCCCGACGGTCATGGGCGTGGCGGGCAAGACGTTCGTGGGCAAGGTCGACTACTCGCCCATGGGCGACGTCCTGCGCACGGAGACCGGCGCCGCCGGCTCCCAGGTGTTCACGACCAACTTCTACGACGAGCAGACCCGACGCCTGACCCGCACGGTCAACGACCGCGAGAAGGCGCCGGGCCAGATCAACGACACCTCGTACGCCTACGACGCCGTCGGCAACATCCTGAAGATCACCGACAAGGAGGGCGGCGCGGCCTCCGGGACGACCGACACGCAGTGCTTCACCTACGACCACATGCGCCGCATGAGCGAGGCGTGGACGGCGTCGGACGACTGCGCGGCCAAGCCCGACGCGGCCGGCCCCGGCTCCGCACCCAAGGTGGGCGGCCCGGCACCGTACTGGACCTCCTACGACTTCGACGGGTCGGGCAACCGGACCAAGGAGGTCCAGCACTCGGCCACCGGTGACCTCACCAAGGACGTGGTCCGCACCTACGGGTACGGCACCCCGGGCCGGCCCGGCGCCAACCGCCTCCAGCGGGTCGACACCACAGGCCCCGGTGGCACCCGCGCCGACACGTTCGCCTACGACGAGGTCGGCAACACCAAGACCCGCACGGTCCAGGGCAACACCCAGACCATGGACTGGGACTCCGAGGGCCACCTGGCGAAGGTGACCGAGGGGTCGAAGGTCACCGAGTTCCTCTACGACGTCAACGGAAACCGGCTGATCAAGCGCGATCCGTCGGGAACCACCCTCTACCTGCCGGGCACCGAACTGAGGCTCAAGCCGTCCGGAGCGGTCGAGGCCACCCGCTACTACGCCCACTCGGCCGGATCGACCATGGTCCGCACGGCCAAGGACGGCGCGGTCACGACCTCCTACCTGCTGGCCGACAACAACGGCACCGCCACGACCGCCGTGGACGCGTCGACCCAGGCCGTGGTGCGCCGCAAGTTCACCCCGTTCGGCGAGGCGCGCGGCGCCGCACCCGCGGTGTGGCCCGGCAAGAAGGGCTTCGTCGGCGGCGAGACCGACGAGTCCACCGGCCTGGTGCACCTGGGGGCACGGGAGTACGACCCCACCACCGGCCGCTTCCTGTCGGTCGACCCGATCGTCGACTACAGCGACGCCAAGCAGCAGAACCCGTACGCGTACGCCAACAACTCGCCCGTGACGTTCTCGGACCCGACCGGCAAGGCCATCGCGCCTCCGGTGATGCCGATCAAGGACTTCTCGGACGCGGAACTGGCCTGGGCGAACTGGGCGAAGGGCCGCAGCGCGCTCGACGTGGCGCTGGACGTCGCCATCGGCATCCTGAAGGACGTGTCCGGATACAACGACATCCGCGACTGCCTGGGCGGCGACTGGGGCGCCTGCGCGGGGCTCGCGTTCGAGGCGGCGCTGCCCTTCGCGGGCAAGGCCAAGCGCATCATCAAGGCCCTCGACCGCGCCTGGGACGCCTTCAACGGCTGGATGAGCAAACTGGCGCTGGCACGGGACATCATCGCCCGGGCCGAGCGCTACCAGCAGGCGATGGCCAAGTACGCCGAAGACCTGGCCGAGTGGAAACGCCAGATAGAGGAAGCGGCCGAACGGGCCCGGAAACTGGAGGAAGAGGCCGCGGCGGCCCGAAGAGCCGCACAGGAGAGAGCGGCGGCCGCCGCGAGGAAGGCGGAGGAGGCCAAGGCCACCGCCGCCCGGCAGGCCAAGGAAGCCGCGTCCCGGGCGAAGAAGGCGGACAAGGGGGGCAAGTCCTCCAAGGCCGCCGAACCGAAGAAGGCCGCGAAGAAGGAATCCGGCGAGGGAGGGGGCGGATCCTGCAAGGTCCGCAACAGCTTCACGCCCGGCACCGAAGTGGTGATGGCGGACGGTTCCACCAAGCCGATCGAGGACGTCGAGATCGGTGAGGAGGTGCTCGCCACCGACCCCGCGACCGGGACCACCGTTGCCGAACCGGTGGCAGCGAGGATCGTCGGAGACGGCGAGAAGAACCTGGTCCGCATCACCGTCGACACCGACGGGGACAAGGGAAGCGCGTCCGAGGTCATCACCGCGACCGACGGCCACCCCTTCTGGCTGCCGGAACGACGCGCGTGGGTGAACGCCGGCGAACTCCTGGCCGGGCAGTGGCTCCAGACCTCTTCGGGCGCCTGGGTACAGGTGGAGGCCGTCAGGGCTTGGACGCAGACCCAGCGGGTCCACAACCTGACGGTGACGGACACCCACACGTACTACGTCCGCGCGGGCGCGTCCTCCGTCCTGGTCCACAACTGCGGCGGTCTCAAGGACGCCTCGGACGACGATCTGCGCGCGGCCGCGCTGAAGGAGATCGCGCCGAAGAACGGCAAGCCCTTCAACCGCGACTACAACATGACCGAGGCGGGCCGTGCGCTGCAGAAGCACACCGACCCGGTCAAGCGCACCGCCGACCACGTGAAGAAGTACCTGCCGTTCCTCAACGGCGCCAACCGGCTCACCGACAAGAGGGCACTGAACGACGGCGGCGAGGTCCTGCTGGACGAGATCCTGGGAAGCTCCACCACCACGAGGACCATCGAGTCGTCGTCGGCCTTCTACGGAGGGGAGATACTGGACATCATCGAGAAATCCACCGGCCGCGGCGCGAGATGGAGCATGCGCGGTGGGGGACTCCAGTTCGAGGGATGGCTATGAGAGGTTTCACCGTCGGCGGCCGGGAGTACGCCGCCCTCATCGTCCTCGGCAGCGACGATTTCGACGCCATGGAAGTGGTGGAGATGATCGACGGTAGCCGCGGCGGGCTCCTGCTGGAGTTCCGGATGGACGAGGAGAGCGCCCGCCTGACCCACCTCGGCGCCGAGGTGGGCATCCCGCTCCTCCGGGCCTCCCTGGAGATCTTCCGCGAGGAGTTCCTGGAACCGAGGCGAGCGGCCGGCCTCGCGCTCCCGGCCTGGTAGACCCGGGCCGCTCGACCCGTCCGCGGGCCCCGTCGGAACCCTTCCGGCGGGGCCCCCGGCGTTTCCCGGCGACTCCGCCCGCCCGCCGTCCACAGGTTCGGGCGGTCCGGGCCGGGGTGTCGGCGGGTGCCGCTAGGCTTCGTGGATGGGCCTTTCCGACACTTCCCCCGAGACCTCCGACGCCTTGCGGGTGCTGCACCGCGTCTTCGGTTTCAGCTCCTTCCGCGGCGAGCAGCAGGAGATCATCGAGCAGGTCGTCGGCGGCGGTGACGCCCTCGTGCTGATGCCGACCGGCGGCGGCAAGTCGCTCTGCTACCAGATTCCCGCGCTCGTCCGGGACGGCACGGGCGTCGTGATCTCCCCGCTGATCGCGCTGATGCAGGACCAGGTCAACGCGCTGACCGCCCTCGGGGTGCGGGCCGGTTTCCTCAATTCCACACAGGACCCGTACGAGCGGCAGGCCGTCGAGCGGTCCTTCCTCGACGGCGAGCTGGACCTGCTCTACCTGGCCCCGGAGCGGCTGCGCACCGAGAGCGCCCAGCGGCTCCTCGACCGGGGCACGGTGTCGGTCTTCGCGATCGACGAGGCGCACTGCGTCGCCCAGTGGGGCCACGACTTCCGACCCGACTACCTGTCCCTGTCCATGCTGCACGAGCGCTGGCCGAAGGTGCCGCGGATCGCGCTGACGGCCACGGCCACCGAGGCCACGCACGCGGAGATCGTGACCCGGCTCGGCCTGGAGGACGCCCGGCACTTCGTGGCCAGCTTCGACCGGCCGAACATCCAGTACCGCATCGTCCCGAAGAACAACCCGACGAAGCAGCTGCTGGACCTGATCCGCACCGAGCACCCCGGCGACGCCGGAGTCGTCTACTGCCTCTCGCGGGCCTCGGTGGAGAAGACCGCGGCCTTCCTCGTGGAGCAGGGCATCGACGCCGTGGCCTACCACGCCGGGATGGACGCCCGCGCGCGGGCGGCGAACCAGGCGCGCTTCCTGCGCGAGGACGGGGTCGTGGTGGTGGCCACGATCGCCTTCGGGATGGGCATCGACAAGCCGGACGTGCGCTTCGTGGCCCACCTCGACCTGCCGAAGTCCGTCGAGGGCTACTACCAGGAGACCGGCCGCGCGGGCCGCGACGGCGAGCCCGCCACGGCGTGGCTGGCCTACGGGCTGCAGGACGTGGTCCAGCAGCGCAAGCTCATCGACGGCTCCGAGGGCGACGACGCGCACCGCCGGTCACTGGGCATGCACCTGGACGCGATGCTCGCGCTCTGCGAGACGGTCACCTGCCGCCGGGTGCGGCTGCTGGCCTACTTCGGGCAGTCGGGCGAGCCGTGCGGCAACTGCGACACCTGCCTGACCCCGGCCGAGTCCTGGGACGGCACGGTCGCGGCGCAGAAGCTGCTGTCCACCGTGTGGCGGCTGGCGAAGGAGCGGCGCCAGAAGTTCGGCGCCGGCCAGATCATCGACATCCTCCAGGGCAAGAAGACGGCCAAGGTCATCCAGTTCGACCACGACGGGCTCTCGGTGTTCGGCATCGGCGCGGACCTGGGTACCGCGGAGTGGCGGGGGGTCGTGCGCCAGCTGCTGGCGCTGCGGCTGCTGGCCGTGGAGGGCGACTACGGGACGCTGGTGCTGACGGAGGAGAGCGGCGAGGTGCTGGGCGGCCGCCGCAGCGTCTCGATGCGCAAGGAGAAGGCGCCCGCGAGCCCGGCCCGCAAGGAGTCCGGATCGCGCTCGTCGAAGGGCGCCCGGGTCCCGGTCGACCTGCCGGCCGAGGCCGAACCGGTCTTCCTGGCCCTCCGCGCCTGGCGGGCCGAGACGGCGCGCGAGCAGGGCGTACCGGCGTACGTGGTCTTCCACGACGCCACGCTGCGGGAGATCGCCACCCGGCTCCCCGCCACGGATCAGGAGCTGGGCACGATCGGCGGGATCGGCGAGGCGAAGCTCGCCAAGTACGCCGAGGGTGTCCTCGCCACCCTCGCCGCGTCCGGGGCCGGCGAGCCGGCCACGACCACGGCCTCCGCCGCGTCCACGGCCGCTCCGGCGGCCGCCCGTCCCGCGCCCGCCGACGCGCCCGCCCCGGCCGCTGCCGCGCGCCCGGCCCGCTCCGCGCCGCCGGCTGCCGCGGCGCCGTACGACGAGGAGCCGCCCTTCGGCCTGGACGAGGAGGTCCCGCCCGAGGAGGACTGGTAGGAGAGGGCCGAGCCGCACCCGCCGAAGGGCGGGTGCGGCTCGGGAAGCGGGTCGGTCAGGCCGGAACGGACACCGTCGGCGCGTCCGCCGCGGACTGTCCGGGGATCTGCAGGGCCGCGCTGGTGATCAGGGCGTCGGCGGTGGCGGAGTTCAGCGCGATGGGGATGTTGGCGAGGGCGGCGAGCCGGATCAGGGCGCGGACGTCGTCGCCGTGGGGGTGCGCGCTGAGCGGGTCGTAGAAGAAGATCAGCAGGCCGATGTCGCCGCTGGTGACGAGGGCGCCGATCTGCTGGTCGCCGCCGAGCGGGCCGCTGCGCAGCGGGGTGACCGGCAGACCGAGCCGGCGGTTGATGAGGGTGCCGGTGGTGCCGGTGCCGTAGAGGCGGTGCCGGCCGAGTTCGGCGGAGCGGCGCTCGGTCCACGCCAGGAGGTCGGCCTTGCGGGTGTCGTGGGCGACCAGGGCGATGCCCAGCGGTCCGCCGGCGGGGGCCTGGTCCCCGGTGAGCCAGGAGGCGTCCGCGAGGGGGTACAGCTGCACGGCGGCGGCCCGGAACTCGGCCCGGGTGATGCGGCCGTCGCCGTCCGCGTCGACGGTCTCGAAGGCCAGGCCCGAGGTGTCGCCGTCCAGCCCGGTCGCGCCGAAGATCCGCTCGTACTCCGCCGCGTCGATGGTTCCGTCGCCGTCCCGGTCGAGCGCGTCGGCCAGGCAGTCCACGGCGCGCAGGGTGGACTCCCGGAAGTGCGGGTCGGCGTCGAAGGCTCCGCGCGCGGTGGCCGCGATGAACTCCTGCTCGCTGATGCGTCCGCCGCGGTCGGTGTCGGACACGGCGGCGAGCTGGGTCCACAGCTCCGCGTAGGCGTCGTAGAGCGCGGTCCGGCGCCGCGTGTCGTCGGCGACGGTCAGCTTCTCGGCGACCCGGGCGGCGTAGGCGATCAGATCCTCACGGCCGAGCTGGCCGTCGCGGTCCAGGTCGTACGCGCGGAAGATCGCGGTGATGCGGGGCAGCCATGCTTCGGACGACATCGGGACGTACCTCTTTCGGGCGGGGAGGGGGAGCCGGGAGCGGCGCCCGCGGAGCCGGGCCGGAGCCGGGCGGGATCCGATCGGAGCGGCGCCGTCCGCCGTGGCGGCGCGGGCGGTACAGGATCCTCGCATCGCGGCGCCGCCCGTTCCGGCCGGATGCGGGTGCGCAGACCGGTACGACCCGAACGAGGGATGCCCGGTCCGACGGGGACATGGCCGGAAACACACGGATGCCGAAACGATCCCTCGGAGCAGGACCCCGCCCGACCGGCTCGGCACTTGCTTCCCGGCCCCGTGCGGATCACCATCGAACCGGTGCGCAGCCGGGGCGCGGCTTCGCGCGCGCACGGAGGGCGGCGCGGCCACCGGCACGGCATGAGCTGTGCTTCCTCGGCGCACAAGGGAGCTTTCAGCCCCTCGCCCGGTTCACTCGGTGGGGGGACACGGTCTCCCGCGAGGGTGACGACCGACGACGGGTGACCGGCGACGGGTGACCGACGAGCGGCGACGCGCCACGGGCGCCCGGGCGCGCCCGAGGACCGGGCGGGAGGCGTGCCCCGCGTCGCCGCGCCCCGCCCGTCGCGCCGCCCCGCGCCACCCGTCGCGCCGCCCGGTGCCGCGTCTCGCCTACAGGTTCCCGAACAGCCAGTTGCCGGGGGCCTGGGGGTCCTCGCTCGTGTAGAACTCCTCGGTGGCCCGGCGGATCTCGTCGCGGCCGAGGTTGCCGTCCCCGTCCACGTCGAGCCTGGCGAAGGCGACCTTCAGGTCCTGGGGGGAGGTGCCGAGGGACTTGATGTACATGGTCTGGAACTCGTCCTCGTCGATGAGGCCGTTGCCGTCCGTGTCGGCGATGTCCATCCAGGCGTCGACCATGACGCTCAGGCGCTGCAGGATGCCCTCGCGGTCGTTCGCGGCGGCCTTCCTCATCCCCGCGACGAACTCGGCCCGGTCCAGCACGCCGTCCTGGTCGGAGTCCATCGTGGAGAGGTCGTGGATCCACAGCTGGGTGAACGCACCCCGCAGGCGGGCGATCTTCGTGGCGTCACCGCTCAGGTCGAACGCGGCCGCGAGCCGGTTGCCGAGCACCAGCAGGTCCTCCTCGCGCAGGTTGCCGTCTCCGTCGACGTCGAGCATGGCGAAGGCACGGTCGAGCTTCCGGTCCAGCACTCCGGTAGCAGCATTCACAGGTCTTCTCCTCTACATCCGCCCACACGGGCACAAAGATCACCCAATGGTGATCACACGGGAGGAAACGATCGGCCATCTGCTTTGATACGGCTTCCGGAAAACGAAGTTGACCGTCCGTCGGCAAGAGGTCCACGCAGCTCATGACAGCCACCACCACGGCAGCCCCGCGCCTTCCCGCACCCTTCCGCCTCGGGATCGAGCGCCACATGCAGCGCGTCCGCCGGGACTGGGACGGCAGCCACCCGCTGCACGGCAGGCCACCGGGCCCGGACGCGGTCGTGGTCAACAGCAACGACTACCTCGCCCTCGCGCGCCACCCGCGCATCGTCCGGGCCATGACCGAAGCCTTGGACGCCGACGGCGCCGGCGCCCTCATGTCGGGCGTGTTCCTGCACGGCGACCACCCGCAGCTCCGGCTGGAGCGCGAACTCGCCGCCCACGTGGGGGCCCCGGCGGGGATCCTCTGCCAATCCGGCTGGGCGGCCAACACCGGACTGCTCCAGACCCTCACCGAGCCCGGCACCCCGGTCTACATCGACATGATGGCCCACATGTCCCTGTGGGAGGGCGCCCGCATCGCGGGCGCGGCCATCCACCGCTTCCGGCACAACGACACCGACCACCTGCGCCGCCGCATCGGCGACCACGGGCCCGGCGTCATCCTGGTCGACTCGGTCTACAGCACCGACGGCAGCACCTGCCCCCTCCGCGAGACGGCGGACCTGGCGGCGGAGTACGACTGCGTCCTGGTGGTCGACGAATCCCACTCCCTCGGCACCCACGGCGACCTCGGTGACGGCATGACCGCCGGCCTCGGCCTCACCGACCGGGTCCACTTCCGTACCGCCAGCCTCTCCAAGGCCTTCGCGGGCAGGGCCGGCTTCATCGCCTCCTGCGACGCATCGTTCACCGGCCATTTCAAGATGGGCTCCCACCCGGCCGTGTTCAGCTCCACCCTGCTGCCCCACGACCTCGCCGGTCTCGCCGAAACGCTCGCCCTGATCCGCGAGGACACCTGGCGGCGCACCCGCCTGCACGGGATCTCCACCCGTGTGCGCGGGGAACTCTCCGCCGCCGGCCTCGACCTCCACGACTCGCGCAGCCACATCCTGGCCCTGGTGGCGGGCGACGAACGGCAGGTCATGGCCCTGCGTGACACCCTCGAAGACCGTGGTGTCTTCGGCTCCGTCTTCTGCCCGCCCGCCACCCCCCGCACCCGCTCACTGGTCCGGATCTCCCTCCACGCCGGGCTCTCCGACCTCCAGGTGGACCGCCTCATCACCGCCTGCCTGCGCACCCGCTCCGCCGCCCCGGTCCGCCGCCCCTGACCCGACACGGCCGCGGGCGCGGCAGAATCGTTCCCGGACCGACCCCGTGGACGGTGGCTATGCTGCGGCGCATGGACATCGTGATCCCGCTCTTCGACCGCTTCGAGCCGCTCGACGCGATCGGGCCGTACGAGATCCTCGGCAACGTGCCCGGCGCCACCGTGCGGTTCGTCGCCACCGAACCCGGCCTGGTGCGCGACGCGTTGGGCTCCCTGCCGGTGCACGTCGGAACCGGGTACGCCGAGGTGGAGCGCTGCGACGTCCTGCTGATCCCGGGCGGGGGCAGCCACCTGGCCATGGTCGAGGACCCGGCCTTCCTCGACTGGGTGCGTCGGATCCACTCCGGCACCCGCTTCACCACCTCGGTCTGCACGGGCTCCCTGGTGCTCGGCGCGGCAGGCCTGCTGGAGGGCCTGACCGCCACCACCCACTGGGCCGCGGTGGCCGCTCTGGAGTCCCACGGCGCCGTCTACACCCCGGAGCGGGTGGTCCGGCACGACCGGTTGATCACCTCGGCCGGGGTCTCCTCCGGCATCGACATGGCGGTCCGGCTGGCCGCCCTGCTCACCGACGAGGTCACCGCCCAGGCGATCCAGCTCTACACCGAGTACGACCCGCAACCCCCCTTCGACACCGGCTCGGTGGCCAAGGCCCCGGCCGAGGTCCTCGCGCGGGCGCGCACGCTGGGACGGTCCGGTAGGGCGTGAGCGACGGGTCAACCGGCCGGCCGTCCATGGATCCCGTTCACCGGTCCCGTCCATGGAGCCGCACCGCGGGCGGCGTCGCCCGCCGCCGCCCGTTGGGCCGTCGGGCCGTACCCGCCGGTGCGCCGTCCCGGGAACGCCCGGCGTGCCGTCGTGGCCGGCCTACGGTGCATTGCGTGATCGACGGCTCTGAACCCCCGGCCGCACCGCCCGCGCTCCCGGGCGACGGCGCCGCCTGGCTGCCCGTCACCACGGGCGAATCGGGGGCCGCGGTCTTCCGCAGCGCGGACGGGACCCGGTACGCCAAGTGCGTGGCCGCCCGCGACGCCGAGGAGCTGGAGGCCGAGCGGGACCGCGTCGCATGGCTGAGCGGCCACGGGGTGCCGGGGCCGCAGGTGCTCGACTGGCAGACCGGATCCGCGGGCGCCCGCCTGGTGACCA
Organism: Streptomyces subrutilus; assembly: GCF_008704535.1. NCBI lineage: Bacteria > Bacillati > Actinomycetota > Actinomycetes > Kitasatosporales > Streptomycetaceae > Streptomyces > Streptomyces subrutilus. The sequence continues at coordinate 6,435,911 of NZ_CP023701.1, forward strand.
GCGCCGTCCCCGGGGTGCCCGCCGACCAGGTGTCCGCCGCGGACCTGCTGGCCGCCTGGGAACGCATCGCGGCGGCCGTCCGCGGGCTGCACGACGTACCCGTACGGCAGTGCCCGTTCCGCCGGGACGTCGACGGGATGGTGGCCGTGGCGCGCGACGTCGTGGCCCGGGGCGCGGTGAACCCCGCGTTCCTGTCGACCGGGCAGCAGCGCACGCCGCCCGCGGAACTGCTCGCCCGACTGGTCCCGCAACTCCCGCTGCGCCGCGAGCAGGAAGCCGCCGACGCGGTGGTCTGCCACGGAGACCTGTGTCTGCCCAACATCGTCCTCGACCCGCGCACCCTGGACGTGTCGGGCTTCATCGACCTCGGCCGGCTGGGACGGGCCGACCGCCACGCCGACCTGGCGCTGCTGCTGGCCGACGCGCGACACTCCTGGAAGGACGAGGAGCGGGCACGGGCCGCGGACACGGCGTTCGCAGAGAGCTACGGCGTCGTCCTCGACCACGACCGGCTGCGCTTCTACCTGCACCTCGACCCGCTCACCTGGCCCCGGCGCCCGTCCTCGCCCCCGGCCGGCGCCGCGTGACCGCTGCCCGGGTGCCACGGGGGAGCGGTGGCGTCAGGCGTCCACAGGGAGAGACTCATGCTGGTGACGAGGCGGCGGCGCGCGGTCTGCTCGCTCTGCTCGTTGTGCTCGGTCACGGTGTGCTCCTCGGTCCGGTGCCGGCGTCGGTGCCGGTGGCGTCCGTTTGGTGTGCGGCGGCGGCCAGGGCCGTCGCGAGCGTGTCGAGGCTCTGACCGAAGCCGGTCTCGATGCCCGCGACGAAGTCCGCCGATTCGACCGCGCTGTCGGTGATCCGCCAGTGGACGGCGAGGTCCGTGCCCGTGTCGGTGGGCCGGAGGTCCAGCTCGACGCGCGCGGTGAAGGCGGGGGCGCCGTCGGGCAGCAACGGGGAGAGCCGGTAGGCGAGGTGCTCGCCCGGGCGCACCTCCTCGACCACCCCCTCCGCCCGCCCGACGACCGCGTCGGAGCCGTCGGCGTCCTCGGCGTCGCGGTACTCCTGGACGATCCGGCCGCCCGGTCGCGCCTCGAAGGCGAGTTCCGAGACGCGGAGGTCGTCGGGCGTCCACCACCGGGCGAGCAGGGCGGTGTCGGTGAGATGGCTCCAGACGAGCTCCGGCCGGCCCCTCAGTGAGCGGACGAAGCCGAACGAGCGGTCGTCCGCCCACCCCGTCTCCACCGCCGCGAGCCGTTCCGTGTGCCGGGTGAGCACCTGGCGGTCGTAGGCGGCGAGCGGCCCGTCGGGCCGGTCCGCGCCGTCGGCGAGACCGGTGAGCACCGCGGCCAGGTCCCGCAGGGGGGCGGCCCGGAGGGCGTAGACGCGGCGCTGTCCCGCGCGGCGGGAGTCGACGAGACCTGCGCGTTCGAGGGCCTGGAGGTGCTTGCTCGTCTGCGGCTGGCGGGCCTCGGCCAGCTGCGCGAGAACGCCGACCGAGCGGGGCCGCTCGGCCAGGAGGGTCACGAGCCGCCAGCGGGCCGGATCGGCCAGGGCGGCGAGAAGGGCGTCCATGCGGAGAAGTATTCTCCACAGGGAATATTCGTGTCAAGGAATGTTCGGACCGGGGCGTGCCGTCCGCGATCCTTGGGTCATGCGCGCCGCCCGCCTCATCCGCATGGCCCTCCTCGTCCAGTCGAGCCCCGGTCTGACCGCCGCGGTCCTCGCCCGCGAGCTGGGCGTCTCCGAGCGCACCGTGATCCGTGACGCGCAGGCCTTGCAGGAGGCGGGCGTGCCCGTGCGCTCCGAGCGCGGCCGGACCGGCGGCTACCACCTGGCCCCGGGCTACCGGACCCGGCTCACCACGCTGGCCCCGCCCGAGGCGGAGACGCTCTACCTCTCCGGTCTCCCGGCCGCCCTGCGCGACCTCGGGCTCTCGGACGCGGCGGACACGGCCCGGCTGAAGCTGGCGGCCACGCTGCTGCCGTCGCTGCGGGCCGCGGCCGAGTCGTCCGTGCGCCGCTTCCACCTCGATGCCCCGGCCTGGTTCCGCGAGCCGTCGGCGCCGGAACTGCTGCCGCAGCTGGCCCGCGCCGTGTGGTCCGACCGCGCCGTCGAGCTGGCCTACGCGCGTCCCGGCCGGGACGGCGCCCCGGCCCGTGCCGTCACCCGGCTGCTGGAGCCGTACGGGCTCGTCCTGAAAGCGGGGGTCTGGTACGTCGTGGGCCGCGTCCCGGACGGGCGGGAGGAGGGCGGCGGGGCCTGGCGCACCTACCGCGTCGACCGCGTCACCGCGCTCGCCCCGGCCCCCGCGACCGCCGGACCCTTCTCGCGCGACCCGTCCTTCGACCTGGCCGCACACTGGCAGGCGCACGCGGCGGGCTTCGCCCGGGCCCTGCTGCGCACCACCGTCACCGTGCGCCTGACCGAGCGCGGTCTGCGCCGCCTGCCCGCCGTCGCGGACCCCGCCGGAGTGGCCGGGGCGCTGGCCTCCGCCACCGCGCCGGACCCCACCGGGCGCGTCACGCTCGACCTGCCGGTCGAATCCGAGGACGTCGCCTTCGGCCAGCTGACCGGGCTGGGCGCGGACGCCGAAGTGCTGGCACCCGAAGGGCTGCGCGGCCGCTTCCGCGAGCACGCGCAGACCCTCGCCGCCCTGTACGGGACGGACCCGGCGGACGGGGGGCGGCGGCCGCCGGCGCGGCCCGCCGCGAGCGCTGCCGCCGACCCCGTCACGCCGTCCCCGTCACCACGAGGTCAGCGGTAGTCGTCGGCCGGGGCGGCCTTGCCGCCGTACACCACGTCCTCGAAGTAGGCCCACGCGTCCGGCCGGCTCCCGTCCACGTCCCGGACGTCGTAGGTCCTGGCCAGCTCCGCACTGGAGGTCGACTTCCCGTTCCACCGGGCGGCCCGGTCCGGGTCGGCGGCGAGCGCGGCGACCGCGCGGGCGAGGTAGTGCGGCGACTCCGCGATGGCGAAGGAGGGCTCCTGGGCGACGGCGTCGCGCCAGTTCTCCTCGGTCACGCCGAAGGCGCCGAGCATCTGCTCCGAGCGCAGGAACCCGGGTGTGACGGCGACGGCGGCGCCCCCGTACTCCGCCAGCTCCTCGCCCAGCCCGAAGGCGATGCGGATCGGTGCGTTCTTGGCGAGGTCGTAGTAGAGGTTCTCGCGGTAACGGCGGTTGGAGACGGCCGTGCCGTCGGTGACCTCGATGTGCAGCGGGGCGTCCGAGCGGATGAGGAGGGGGAGGGCCAGCGCCGCGGTGATCACGTGCGAGCGCACGCCGAGCTCCAGGATGCGCAGGCCGTCGGCGAGCGGGGTCTCCCAGCTCTTCTTCCCGAAGACGGAGCCGACGAGCAGGTGTTCGCCGCCCCACAGGTCGTTGACGAGGATGTCGAGCCGTCCCTGCTCGCCGTCGATCCGCTCGACGAGGGCGCGCACCCGGTCCTCGTCGAGGTGGTCGGTGGGGACGGCGATGCCGGTGCCGCCGGCCGCCGTGACCAGCTCCGCCGTCTCCTCGATGGTCTCGGTGGAGCGGCCGACCTCACTGGCCCGCGTACGGGTGGTGCGGCCGGTGACGTAGACGGTGGCGCCCGCGCGACCGAGCTCGACGGCCAGGGCCCGGCCGGCGCCGCGGGTCGCCCCGGCGACGAGGGCGATCCGGCCGGCGAGCGGGGCGGTCCGGCCGTCGGTGGCCGGCCGCGGGTCGGTGGGGACGGGGGTGTGCGTCTGCGGGTTCTCGTTCTGGGTCATGCCCCCACGGTGGACGCCAAAGGTGACAGTTCACGTCACCTTTTCCGGAGCGGCCGGAAAAATCCACCCGGCTCCTCCGTCACCGCGCGCCGCGGCCGCCGGACGGCGCCCGCCGTCCGGCCGCGGCGCGGGGAGAGCCCGCGGTTCACCCTGTCGCGCTGACCGTGAAGCGGTCCGAGCAGACCTTGAAGGGCGTCTTGAGCAGGAACGCGTCCGTGGACGCGGGCGGGTAGACCTTCAGGAACGCGCCCTCGGGCAGGCAGGCGCCGCCGAGCGGGCCGTTCGTGGTGCGGAGGGTGGCCGTGGCGCTGCGGCCGGGTGCCAGCGAGACCGCCCCGGGCGCCCCGCCGTCGCGGTCGGCCGGCTCGCCGATCTGCCGCCGGGCGCCGTCCAGGACGCTCACGCCCGGGAATCCGCGCAGCGTGCACGGGCGGTCGCCGGTGTTGGTGAAGTGCAGCGGCAGGTACAGCTGGCCCGCGCCGGCGTCCGGTTCGCCGACGGACACGTCCAGTTCGCCCGACGCGCAGGTGCGTTCGCCCGCGGGCCCGGACGCGACCGCCGGCACCGAAGCCACCAACGCGGCACCCACGGCCAAGGACAGCAGGGCGGGAATCGCCGTTCGCGCGGACATCACCATGACTCACCTCGATCGATCGGCTGACGGGGGCCGCCAGCACACCTGGTTGGCGTCCCTCCCGCCTACCCGCGACGCGCGTCCTGAAGCCGCCCGTGCGCCCACGTCCGGTTCTCGACGGTCGAGGGCTCGGGTCCGGCGCTGTTGCGCGCCTTGATGTACGCGGTGATCTCCCGGGTGGGGAACCTGCCGGCGGATCCCCGTTCGGCGCCGATGCAACCGTTGACGGCCACATGGCCGGTGGCCGTGCCTCCGCCGCACGCGACCGCCGCGGCGTGCGCGTCGTCCGGGAGGGTCGGCAGGGTCGGCGCGGCTGCGCCGAGGATCGTTCGTGCGCGGCGGGCGCCGGCCACGCCCGGGGGCGTGGCCGGCGCGGGAATGCGGTGGGCCGGTCGGTGCGGGGAATCGGTTCACGGACGGTCGGTCATCTCCGGAGAGCGGCTGATTTCCGGATCGGCACATCATATGAATTCATGAACCTGTTCCCCGTTCCCGTTCGGTCATGGCTCCCGTTCGTCACAGGATTTCGATGTCCCCGACCTTCGGGGGGCGGTTCGGGAAGGAGATCTCGTGCCACCGTTCGATTTTCACGGAATCGCCGTTCACGTCGTAGTAGATCAAGTCGTTGTTCCCCGTGGAGATCTTGTCGATCCACCACCCGCCGAAGGAGGTCCTGCCGCGGTTCGCGTAACAGTCCACACTGCTGCGACCAGCGCCGTCGTGCGACCAGATCTTCAGATAGTCCTCCCCGCCGCGGCAGGGGATGTGGTCGATGGCGTAGGCGTTGCCGGGCACGACCATGGTGAACGCCGCCGCCGCGGCGAAGGCCACGGCCACGGAGCGTGCGGCCTTCTTCGTCCTTGACATCACGAGTTTCTCCTCGCTTCGGATGTGGAACCGGAAAGTCGTGTGATGACCCGATCTGATGGCGGCCTGTGGTCAGGCAATTGCACCGCCTTCGACGGGGTTCTGACTTTCTCCCGTGTTTTGCACAAGGACCATCCTGCGAGACTGCTGTACACGGCAATCTTTTATGGAATGACCGGCTGGAATCCACTCCCGAATGTCCGGATCATTACCGTTCAGCCGGTTGGTCGGGCGGGATCCGCCCTCGGCGCGGGACGGCGTGTGAGGTCTCGGCCAGGCGGGGTAGGGGCCGGAGGAGGCGCGGAGCCCCTCCGGCGAGGGGCACCGCGCGGCCGGGAGCGCGGACCCGGCCGCGCCCTGCGTCCCCGAGACGCCGCCACGACCGCGCGGGCCGGGCGGCGACGGCGAAAGGAAGGGCCATGGAAGCGGCCGTGTACGAAGGACCGCGGGCGGCGACCGTCGCGGACGTGCCCGACGCGAGGACCGGACATCCCGGCGACGGACCGGCCGGGCCGCCGGCCGGCCGGTCCGGGGGGACCTCATGAGCTACGTGAGCCCCGGCGGGACGTACGCGCGCGACAGCCGCTACCTCACCACCCGGATCACCGCGGACGGGCGGGACGGCTTCCCCGTCGAACCGGGCCGCTACCGCCTGGTGGTCAGCCGGGCCTGCCCGTGGGCCAGCCGCGCGATCATCGTCCGGCGCCTCCTCGGGCTGGAGGACGCGCTGCCCATGGCCGTGGCCGGCCCGACCCACGACGAACGGAGCTGGACGTTCGACCTGGACCCCGGAGGCCGTGATCCGGTGCTCGGCATCGAACGGCTCCAGGAGGCCTACTTCGCCCGCGACCCCGGATACGACCGCGGCGTCACCGTCCCCGCGATCGTGGACGTGCCGACCGGCCGCGTGGTGACCAACGACTTCCCGCAGATGACGATCGACCTGTCGCTGGAGTGGACCGCCCACCACCGCGCGGGCGCCCCCGCGCTCTACCCGCGGGAGCTGCGGCCGGAGATCGACTCCGTCGACGAGGCCGTCTACCAGGACGTGAACAACGGCGTCTACCGGGCCGGCTTCGCGGGGTCGCAGGAAGCGTACGAAGCGGCCTACGCGCGCCTGTTCGCCCGCCTCGACCGGCTCACCGACCGGCTCGCGGCCTCCCGCTACCTCGTCGGCGACACGATCACCGAGGCGGACGTCCGGCTCTTCACCACGCTCGTCCGCTTCGACGCGGTCTACCACGGCCACTTCAAGTGCAACCGGCGGAAACTGTCCGAGATGCCGGTGCTGTGGTCCTACGCGCGCGACCTGTTCCAGACGCCCGGTTTCGGCGACACGGTCGACTTCGACCACATCAAGCGCCACTACTACCTGGTGCACCGGGACATCAATCCCACCGGCATCGTCCCGGCCGGTCCCGACCTCTCGGGGTGGCTCGCGCCCCACGACCGGGCGTCCCTGGGCGGCCGCCCCTTCGGCCGGGGCACGCCCCCGGGGCCGGTGGCCCCGTCCGAGGCCGTCCCGGCCGGACACGGCCCGCAGCCGGGCTGACCGCGGCCGCCGTGTGCCGTCCGCGCCGCCCCGCCCGGCGCCCCGGCCGGCCGCGGACGCCGGTCAGGAGCGGTCGAGCACCCGCGCCAGGAACCGTTGCGTGGACTGCTCCCGCGGAGCGGTCAGCACCTGCTCCGCGGTGCCCTGCTCCACGATCACGCCGTCCTCCAGGAAGCAGACCCGGTCCGCGACGTGCCGGGCGAAGCCCATCTCGTGCGTGGCCATCAGGATCGTCAGGCCGCGCTGCTTGAGGTCCGCGACCACGTCCAGGACCTCGGCCACCAGTTCGGGGTCGAGGGCCGAGGTGATCTCGTCGAAGAGCAGCAGCTCGGGCTCGGTGGCCAGCGCGCGGGCGATCGCCGCGCGCTGCTGCTGTCCGCCGGACAGCCGGTCGGGATGCTCCCGCGCCTTGTCCGCCAGCCCGAACCGGGCCAGCAGCTCATGGGCCGACTCCTCGGCCTGCCGGCGCGGGACGCCGTGCACCTGGCGCGGCGCGAGCGTGATGTTGTCCAGCACGCTCAGGTGCGGGAAGAGGTTGTAGGCCTGGAAGACGATGCCGATCCGACGGCGGGCCGCGTTGGGATCCAGTCGGGGGTCGGTCAGTTCGGTCTCGCCCAGGTGGACGGTGCCGTCGTCGACGACCTCCAGCAGGTCCACGCAGCGCAGCAGGGTCGACTTGCCGGACCCCGAGCCGCCGATGAGGCAGACGACCTGGTGTTCGGCGACGTCCAGGTCGATCGAGCGCAGCACCAGCCGCGGCCCGTACCGCTTGCGGAGGCCGCGGATGCGCAGCAGCGGCCGGCTCATCGGCCCGTCTCCGCCCAGGTGCGCTGCGCCGCCCGCTTCTGGAGCCGGTCGGCGAAGCGGGTCAACGGAATGGTCACCGCGATGAACAAGAGAGCCGCTCCCAGGTACGGGGTGTAGTTGAAGTCGTAGTCCGCCTTGATCTGCGCGGCCCGCAGCGCCTCCAGCGGACCGAGCACGGCGACCAGCGCGGTGTCCTTCTGCAGCGCGATGAAGTCGTTGAGCAGGGGCGGGAGCACGTTGCGCACCGCCTGCGGCAGCACCACGTGCCGCAGCGTCTGCCGTTCGCCCAGTCCCAGCGCCCGTGCGGCGTTGCGCTGCGCGGGGTGCACCGAGTTGAGCCCGGCGCGCAGCACCTCGCCGACGTAGGCCGCGTAGGAGAGGACCAGCGCGATCACCCCGAGCACCCAGGGATCGGAGGGGGTGCCCTGCAGGCGCAGGGCCGGCAGGCCGAAGCCGACCAGGAAGACCAGCAGCAGGGTCGGCACGCCGCGGAAGACGTCCACGTAGACGGTCGCGGCCAGCCGCAGCGGCTGCAGACCCGGCGCGCGGGTCACGCGCACCAGGGCGATCAGCAGTCCCAGGACGAGGATCAGCACCTCGGCGATCAGGAACATCTGGATGTTGAGCCAGAAGCCCCGCAGGAGTTCCGGGAACGCGGCCCGGAGCTCGGCGCCGTCGAGGAACAGGCTGTCGACGCGCTCCCAGCCCGGCGACGCGACCGCGACGGCTCCCAGCGCCACCACCGCGACGAGGGTGCAGAGGGTGGCGGTCCAGGTGTGGCGCCGCTTGCGGGAGCGGCGGAACCGCTGGCGCTCCTGCTCGCGGTCGCTCGGTCGGTAGGTGTCGTCCGGCGATGTGACCGGCCGCTGCGGCGCGGCCGTCTTCCCGAGGTCCACAGCCGCCCCGCTACGGCTTCAGCTCGGGAACGTTCGCGGAGGCCGACAGCCACTGCGAGGTCAGTTTGGCGAGCGTGCCGTCGGACCTGAGGGCGCCCAGCGCCTGGTTCACGCAGGTGGTGAACTTGCTGTCCTTCGGCAGGAGCAGGCCGAACTCCTCGGGCGTGCCGCCCGCATAGCCGAACTGACCGACGATTTTGGCGTTGTCCAGTTCGGAGCCGGCCAGGTAGAAGACGGTCGGCAGATCGGTGACGATCGCGTCGATCTGACCGTTCTTCAGCGCGTTGACCTCGTCGTTGGTGGTGTTGAAGACGCTCGGCTGGCGCGAGGGCTTCAACTGGTCGAGCACGGCCTGGTAGCTCGTGGTGGCGACCTGCACGCCGATCCTGGCGTCCTTGAGCGCGCCCAGGGACGTGGCCTTCGCGAAGCCGGAGTCGTCCAGTGTCAGGACGGCCTGGTCGGCCGTGTAGTAACTGGCGGAGAAATCCACGGCCTGCGCGCGCTGCGGGGTGACGGAGATCTGGTTGATGTCGAAGTCGAAGTTCTTCGCACCGGGGGCGTAGGAGTGCGCGAAGGGTTCGACGACCCACTTCACCTGGTCCTGGGCGAAGCCGAGTTTGCCGGCCACCGCGTAGGCCACCGCGCTTTCGAAGCCCTTGCCGTTGGACGGGGTGTTGTCCTCGAACCACGGCGCATAGGCCGGGGAGTCGGTCGCGACGGTCAACTGACCGCGCTTGTGGAGACCGGGGCTGTTCGCGGTGCAGTCGGGGCTGCCGGAAGCGGCCGCGCCGGTGTCGCTCTCCGGCTGGGGTGCGCAGGCGGCGGCCGCCAGCACGACGGCGGCGGCGGAAACCGCAAGGGCTATGCGGGTACGGGACATGGGGGGTCCTTCGAAGTCCGAGAAAGAGGTGCGAATACGGGCCGGCGCGGTGCGCTCAGCGACACAGGTCCGCGGCGCAGCGCACGTTGTCCACGTGGCGGCGGCGTACCAGCGGGAGGGTTTCGGACATGCGTTTCAGCATTCCGGGTGACGGAGACCGGTGTCAATCTCGCCGGCTCCGGTGGGGTAACGCGTCGATAACATGTCAGCTGGTGAGATGAAATACCTGGTCACCCTGGCGCAGACCGAACAGGTCCGCCGCCGAACCACCGCGGACCACGAGTTCGGCGAAGCCGATCCCGGAACTCCCGACCGTGATTCCGGGCTCGCCGAACGGAACGTCCGGGAGCCGGTCGTAACAGCGCACCCGCACGGTGCGGCCCTCGCGCCGGCTGTGGACGGACAGCCCCTCGGCGCCGTCGTAGCCGGGCAGGTCGGCGGCCGGCCGGTCCAGCTTGCAGTTGCCGAAGTTGTCCACGACCGCGACCCGCACCTCCTGCGGGGCGGGCTCCCGCACGGCCGTCGGACGCGCCGGAACCGGGCGGCCGTCGGCCAGCCAGCGGGCCAGCAGGGGCACGTACCAGAGGCTGCGGAACTGGGTCCGCACCATCTCCTCGACCTCGGCCGGCGCCAGCTCGGCCCACCCGGCGGCAGCGGCCTCCAGTACCTCGCGGACATCGGTGACCTGGACCTCCGTCAGCCCCAGGTAGGTCACCAGCGGGGCGAGGACGCGGTGGTTGAGCGTGCTGATGACCAGGTGGTCCCCGTGGCGGAAGTAGCAGAACGGCACGCCGTTGGGCCAGTGCCCGTCCCGCGGAGCGATGTTGACCAGGACCACGACCGGCTGCGTCGGGCCGCCGATCAGATCCGTGGAGCGCAGCAGGTCGAGCAGGGTGAGGGCGGCGGCGCCCTCCGGGTCCGGTCCGCCCAGGGGCAGGACGGTCGGCGTGGCGCCGAAGAGGGTGGCGATCCGGGCGGACTGGCGGGCCAGCGCGTTGGGGTCGGCGCAGTCGGTGAGGGCGACGACGGGCAGACGGGTCATGGCGGGTACTTCGCCTTCTGTGGGGTGGCGACGGGGTGGGGTGTCAGCGGGGTGGGGTGGCGAGGGGGCTGGAGGAGGGGCTGGAGAGGGGCGGGGCAACAAAAAACGGACCCTCCGTTTCCGGAGGGTCCGTCGCAGCGTGTGCGCACACGGCTTCGCTAGCGAAGCGCCTCCGGGGTCCGGGGCATCATTCGCATCATGGCGAGTGCGGTCGTGTGCTGCATGGGCGGGACAGTAGCACCAGGTCGGAGCGGTACGGACAACCGTCCAGAGTGTGAACACTCAGGGCCGGCCGGGACGCCCCGCCCCGTCCCGTGCGCCGGTGCGGCGGGCGGCGAGCCGGTCCAGCAGGCGTGCGCGGTGCTCCGCGTCGGAGGCGAGCTCGATCGCCGTCCAGGCCATCGCCAGACCACCGTCCAGGACCGCGCGGTCGGCGCCCGCGCTGACGCCGTAGCGGGTGAACTCCGGGTTGTGCATGATCGCGTCGCCGCAGTCGTAGCCGATCATCGGGTGGATGGTCGGGACCAGGTGTGAGACGTTGCCCATGTCGGTGGAGCCGCCGCGGATGGTGGGGTCGCAGTCCTGCACCCGCCGCCCGAGGTCGCGGGCGGCGCCCAGGTAGCTGCGGCCGATCGCGAAGTCCTGGCGCAGGTCCGCGTAGTCGTTGCCCACGCTCTCCAGCGCGAGTTCGGCGCCCGTGGCCAGCGCACCCGCCTCGAAGCAGGCCCGTACCCGGGCCTGCAGTTCGGCGAGCTCCTCGCTGCTGGCCGCCCGGCAGTCGTAGTCGGCGGTGGTGTGCGCGGGGATGACGTTGGCGGCGTCGCCGCCCCGGGTCACCACCCCGGACACCACCGCGCCCGGGCGCAGTTGCTGGCGGTGGGCGGCGATGGCCACCTGCGCGATCATCATGGCGTCGGCGGCGTTGACGCCCCGCTCGGGCATGGCCGCGGCGTGCGCGGCCCGGCCCGTGTAGGCGACCTGCCAGCTGCTGATGGCCAGGGAGCCCATGCCCACCGAGTCGGAGGGCGCCGCGTGCACCATCATGGCCGCGGCCAGGTCGTCGAACGCCCCCTCCCGCAGCATGTCGACCTTGCCGCCGCCCGACTCCTCGGCCGGCGTGCCGAGCAGCTTCACCGTGATGCCGAGCTCGTCGGCGAGCGGGGCCAGGGCCAGCGCGGCGGCCACGGAGGCCGAACCGTTCACGTTGTGCCCGCAGGCGTGGCCGATGCCGGGCAGCGCGTCGTACTCGGCGCAGATGCCGATCACCAGGTCCCCGCCGCCGGCGGTGGCCCGGAAGGCGGTGGGCAGCCCGTAGGCGCCCCGTTCGACGTCGAACCCGGCGCGCTCCACGAGGTCGGTGATCCGGCGGGCCGACCGGTGCTCCTCGTAGGCCAGTTCGGGATCGGCGTGCAGCGCGTGGCTGAGGCCGAGCACGGCGTCCTCGCGGGAGGCCAGGAGGGCCCTGGCGCGCTCGCGCATCGTGTCGCGGCTGGTCATCGGTCTACCTCCGGAGTGGGGGCGGTGCGCGGTGTCCGGTAGAACAGCGCGATGGCGGCGCCGGCCACCGAGATCACGGCGCACAGCGTCCAGGACGTGGTGTAGGCGCCCAGGGCGGGCAGCGCCTCCCCGGCGGGCGTGCGGGCGGCGAACACGGTCAGCACCGCCGCCGCGCCGATGGAGCCGCCGACGTTGATGAGCAGCTCGTTGATGCCGGACCCCACCGAGGTCCGGTCGTGCGGTACGGACTCCACGGCGAGGGTGCGCGTGGAGTGCTGGAGGAGGCCGCTGCCGAGGCCGGAGACCGCCGTGCCGGCGAGGAACGGCAGCGCGTCGGCGTGGCAGGCCAGCGCGACCAGGTAGCCCGCCGCCATCAGCACCGAGCCGGCCACCAGGGTGAGCCGGTCGGAGACCGCCGCCGCGACGGCCGGGGCCAGCAGGGCGCCGAGGGCCAGGGCGAGCAGGTTGGGCAGCATCGCGAGGGCGATGGCGAACGGGTCCAGGCCCAGGCCGTAGCCCTGCTCCGCGGCGCTGGTGCCCAGGAAGACCGGGTTGGCGACCTGGAGGCCGATCATGCAGAAGGTGAAGGTCAGGGTCACCAGGGAGACGACCACCACGTTGCGGCGCCGGAACATCCGTACGTCGATCATCGGCTCGGCCGTGCGCAGCTCCACCCGCACCCACAGTGCGGTCACCAGCACGCCCCCGACCAGCGCGCCCAGCGTCCGGCCCGAGGTCCACTCCCAGCCGGGCGTGCCGCCGAGGCCCAGGGCCAGCATCAGCGCGGCCAGCCCGACGCAGAGCAGCACGCCGCCGGCCCAGTCGATCCGGCCGCCCGGCTGGTGCGCCGACTCGGGCAGCAGCGGCCAGGTGACGGCCAAGGCGAGGCTGGTGGCCACGGCCGGCACCCACAGGGCCGCGGTCGGGCTGTCCACCGTACGGGCCACGAAGCCGCTGGCGACGAGGCCGAGGGCGAGTCCGCCGACCAGCGCGGCCACCATGTAGCTGATGCCGCGGCGGCCCTCCGCGTCCCCGTCGCCGTGGTGGGCCCGGTTGCGCAGGATGCCGACGAGGAGCGGGAAGAAGCCCGCGAAGGCACCCTGGAGGATCTGACCGGCGAGCAGGGTGCCGAAGGAGCGGCTCAGGCCGACCAGGACGGAGCCGAGGAGCACGATGGCCAGGTTCCAGCGCAGGACGCGCCGGTGGCCGTAGAGGTCGCCCATGCGGGACAGCACGGGGGTGAAGACCACGCTGGCCAGCAGGTTGGCGATGCTGATCCAGTTCAGGTCGGCGGCCGACACCCGCAGGGTCTCGGTCAGCCCCCGCAGCAGCGGGGACAGGAAGCCCTGGGTGATGCCGCTGGAGAGCTCCACGACGGCGACGGCGGCGATCACGGCGGCGGCCGGCGTGGCGCGGACGGCGGCCGGCTTGGCGCGGGGGCCGGAGGATCTGGCGTCCGTGTCCGTCATACGTACCACCTGTTCGGGGGGCGGCCTGGGGGCCGAGGCAGGAAGGAAGGGGCGGGCCGCCGCGCTCCCGTCGTCGGGCCGGGGCGGGCGCCATCCGCACCACAATGTCCGGTGCGGGCCGTGGCGCGGGCAAGAGGGGGCCCCATAATCGGGTGAACACGGCATTCGGTCGCCCGCCGACGGCGGATTCCGGCACCGGCCGGGGCCGGCGGGCGCACCTCGGACACCCCTGCCGTCGCCCACGAGGCGTGCCGTACGGTCGCCGGCCGGGCACCGCGGTCGGCGCGGGCCCCGATCCGGGCCCCGGGCACGGGCGCGTGGCCGGCCCCGGACCAGACCCCGACAGGTCCCGCTCGAACAGGCCCGGAGGCCCGATGACACCCGACGCGCCGCGCCCCGCGGCATCCCCCGCACCCCTGCCGGTGCTCGACGAGGTCGACCACGCCGTGCTCCGCGTGCTGCACCGCGACCCCCGTGCCGGGTTCGCCGAGGTCGCGGCCGCCGCCGGGGTGCACGAGCGGACCGTCGCGCGCCGCCTGGAACGCATGACGGCCACCGGCCACGTCCGCTTCACGGCGGCCCTGGTTCCCGAGTACCTGGGCGAGGGCATCACCGCCGAGCTCGCCGTGCGCTGCGCTCCCGGCCGGGTCCACGAGACCGCGCTGGCCCTCGCCCGCCGCCCCGAGACCCGGTCGGTGGAGGTGGCCACCGGCGCGCTGGAGGTGTTCGCGGAGTTCAACACCCCCGACCACCAGACGCTGCTGACCCTGATCGACTCGGTGGTCGGCCGCATGGACGGGGTCGTGGACATCCACTCCGGCGTGGTGATGCGGCTGCTGCTCACCGCCGCGGACTGGGCCCCGTACGACGACGAGCCGACGCGGACGCGCCGGCTCGTCATGGCCGGGCGCGGCCCGCGGGCGCCGCTGGCCGTGGACGAACTCGACCGCGGCCTGGTCGCCCTGCTCCACCGCGACGCCCGGATGTCGACGACCCGGCTGGCCCGCGAGCTGCGGGTGGGGGAGTCCACGGCGCGCCGTCGGCTGGCCCGGCTGATGACCTCGCACGTCCTCCACCTGAGGCTGCACGCGGACCCGGCGGTCCTCGGCTACCCCGTGGAGGCCCGGTTCCGGATCGGCACGGCCCACAGCCGACTGGGCGCGGCGATCCGGCTGCTGGCGCGGGAGCCGGCCGTCCGGCACCTGGTCGTCACCACGGGCACCACCGCCCTGCTCGGCTACTCCAGCCACCGCGACCTCGCGGACCTGCACGCCTTCACCTCACGGGTCTTCGGCCACCTCGACGGGGTCACGTCGACGGACACGGCCCTGCTGATGCGGACGTACAAGCGCGCGGGCGTCACCGAACCGGCGGCGGCCCCGGAGGGGGGCACGTCCTTCCTCCCGCACGACTGAGCCGCCCGCCGACGCGTCCTGCGCCGACCCGGGCACCGGGGGCGACGCGCGGCAGCGGCCCGGCGGGACGCGAAGGAGACGGTCTACGGGGCCGTCCCGGGGCCGTGGGCGGTGCGCAGGTGCTCCAGGTAGGCGTCGGCGTCGGAGTACGGCCCGTCCTGGGCGCCGGAGCGGTGCAGCTCCATGCGGCCGTCCGGGTGCAGGCGGACCGTGGTGGTCGCCGCGCGGGGCGCGCGGTCCGCGGTGTCCGTGCTGTCCGCACCGGTTCCGGGAAGCGCGGCCGGGTCGAGGACGGGGACGTCGTCGGGGAACATGGCGCGGGCCCGCGCGGCCGTCGGCGCGGGCGGCAGGCCGGTGCGGTTCGCGCTGCTGACGTACAGCACCGGGTGCGGGTCCAGGACCGGCCGCAGGGGGCCCCAGCGGGCGCCGAACAGCAGTGTCCAGCCCTCGTGGGTCGCCGGCGCCAGCCACGGCGGCGGCGCGTGGTCGGCCCGCAGCGGGGCCAGCACCGTGACGCGCTCGTCGGTCAGCAGCCGGCGGGCGATCTCGGCCGTGTCCGCGGCGAGGTCCAGGGCGCGCAGGACGCGTGCGGCGGTGCGGGGGTGGTGGGTCCACAGGGCGACGGGCTGGTCCGCGGGGCGGTTCTTGGCCCGGTTGACCGCTTCCGGGGCGGTGGCGGCGACCACGCAGGTCAGGGGGGCCGGGTTGGGCAGCACCACGGCCAGCCCCCGGAACAGGGCCGTGTGCACGGGGGCGAGGGGACCGGTGTCCGGCGCGCTCACCGTCCGGCCCGCGCGGCCGGGACGGCGCGGCCGGCGAGGTGGTCGGCGAAGTCCGCGTCGGCGACCACGGCGTGCCCCTGGCCGAAGGCGCGCGACTTCACCCAGGCGGCCGCCGCGCGCGCCCCGTCCGGATCGAGCGCGTGCCCGAGCCGCGCGGCGACGGCGGTGACCACGCGGGCGCTGGCCAGGTGGGTGAGGACCACGCGGGGTTCGACGCCGAGCAGTTCCCGCGGATCGTACGGTTCGAACAGTCGGGGGTGGACGAACGGGGTGCCGGTGGAGATGGTGCCGACCCCGTCCCCGACGATCGGGGTGGTCACGCCCAGCGGCGCACCGGTCTCCGCGGCCACCATGCGGGCGATCTCGGGCAGCCGGGTCAGGTCGGGAGCGGTCCACCACGGGTCGCGGTCGTCGCCGAGGAGGGCGCGGGTGCGGTCCGGGCGGTAGGCGAGGAGGAACAGGAGCTGCTCGGTGGCGACCATGCCGCTGCGCTCCGCGATGCCCAGCCAGGACGCCGACAGCACGCGGACGCCCTCCCGCACGGCCCGGAGGGTGTTGGCCAGTGCGAGGCCGAGGTCGTTGTGCAGGTGCGAGGCCAGCACCACCTCCTCGCCCGCGTGGCGGCGCACGGCGGCGAACATGGACCCGGTCTCCTCGGGCAGTTGGTCGCCGACCGTGTCGGCCAGCACCACCACGCCGGCGCCGGCCTCCGTCATCCGCGCGGCGTGCTCGCCGGTCAGGGCGTGGTCGGCACGGGAGGCGTCGGCCAGGCACACGTCGACCGCGACGCCGTCGCCGTCCTCCCGGGCCTGCGCGACCAGCGCGGCACCGGCGCTCAGCGCCCGCTCGGCGCTGCCGTGGGTCATCACCCGCGCCATGGCCTCGGACGCCGGCACGATCACCATGATCCTGGCGTGCGCGCCGCCCCGGACCGAGGCCAGGGCCTGGCGCACGTCGTCGCGGGTGCCCCGGCACACCGCGGACACGCTCACCGCGCCCTCGGCCTCCACCGCCACCCGCCGGACCGCTTCGAACTCCTCGGCGCACACGGCCGGAAAGCCTGCGGCGAACACCACGTGCCGCGGCCCGTCCGCGCCGAACACCCCTCCCTGGGCGCGCGCGAGGCGCACCCGGAAGTCGCCCGTCATCAGCGTCTTGGCCTGGGCACCGTCGCGCGGCGACTCCTCCCACAGCACCACCCGGCCCGCCCGGGCCGACTCGCGCACCACGTCCACGGCCACTGACACACCCTTCGACACGGGCCGTGCACGGCGGGCCCGCCGCGCCCCGCAGAAACGATCACCCGTTCCGCGTGCTCCTGTACGGGTCCGGCCGACGCGTTCACACGATCGGGTGCAGATCGGGCGTCGGGCGTTTGGGTGCCGCACAAACGGGCACTTCCGGGCGGGCCGCCGCGCCCCGAACACGGTCCCGCGGCGTCGGCGTCAGCCGCCGGCAGCCCGCCGCGCGAGGTTCTCGCGGAGTCCGGCCAGCCGGCCGATCTCGGCGTCCAGGGCGGCGAGCCTGCGGCCGACGACCCCGGACCCGGCGGCGCCCGGCTCGACCGCGCCGCACCGCGGCAGCGGGTCCCCGGAGAGCAGATGGAGCCGGTCGGCGCACCCGCGCAGGTCCTCGACGGTGAGCCCGAGGGCCAGCAGGTCGCGGATGACGCGGACGCGCGCGACCTCGTCGGCCCCGTACTCCCGCTGCCCCGAGGCCGTACGGACGGGCGGGGGCAGCAACCCGCGCTGTTCGTAGAACCGCAGTGCCCTGGCCGTGGTGCCGGCCGCCGCCGCCGCTTCGCCGATCCGCATGGTCTCCACTCCCGTCCCCGCCCGTCCCCGTCCGCCGGGGTGCCGGGCCGCCGGTGCCCGCGCCCGCGGGGCTACAACTCCACCACGACGGCCCCGAAGTGCCGGCCCTCGATCAGTTCCTGCAACGCCTGCGGCGCGCGATCGATGCCCGCGATCCGTACGTGGGGGAAGGCGATCTCGCCGGAGCGCAGCCACGCGCCGAACCGGCCGGTCCACTCCTCCTCCACGTCCGGATGGTCCGCACCGCTGTACCCGCGCAGCGAGACGCCCTTGACCACGAGGCGGAAGGCGTCGATCTCCACCGGCGCGCTGCCGCCGGCCCGCCGCGCCGACAATTGTCCGGACAGCGCCCCCACCAGGGCGAACCGAGCACCGTGGCGCGCCGCACCCAGCGCCGCGGTCAGCTGCCCGCCCGCGACCGTGTCGACCAGGACGTCGATGCCCTCGGGGGCCACCGCGGCGAGCTGGTCCGCCACGGACCCGGCTCCGCGCAGGACGACCGCGTCGTAGCCCAGCTCGGCCACCAGCCGTTCCGCCTTCCACGGCGAGCCGGTGCTGCCGATCACCCTCCGGGCACCCAGCAGCCGGGCGATCTGCCCCGCCAGCGAGCCCACCGCTCCCGCCGCTCCGGTGACGAAGACCACGTCGCCCTCCCGGACACCGGCGAGGCGGGTCAACGCACCGTAGGCCGTCGACCCCTGGGCCAGGTGGGCGACCGGATCGGGCAGCGCATCGCCCAGGGGCGCGCACTCGGCGGCGGACACCAGGGCGTACTCCCGCCACCCCTGCAGGTGCGCCACGACGTCACCCGGGCGCAACGGACCGCCGGCCGGGGCCGCGACGACCTCGCCGACGCAGGGGCCGAACAGGGCGTCGCCCGGACGCAGCGCGGGCAGCGGCACCCCGTCGACCTCGCCGCCGATCAGGGTGCGCAGCCCGGGGAAGACCAGGAAGTGACGGTTCCTGACGAGCACCCGGTCCGCTCCCGGTTCGGGCAGCGGGGCCTCGGTGACGACGAAGTGGTCCCGCGTGGGCAGCCCCACGGGTACGGAGGCGAGCCGGACTTCACGGGTGGTGCGGGGCAGGGACGCGCTCATACGGGGCTCCTGGGCCGGGTACCGGACAGCGGCAGGACACGCACCCGCCGCGGGAATGCGGTGACGCTAACCCCTGACCCGCACGTCAGGGTCAAGCCCCCGCACCGCGCCCGCCCGGCCCCGGCGGCCACGGCCGGCCGGCGGCCGACGGCCCGTCCGCCGCCGGCCGCGCGCGTCAGAACACCCGGACGGGGATCTGCGCCGGATCGCCGAGCAGACCCCTGATCTCGTCGTCCAGCCGGACCAGCGTGATGGACGCGCCGGCCATGTCGAGCGAGGTGCAGTACTCGCCCACGTAGCTGCGCCACACGTCGATGCCGCGTGCCACCACCTGCTTGTGGGCCAGCCCGTACACCAGGTACAGCTCGCCGATGGGGGTGCCGCCCAGGCCGTTGGCCATCAGGGCGACCGAGTCGCCGCCGGTGAACGGCAGGTCGTCCACGACCGCGTCGACCAGCTCGCGGACCATGTCCCTCGCCGGCCGGAGCTGCTCCCGTTCGCGGCCCGGCTCGCCGTGGATTCCGACGCCCATCTCGACCGCGTCGTCGGGCAGTTCGAACAGCGGTGATCCCTTGGCCGGGGGCGTGCACGCGGTGAGTGCCATGCCCATGGTGCGGGTGACGGAGTTGACCTTCTCGCCGATCCGGTGGACCTCGTCGAGGTCCGCGCCCCGCTCGGCGGCGGCGCCCACGGCCTTCATCACGAAGAAGTTGCCGGCCACCCCGCGCCGGCCGATGGTGTACGTCGAGTCCTGCACCGCCACGTCGTCGTCGATGAAGAGGGTGCGGACGCTCACCCCGTCGGCCCGGGACAGCTCCTCGGCCATCTCGAACGCCATCCGGTCCCCGGTGTAGTTGTTGACCAGGAGCAGGACGCCCTTGGGGGAGGCGAGCCGTTTGACCGTCTCGTAGACGAAGTCGGCCGGCGGTGCGGCGAAGACGTCGCCGGGGCAGGCGGCGTCGAGCATGCCCGGGCCGACCGTCATCACGTGCGCCGGCTCGTGCCCGGAACCGGAGCCCTGCACGACGGACACCTTGTTCTCCTTCGGGGCGTCGGCCCGCATGACCAGGTTGTACTCGGGGACGTACCGCAGCGTGTCGGGGTTGGCCAGCGCCAGCCCCTCCAGCATCTCGGGGACGTAGTCCTTCGGGTCGTTGACGAACTTCTTCATGCCGTGCTCCTCGTGATCTCGTCGCCCGGCGCCGCGGGGGCGGTCCGGGCGACGGTGCCGCCCGTGGTCAGTCGTGCCCCTCCCACTCGGCCGCGACGCGCTCCGCCATCACCGCGACCGCCACCGCTCCGGGGTCCGGCGAGCCGATGCTGCGCTCACCGGTGTAGCTCTGCCGCCCGCGCCTGGCCTGCATCGGTGTCGTCGCGTCGGCCGCGGTCCGGGCCGTCGCGGCGGCCAGGGCGGCGAGCTCGGCGGCCGAGGCGGGCGGTTCGCCGTCGGCCAGTCGCCGTTCCAGAGCGTCGGTCATCGGGATGAGGGCGTCCAGCAGCGTCTTGTCCCCGAGGTCGGACCTGCCGCGCGCCTTGATCCCTTCGGCGGCGGCCCGCAGCATGGCGACCGCGTCCGACGCGTCCAGCTCCGAGCGGTCCGTCACGACGCCGGCGGCCCGCAGGAAGGCGGTGCCCCACAGCGGTCCCGAGGTGCCGCCGACCCGCTTGGAGATCACCACGGCGACCCGCTTGAGGAACTCGGGCGGGGTGTCCGCGTCGAGGGTGTCCCAGTCGGCCAGGACGATCTCGAAGCCGCGGGCGAGCGAGAAGCCGAAGTCGCCGTCTCCCGCGACGGCGTCGAGGTCACCGAAGTCCTGCTCGTGGTCGACCGCGGTCCGGGCGATGGTCCGGACGACGAAGGCGAGGTCGCCGGCGGATGTCGAGGGCGTTGTCATGACTCTCCTGACTGGCGCTACGTCAGTTCCTGCCAAGGCGGTGGCGGGGGCGGTCCGGCGCTGAGCACGGCGGCCAGGTCCGCCAACTCCACCCAGGGCCCCGGGTGCACGCCGAGGGGATCGTGCAGCACCCGGGTGACGGTCTCCCGGGGCGGCGGGTCGCCGAACGAGGTGACCACGAGGGAGGCGCCGGCGAAGTCCTCCTCGCCGGTGTACGCGCTGGTGGTGACGGCGCAGGCGAGTCCGGCGCCGAGCGCGGCCAGCATGCCGTTGCGGCTGTCCTCGATCGCGACGACGGCCGACGGGTCGAGGCCCAGCGTGCGCACGGCGTACGCGTAGATGTCCGGGGCCGGCTTCTTCCGCCGGACCACGTCTCCGGCGAACACGGCGAACCGGGAGGCCAGTTCGGGGCCCATGGCGAGTTCGAGGACGCTGCGGACGGCCGGTTCGGCGGAGGTGGAGGCGACCGCGAGGGTCCATCCGGCCGCGGCCGCCGCCTCGGCGATCCGCCGCACCCCGGGGCGGGCCGGAATCGCGCCGCCGCGGATGATCCCGGTGTAGATCTCGGTCTTGCGCCGGTGCCAGCGGGCGACCTCCCCGTCCAGTGCCGCGGGATCGGCCGGCAGGCCCGCCGCGGCCACGAAATCCGGCGTCAGCAGCGTCTTCATCCGCTCCTTGCCGCCACCGACCTTCACCTTCCGCGCGTACTCGGCGTCGCTCCAGCGCACCGGCAGCCCGAACTCCTCGAACGTCGCGTTGAACGCGGGCAGGTGTCCGTGGCGCTCGGTGTCGGCGAGGACGCCGTCGCAGTCGTAGACCAGCGCGGACACGGTGTCATCCCGCCCGGCCGGCGCTGCCGAACACGGTCATCAGCGAACCGGTCAGCTCGACGACGTCCCGGCGGACCGCCCGGAAGAGCGAGGGCGGGTCCCACGTGTCCCGCTCCGCCGCCGTCTCCAGGAACGCCAGCCCGGACTTCATGAACGTCTCCTTGAGGGCGGTCGAGATGTTGACCTTCGCGCACCCCCGGGAGATCAGGTCGTGGAACTGCTCGTCGGACAGGCCGCTCCCGCCGTGCAGCGCGATCGGCACGGGGTACGCCGCCACGATGTCCGACACCCGCTGGGCGTCGAGCACCGGAGCCTGCCGGTACGACCCGTGGGCGTTCCCGATCGCCGGGGCGAAGACGTCGACCCGGGTGGTCCGCAGGAACTCCAGGGCCACCTCCAGGGACTGCTGCGCGGCGGCGGTGTCGCTGCCCACGCCGTCCTCCACACCGGTGATCGACTCGATCTCGCCCTCGACGGCCGCCCCGTGGGAGCGGGCCTCGGCGACGACCTCGACGGTCTGCCGCATGTTCTCCTCGACCGGCAGCTTCGACGCGTCGAACAGCACCGAGTTCCAGCCCCGCCGCAGACACTCCGTGATGACGTCGCGCTCCGGACAGTGATCGAGGTGCAGGGCGACGGGCACCTCGATCCCGGCCGTCATGGACGTCCACATCGCGTACAGCACGTCGCTGCCGATGGACTTCACCGTCTTGACGGAGGTCTGCACGATCAGCGGCGACCGCTTCTCGACCGCCGCGGCCAGCACGGCCTCCATCGTCAGATCGTTGAACACGTTGACGGCCGGTACGGCGTACCGGTGCGCGAACGGTCCGGAGAGGATCTCGGTCAGCGGTGCGACACCCACGACGCCTCCTCGCTCACGGCCCCACCCCTCCATTCCACGCCCGGCGGGCTCCCTCCGCCACCCGTCACCGGGCCCACGGCGCACCGAAGGCGCCCGGCACGCGGGAATCCGCGGGCCGGGCGCCCTTGAAGCGCCGAGACGGCGCCGGTGCTAGCCGGTGCTAGCTCACTTGCCGTAGTACGCGTTGTGGATCGTCAGCGTGGAGGCGTTGCCCTGCTTGTCCGCGACGTCGGCCCGCAGCGAGAGCGCCTTGTCCTTCGCCGGGTTCTTCAGCGAGACCTTGCCGTCCTTCACCTTCACGGACTGCCAGGTCTTCCCGTCGTCGTAGCTCACGGACACGGAGAGCGACCCGAGGTTGGCTCCGGCCGCCGAGCCCTGCACGGTCACCGGGACCTGGACGGCCTTGCCCGCCGGGGCGCGCGAGGCCAGGTCGACGGGGGCCGCGAAGCGGACCGTGGACACCGGCAGCGCCGTGGTGGCCGCCACCTGACGGGAGCGGAAGGTGAAGCCGGCGTCGATGCGGGTGGAGGTCGAGCCGACCTTCGCCGACTGCTCGACGGAGGCCGTCAGCCGGTACTCGGCGTCGGCGGCATCGACCGTGAAGGGCGCGTTGCCGGTCAGCGGGTCGGCGTTCTCCCCGACCTTGACCCCGTTGCGGTACAGCGTCGAGGTGGCCGAGGTGTACGTGGAGGCACCCGCGTGGCCCTGGCCGTCGGAGAACAGCGGCAGGGAGCCGACGAGCTGCTGCACGCCCGTGGCCGGATCGGGTGCGGTCCGGAACACGCCCAGGTCCGCGCCCAGGAGCGGGCCGAAGACCCCGGTGTTGAAGTTCTCCCGGTACGTCTTGCCGGCCGCGTAGCGCTTCGGCGCGAGCATCTGGAACGAGCCGTCGTGGGTGGGGTAGCCCCACTCGTCGGGCTCGCCCGCCTGGCTGAACCTGGTCAGCCACTCGACGCCGTCGGCGGTGGAGACGTAGAAGGTGCGCACGCCCGGCGCCGCCTGCGGCGCCGAGAAGCCGTTGCCCTCCGGTGCGCCCGGCAGATGGGCGTACGGGGAGACGTAGGCGCTCTTGCCGGGCACGGAGGCGCCGAGGCCGACGTCGAGGCGCGCCAGCTCGTTCGCCTTCACGTGCTTGGTGTAGCCGGTCGAGACCTTCTGCGTCTTGCCGCCGAAGGCGACCGAGTACTGGGTGGTGGCGTCCTTGACGACGTGCGCGTCCCAGGTCTGCAGGAGCGAGCCGTCGGTGACGGCCGGACCCGCGTGGGCGGTGCGGAAGTTGGTGAAGCCCCTGAGCACCCAGCCGTTGCCGATCCGGCCGGCCTCCGTCGCGACCTCGTAGTACGTCCCGCCGAAGTCGACCTTGTCGATGCCGGGCACGGTGAGGTCCACCGGCTTGGCGGTGCGGGCGTCGGCGACGACCGTGGTGTCAGCGGAGACGTCCAGCTTCGGCTGGGCGATCCAGTCGGTGCCCTTGGTGAAGTCCGACGGGTCCTGGTAGACGGCCGTGTTGAGGGTGTACGAGCCCTTGGGCACCCGGATCGTGTGCGTGCCCGGCTCGTTGCCGATGCGGGTCTGGAAGCCCTTGCCGGGCCCGGCGACGCCGGTCAGGGTGTTGTCGAAGATCCGGGCGTCGCTGCCGTCGCGGTCGACGGTCCGCAGCGTGAGGTCGTACGACTCCGCCTCGCGGACGGCCGCCGCGGCCGTGCGGACGGCCTGGCCCGCGCCGCTGGCGGTGACGTAGCCCGAGTAGGTGCCGTCGGCGTCGCCGATCCTGGTGTCGGCCGTCAGGTCGACCTCGGCCTTCCCGCCGGCGGGCACCGTGACCTTGGGGGCGCCCAGCGCGAAGAACCCGGCCGGGGCCGGCTTGCCCGACGGGTCCAGTCCGGACACCGACAGGTCGAGGGTGACGTCGGTGGTCCCGAGGTTGCGGTAGACGAGCTTCTTGGTGAGCGGCCGGTCGTCCGCGTGCGGCCACTGCGCGAGGCCGAAGTTCAGCGAGACGGGTTCCGCGATCACGCTCGTGGCCAGCGCCTTGTCGACCTGGACGCGTCCCGAGCCCTGCTGGAAGACGGTGTAGTCGCCGCCCTTCGCGGAGGCGGTCAGCGCGCCCTTGAGCTCGGTGGACGTCCAGTCCGGATGCCGCTGCTTCAGGATCGCCGCCGCGCCCGCCACGTGCGGGGTGGCCATGGAGGTGCCGTCGATCTGCAGGTAGCCGGGGGCCGGGTGCGGCGTGCCGGGGTCGGTGTCGATCGCGCTGCCGGCGGCCGCGGCCGCGGCGATGGCGACGCCGGGGGCCGTCACGTCCGGCTTGACGGCGCCGTCACCGGCGCGCGGGCCGATGCTGGAGAAGGGAGCCAGCTTGTCGTCCCGGTCGACGGCGCCGACGGTCAGCGCGGCGTCCGCACTGCCCGGCGAGCCCACCGTCGACGCGCCCCACTCGCCCTCGTTGCCCGCCGCGACGGCGAACAGGATCCCCTTCTCGGCGGACAGCCTGTTGACCGTCGCCTCCATCGGGTCGATGCCGGGGGAGTCCGGGCTCCCCAGGCTGAGGTTGACGACGTCCGCGCCCTCGGCCGCGGCCCACTCCATGCCCGCGATGATGCCGGAGTCGCTGCCGAACCCGTTGTCGTTGAGCACCTTGCCGCTGATGACCTTGGCGCCGGGCGCGACGCCCTTGTACCTGCCGCCCGACAGGGCGCCGGTGCCGGCGGCGATCGAGGCGACGTGGGTGCCGTGTCCGACCCGGTCCGCGGTGTCGGGCGAGGACGAGAAGTTCTTCTCGCCGACGACCTGGGTCCTCAGGTCCTCGTGCGTCGCGTCGACGCCGGTGTCGAGGACGGCGATCTTGACGCCCTTGCCGTCGTACCCGGCCTCCCACGCCTTGTCGGCGCCGATCTGCCGGACGCTGCGGTCCAGGCTGGCCCGGCGCACCCCGTCCAGCCACACCTTGGCGATGCCGGGGGCGGCGGTGCGCATCCCGCTCTTCTGCTCGTCGGTGAGGGCTTCCCACACTTCGGCCACGTCGTCCTGCGGCGTGCGCACCGCGTCCGCGCCGAGGGTGGGGAACGTGCCCTGCACCCGGGTGTCGCCGGCCGCACGCACCTGGTCCCGTGCGGCGGCGGAGTCCCCGTCGTACTGCACGATCAGCTTGAGCCCGTCGCCGTGGCTCTTGCGGAGCAAGGGGTCGGTGAGCGCGCCGACGTCGAAGAGCCGCTGGTCCAGCCGGCCCGCGGCGATCAGGCCCTGGGCGTCGCCGGGCACCACCAGCGTGCGGTCCTTGGTGCGTTGCACCTGTACGGGTATGCGTTCGCGGCCCTTGGCCGGTTCGAAGCCCACCACCCGGCCCGCGGCGCCGACCACCACGCGGTCGCCCGTGATGAGCCGGATCCGCTGGTTGCCGTCGGATCGTGCGGAGTCCGGTGAGGCCGTCACGTTCGCGGTGACGGCCGTCGCCGGGCCGGTCATGCCTGCCACGAGGGCCACCGATGTGGCCGCCGCGATGGTGTAGGCGCGTGCTCTGTGCACTTGTGCGCGCAAGTCTCCCCCAGGAGCTCGGGATGAAGGCGGGGGCCGTCTCGGGCCGTGGCCGGAACGCCACCCGCCGCCGGTGAGCGCAGTATGTGATGTGGGGGATGGGTGATCAACGTCGTGGCGGGTGGGGGAATGGAGGCGCGTTGTTTCAAGACAACTTGGAAACCGTCGAATGCCGGGAGGGATAATCCGCATTCTTGTGCTCGCACCCCTGGGGGCGCGGCATCGCCGGGTGTCGGCGCGTTTTCGGGTATCGGCACATTAGCGGACGGAGCGCACCCTTCCAATTGGCTGTATCCGCACCCTCAAGGGAACCTCCGACCGTCCCGGCCCGAACGCTTCATGTGCTGGTCAGGGCATTGCAGATGTGCGAAGTAAAGGGAAGGGGCGGGAGGGCAGAACAGTGTGCCCTTTTGTTCGTGCCGCCAGGGATTCCGTTCTGCTTTAATTCCTCCGGGTGTCTCTCGAAACGGGTGGGTCGGTTTTCCGGCCCACCCGTATTGCGTGACGAGAAGGGGCGGTCTCGTCGACCGATGCGGACAGCGGGCCGGCCCCTCCGAGCCGCAACCGGTGCGCATTGCCTCGGCGGCGCGATTCCCGCGCCCCGGCTCAGCCCCAGTCGTTGGTGAGCGGGGTGAGCGGGACGGTCTGCGCGGGGTCGCCCGCCGCCGGGTCCGAGGGCGAGACGATCGCGGTCTGCGGCGCCGGACCCGTCTCGTCGGCCCGGGCGGCGCCGGCCCCGGCGAGGACGACGAGACCGCCGATGGCGACTGTGGCGATACGGACGGCGAAGCGGTTCACGGGCAACCCCCTGGTCTGGGAAGGAACGTTCGGACGGTGCGCGTGCGGCGGACCGGAGGCCCCCTACGGAGATCGTCCCGCGGGCCGGCGTCCTGTCCGGATGCTGTCCGGGCGGCCGTCCCCGCACGAACAATCCTGCCCGCGCGCGACCCCGCGCGGGAGAGCGGCCGCGTGCAGCAACCGGCATGGCCGCATGCAGGTTGCTGCACGCGGCCGACGGCGGCTCCCGGCGCCGGGCGAGGGCGGCCCGGCCGCCCGGATGTGTCCCGGATCACTCCCCGGGGAAAACCCGCGGCCCGGGCCGCGCGTCTAGCAGGTGTGAAACGAGTGGGTGCGGCAGCGCCGCAGGAACCGGACGAGGAGCGCCTCCTGCGCCAGGTGGCCCGGGGAGACCGGGCGGCCTTCGAGGAGCTGTACCGGCGCACGTCGCCGTGGCTGGCGGTGCGGCTGAGCCGCCGCTGCGCAGACCAGCAGATCGTCGCCGAGGTCATGCAGGAGACGTTCCTGGCGGTGTGGCGGGCGGCGGGCTCCTTCGCCGGGAGCAGGACCGGAGGATCGGCCGTCGGCTGGCTGTGGACGATCGCGGCCCGCCGCCTCGTCGACGCGTTCCGGCGCAGGGCCCACCACGCCGAGCCGCCACCGGCCGCCGCGCCGCACCCCGTGGCGCCCGCGGCCGAGGAGGAGGCGCTGGTGTCGACCGTCGGCGGTGACGTCGGCGACGCGCTGCGGCGCCTCGCCCCGGAACTCAGAGAGGTGCTGCAGGCCATGGTGCTGGACGGACTGTCCGTCAGGGAGACGGCCGTGCTGCTCGGACTGCCCGAGGGAACGGTCAAGACCCGCGCCCGCCGGGCCCGGATCGTGATGCGGGAGGTGCTGGGATGAACGCGGAACACGCGTCGGCGCGGCTCGTCGTCGGCTACGCGCGCGGCGACGCGGACCTCGTCGCGGACGAGGTGTGGGCCCTGGAGGCCCACCTGGAGGGCTGCCGGCTCTGCCGTGACCGGCTGTCGGACGCCGTCACGGCCGAGGCGCCCGCCGTGGCGGCGCTGACCGAGGCGGTCTGGTCCGACCTCGGGCCCCAACTGGACGCGGCCGTCCCGGCGCCGCCGCGCAGGTACCGGGCGCGGCTGTCGGCCTGGACCACGCCCGCCATGACGCCGTGGCTGGCGATGGTCCTGGCCGTGACGCTGCTCGCGCTGCTGCTGGACCTGGCCGCGGGACCCGGTTCCGACCGGGCGTCCCTGGTGCTGCTGTTCGCCCCCGTCCTGCCCGTGTGCGGCGTGGCGGCCTCGTGGTCGCGCGGCCTGGACCCGGCGTACGAGCTGACGGCCTCCACCCCGAGGGCGGGGCTGCACCTCGTGCTGCGGCGCACCGCCGCCGTGCTCGCCGTGGTGATCCCCGCGCTCCTGGCGGGGGGATGGGCGACGGGGGTGACGGCCGCGCAGTGGCTGCTGCCCTGCCTGGCCCTCACCGCGACGACCCTGGCGCTGGGCGGGGTGATCGGCGTGACCCGCGCGGCCGTCGCCGTGGCGGCCGGGTGGGCCGCGGTGGTGCTGGCGCCGACCCTGGCCACGAGCCGTACGGCCTTCGTCCTGCGGGCGGAGGGCCTGCCGGTGTGGGGGCTGCTCCTCGCGCTCGGCGTCGGCGTCGTGATCGCCCGCAGGGGCGCGTACACCGTGCTGGGAGCCCACCGGTGAGCCGGCCGCCGACCCCGCCGGAGGAACCGGGCCACCCCCCCCAGACGAATCCCCCAGACGAATCCCCGAGACGAATCTCCGAGTACCCCCGAGAGCAGAGGAAGCGCACGATGCCCACAGTGAGCAGGGCCGACATCGCCCCCACGGCCTACGCCTGGGAGATCCGGGCGACCGGTCTGAAGGTCAAGGCGGGCAGGAACCGGATGGCCGTCGACGGGCTCGACCTGTCGCTGGGCACCGGCGTACACGGCCTCCTCGGCCCCAACGGAGCCGGCAAGACCACCCTCATCCGGGCGCTGGCCACCGTCCTGCGGCCCGCCGGGGGCGAGCTGGAACTGCTCGGGGAGTCCGCGGGCGGGCTGGGCGAGCACCGCGCGCTGCGCCGCCGGATCGGCTACCTGCCGCAGGAGTTCGGCTACTACAAGCGCTTCACCGTACGCGAGTTCGTCGAGTACATGGCCTGGCTGAAGGAGGTGCCCGCGGCGGACATCCCCGCGGCCGTGCAGCGCGCCGTGGAGCGGGTCGGCCTGGCCGACCGGGCCGACGAACGGATGAAGGCGCTGTCGGGCGGGATGGTGCGGCGGGCCGGCATCGCCCAGGCCATCGTCAACGACCCGTCGATCCTCCTGCTGGACGAGCCGACGGTCGGCCTGGACCCGGCGCAGCGGCTGCGCTTGCGCGCCCTGCTCCAGGAACTGGGCAGGGACGCCTGCGTGGTCGTCTCCACCCATCTGGTGGAGGACGTGGCAGCGGCCTGCACCGACGTGGTGCTGTTCGCCGAGGGACGGCTGGTCTTCCAGGGCACGCCGGCCCGGCTCGCCGCGGCGGGCGGCCCGGAACACGTGGGCGACAGCCCGCTGGAGCGCGGCTACTCGGCGCTGCTCCTGGACCCGGTGCGGACGAGGGGTGCCTGGTGAACCTCCGCATCCTGCGCATCGAACTGCGGCGGTCGGTCGCCCTCTGGGCCGGCGCCGCCGTCCTGGTGCTCTCGCTCGCGTTCCTGCACCTCGTCTCCGGGCCGTGGTGGAAGGGCACCGCGCTGTGGACGGCCCAGTGGACCTCCATGGCCCTGTGGACCCGCTACCTCCTGATCTTCCTGGGGCCGCTCGCCGTGGGACTCGGAGCGCTCCAAGGGCTGCGCGACCACCGCTCGAAGGTGTCCGAGCTGCTGACCAGCACCCCGCGGCCGGCCCGGCACCGCGCGGCCGCCCTCGCGGGCACGACGGCCTTCGCGCTGGTATCGGCCTTCGGGCTGCTCGTCCTCGTGGGCGCCGTGCAGGTGCTGGCCGGCGACGTCCCGTACACCCACCTCGGCTGGCTGCCGGTCTCCCTGGTGGCGGCGCTCGCGCTGGCCGCGGGAGCCGTGCTGGGCATGGGCGTCGCGCGGGCCCTGCCCTCCGTCCTGACCCCGCCCGCGTTGGCCGTGGCCGCCTTCCTGCTCACCAGCTTCCTCCGGCAGAACCAGACCTCGGAGGGCGCGCTGCCGACCTCCGCCGTGCCCAACCGCCTCTCCCTGCTGGCCCCGGGGGTGGCGAGCGTGCGCGACACGCTGCTCACGCTCTCCCCGGCCGTGCACCTCGGGCAGACGCTCTGGCTGCTCGGCATGGCCGCGACGGGCCTCGCGCTCCTCGCCGCCGCCACCCCGCGCGCCCGCCTGCTCGCCCTCTGCCCCCTCCTGGCGGCCGGGGCCGCGGCCCTGCTCCTGCTCCCGGCGCACCCCCGCGACACCTACGTCGTCGACCGGGCCGCGGCGGCGCAGGTGTGCGACGGCCCGGTGTGCGTGACGGCGGCCCGGGGCGCACGGCTCGCCGGACTCGCGCAACCGGGCAGGGAGGCCCTGCGCCTGCTGCGCGGCGCCCTGGGCGACCAGGCGCCCGGCGGCCTCCACGAGACCACCGTCCCGCGGGCGCTCGCCGGGACGCCGGAGCGGTCGCAGGCGTTCGTGATCCTCGACTTCGACGACGCGGTGATCGGCGACGCCAGGGGCGAGGGTCTGACGCGGGCCGTGGTCGGCCAGGGCATCGCCCCGACGTGCGCCCCCCGCAGCGACACCGAGAGCGGCCGCGTCAACGAGGCCGCCGCACAGAGCATCGGGGCCGCCTGGGTCCTCGGGGACACCCCCCGGCCGCTCGACGGGACCATGCACGGCGCGAAGGAGCAGGGCGACGAGATCCGGCCCGTGTGGGCCGAGTTCACCGCGCTGCCGCGGCCGGAACAGCAGCTGCGGATCCGCGCCATGCACGCCGCCGCCCTCTCCTGCTCGGGCGACCCGCTCGCCGCGCTGGCCGGAGGTGCGGTCCGATGAGATGGCTGACCCTGTACGCGCGCTCGCGGCAGGCACCCGCCTCGCTCTGCGTGGTGCTGGCCGGCGCACTCGTGGTGTGGGCGCTCGCCCGGATCGGCGGCGGAGGACCGCAGGACCCGCGGCTGTCCGCGATCGTCCTCACCGCGGGGGCGACGGCGGTCTCGGTCGGACTCGGCGGGCAGGAACCCGCGTTGGACCGGGCCGCCGCGATCCGCTGGATGCCCCGCCGGGCGGCGCACGTACTGCTCGGCGGCGTGCTCGTCGCGGCGGTGCTGGTGGCGGTGGGGACACTGGACGGGCAGCGGGCCGACGCCGACTTCGCCGCGTTCGTCGTGCGCGACAGCGCGGGGCTGATGGGGCTCGCGGCCTTCGGCGCGGCCGGGTTGGGGGCGCAGTACGCGTGGATCCCGCCCTTCGCGTGGCTGTCGTTCTCCTTCGTCCTTCCGCCCTCGCCGGACGGCGCGACGCAACTGCTGACCTGGCTGCTGCTGCCGCCCGACACGGCGGCCGCCACCTGGACCGCCCTGGCCCTGGCCGTCTCCGGCACGGCGGTCTACGCCGTCGCGGGACCGCGCCGATAGCGGGCCCGGGGCCCTCCCGCCGCCGGATCGCGCCACCCGTCCGACGGTCAGGTGCGGCCGGCCGGGGCGTGGGGCCGCTGGACGTCCTCCGGGTGGGCCGTGTGCAGCACGGCCTCCTCGTACGTGATGACGCCCGCCGCGACGAGAGCGTTGATGCTGGTTTCGAGGGTCTGCATGCCGTCGCGGTGGCCGGTCGAGACCATGTTGCGGATCTGGCGGGTCTTGCCCTCGCGGATCAGGTTGCGGATCGCCGACGTGCCCACCAGCACCTCGAAGGCGGCCACCCGGCCCCCGCCGGTCCGGGGGATGAGCGTCTGGTTGAGGATGCCGACCAGGGTGTGCGCCAATTGCAGCCGGATCTGCGGCTGTTGCCCGGCCGGGAACACGTCGACGATGCGGTCCAGCGTCTGCGACGCGTCGTTGGTGTGCAGGGTGGCGAACACCAGGTGACCGGTCTCGGCGATGGTCAGGGCCGCGGAGATGCTCTCCGGGTCGCGCATCTCGCCGAGCAGCAGGACGTCGGGGTCCTCGCGCAGGGCCGAGCGCAGCGCGGCGGGGAACGAGTCGGTGTCGGTGCCGACTTCGCGCTGGCTGACGGCCGAGCGCTTGTGCCGGTGCAGGTACTCGATCGGGTCCTCGATGGTGAGGATGTGCACCGACCGGTGCGTGTTGACGTAGTCGAGGAGCGCCGCCAGGCTGGTCGACTTCCCCGACCCGGTCGGCCCGGTGACCAGCACGAACCCGCGCGGCAAGGCCGCCCACCCGATGACGACCGGGGGGAGCCCGAGCCGCTCGGACGACGGCACGTCGAACGGGATGATCCGCAGCGCCAGCGCCGACGCGCCGCGCTGCACGAAGGCGTTCCCGCGCAACCTGGCCCGCTCCCCCCAGCTGAACGCGAAATCGATCTGCTTCTCCCGGCGGAAGCGTTCCGCGAGTTCCCGGCCCAGCACCCCGGTCACCAGCCGATCGACCTCCGGCTCGGTCAGCGCGGTCCCCTCGACCGGCCGCAGGGCGCCGTCGACGCGGAGGAACGGCGCCGATCCGGCGGTGAGCAGCAGGTCGCTGCCGCCCCGCTCCCACAGCTCGCCGAGCAGGTGCTCGATGATGGCGGAACTCGGCCCGGACATGGTGGCCTCCAAGGTGGCGTGTGTGCTCATGGCAGGACCGTCCACTGCTTGACGGTGCCGGTGTGGCCGTCGAAGGACACGGCGGCCCGGACGAGCGGGCCGGACAGCAGGTCGATCCGGGTGCCGCCGAGGTGCTCGGTCGCGCCGCCGCTCCCGGCGGTGACGGTGTAGGTCACCGTCAGCCCGGCCAACTGGGCGGCGGTGGTCAGGCCGCACGGCGCCAGGTCGACCCGGTCGGACACCGGGCCGCGCGAGCCGGGACGGACCGGCACGTCCAGTGAGCCTCCGGCGCCGGTGCAGGTGCTGCCGGTGAAGTCCACCGACACCTTCACCGACTCCACGTCGCCCTCCTCGTGGTGCGTCACCTGTAGGACGACGTGGTCGAGCGGTCCGGTCGCGGCCGGCGACTGCGGGGCGTATCCGCCGAGCGTGAGGGACGCCCGGCCACCGCCGGGGACGGCGGCGTCCGTGACGTCGACGGGCGCGCCCGGAGGCGGGGTCGCGAACCCGGTGATCGCGGCGACCGACGCCGGTTTCGCGATCACGGCCGGATAGGTCGTGAACAGCACCGGCTCCGGTGGGATACCGATCACCGGGCGGAGGTACCCGGGGGCCGGGCTGATGCCGAGGGCGATGGTCCGGGCGATGATGCCCCGGGTGACGACCTGCGAGGCGACCCCGGTCATCGACAGGTCGACGGCAGCGGTCGGCGCGTAGACGGTGCCGTTGATCACCAGGCGGCTGCGCTCGGTGGCCGTGTCGGCGTCGTCGGTCGACGTCAGCACCGCGCACCGGCCGCCCTCGGTGAGGCAGCCGGACAGGGCCCTGATGGACGGCGCTCGGAACACGATGTCCAGCTCGAC
The DNA here is from genome assembly GCF_008704535.1 of Streptomyces subrutilus. Taxonomy (NCBI): domain Bacteria; kingdom Bacillati; phylum Actinomycetota; class Actinomycetes; order Kitasatosporales; family Streptomycetaceae; genus Streptomyces; species Streptomyces subrutilus. The sequence goes on from NZ_CP023701.1 coordinate 6,468,911, forward strand.
GCCGTCGAGCCGGTCGACGGCGTCGGTACGGCCCGCGCCCAGCCTCGCCGTGTAGTCGACGGCGAGCTCGGACACCTGGGCGCCCTGCGTGACCCCGCAGGCGCCGAGGTCGACCACGTCGAGACCGAGGGCGCCTTCACGGGCGGTCAGGGCGTGGGTCGCGTCGCAGGCGGTACCGGTGCCGGAGACGGTCAGCGCGACCGTGGGCGGCGCCGTCGGCGAGGGCGGCGCCGCGGTGGTGTCGTCGTCCTGGTGGGCAACGCGCAGGACCACCTTGTCGATCACCGAGCCCGCCGGCAGGGGCGGCATCGCGAACGCGCCGAGCCGGATCGACGCCGACGGGGTGGCCGTGGCCAGCGTCGCGGTCGAGGTGGTGGTGTCGATCGCCTGCGCGTGCCTCGGGTCGGGGAACGCCGCGGCGGTGGGCGTCGCGGTGCTGATCGCGCGGGTGGGCCGTACCGAGACCGGGGGCCGGTGGGCCAGGTCCAGGGTGACCCCGTCGAGCTGGGCGGTGGCGGCGGCGCTGCCGGCGCCGAGGGCGGCGGTGTAGGTCACGGCCAGGCCGACCAGTTGGGAGGGGTCGGTCAGTCCGCAGGCGGCGACCAGGTCCAGGGTGTCGGTGGCCAGGGCGCCCTGGTGCACGGCGAGCTTCTGCGAGGCGGTGCAGGAGCGGGGGAGGCCGGGCCCGGTCAGGGTGACCGCGGCCGTCGGCGGCGGTCCTCCGGCCGCCCCGGGATCGTCGCGGTGGGCGATGTGCAGCAGGGCCCCGTCCAGGACCGAGCCGGGTGCCACCGCAGGGGTGTCGTAACCGCCCAGGTCGATGGTGGCGGTCGGCGCGGCGGCCGAGAGCGCGGCACGGGCGGTGCGGGCGCCGTCGATCGCCTGGGCATCGGCCGCGGGGACGAACGCCGTCGACTCCGCGCGCGTCGCCGGCCGGGGCGGCGGCGGGTCGTAGACGATGTCGAGCGCCATGCCGTCCAGGGAATGGGTGCCCGCGGCGCCGCCCGCGTCCAGTCCCGCGGTGTAGGTCGCGGTCAGTCCGGTCAGCTGGGCGGCGTCGGTGATGCCGCACGCCTTCAGGTCGACGCGGTCGTCGCCCGGCCCGGCCCGCGCGGTGAGCGGCAGGCCGGTACAACGGCCGCCGCCGCCCGCGGGGGTGACGTCGATTCCGGGCGCCGCCGCGTCGCCGGTCTCCTGATGGGCCACCCGCAGCACGGCGGAGCGGATCGTCGACCCCGGCGGCAGGGGCGGCCGGCCGAACCCGGCCAGGGTGATCGACGCGGACGGCGCCGCCGCGGTCAGAGCGGCGCCGGCCACCGACGGTGCCGGCTGTTCGCCGATCTCCAGGGCGTTGCGGGGATCGGTGCCGGCAGCGGTGAACCCGGTCGATGCGGTCACGGCGGTCGGCTTGAACGTGGTCGGCGTGCGGTAGGCGACCTCCAGCCAGATGCCGTCCAGGCGTTCCGTGGCGGTGGCGCCGTCGGGGTCCAGCGTCGCGGCGTAGGTCACGGTCAGGCCCGTGAGCCGGCCCGGGTCGGTGAGCCCGCACGCGCCCAGCAGGTCGATCGGGGGATCCGTGGCGAGCGCCGTGTTCCGGGGCAGGTCGTCGGTGCGGCAGGTGTCCCCGCCGACGGCGGTGGTGACCTTCACCGCGCCCGGGGCGGTCAGATCGCCGGCGTCCTCGTGCCTGACGCGCAGCGTCGCGCCGCTGATGACCGAGCCGGGCGGCACGCGCGGGGTGAAGCCGGCGAACTGCATCGAGGCCGACCGGCGCTTCGCCGGGTCGAGGACGGCGTCGGCCGTACAGCTCGCGGTGCCCGTGGGCTGTGCACACCCGGGCAGCGTCGGCCGTTCGCCACCGGTCAGGGCGTGGCCGGGGTCGGCGAAGCCGGTGTTGGCGGCCACCGCTGTCGGCTTCAGCGCGTGGGACGGCTTCGGCGGTTGGACCCCGTACACCGCGACCTGCTGGGCGCCCGGGGTCACCGGGGCGCACAGTTCCACGTGTCCGCGGTCGACCTGCAGCCGGCTGCCGCCGCCCATCATCACCTCGACGCCTTCGCGCCGCGTCGTGTCGCAGCCGCCCGGGACGGGGACGGTCGGGCGGGTGGGGGCCCCGGGATCCCAGCCCGCCCGCGTGCCGCCGACCACGCTGACGGTGGGGTCGTCGACCGTCCAGGCCGCGGCGCCGCCGGTGAAGGTGAAGTCGAGGTAGTACAGGCCCGGTTGCAGCCAAACGACGACGTCGGGGCAAGCGCCGCCGGTGAGGCGGGTGAGGGCTCGGGCGTCGTCGTAGTAGCCGGGCTGCAACCGCACCAGCCAGGAACCGGGACCGGGGCACGCGGGCACCGTCTGCCGGACCGGGACGGCCGTGGCGGGCGGGGTGTAGTCCGGGTCCGCGCCCGCGACCTCGTCGGCGGGAGCCGGCGGGGTGTCGTTGGCGCAGCCGTGCGCGTACGGCTGCGCGGTCGGGGGCAACGGGGTCTGCGACACGGCACCGGAGCAGTCGCCGACGGCGGACACGTCGCCCGAGACCGCCATCGAGGCGCCGGCGCCGGAGGTGATGTTCGCGTGGGAGAAGACGCTGCCCTGCACGCGCAGGCCGGGCGCGGTCACGTTGATCCCGTCCTGCGCCCCCCGGCCCAGGCTGCGCAGCGCGTCCTGCGGTTGGGTCGCGCGCGTGGCCGCGGCGGAGGCGTTGAGAGGGTCGCAGTGGACGATCATCCGCTGGCCGTTGATGGGCGGGGCGGTGTAGTCGGCGCACGGGTTGCCCTGCGAGAAGTTCTTGATCGCGAGCTGTGTGGCACCGTCCGCGCCGTAGTTCCGCTTTCCTTGGGCGACGTACGCGCTCGCGGCCTTCAGCCCCGTGCCGGCGAAGGCCAGGACCGACACGGTGATCACGCTGAAGACGGTGATGAAGGCCAGCGCGAGGATCAGTGACGCGCCCTGCTCGTCGTGGCGCGGGCGGCGCGGAACGGGACGGCCGGTCATGACGCGCTCGATCGCCGGACGGCCGTGAGGTCCGTCCGGGGCGCGCCGGGTTCGCTCTGCACGGTCAGCGTTACCTCCATGGGCGAGGTGCACGAGGTCTCGGCACCGCAGCTCAGAACCACCGGACGGGTCGACGGGGCGTTGCCGAACCGGCCCAGCGTCGTGGTGACGACGCCCGTGTCGGTGCACTTCACCCGGCTGAGGGCGCCGGTCGGCCGGTCGTAGGTGTAGACCACGTCGGTGCCGGGCCGGCTCAGGTGGACGATCACGTCGGCGACGCCGCACGCCGGCTCGGTCGTGACGGTGTCCGCGCTGTGCACGTCGCCGTAGAAGTAGCGGCCCAGCGTCCCCACCGCGCCGGTGGCGGCCACCCGCTTCCCGGTGCCCGCGGTGAACCGCAGTCCGAGGATGATCGCCGTGGGCAGCAGTGCCCCGATGATGCCCATGACGACGATCGTGACCATCAACTCGGTCAGGGTGAACCCCGACTCCGCTCGGCCGTCCGGCCGTTGCGTCGTCATGACAGCATCGCCTCCCGCTTGACCACTTCGAGCGTCACGTCCCTGACGGGGCGTGGGCCGGTCGCGTGCACCGTGAGGGTCACCTTCTGCACTCCGGTATCGGCCGCCGGGCAGGACGGGCCGAACGCACCCACCCCGTCCCAGTACGCGATCGTGACGCTCACGGTGTATCCGGCCGGCGGCGCCGGAGTCTCGTACCCACCGGCGCAGGGCACGTACGGGTCGCCGACGACCTTCTCGGCGGCGTTGCGGACGATCGAGTCGGCGCCGGTCAGCTTCTGCTGCGTGACCGAGCTGATGACGGCGGTGCCCATGCCTCCGAGGATGGCCACGAAGGCGACCCCCATGAGCACCACGGCGACGAGAACCTCGATCAGCGTCTCGCCCTCCTCGCCGCGGCGGCGCCGCGGGCGGCGTGCCGGGCCGGTCATTGGACCTCGACCTGGCTGTAGACGCCGTAGATCGCCGAAAGGAGGGCGACGGCCACGAACCCCACGACGACACCGACCAGGATCACCACAGTCGGCTCGAACAGGCTGGTCAGCCGCTTGAGTTTGTGCTGCAGTTCCTTCTCGTAGAACTCCGAGACGTTTTCGAGCTGGTCGTCGAGGGTGCCGGTCTCCTCCCCCACACGCATCATCTGGGTGACCGCCCCGGGGAAGAGCTTGGTGCGGGCGATCGGCCGGGAGATGCCGCCGCCTTCCAGCATCTCGATCCGGGCCGTCCCGATGGACCGTTCGTACACCAGGTTGTTGGCGCCCGCGCTGGCCAGGCCGAGCGCCTCCGGAATGGGCACGCCGGCCTTGATCATCGAGGTCAGGATGCGGCAGAACCGTTCGATGACCATGAAGCGGACCACGTCGCCGACCACCGGCGTCGCCAGCAGGAAGCGGTCGCGCAGCAGCCGTCCCCGCTCGGTCCGCAAACCGGCGACCAGTGCCGCGACGAGCACGACGAGGACGCCGAGGATGACCGGGTACCAGGCCGTGACGAAGTCGGTGAAGCCCAGCAGCATCCGCGTCGGCAGGGGCAGTTCCGCGTTGAAGGACGCGAAGAACACCTTGAAGCGCGGCAGCACGAAGACGACGAGGACGAGGACGACGGCGACGGCCAGACCCATCACCAGGCTCGGATAGGTCAGGGCGGAGCGGATGCTGCGCCGGCCCTCGACGTCGCGCTCGATGTAGCGGCCCAACTGGGCCATCACCACGTCGAGCTCACCGGTCGCCTCTGCCGAGCGCAGGACGGAGATGTAGAACGGCGGGAGCGCCGCGGTGTGGACGGCCATCGCGCCGGCGAAGCTCTCGCCGAACCGCAGCGAGTCCATGACGTCGACGAGCACCTGGCCCAGCTTCTTGTCCCTGGTCTCGGCGCGGATGATCTCCAGGGCGTCCAGGATGGGCACTCCGGCCTTGATGAAGGCGGCCATCTGGCGCGAGAAGTTGCTCAGCTCGACCGGGTCGACCTTCTTCGCGGTGAGTTCGAGCTGCAGCAGGTTGCGGCCCGCCGCCCTGACCGACTGCACGTCGTAGCCCTGCCGGGTCAGGCTGTCGGTCACGCCGTCGACACTGGAGCCCTTGAGCACGCCGGCGGCCCGCTTCCCGTCCGGGCCGAGCGCGACGTACTTGAAGGTGGCCATGTGCCGATGCCCTCCTGGCTTCCGGTGTCGGGGGTTCGCTTCGTCGGTGTCCGGGTGCGGCGTCCGGCGCGCGGGGCGCCGGGCCGTCTAGACCACGTACACGCTGGACATGATCTCGGCGATGGTCGTGGTGCCCTCCTCGACCAGCCGGACGCCTCCGTCCAGGAGGCTGTCCATGTGCTCCTCGCGCGCGGCCTTGCGCAGGCTGTCGATCGGCGCCTTCTCGACGAGCAGCCGCTTGACCGCGTCGCTCATCACGAGCAGTTCGAAGACGCCGATCCGCTCCTGGTAGCCGGTCCGGGAGCAGAAGTTGCAGCCCCGGCCCTGCCAGAAACCGGCGTCGGTCGAACCGCCGGCCTTGGCGAAGAAGGCCAGTTCGTCCACGCCCGGCCGGTAGGGCTCGCGGCACTGATCGCAGATCCGCCGCACCAGTCGCTGGCTGACCACCCCGGAGACCGTGGAGGTGATCAGGAACGGCTCGATGCCCATGTCGGCGAACCGGTGCAGGGCGGAGCAGGCGTCGCCGGCGTGGATGGACGACAGGACGAAGTGGCCGGTGAGGGCGGATTCGACCGCGATCCGCGCCGTCTCGGCGTCTCGGATCTCGCCCACCAGGATCACGTCGGGGTCCTGCCGGAGGATCGAGCGCAGCCCGGTCGCGAACGAGATGCCCGCCTGGTCGTTGATCTGGATCTGGTTGACCGACGGGAACACGTACTCCACCGGGTCTTCGATGGTGGTGATGTTGCGCTCGCTCTGGTTCAGCTCGCCCAGCGTGGCGTACAGGGTGGTCGTCTTGCCGCTGCCGGTCGGTCCGGCGCAGGCGACCATGCCGTACGGGGAGCGCAGCAGGGACGCGAACCGTTCGTAGGTCGCGGGGGGCATGCCGAGCTCGCCCAGCCGGAACAGGGTGCGGTTGCTGTCGAGCAGTCGCAGCACCGCCTTCTCGCCCCAGATGGTGGGGGTGGTCGCGACCCGGATGTCGACCGGCCTGCCGTCGATCTCGGTGGCGATCTGCCCGTCCTGCGGGCGCCGCCGGTCGACGATGTTCATGTTGGCCATGATCTTGATCCTGCTGACCAGCGACGGACCCATGCTCTCCGGCAGGCTGAGCACGTCGTGCAGCGCACCGTCGATGCGGTACCGGACCCGGACCCGGTCGGCGTGCGGTTCGACGTGGATGTCCGAGGCCCGGTCGCGCAGGCCCTGGGTCAGCATGAGGTTGACCAGGTGCACGACCGGCGCGTCCTCGCTCACCACCCGGGCCCCGGAGCCGGCGTTGCGGCCGGTCTCGGTCGCCTCGAAGGCCTCGACCAGGCTGCCGACGCCGGACAGCGCCCGGTAGGTGCTGTCGATCGAGCGCCGGATGTCCGAGGGAGCCGCGATCGCCAACTGCACCCGGTCCGGCGCGACGGCACGGCCGACCTCGTCGAGCACGCGCGGGTCGGCCGGGTCGCCCGCCGCGACCACCAGCGTGCCCTCGGCCCGCCGCACGCCGACGACGCCCAGCGAACGGGCCAGCGCCTCGGGCACCCGGGCGGCCGCCTCGGGATCGGGTTCGCTCTGGCGCAGGTCGACGACCGGGACGCCGAGTTGGACCGACAGCACCTCGATCAGTGACCGCTCGTCGACCATGCCGATTTCGACCAGCAGGGCGCCGAGCCGCTTGCCCGACGCCGACTGCTGCAGGAGCGCCTCGTCCACCTGCGCAGGGGTGAGCAGCCCGCGCTGCACCAGCAGTTCCCCCATGCGCTGCCGCTTCCGTCCCGCGGGGGAGGACTGCTCCGCGCCGGACGTCGCGTCCCCGACCGGTTCGTCGGCCGGGACCGGAGACGGCGCGGGGCCGCGGACTCCAGCGGGCAGGGTGCCGTCCTCGCCCGCAGGACCGGTCGCCGCCGCGCGGCGCCGGAGAAAACGGCCATTCGCCAAGGAACCCACCCCTTTCGCGCATCCAGAGCAACGGCCGACCGTTCGCCTCGGGTGGATCCGCAGTACTGTCAGCCGCTGATTAGTCAGCTGCACACTACAGCACGCCATCAGGCTCGCATCTGCGCCGCCTTCGGGGCATCGCCCCTTGTAAGTGCACTTTCGGCTCAGTAGTCTACGGCTGATTAATCAAGCTGTTACTAACGCTCGGTCGTGTGTGGGCCGGTCGCCGTAGATGGAGAAAGATGTTCACAAACCTGCAAGGAAAGTTGCGCCGGCGCATGCGTGCGCCGAGCGAGACGGCGGAGGCCGGCTTCACGCTCATCGAGCTTCTCGTGGTCATCGTGATCCTCGGCGTCCTGTCCGCCATCGTCGTCTTCTCCGTCCGCGGCATCAACGACAAGGGCCAGGGCGCGGCGTGCAAGACCGACAAGTCCACGATCGAGACCGCGGAGGAGGCGTACTTCGCCACTGACGGCCGCAACACGTACGGCACGGTGGACGACCTGAAGAATGCGGGGTTCCTGTCCGCCGTTTCCAACTGGTACCAGGTTCTCGACACGAGCCCCACCAAGTACACCGTGACGCGGATCCCCAATGTCGACGGCGAGCCGCCCAACCCCTGCCCCTGACGCGGGAGCCGTCGCCGGTCGTCGCAGGCCGGCGGTCGAGACGGCCGGGTGGCGCCGTACGCGCCACCCGGCGCTGGCGCACGGCGCGCACGCTACGGCAGCATTGCGTCCATGTCATCCATATTCGTCGTAATTGTCGGCCTGTTGGGGCTCGCGGTGGGCTCCTTCCTCAACGTCGCCGTCTCCCGGGTGCCGGCCGGCCGCTCGGTCGTGCGACCCGGCTCCGCCTGCCCGCGATGCGCCACGGCGATCGCGGCCCGGGACAACATCCCCGTCGTGTCCTGGCTCCTGCTGGGCCGCCGCTGCCGCGCCTGCCGGGTTCCGATCCCCGCGCGCTACCCGCTCGTCGAAGCGCTCACCGCGCTCCTCTTCGCCTCCGAGGCACTGCGCTTCGGCCGGTCCGAGATGCTGCCGGCCGCACTCGTCTTCACCGCGGGGCTGGTGGCGCTGGCCGCCTGCGACGCCGAACACCTCCTGCTCCCGAGGCGGCTGATCTACCCGACCCTCGGGCTCACCGCCGCGTGTCTGCTCGCCGCCGCCGCGGCCACCGGCCAGTGGTACCGGCTCGGCGTGACCGCGGCGTGCGGAGCGGGCGGGTTCGCCGTCTTCTTCGCCCTGCACCGGGTGCGGCCGGCCTGGCTCGGATTCGGCGACGTGCGCCTGGCCGGCCTGCTCGGCACCGGGCTGGGCTGGCTCGGTCCGTGGCATCTCGTCTTCGCGCTGGTGGCCGGCAGCTTCGCCGGGCTGCTGGTGGGCATCGCGCTCATGGCGGCGGGGCGGGCCACCCGCCACACCCGCCTCCCCTTCGGCGTGTTCCTCGCCGCCGGCGCCGTCGCCGCCCTCCTCGTCGGCGCTCCGGTCGTCCACTGGTACGAGAGCCTGAGCGATCCGTACGCGACGGGGGCACCCCCCACCACGGTCCGCGACCGCCCCTGACCGCCGGGCCGGACGTCAGCCGCGGGCCGGCTTTCGGCTGCCGACGGCCGCGCGACGTTGCTTCTGGGCATACCTACAGCGTCACGCGCCGCATGCGCACCGAAGACTGGTCCTTCGTACAACCGCGCGCCCGACCGATTGGTAACCTGGTTGCCATGGTGAAACCCGACCGACCTGATCTGCCGCTGGCGGAGTGGATTGTGCTCGCGCTCATGGCTGAACGACCCAGTCACGGCTTCGCCATCGCAGCCCTCACCGCTGAAGGCGCGGAAATCGGTCAGTTCTGGTACATCTCGCGACCCATGGTCTACCGGTCGATCACGCGGCTGGTCGAGCGCGGACTGATCACGGCGGTCGGCGCCGAGGAAAGCGACCGCGGACCGCAGCGCATGATCTACGCCACCACCCGCTCGGCGAAGACGACGGTGAGCCGGTGGCTCAGTGAACCCGTGGTCCACCTGTTCGACGTCCGTGCCGAGCTCACCTGCAAGCTCCTGCTGCTCCAGCGTCGCGACGCCAGCCCGGCCCGCCTGGTCGAGCGCCAACGGGTCGTCATCGACGGGATCGAGGAGTCGCTGCGCGCCAAGGAGCACGCCGGCGACCACCTGGCCCGCGCGATCTACGCCTGGCGGCTGGAACACGTCCGCGCCGCGCGCCGGTTCCTCGACGCGGTCGACGTCGACTCGGCGCGGCCGGCGGTCACGACCGGCTGACGTCACGCGCCTATCGTCCTCCCCCCGGCATCCACGTCACCGCCCCGCGCGTGCGGGCGACTCGATCCGGCAGCCACCGGCGGGCCGCGGCCACCGCGGATGACACCCCGACGGCGGCGTACGAGCCGTCACCCACCCGTCCGGCAGCCGACCCGGTGGCCGTGGACCGTGCTCGACCGTGAGCCCGGGCCAACACGACGGGCCCGGCGATCGCGTCATCACGATCACCGGGCCCGCGAGGCGCGTCAGCGCCTCATGGCCGGTCGCCGGAAGCGGCTCGTCGGCTAGGGCACCTCGACGACGGTCTCGCAGGAGCCGCCGGCCGCGATCGAGTCCGTGCCCGGGAGCGTCGGACCGCCGTTGGCGTCGCCGGCGCAGACGTCCGCGCCGCTACCACCGGAGAGGCTGTCGCTGTCGGCGCCACCGACCACGGTGTCGTTGCCGTTGCCACCGGAGAGCGCGTCGTTGCCGGCCCCGCCACGGACGATGTCGGTGCCGTCACCGCCGCTGATGGCGTCGCTCCCGTCACCGCCGTCGACGTAGTCGTTGCCGCTGCCGGCCGACACGGCGTCGTTGCCACCGAACGCGCAGATCGTGTCGTTGCCGCCGTTGCCGCTGACACTGTCGTTCCCGTTGCCGGTCACGATCACGTCGGCGCCGCCGGTGCCGTTGACGATCCCGTTGCCGGTGATCGTGGCGGCGAGACCCTTGCAGCCGGCCGCGACGTTGATCGTCACGGTCGCGACGTTCGACTCGGCGGTGCCGTCCGTCGCCTTGTACGTGAAGCTGTCGCTTCCGACGTAGGCGCCGGCGGGCTGGTAGTCGAACGAGCCGTTCGGGTTGAGCGTGAGGGTGCCGTGCGCCGGCCCGGTCACCAGCGACGCCGTCAGCGCGCTGCCGTCGGGGTCCGTGTCGTTGCCGAGGACGCCAGGAGCGCCGACGGCGAGCGGGGTGTCCGCCCCGACGTGGCCGTACGACTCGTTCGCGGTCGTCGGAGTCCGGTTCGTCGTGTTGAGCAGCACCGACGCGTCGTTGACGTACGTCGCCGAGCTGTTGCTGTTGGCCGTGGCGACATCGGGACGCCCGTCGCCGTCGATGTCGGCCACCGCGGTGGCCTGCGGGGAGCGACCGCCGCCCAGTCCGAAGACGAGCGGGGTGCCGAAGGCGCCCGTGCCGTCGCCCTCGAGTACGACGACCTCGTGCGATCCGGCGCTGGAGACGACCAGGTCGACGTGTCCGTCGCCGTTCAGGTCGGCCACCGAGGCGGAGCTGAGGTTCGCCCCCGCCGACCGGACGCTCGCGGCGGCGAACCCGCCCGTGCCGTCACCGAGCAGGACCGCGACGCGCCCCGGCGTGCCGGGGGCCACGACGACGGCGTCCGGCTTGCCGTCCCCGTTCACGTCGGCGAGCTTGAGCTTGGTCGGAAGTGCCACACCGGCCGGGACGCTCGACGCGGTGCCGAAGCCGCCGTGTCCGTCGCCCGGCAGCACGGAGAGCGTGCCGGTCGACGAGTTCGAGGTGACGAGATCCAGATGGCCGTCGCCGCCCAGGTCGGCGGCCGCGATGCCCTGCGGGCCGACGCCGCCGCCCAGTCCGAACCGTGTCGCCGCGCCGAACGTGCCGTTCCCGTTGCCGAGCACGACCGCGACGTTGTTCGTGTTCGCGTTGGACGTCGCGAGATCCGGCTTGCCGTCCTCGTCGAAGTCGCCCACGGCTACGCCGGTCGGGAAGCGCACGAGACACGGGTTGTCGCTCGTGGTGTCGCACCCCGGCGTCGGGTTGAGTTCCACCGCCGCGCCGGCGCCGAGCGCGCCCGAGCCGTCACCGAGCCAGACTAGGGCGACGTTGCCGCGCGCGTCCTGGCTGACGACGTCCTGGTGGCCGTCGCCGTTGACGTCCTGGATCACCGCCGAGCCGATGAACGGGCTCGACGCGGTCTGCGGGGCCGCGTACGTCGTCACGGTGCCGAAGCCGCCGCCACCGGAGCCGAGGAACACGCCCAGGCCCTCGGCGCGGATCGCCGTCACGAGGTCCGGCTTCCCGTCGTTGTCGAGATCGCCGATCGCGACGGCGGCGCTGCCGCGGCCGGTGTCGTCGAGGTTGACCGCGGTCCCGAGACCGGTCGTGTTGACGGCGGTCGCCGATACCGGGCTGGCGACCATGACGACGGTCGCCACCGCGAGGACGAGCGTCGGAATGCGGCGTGGCCGACCGCGCGTGACCGCGGCCGAGCCGCCGTCCGGCGTGAGGTGCCGACGTGATGATCTGTTCATGGGGGAGGCCCCTCCTCAGGGCCTGATGCACGAGAGTGGGTGACGCGCTACGACAGGACGTGGACGGACTGCGGTAGTCACCGAGTGACGACGTCTGCGGCGCAGGCGATGCGCGGCACCCGGCCTGCCGCGGACGCGCTTGTCGGCGGTCCCGGCGGCAAGGGGGTGTGGGGCCGGCGACGAGGACCTGCGGGCCGGGGCCGCCGGCGGGCGGGGTGCGTGCCCGCCGACGGCCGTTGCCGGTCCTCGGGATCGCCTAGTAGCCGTAGGCGGCGAGGGTCGCCTGGATGGTGCTGTCCCCGTCCCAGTCGTTGTTGAACAGGTCGGTCCAGGCAGTCGCCGCGCCGGCGTTGCCGCCCTTCAGGGCGACGCCGAACTGCTCGATGTCCCCGTAGCCCGAGTACGCGCTCGGATTGACCTCGGTCCACGTGTTGGGGTCGTTGCCCGTGGTGCCGTTCAGCGAACTCGACGTCCAGCTCACGTTCACGACGTTCGACTTCGCGACGAGACCCAGCTGGGTGTTGCCGCCGGCGTTCGCCGTCACCGCGCCGCGCACCTGGCTGATGCCCGATTCCAGGCGCACCTTGCACGCCGTGCCCGCGCTGTCGCACGCGCTGCCCCGGAACACGTTCTGACCCGCCCCGCTGTCGACCCAGGAGAACCCGTTCTGGGTCAGCGCCTGCTTGGACGCCGCACCGAACGGAGCGGAAGCCGGGTCTGCGACCGCGATCCGGTGACCGCTCGTCGCGAGCCAGGTCACCACCGCCGGGATCGTCGTGGGCGCGCCGCCGGAGACCGCCGAGGCGTCGCACCGGGGCGACTGCGCCTTGCCGTTGCCGCTGCCGTTGGCGTCCGCACCGAACGCGAGCGGCGGACTGCCGGCGTTGGACGGGTCGTCGCCCTTGGTCGAGCCCGCCCAGCTGCCGCTACAGCTGTAGATCGCCAGGCGTCCGACCGCCACGAGGTGCTTGCTGTTGATGTCGCCGTTGCACTCGACGGTTCCGCTCGCCGTGCAGGTCCCGCCGTCCGAGGTCGGGATGACCGCGTCGACGTTGGCCTCGTCCGCCGACAGGAACGCGTCGATGTGCAACGGCCCGTCGGTGCAGTTGTTCGACGAGGAGGGATTGCACGTGGTGTAGGGGCCGGCGCTCTTCAGCTGCTGGCGCAGGCTTCCCGACGTGATGCCCCGCATCGTCGACGTGTCGATCACCGGCTTGTTCCAGAACCCGCCGACCTGCGAGGCGGCGTTCGCCGTGAACGGCGTGAGCGACTGCAGCGACGCGATTCTGCCCTTCATGTCCTTGACGGCCGGATACATGTTGTTCGCTATACCGACCTGCGTGTCCGTCGTGGCGAACGCCGCCGGTGCCGTGACGGCGATCAGCGCCGCGGCGAGGGCACCCGCCGCGAACGCCTTCCGTACCCGGCGCATCGCGGTGGGGCCGGAGTTCGGGGCGTTCCACGTGCGCTTGGACTGTCGTTGCATCTGCTACTCCTGGTCGACCTGGTGGGCGGCGGTTGCCCCATGGGCACCTGCCGGTGGAATCAGGTAGATGCCCAGACTTCCTGGGCATCTGCGAGGTTTCCCGGCATGACGGTGCCGCACATGCCACCTAGTAGTCAATGATTGACAACCATGCTCGGTGTGGATGTAATGCACGTATCCAGCCTGCAAGCGGGCCGGCGGCGCATGCCGTCGGTCCGCTCAGGCATGGACGGGACGGGCTGACGGCACGATGAACAGAGGCGTGGTATGGCACTGTTGGGCAGACTGTCGGGCTCGCGCGCGATCAGGCGGGGTGTGCTGGTCCTCGCGGTGGTCGCGGTGGCCCTGGGCGTCGTCGTCTTCGTGCGCGGTGGGTCGGATTCGGCCGCCCAAGCCAAGAGACCCGAACGGGAGTGGTGTACGCCGGGCACCGCGCGCACCGCGCTCTGCCCGAACGGCAAGGTGTTCGACGCGAAGGAATACGCCAGCCACGGGGCCGCCTTCGGGTGCACCTACTTCGCCCGTCAGGCGGACGCCCAGGCGGTCCTGCGGGCCGACCCGGGCGATCCGAACCACCTCGACGACGGAGGCGGCGTCGCGTGCCGCGGCCTGCCGGCACCGCGCGACACCACACCGGTCCCGCACACCGCCCAGTGCGGTCCCGGCGACACCCGCAGCGCGCTCTGCCCGCAGCCGGACCGGTCCTTCGACGCCCGCTACTTCCTGCGCCACGGCGGTGACGCCTACGACTGCCCGGACTTCGCCAGCCAAGCGGACGCGCAGGCGGTCCTGCGCTTCGACCCGGCCGACCCGAACCACCTCGACGGCGCCCGCAAGGGCGTCGCGTGCCCGAACCTGCCGGGACCCAAGGACGTCAAGCCCGTGCGACGGGCACCGTGACGCGGCAAGGGCCCGCGCGTGCGCCCGGGCTGAACGCGCCCCATCGACCGAAGGAAGCCCCGACTGCCATGACACCGGACCACCGCATGTTCTCCTCGCGCGCCAGACGCCAGGACGGCTTCACCCTCATCGAGTTGCTCGTGGTCATCGTGATCCTGGGCGTCCTCTCCGCCATCGTGGTGTTCTCCGTCAGGGGCATCGGCGACAAGGGCCACAAGAGCGCGGTCGCCGCGGACGCGGCCACCCTGCGCACAGCGGAAGAGTCCTACTGCGCGAAGCACGGACGCTACGGGACGGTCGATGACCTGAAGGCCGACGGGCTGCTGGCCGGAGAGCCGGTCTACAACATGGTGGAGGTCGGCGAGGAGAACAAGTGCGGTCGGGGCGAGAAGTCGTCGTTCACGCTGTACGACACCTCCACACCGACGGAGAGCGCGGCGGACCCGATCCCGGTGGGCGCCAACGCCACCGACCTCGCGGTCGACGAGAAGGCCGACCGCGTGTACGTCGTGTCCACCGCGGAGAAGACCGTGACGGCGATCGACGGCACGACCGACAAGCCGATCGGCTCGCCGATCAACGTCGGCGGCGCCGTGTCGGACCCGACCCGGATCGCGGTCAACCCCCGCACGGGGCAGGTCTACGTCGGAGGTGCGAACGGCGTCGCGATCATCGACACGGTCGACGGCAATCAAGTCACCCGTGTCAGCGGATACGAGACGGCCGTCTCCGGCCTGGCCGTCTCTCCCGAGAACGACGGCGAGGTCTACATCGGCGGTGGTGGTGCGGCCGCCGGAGAGATCGCCTACATCGCGGCCGGCACCTCGTCGGCGACGAAGATCCCCCTGCCCGCCGGAGGACCCGTGGCCGCGGGCAACGGCATGGACTTCTCCTTCGACCCCGCGCGCCACGCGGTGTACTTCGCGAAGCAGGGTACCGGCGGCGGTGCGAGCCCCAAGGCCGGCCTCTTCGCCATCTCGTCGCAGACCCACGCGGCCAGGATCGTGGCGGACTTCCCGGCCGCGTCCAGCTGCGGCAAGAACCTCGGGAGCCTCGCCTCCAACTCCGCTCGCGGCACGGTCGCCGTCGATCCGAACCGCAACCGCGTCTACCTGCTGGCCAGAAGGTGCACGCAGGACGCGGCGAGGCCTGTCGGGACGGTGCTCGCCATCAACCCCGACGACGGAACGTCAACGCAGATCGACGACCCGGCGGGCACGCTCTTCAGCCCCCTTTCCGCGGGCTACAACGCCACGTCCGGATCGGTCTACGTCTACTCCACCGGCGGAACCGCATCGGGATGCAATACCTCGGGCCGGATCAGCCGACTCGTCGGGACGACGGTCACGGGGGAGACGTCGGTCTGCGGCATGTCGAACTCCGGCGGGAACGCGGCGCACAAGGCCGCCGTGCTGAAGAACTACAACAGGCTGTTCGTCGCGCAGTACTACAGCGTCGGCGGGGACGGCAAGCCGCTCGCGCCCGGCGGCATCGGGGCCACCGACGGCACCACGCTGCTGAGGCGGCCCGCGATCGGAACGCCTCGCCACTTCGTCTCGCTGGCCGTGAACAACACGACGGCGAAGATGTACGCGGTCGACGCGCTGAACTCACGGCTCGTGGTGTTCCGGACGGGAACGGCCTAGACCATGACGGACCAGTCACGCACCCTCCACGAGGGCCGGGACCACCGGCCGCGGCCAGGCCGTCGACGCTCCGTCGCGGCGCTCGGCGTGATCGCGGCGATCACACTGACCGCGTGCGCGGGCAACGAACCCCCGGTGCGCGCGTTCGACGTCGCTCCGTACGTGCACCAGGGACACGTGGTCGACTGCGGTGCGTTCAAGGCCCAGGCCGACGCGCAGACGGTGCTGCGGGCGGACCCGCTCGACCCGAACGGTCTCGACCCGGACGGCGACGGCATCGCGTGCCCGAACCTGCCCGCGCCGAAGGACGGGAAGCCGGTCCACCGCGACTTCATGACCGACGTGGACGGCGCGCCGATCATCGAGCCGGTCGAGCCGTCGCCGACGTAGCGGCAGCGCGCCAGTGGTGCCCGACCCGGGGAGCGTCCCGGGGCGGGCACCGTTTTCCTGCCCCTAGAAGAAGCCGAGCTTCTTCGGCGAGTACGAGACGAGGAGGTTCTTCGTCTGCTGGTAGTGCTCCAGCATCATCTTGTGCGTCTCCCGCCCGATGCCCGACTGCTTGTAGCCGCCGAAGGCCGCGTGGGCCGGGTACGCGTGGTAGCAGTTCGTCCAGACGCGACCCGCCTGGATCGCGCGGCCCGCGCGGTACGCGGTGTTGATGTCGCGGGTCCAGACGCCCGCTCCCAGCCCGTACGCCGTGTCGTTGGCGATCCGCACCGCGTCGTCGAAGTCCTCGAACGAGGCCACCGACACCACCGGGCCGAAGATCTCCTCCTGGAAGACCCGCATGCGGTTGTCGCCCTCGAAGACCGTCGGCTGGACGTAGAACCCGCCCGCCAGCTCCCCGCCGTGCTCCACGCGGCCGCCGCCCGTGAGGACCTTCGCACCCTCCTGCCGGCCGATCTCCACGTAGGACAGGATCTTCCGCAGCTGCTCCTCGGACGCCTGCGCCCCGATCATCGTGTCCGTGTCCAGCGGGTGCCCCGGCACGATCAGTTCGGTCCGCGCCACCGCCGCGTCGAGGAAGTCCCCGTACCGGCCGCGTTCGATCAGCGCGCGCGAGGGGCTCGTGCACACCTCGCCCTGGTTGAGGGCGAACATGGTGAAGCCCTCCAGGGCCTTGTCGCGCAGTTCGTCGTCGGCGGACCAGATGTCGTCGAAGAACAGGTTGGGGCTCTTGCCGCCCAGCTCCAGGGTGACCGGCTTCAGGTGCTCCGCCGCGTACTGCATGATCAGCCGGCCGGTGGAGGTCTCCCCGGTGAACGCGATCTTGGCGACGCGCGGGCTGGACGCGAGCGGCTTGCCCGCCTCCTCGCCGAAGCCGTTGACGACGTTCACCACGCCCGGCGGCAGCAGGTCCGCGACCAGGCTCAGCCAGAAGTGCACCGAGGCGGGGGTCTGCTCGGCCGGTTTGAGGACCACCGTGTTGCCGGCCGCGAGCGCCGGGGCCAGCTTCCACACCGCCATCAGGATCGGGAAGTTCCACGGGATGATCTGGCCCACCACGCCCAGCGGTTCGTGGAAGTGGTAGGCCACCGTGTCCTCGTCGAGCTGGCTGAGCGCGCCCTCCTGCGCGCGCAGGGCCCCCGCGAAGTAGCGGAACTGGTCGATGGCCAGCGGCAGGTCCGCCGCCAGGGTCTCGCGCACCGGCTTGCCGTTCTCCCAGGTCTCGGCGACGGCGAGGGCCTCCAGGTTCCGCTCCATCACGTCCGCGATGCGCAGCAGGACCGTCGAGCGCTCCGCCACCGAGGTGCGCCCCCAGGCCGGCGCCGCCGCGTGGGCCGCGTCCAGGGCCCGTTCCACGTCCTCGGCGCTGCCGCGGGCGACCTCGGTGAACGTCTCGCCGGTGACGGGGGAGGGGTTGGCGAAGTACCGGCCCAGGGCCGGTTCGACGTACTCCCCGCCGATGAAGTGCCCGTAGCGGGGCGCGTACGACATCAGCGCCCCCTCGGTCCCGGGTGCCGCGTAACGGGCCATGGAGCCTCCCCTGCCGGGCGCCGGCCACCGTTGGACAGCGCTCCGGGGAGGCTAGGAGCGCGCGGGTTGCGGATACGTTGCACGCCCGCGCCCGGCCGGCTCCGCCCCTACGCCGCCCCGCCGGCGACCGGGGTGCGGGCCGGCGCCGGCATCCGCACCGGCACCGAGTTCGAGGTCCAGGGCGCGCAGCCGGGCCAGTGCGGCCGGCCGCCGGGCGGACGGCAGCGCCGCGGCCAGCGCCCGCCAGGCGTCCCGGTCGTCCGCGCCCCAGGCGCTGCACACCCAGTCCGTCAGCAGCCCGGCGTCCCCCCGGGCGACCACGGCCGCCCGCGCCTGGTCCTCGATCCGCCGGCGCAGCCGCACGATCCCCGGCGCCGTGGACCCGGGCAGCAGCGGTCCGGCGTACCGGCGCAGCGCCGCGCAGACCGCGCCGCCGGCCAGGTGCCGGGACACGGCGGTGAAGTCCGCCTCCAGCGGAGCGGGCGCGCGGTAGGGGCGGGAGAGCGGGGCGCGCGCGCCCAGCAGGCCGCGCAGGCGCGACAGTTCGGCGCGCAGGGTCACGGGGGACACCGACTCGTCCTCGTACAGCTCGACCGCCAGCTCTTCGCCCGACAGCCCTTCCGGGCGGTGCGCCAGCAGCGCCATGATCTCGCTGTGCCGCCTGCCCAACCGCACCGTCCTCCCCCCGGTGACCAGCAGCGCCTCGTCGCGCCCCAGCGCGGTGAGGGTGTCCGCGGCGGCCGCCGGAACGGGGTCGAGCAGCGCCAGCTGCGCCTCCGCCGCCCGGGCCACGGCCTGGACGAACGCCAGCGAGTGCGGGTGCGCGAGCCAGTCC
Source organism: Streptomyces subrutilus (assembly GCF_008704535.1). Classification (NCBI taxonomy): domain Bacteria; kingdom Bacillati; phylum Actinomycetota; class Actinomycetes; order Kitasatosporales; family Streptomycetaceae; genus Streptomyces; species Streptomyces subrutilus. Next base: position 6,487,383 of record NZ_CP023701.1, read on the forward strand.
CCGCCGGTGATGTCCACGGCCCCCAGCACCCGGCCCGTGCGCGGGTCCCGAACCGGCGCCGCCGCGCACGTCCACGGGTGCACCCGGCGGCTGAAGTGCTCCGCACCGAAGACCTGTACGGGCCCGCCCGTCGCTACGGCCGTACCGGGGGCGTTGGTGCCCATCGCCGTCTCCGCCCAACGCGCGCCCGGGACGAACCCGAGCCGCTCCGCCCGGCGCAGCGTGCCCGGCTCGCCCTCCACCCAGAGCAGGCTGCCGCGCGCGTCGCACACCGCCAGCAGGTGCGCGCCGTGCGCGGCGAAGGCCCCGACGAGGTCCCGGAACACCGGCATCACCCGGGCCAGCGGGTGCTCCTCGCGGTACGGGCGCAGCTCCGCCTCCCCGAGCTCCACCCCGGGCGCGCACTCCGGACTCACCCGGGCCCGGGCGCACCGCCGCCAGGACTTCGCGATCACCGCCCGGACCGGCGCCTCGACCCGCCCGTCCCGGGCGAACGCCTCGTGTGCCCGGCGCAGTTCGCTCGTGCGCCGGGCGGGATCGGCCCCGCCCGGCAGTGCCACCGACGGATCGCCCACGTCACCCTCCCGTGCTGCCTCGCTACCCGGAGCGCCCCATCGTCGTCCCCCGCCAGGGCCCCGGCAAGCGGTACGGCGCCACGGCGCGGGGACGGGACCGGGAGCCGGGGCCGGGAGCGCTCCGCCCTAGGCCGTCTCTTTCGGATCTTGCCGGGCCCGCGGCGTCTGGTGCCGTGCCTGGCCGCACTGCCGGGGCGACCACGTACGTCCCGTACGCGAGCGCCCCGGCAGCACGCCCAGGCACGGCACCAGACGCCGCGGGCTCGGCCGACAAGATCCGAAAGAGACGGCCTAGCGGCTCTCCCCGGTGCCCCCCGCCGCCCCGACGGAGCCGGGCGCGGCACCCGGCTCCGTCCCGGCGGCCGGCTCCAGTGCCGTCAGCGCCGAGCCCGGGTCCGGGGCCGACGCGCCCGCCGGGAGCCACCGGCCCGCCTCGCGGCGGTAGGGCCACCAGCGCCCCTCCCGGCCCAGTCGGAGCTGGCGTCCGGTGTCCGCCGCGGTCCAGCGGGCCCGCACCCGGCGCAGCACCGGTGCCTCGCCGTCCGCCCAGGCCGCGGCGAGTGCCGCCCGGGCCCGGGCCAGCGTCGCGCGGTCCGGCGTCCAGTCGTCCTCCAGCGCCGCCAGGGAGGGTGCCCCGCCGAAGCCCCAGGCCCGTACGGCCGGTTCCATCGCGGCCCGGTCCCTGTCGAGAGCCGCCGCCAGACGGGAGCGGACCCGAAGGTGCCCGGCCTCGGCCACCAGGCGTACGGTGTCCTCGGCCTGGGTGAGCGGAGCCGACGGGGCCCGCTCCGCGTGGCCCGGAGCCAGGGCCCGCGCCAGCAGCCGGTGGGCCTCGGCCGCGGCCGCCTGCGCGAGGAACTCCACCGCGTCGACGTCGAGTCCGGCCGGCTCGGTGTCCGTGTCCAGCGAGGGCGGCTGCCCCGGCGCCGCGGGCAGCGCCGGGGGCGGGGGCAGCGGCGCCCCGGCCGCGCGCGCCGCGAAGGCCTCCGCCGCCGGCACCCCGGCAGGGGTCCCGCCCTGCGGGGACTGCGCCCCGGCGGCCCCGGATCCGGCCTCCGCTGTGCTGCGCCGCTCCAGCTCCTCCACCAGGTCCGCCTCGGCGCGCCCGCGCAGGAGCAGCAGTACGAAGGGGTCCTGGTCCAGCAGCCGCGCCACCTGGTAGCAGAGCGCCGCCGAGTGCGGGCAGTGGTCCCACTCGCCGCAGTCGCAGCGCGGTTCGAGGTCTCCGATGCCGGGCAGCAGCTCCACCCCGGCGACCGCCGCGTCCTCGGCCAGCTCCGGCGGCACCTCGCGGTCCAGCAGCGCCGCGATGTGCCCCGCCTCCGCGGCCGCGAGCCCCAGCAGCCGGTCCCACTGCGCGTCCGTGAACTCCTGCACGAGGACGTCGGTGCGGTGCGCCGTACCGTCCCGGTCGCGCACCACGGCGGTGAGTCCGCCCGGGCGGACCGAGACGGCCCCCACCGCGCCCGTGCGCGCGTACCGCCGCCCCCGCCGGACCTGTTCTCCGTCGAGCGCGCTGTCCTCCAGGGCGCGCAGCCAGGAGTGCCCCCACCAGGTGTGGGCGAAGCCGCGGCCGGGCGGTGTGGGCGCCAGCGCGGGGAAGGTCTCCTCGTAGGGCTCTCGGGTGCTCATGCGCCACTCCCCGCGGCCGGGCGGTGCAGTGCCACGAGCTCGGCCAGTTCGGCGTCGGTCAGTTCGGTCAGGGCGGCCTCGCCGCCCGCGAGGACGGCGTCGGCGAGGTGGCGCTTGCGCTCCAGGAGTCGTGCGATGCGGTCTTCGACGGTGCCTTCGGCGATGATCCGGTGGACCTGTACGGGCTGGGTCTGGCCGATGCGGTAGGCGCGGTCGGTGGCCTGTTCCTCGACGGCCGGGTTCCACCAGCGGTCGTAGTGGACGACGTGGCCGGCCCGGGTGAGGTTCAGGCCGGTCCCGGCGGCCTTGAGCGACAGCAGGAACACCGGGACCTCGCCGGCCTGGAAGCGGTCCACGAGCTCCTCGCGCCGCGGCACCGGCGTCCCGCCGTGCAGCAGCTGGGCGGCGATGCCCCGGGCGGCGAGGTGCTTCTCCAGGATCCTGGCCATCGCCACGTACTGGGTGAAGACGAGGACCGATCCGCCTTCGGACAGGATCGTGTCGAGGAGCTCGTCGAGGAGTTCGAGCTTGCCGGAGCGGGCGCCGGCCGCGTCGCGCGTGTACTGGGCGGGGTGGTTGCAGACCTGCTTGAGGGAGGTCAGCAGTTTGACCACCAGGCCCCGCCGCTCCATGCCGTCCGCCTCGGAGATCGAGGCCAGCGTCTCGCGCACGACGGCCTCGTAGAGCCCGGCCTGGGCGGGGCTGAGTGTGACGGCGTGGTCGGTCTCGGTCTTGGGCGGCAGCTCGGGTGCGATGCCCGGGTCGGACTTCCGGCGGCGCAGCAGGAACGGCCGGACGAGCGAGGCCAGCCGGGCCGCGGCCTGCGGGTCGCGGCCGCTCTCGACGGGTTCGGCGTAGCGGGTGCGGAAGGCGCCGAGGCGGCCGAGGAGGCCGGGGGTGGTCCAGTCGAGCACGGCCCACAGCTCGGAGAGGTTGTTCTCCACGGGAGTGCCGGTGAGGGCGACGCGGGCCGGGGCGGGGATGGTGCGCAGGGCCTTGGCGGTGGAGGAACGCGGGTTCTTGACGTGCTGGGCCTCGTCGGCGACGACCATGCCCCAGGTGACGGCGGCGAGTTCGGGTGCGTCCACGCGCATCGTGCCGTAGGTGGTGAGGACGAAGCCGTCGAGCGGGCCGGCGGGACGGGCGGTGTCCGTGTGGCTGCTGGGGGCGGTGAGGCTGCGGCCCGGGCCGTGGTAGCGCCGTACGGGTGTCCCGGGGGCGAACTTCTCGATCTCCCGCTGCCAGTTGCCCAGCAGCGAGGCCGGGCACACGACGAGGGTGGGCCCGGCGGTGGCGGGCTGCCCGGGGCCGTTGCGGTGCAGGTGCAGGGCGATGAGGGTGACCGTCTTGCCGAGGCCCATGTCGTCGGCCAGGCAGGCGCCGAGGCCGAGCGAGGTCATCCGGGCCAGCCAGCGCAGGCCGCTCAGCTGGTAGTCGCGCAGGGTGGCGCGCAGCGCGGGCGGGGCCTCGGGGCCCTCGTCCCGCGACGGATCGGCGGTGAGCCGCGCCCGCAGCCCCTCCAGCGCCCCGGTGGCCTCCACGTCCACGCACCGGCCGTCGAGTTCGGCCGTCCCGGTGAGTACGGCGGCCAGCGCGTCCGCGGCGGGGAGCTCGCGGCCCTGCCGGGCACGGGCCCGGCGGGCCTCGGCCGGATCGACCAGCACCCACCGGTCGCGCAGCCGGACGAGGGGCCGGTTCGCCTCGGCGAGCCGGTCGAGCTCGGCGGCGGTGAGGTCGCCGTTCCGGTCGCCGAGGGAGTGGCGCCAGCCGAGGGAGAGCAGGGCGCCGGGGGAGAGCAGTCCGGAGGGGGAGCCGGGGGCGGCCGCGGCGGCCGGGGCGCCGATCACGGCGCGGGCGGTGAGCGTACGGGCGAACCCGCGGGGCCAGTGCACCTGCACCCCCTCGGCGGCGAGCTCGCGGGAGACGGCCCCGAGCAGTTCCGAGACCTCTTCGGGGGCGAGGTCCACGGAGTCCGGGACGGCGGCGCCGAGCAGCGGTGCGAGCGGCGGCCAGAGCCGGGCGGCGCGGCGCAGCGCGCGCAGGGCGTCCATCCGGGCGCGGGGCGGGAAGGCGGCGGCCGTTTCGGCGGCACCGGCCCAGACGTCGGCCGCGTCGGCGACGAGCGCGGTGTCGGCCAGGCCGTGCATCTGCAGGACGGCGCGGAACGACGCGTCGGCGCCGGGGTCGTCGAGGGCGTCTGCGGCAGGGACGGCGTCGGTGTCGGCGGCGTTGTCTGCATCGGTGTCCGCGCCGGTGTCCGCGGCCGTGTGGGGGGCGTCGGGAGGGCCGGCGGCGAGGGAGGGGCCGGGGGAGGCGGGTGCGTGGTCGATCTCGATCCGCAGGGAGATCCGCACGCCCGCGTCGTGGTGGGCGGCGACTTCGGCGGCCCAGTCGGCCAGCGCGGGACGGGGCCGGGGCGCGCGGTCGGCGTAGGCGGGGCCGCCGGCCGCCACGGGAGCGGCGGGCGAGCGGGGAAGGGTGTCGGCCACGGCGTCGAGGAAGGCGTGCAGCAGCGGCTGCGGCGCGGGCAGCCGGGGCGGCCCTTCGCCGGCCAGCGGTACGCAGTGTGCCTCGGGCGGCATGGCGGCCGCCAAGGCCCGGATCTCGTCGAGGTCGGCGGGCTCCAGGGGGCCGGCCCGCCAGGTGTCGTGGCCCGCGGGACTCAGGCCCGGCAGCAGCAGCCCGCGGGCCGTGAACCGCAGCGCGAGAAGGGCGGCGGCGCCCCAGAAGACGGTGGCGGGTCGGGGATCGCCGGGACCTTGGCCCGGGTCGGGCGCGGTGCGTGGGGCGCGCGCGTGGGCGCGGGCCCGCGCACGGGTGAGCACGGGGAGGGCCTCGCCGACGGGCAGCACGAACGCGGTGACGCTGGTGCGGCGCAGGTCGGGGGTGATGAGGGTGAGCTCCTCGAAGGCGCCGCCGGGGAAGAGGACACCGGGGCCGGTGCCGGGCGGCCGCCCACCGCCACCGCCACCGCCACCGGGCGTGGTCCGGATCCCGGCTCCGATCCGCGGAGCTTCACCATCCGGTTGCCAGAACCCGATCCGGCCGGTCCGTGCGGGCTCGCCGGGAAGGAAGACGGCGGAGCAGCGGACGAGGTCCTGGAGACCGGAGGTTTCGGAGAGCACGCATTCCTCAAACTTGACTACCGGGTACGGGGTGGCCGAGAGTATCCCACCCGAACCGCCGCCCGGACCGGTCCGCGCCGTGACCCGGGTCACTTCGCGGGCCGTCCGGGTGTCGGGGAACGCACGCCCGCGACGGCGCGTTGAGGGGGGGAGTGGTCGACGACACAAGGAGGTGTCCGCAGGTGTCAACGAGCGGAAAGGTCGCGGTTGCCGGAGTCGTGGCAGCCATCGTGTTGTTCTGGTCCGTCGGATTCTGGGCGGGCCTGCTGGTCCTCATCGGCGTCCCCGCCGCCGCCTACCTCCTGCTGGACTCCTCCCAGCGCCGTCGGCTGCGGGGTGTGTCCAGGAAGCGGATCGGCCGCTGACGGCGGCCCGGGAAGCCCGCGCGGGGCGAGAGCGGAGGCATCCGGGCCGGACCGTTGCGGGCCTCTCCCCCTGGCGGCCGCTCAGGGCCGCGGGTGCCCGGCCGGGCTCAGGCCGGGCGCACGGCCACGCGGTCCAGTGCCGCCAGCAGGTCCGGCAGTTCGGGCAGCCCGTCCGGCCCGTGCGGGGGAACCACGAGCACCTCGCCCGGCTCCTCGTCCAGCAGGACGAAGGCCGCGCCGCCGGTGCGCGCCACGAGCGACCAGCCGGCCCCGTCCGCCCGCAGCGTCCGCGCCCCCTCGCCCGCGAAGGACGACCGCACCCGGCCGGGTGGAGGCGCCGTACGGGCGTAGCCCGCCGCCTCTTCCAGGGCCCGGGCGAGTCCGGGGTGCGCGGCGGCCGCGGCGCCGCCGTCCCCCGCCACCCGCTCGCTCCAGTCCGCCCATTCCCGGGCGACCTGGTCCGCCCCCATGCGCCGCTGCACCGGCCCCCAGGCCTCCGCGGAGGGCGGTGCCAGCGGCACCCGCCCCGTACCGTCCGCACCCTGCTCCGGGTCGTGCGGCTCCGGGACGCCCGGAGCCGCCACCGACAGCTCCAGCGGCCACCCGGCCAACGAGACCACGATCGACCGCTCGTCGGGCGACAGGTCGTACTCGATCCCGCAGTCCCAGGAGGCGATGGCCGCGGCCACGAGCGAGACGTCGTCCACGACGACCGTCCAGCGCGCGCCCTCCTCGTCCTGTCCCAGCACCAGTCCGTACCCCGCGCCCGACGGCCGCACGCCCAGCAGGGAGCAGGCCTCGGGGAAGTCGTCGCCCAGGACGCCCGGGAACTGCGCGGGAGTCAACAGCACGGCGGTCAGCACGTACAGCGAGCCGCCATCCTCGTCGTCGGACACGTGGCCTCCCGGTAGCTCTCTCGTCGGCGCACCCTAACCAGCGGGTAACCCGCCCGTCGAGAGCCCGCGGGGGGCGATTTCCAAGGGCGCTGCCTGCACGTAGAGTTGGGGACCCGCCACAGAAAGGGACATCCGGTGCAGCGTTACGACCGGCTGAGGGAGATCCTCCGGCTCGACCCCGACCGGGACTTCCTCGCCATCTACCGGCTCACCGCCACCTACGAGTTCCCCTGGGACTTCACCCGCGCCCTGGAGCTCGCCCTCTTCCGTACCTACGCCGTGCCCTCCATCGGCAGCCTGCTGGCCCGGACCGCCGAGTTCACCGACCGTGCGCAGCGCCGCTACGACGACACCGCGCTGCTCCTCGACGCGGTCGTCGAGCACGGCTTCGAGAGCGACACCGCACGCACCGCGATCCGTCGCGTGAACCAGATGCACCGCAGCTACGACATCTCCAACGAGGAGATGCGCTACGTCCTGTCCACGTTCGTCGTCATCCCGGCGCGCTGGCTCGACGCCTACGGCTGGCGCCCGCTGACCCACCACGAGCGCCGGGCCGCCGCCCGCTACTACGCCACCCTCGGCCGCCACATGGGGATCACGGACATCCCCGACACCTTCGAGGAGTTCGAAGCCACCCTGGACGCGTACGAGAAGGCGTGGTTCGGCTGGGACGAGGGCGGCCGCAAGGTCGCCGACTCCACCCTCGACCTGATGGCCTCCTGGTATCCGGCGCCCCTCGCCCCCGCCGTCCGCGGCGCGGGCCGCGCCCTCCTGGACGACCCCCTGCTCGACGCCTTCCGCTACGACCGTCCGGACCCGCGCGTGCGGAGGCTGGTCCGCGGCGCCCTGCGCCTGCGCGGCCGCGCGGTACGGCTGCTCCCGCCGCGCGGGACCCCGCACTACGCGCGGCAGAACCGGGAGGTCAAGAGCTATCCCGGGGGCTACGACGTGGGCGAGCTCGGCACGTTCCCGCTGGCCGCGTCGGGCGGCTGCCCCGTGCCGCACCCCCGACGGCCGAGCGGAGCGGAGGCTCAGCCTCCGGCGTGATCCCGGAGGCGTCCGCGAGTCCGGGGCGCGCGGCCCGCGTACCCGACGCGGCGGCCGGCGCGGCCCGCGCCGCTGCGCCCGGCCCGCGCCGCTGCGCCCGGGCCGGGCCGGCGGCCCGGGCGCCCGCCGGCCGTCTCGCGCCCGCCCGCCTCACGCCCGACGTACGGACAGCACCAGGAAACGGGCGTCCTCGTCGGCGTACGACACCAGGTCCCAGCCCGAACCGGCCAGCAGCGGGCGCAGGTTGTGCTCCGCGCGCAGGTCCTGCGAGGTCAGCTCGCGCCCGTGCCGGGCGGCGAGGGCGGCCCGCCCGATCGGGTGGAACAGTGCGAGCCGGCCGCCGGGGCGGACCACCCGGGCCAGCTCGCGCAGGTTCGCCCCCGGGTCGGGCAGGTGGGCGATCAACCCCGCCGCGAAGACCGCGTCCAACGCCCCGTCGCGCAACGGCAGCCGGGCCACGTCCGCCAGCAGCAGCGCTCCGTCCGCGGCCCGCCCGGCCCGCTGCGCGGCCGCCAGCATCTGCGGGGTCAGATCGGCGCCGAGCACCGCCCCGCCCGGCCCGACGGCCGCCCGCAGCGCGGGCAGGGCCCGTCCCGTGCCGCAGCCCGCGTCGAGCACCCGGTCCCCGGGCCGCAGTCCGGACTCGGCCACGGCGGCTGTGAAGGACGGCCCGTCTCCGGGGAACTTGCGGTCCCAGTCGGCGGCGCGCGGTCCGAAGAACTCCTGCACGTGCGTGTGGTCCTCGTTCATACGCCCATGGTCTCCCACGGGTGCCGCCCCGCACGACGCGGGTGGTGCGCGCCCCGCACGACCCGAGGCTCCGGATCGTGTGCAATCCAGTACGCGGTGTGATCGAACGTGAACGTATCCCTGTCATATTCCAGCACTTCCAGCGGCTTTCGGAACGCACCCCCTGTTCGCGACCTCACCCGGACTAGCGTCCGGTGGCCATGGGACACCTGGGCATCCGGAGCACGCCGCCTTCGTCGCCGCTGCCGTCGGCCGAGCGGATCGTGCGGGGCCTCGTCGAGGGACGGCGAGCGCTGTGACGCGAGAACGCGGGGACGGGCGGCACGGCGGCGTGGCCGGTGACGCGGTCGCCGACGGAGGGGAGGCCGAGCTCGAACCCACCGGAGGGCCCGACGCCGGACCTGGGACCCACCCCTCGGCCGGCTCCGTCGCCGATCCCGGAGACGAGGCGGATGCGGCCTCGCTCGCGTTGAAGATCCTGGTCGCGGGCGGCTTCGGGGTCGGCAAGACCACGCTCGTGGGCGCGGTGAGCGAGATCAGGCCGCTCAGGACGGAAGAGGTGCTCAGCGAGGCCGGCGAACTGGTCGACGACACGGCCGGGGTGGGCCGGAAGACCACCACGACGGTGGCCATGGACTTCGGTCGGATCACCATCCGGTCCGGTCTCGCCCTGTACCTGTTCGGAACGCCGGGGCAGGACCGCTTCTGGTTCCTGTGGGACGAACTGGCGCGCGGGGCGCTCGGCGCGGTGGTCCTCGCCGACACGCGGCGGCTGGCGGACTGCTTCCCGGCGGTGGACTACTTCGAGCACCGGCGCATTCCGTTCGTGGTGGCCGTCAACCGCTTCACCGGGGAACGGAGTTACGGGGTGTGCGACGTGGCGCGGGCGCTGGACCTGGAGCAGGGCACACCGGTGCTGCTGTGCGACGCACGGGACCAGGAATCGGGCAGGGACGTGCTGATCAGGCTGGTCGAGTACGCGGGCAGGGTGTGCGCGGCGCGGCTGCTGGACTCGGTGGAGCCGCGGGCCGACTCGGTGTGAGCCGGCCCGCGGGCGCGGGACGGGGAGGGAGGAGGCGGAAGCCGGGGGCGGCGACGGGGGCGACGCTCAGTCGGCGACGCCGGCGGTGGCGATCACCTTGTCGATCCGGACCCGGACGAGGAGTTCCCCCGGGACGGCGTTGCGGCGGCCGAAGGCCTCGGCGCGCTCCTCGCCCATGTAGCGGGCGCCGATCCGGGTCGCCCAGGCCAGCATCTCGTCCGCGCCGTCCGCGTGCCCGCTGATCTCGGCGCGTCCCTGGAGGACCACGTACGAGAAGGGCGGCCGGTCGTCGTCCACGCAGAGCGCGACCCTGCCGTCCCGGGCGAGGTTGCGGCCCTTGACCGTGTCCTCGCCGGTGTTGAACACGAAGGAGTCGCCGTCCAGCACGAACCAGACGGGAGCGATGTGCGGGCTGCCGTCCGCGCGGACGGTGGACAGCTTTCCGGTACGGGTGGAACGGGAGACGAATGCCCGCCATTCCTCTTCAGTCATCTTCTTCGCCATGGGGACATCCTCCTTGCCGGAAAGGCACTGGTGGGGAAGGCTTGCGGCACGACTACGCGGGGTGGGGCGCGGCCACGTCGGCAGCGTCTACGGGGAGGGACTCGAAATGGCACTGGACAAGCAGCTCGACTGGCTGCTGGACGACCTGACGCGCAGGGTCCAGCAGGTGAGGCACGCGGTGGTGCTGTCCAACGACGGCCTGGTGACGGGCGCCAGCGCGGGCTTGGCGCGCGAGGACGCGGAGCACCTGGCGGCGGTCGCGGCCGGTCTGCAGAGCCTGGCCAAGGGGTCGGGCCGGCACTTCCGGGCCGGTGAGGTCCGCCAGACCATGGTCGAGTACGACGAGGGGGTGCTGTTCGTCATGGCGGCGGGAGCGGGCAGTTGTCTGTGCGTGCTGAGCGCTTCCGAAGCGGACATCGGCCAGGTCGCGTACGAGATGACGCTGCTGGTCAACCGGGTCGGCGAACATCTGGGTGTCGCGGAGCGGCGGACGACGGGCGGGTGACGCGGCTGACGGCGCGGCTGGCGCGGCTGGCGCGGGTCCGGGCGGCTGACCGGGGGCCGGCGGCGGGAGTTGTCCACAGGCCTCGCCGGGTTTCGTGGCACTGAGTTACGTTCTTCACGGAGAGTGATTGTCGCTCGTGGGGGAGGAACGTGATGACGCACAGGGAGACGGCGCCGCGAGAGGGCACGGCGGCGCGGATGAGGACGCGGTCCGGTCGGAGCGCGCGGGGGGACGCGGCCCTGACCGGGGCCGTCTTCAAGGCCGTGGCCGCGGGTGCGCACATGACCGCGGACGCTCCGGGGGCGGTACGGACGGACGCGTCGGCCCCGGCACGGGCGGACGCGTCGGCCGAGGGGCCGGTGGAACCGTGGTGGGGCGGCGTGCGGGCCGCGGCCGCGCTGGGCCTGAGCCGGACCGAGTTCGCCCGGGCCGTTCAGCTGGGGATCGTACGGGTCGGCCCGCCGGCGCCCGCGGGCGGCGGGGCGCGCTACGCCCGCGCCGAGCTGGACCGGGTCAGAGCGGCCGAAGGCCCGCCGGAGGCGCTGCGCGAGCGGCTGGCGACCGTCGCCGGGGCGGAGGCCGCGGCCGCGGTGCTGAAGGTGGGACCCAGCCGCTTCACGCGGCTCGCCCGCTGCGGGCACGTGGTGCCGGTCGGCTACCGGATCAACCGCTACCGGGCCGTGGTCTGGCTCTACCTGGCCGCGGAGCTGAGGGAGTTCGCCGCCCGGGAGCCGGAACTGCTGCGCGGGGTCGCGCCCGCGGCGGACCGGGAGCTGATGGCGGCCCGGGGGGACCTGCGGCCCCGCACGTGGCGCGGTCGGCACGTCGGGCTGCTGCTGAGACGGACCGCGGACCCGTGGGAGCGGGCGGCGGTGCTGGCGTCCGTACTGCCGGAGGACGAGGTGCGCGAGGCCGCGCCCGACCCGGCGGAGCGGATCGTCCTGGCCGCGCTCGCCCCGCCCCCGCCCTACGGACACCCTCAGGTCCCCGTGGCCGCCGCCGTGGCGCAGGGCCTGCTCAAGGCCCTGCCGCCGGAGGAGGTCCGCCGGTACCGCGGCGACCTCGACCTCGCCCTGCGCGGGGCGCGCGGTCAGTCGAAGTCGACGGGGGACAGGGGGCCGACGTAGACCCAGGCCCCGTCCTCGCGGGAGAAGGCGCTGTGCTCGTGCAGCGAACCGGTGTGCCCGCCCTCGCGGTAGTGCGCCCGGAACTCGACCGCCCCCTCCGTCTCGAACATCCCGCCGCGCTCGGTGGCCAGGATCTCCAGCCGCTCCCAACGCTGCCCGGGCTCCAGGTCGAGCCGGTCCGGCCGGGTCGAGGAGTGCCAGGACCGCATCAGGTAGGCGGCATCGCCGACGGCGAAGGCGCTGAACCGCGAACGCATCAGGCGCTCGGCGGTGGGGGCCCGGCCGGCCCCGGAGTGGAAGCGGCCGCAGCACTCCGGATAGGCGGCGGGCAGCCCGCAGGGGCAGGGGAGGGCGGGGGTGGGCATGGGCGTGCTCAGTTCTCGGAGGAGGGCTCGGACGGTGCGGCGGGCCGGGCCGGGTACGGACGGAAGAGGCCCTCCTGGACCACGGAGACCAGCAGCCTGCCCTCCAGGTCGTAGATGCGGCCGCGGGCCAGGCCCCGGCCACCGTGCGCGATGGGCGACTCCTGGTCGTACAGGAACCACTCGTCCGCGCGGAAGGGCCGGTGGAACCACATGGCGTGGTCGAGGCTCGCCATGTCGAAACCGCGCATGCCCCAGAGGGGCTCCACCGGGATGCGCACGGCGTCGAGGAGGGTCATGTCGCTGGCGTAGGTGAGGGCGCAGGTGTGCACGAGCGGGTCGTCGCCCAGCGGGCCGACCGCTCGCATCCACACCGCGCTGCGCGGGTCGGCGTCCTTGAGCTCCTCGGGGCTCCAGCGGAGCCGGTCCACGTACCGGATGTCGAACGGCTGGCGGCGGGCCATCCGCTCCAGCGCCTCGGGCAGCGCGCCCAGGTGCTCGCGGATCTCGTCCGCCACCTTCGGGAGCGTGTCCGGGTGCGGGAACTCGACGCGGGGAGGGAGCTGGTGCTCGATGCCGCCCTCCTCGGGATGGTGGAAGGAGGCGGTGAGATTGAAGATCGTCTTGCCCTGCTGGACCGCGGTGACCCGGCGCGTGGTGAAGGACCGCCCGTCGCGCACCCGCTCCACCTGGTACACGATCGGCACCCCGGGGATGCCGGGGCGCAGGAAGTACGCGTGCAGCGAATGGACCGGCCGGTCGCTCTCGGTGGTACGGCCGGCGGCCACCAGCGCCTGGCCGGCGACCTGGCCGCCGAACACGCGCTGGAGCGACTCCTGGGGGCTGACGCCCCGGAAGATGTTGACCTCGATCTGCTCCAGGTCGAGCAGATCGACCAGTCTCTCTGCGGGGTTCGTCATCGGAGGGTCTCCACGTTCGGGTGCGGCGGGGCGGTGGCTGCGGGGGAGGGCGGTCGGTCGGGTGAGGTCAGAGCTGGCCGAGTTCGCCGACGGACGTGACCCGGACGACCGCCCGGCCCTCCTCGTCGGAGGCCGCGAGGTCCACCTCGGCGCTGATGCCCCAGCCGTGGTCCCCGTTGGGGTCGGCGAAGGTCTGGCGGACGCGCCACAGCCCGTGGGCCGGGTCCTCCTCGATCTGGAGGAGCTTGGGTCCGCGCGCGTCCGGACCGGTGCCCAGGTCGTCGTACTCGTCCCAGTACCCGTCCATGGCCTCGCCCCAGGCGTCGGCGTCCCAGCCGGACTCGCCGTCCAGCTCGCCCAGCACGTTCACGTGGTCGAGGGCGGCCAGCTCCACCCGGCGGAACATGGCGTTGCGGACCAGGACGCGGAAGGCGCGCGGGTTGGCGGTGACCGGCTTGACCTGGTCCGCCTTCTCCTGGGCCTGCTCCGCCGTCTCCACCTCCGGGTTCGCCAACTGCTCCCACTCGTCCAGCAGGCTGGAGTCGACCTGGCGGACCAGCTCACCGAGCCACTCGATCAGGTCGTAGAGGTCCTCGGACTTGAGGTCGTCGGGGATGGTGTGGTCCAGCGCCTTGAACGCGCCGGCGAGGTACCGCAGCACGATGCCCTCGGTGCGGGCGAGCTCGTAGTAGGACGTGAACTCGGTGAACGTCATCGCGCGTTCGTACATGTCGCGGATGATCGACTTCGGCGACACGGGGTGGTCGCGGACCCACGGATGGCTCTTGGCGTACACGTCGTAGGCGTGGAAGAGGAGCTCGGCCAGGGGCTTGGGATAGGTGACGTCCTGGAGCCGCTCCATCCGCTCCTCGTACTCGATCCCGTCGGCCTTCATCGCACCCACGGCGATGCCGCGTTCCTTGTTCTGCTGGGCGGCCAGGATCTGGCGCGGGTCGTCCAGCGTGGACTCGACGACGGAGACCATGTCCAGCGCGTAGGAGGGGGACTCGGGGTCCAGCAGGTCGAAGGAGGCCAGCGCGAAGGTGGACAGCGGCTGGTTCAGCGCGAAGTCCTGCTGGAGGTCGACGGTGAGCCGGATGGTGCGGCCCTCCGCGTCCGGGGTGTCGAGCTTCTCGACCACACCGCCGTCCAGGAGCGAGCGGTAGATCGCGATGGCGCGGCGGATGTGTCGCAGCTGCGCCTTGCGCGGCTCGTGGTTGTCCTCCAGCAGGTGGCGCATCGCCTGGAAGGCGTCGCCGGGCCGGGCGATGACCGACAGCAGCATGATGTTGGTGACCTTGAAGCGGGAAGTCAGCGGCTCCGGGTCGGCCGCGATGAGCTTCTCGAACGTGGTGTCCGACCAGGCGACGAACCCCTCGGGCGCCTTCTTGCGCACCACCTTGCGCCGCTTCTTCGGGTCGTCGCCCGCCTTCGCGAGGGCCTTCTCGTTCTCGATCACGTGCTCGGGGGCCTGTGCGACCACGTAACCGGCGGTGTCGAAGCCGGCCCGGCCCGCGCGGCCGGCGATCTGGTGGAACTCGCGGGCGCGCAGCGTCCGGACCCGGTTGCCGTCGTACTTGGTGAGCGCGGTGAACAGCACCGTGCGGATCGGGACGTTGACCCCGACGCCCAGGGTGTCGGTACCGCAGATCACCTTCAGCAGACCGGCCTGGGCGAGCTTCTCCACCAGCCGCCGGTACTTCGGCAGCATGCCGGCGTGGTGTACGCCGATCCCGTGCCGCACGTAGCGGGAGAGGTTCTGGCCGAACTTGGTCGTGAAGCGGAAATTGCCGATGAGATCGGCGATCCGGTCCTTCTCCTCGCGCGTGCACATGTTGATGCTCATGAGCGACTGTGCCCGTTCGACGGCCTGGGCCTGGGTGAAGTGCACGATGTACACCGGGGCCTGCCGGGTCTCCAGCAGCTCGGTGATCGTGTCGGTGATCGGCGTGGTGACGTACTCGTAGGAGAGCGGGACCGGCCGGGTCGCGGACCGGACCACCGTGGTCGGCCGCCCCGTGCGGCGCGTCAGGTCCTCCTCGAACCGCTTCATGTCGCCGAGCGTCGCCGACATCAGCACGAACTGCGCCTGGGGCAGCTCCAGCAGCGGGATCTGCCAGGCCCAGCCGCGGTCCGGCTCCGCGTAGAAGTGGAACTCGTCCATCACGACCTGGCCGATGTCGGCGTGCCTGCCGTCGCGCAGGGCGATCGAGGCCAGGACCTCGGCGGTGCAGCAGATCACCGGGGCGTCCGCGTTCACGGAGGCGTCGCCGGTCAGCATGCCCACGTTCTCGGTGCCGAAGAGCTTGCACAGGTCGAAGAACTTCTCCGACACCAGCGCCTTGATGGGCGCGGTGTAGAAGGTGACCTTGTCCTGGGCCAGCGCGGTGAAGTGGGCGCCCGCCGCCACCAGGCTCTTGCCGGAGCCGGTCGGGGTCGAAAGGATCACGTTCGCGCCGGAGACGACCTCGATCAGTGCCTCCTCCTGCGCCGGGTACAGGGTGATGCCCTGCCCCTCGGCCCACGAGGAGAAGGCCTCGAAGAGGGCGTCGGGGTCGGCGTTCGGCGGGAGCTGATCAATGAGGGTCACACCCCCCATCTTGCCTGGCTTCCCCCCGGATCAGGGAACCGGCGGACGTCGCGAAGATCATCGGCGGTACGCTGTGCCGTCGATGAGGCCCGGATGAAACGGTCAACCGGGTCCGACCAGCACACCACCGGGGCGGGGAACGACCATGATGGGTCCGGCGCACTCACTGTCCGGCGCGGCAGCCTGGCTGGGCGTGGGGGCGGCGACGGCGGCCACCGGGTACGCGATGCCGTGGCCCGTTCTCGTCGTCGGCGCCCTGATCTGCGCCGGAGCGGCACTCGCCCCCGACCTCGACCACAAGTCGGCGACGATCTCCCGCGCCTTCGGACCGCTCTCCCGCGGCCTGTGCGAGGTGGTCGACAAGATCTCCTACGCCGTCTACAAGGCCACCCGCTCCCCGCGCGACGCCCGCCGCACCGGCGGCCACCGCACCCTGACGCACACCTGGCTGTGGGCCGTCCTGATCGGCTCCGGCGCCTCCGCCCTGGCCGTCACCGCCGACCGGTGGGGCGTGCTGGCCCTGCTCTTCGTCCACCTCGTGCTCGCCGTCGAGGGCCTGCTCTGGCGGGCGGCCCGGATGTCCAGCGACATCCTCGTCTGGCTGCTCGGCGCCACCAGTGCCTGGATCCTGGCCGGCGTCCTCGATCAGCCGGGCAACGGCGCCGGCTGGCTCTTCGACGCCCCGGGCCAGGAGTACCTCTGGCTCGGCCTGCCGATCATGCTCGGCGCGCTGGTCCACGACATCGGCGACGCGCTGACGGTCTCCGGCTGCCCCGTGCTCTGGCCCCTCCCGATCGCCGGCAAGCGCTGGTACCCGATAGGCCCGCCGAAGATGATGCGCTTCCGCGCCGGCAGCTGGGTGGAGCTCAAGGTCCTGATGCCGGTCTTCCTGCTCCTCGGCGGCTTCGGCGGGGCCTCCGCCCTCGGATTCATCTAGGCCGTCCCATCCGGATCGCGCCGCCCGTCCCGGGCCGGCCGCGCCGCCCGGATCGAGCCGTGGCCCGGCCCCCACCAGCGGGGAACGGGCCACGGGCGTCGCGGACGGCCGGGTCAGCCGTGCCAGGAGCGCCACAGCGACGCGTACGCCCCGTCGGCCGCAACCAGTTCCGCGTGCGACCCCAGCTCGCTGATCCTGCCGCCCTCGACCACCGCGATCACGTCCGCGTCGTGCGCGGTGTGCAGCCGGTGGGCGATCGCGATCACCGTCCGGCCGTCCAGCACGCGGGCCAGCGAACGCTCCAGGTGCCGCGCCGCTCGCGGGTCCAGCAGCGAGGTCGCCTCGTCGAGCACCAGCGTGTGCGGATCGGCCAGCACCAGCCGGGCCAGCGCGACCTGCTGCGCCTGCGCCGGGGTCAGCGCCGTCCCGCCGGAACCGACCTCGGTGTCCAGCCCGGCCGCCAGGGCGCGCGCCCAGCCGTCGGCGTCCACCGAGTCCAGCGCCGCCCACAGCTCGGCGTCCCCGGCGCCCGCACGCGCCAGCCTCAGGTTGTCCCGCAGCGAGCCCACGAACACGTGGTGCTCCTGGTTGACCAGGGCCACGTGCTCGCGCACCCGTTCCGCGGGCATGCGCGACAGCCGGGCCCCGCCGAGCGTGACCTCGCCCGTCCGGGGCGCGTAGATGCCCGCCAGCAGCCGGCCCAGCGTGGACTTGCCCGCGCCCGAGGGCCCGACCAGTGCCATCCGGGTCCCCGGCGGCACCGACATCGACACCCGGTGCAGGACGTCCACGCCCTCGCGGTAGCCGAAGTGCACCTCGTCCGCACGGACCGCCCGGCCCTCCGGCGAGACGGCGGCGTCCCCCGCGTCCGGCTCGATCTCCCGCACGCCCACCAGCCGGGCCAGCGACACCTGCGCGATCTGCAGCTCGTCGTACCAGCGCAGGATCAGACCGATCGGATCGACCATCATCTGGGCCAGCAGCGCGCCCGTGGTCATCTGCCCCACCGACATCCAGCCCCGCAGCACGCAGTAGCCGCCGATGAGCAGCACCGAGCCGAGGATCGTCACGTAGGTGACGTTGATGACGGGGAAGAGGACCGTCCGCAGGTACAGCGTGTAGCGCTCCCAGGCGGTCCACTCCTTGATCCGCCGCTCCGACAGGGCGATCCGGTCCGCTCCGAGGCGGTGCGCCTCGACCGTGCGGCCCGCGTCCACCGTCTCGGTCAGCGCGGCCGCCACCGCCGCGTAACCGGCCGCCTCCGAGCGGTACGCCGACGGCGCCCGGCGGAAGTACCAGCGGCAGCCGATCACCAGCACCGGCAGCGCGACCAGCGCGGCCAGCGCCAGCGGCGGCGCCGTCACCGCGAGCGCCCCGAAGAGCAGCCCCGCCCAGACCACGCCGATGGCCAGCTGCGGCACGGCCTCGCGCATGGCGTTCGCCAGCCGGTCGATGTCGGTGGTGATGCGCGAGAGCAGGTCGCCGGTGCCCGCGCGTTCCAGCACGCCCGGCGGCAGTCCGACCGACCGCACGAGGAAGTCCTCGCGCAGGTCCGCCAGCATCTCTTCGCCCAGCATCGCTCCGCGCAACCGGACCAATCGGACGAAACAGGTCTGCACGCCCAGCGCCAGTGCGAACAGCAGTGCCATCTGCCCCAGGTGCAGCTCACGGGCGCCCGTCGCGAGCTGGTCCACGACCCGGCCCAGCAGGTACGGGCCGACCATGGAGGCGATCACCGCCACCGCGTTGACCGTCACCAGCAGCACGAAGGCCCGCCGGTGGCGCAGGAACAGTCCGCGCACATAGCCCCGGACGGTCGCCGACGTGCCCACGGGCAGGGTCGCGGCCGACTCGGGGGCCGCCGGGTCGTACTCCGGCGGTGCCAGGCCGATCATGCGGATTCCTCGATCTCTGTGAGTACCTCGTCCAGTTCGGTCGGTTCGGGCCGCGCGGCCCGCTGCTCCTCCTCGGTTTCGCGCGTCACCACCGCTCGGTAGAGCGGTTCGCCGTGCAGCAGCTCGCGGTGCGTGCCGATGGCGGCCACCGCGCCCTCGTGGATCAGGACGACCCGGTCGGCGCGGTCCAGCAGCAGCGGCGAGGAGGCCAGCACCACCGTGGTACGGCCTGCGCGCAGCGCCGCCACGCCGTCCGCGATCCGCGCCTCGGTGTGCGAGTCGACCGCCGAGGTCGGCTCGTCGAGCACCAACACCTCCGGGTCGGTGACCAGCGACCGGGCCAGGGCGAGCCGCTGGCGCTGGCCGCCCGAGAGCGACCGGCCGCGCTCGGTGATCCGCGCGTCCATCGGGTCGTCCACCCCGTCCGGAGCCGCCTGCAGCAGCGCGTCCAGCACGTCGCCGCACTGGGCCGCGCCCAGCGCGGCGTCCGGCTCGACCGCCCCGGAAGCCGGTACGTCGAACAGGTCGCGCAGGGTCCCCGACAGCAGCACCGGCTCCTTGTCCTGGACGAGGACCAGCGTGCGCGCGGTGTCCAGCGCGAGCTCGTCCAGCGCGACCCCGCCCAGCAGTACGGACGGCTCCGCTGGCCCGCCCGCCTCCGCGTCCATCGGATGGCCGCCCAGCCGCTCCGCCAGCCGCCCCGCCAGGTCCGGGTCCCCGCACACCACGGCGGTGAACCGGCCCGCCGCAACCAGCAGCCCGGTCGCCGGGTCGTACAGGTCCCCACCGGGAGCGGGGACGGAAGCGGGAACGGGCACTCCGGCGGCCGCGGGCCGCTCGGCGGCGGCGTCCGTACGGGTCAGGGACAGCACCCGGGCGGCACGCTGCGCGGAGGGGCGCGAGAAGGAGTAGGCCATCGCGATCTCCTCGAAGTGCCTCAGCGGGTACAGCAGCGTGGCCACCGCGCTGAAGACCGCGACGAGCTGGCCCACCGCGATGCGGCCGTCCAGGACCAGCGCCGCGCCGTACCAGACGACCGTGATCAGCAGCGCACCCGGCAGGAGCACCTGGATCGCGGAGATCAGCGCCCACATCCGGGCGCTGCGCACCGCGGCCTCGCGGACCTCCTGGGAGGCCTCGCGGTAACGGCCGAGGAACAGCTCCTCGCCGCCGATGCCGCGCAGGACCCGCAGACCCGCGACCGTGTCGGAGGCCAGCTCGGTGGCCTTGCCCGCCTTCTCCCGCTGGAAGTCGGCGCGTCTGGTGGCCCGGGGCAGCAACGGCAGCGCCGCCAGGGCGACCAGGGGCACGCCGATCGCCACGACCACGCCGAGTTCGGGGGCGTAGAAGAGCAGTCCGACGCAGACGAGCACGACGGTGACGGCGGCGGCGAGGAAGCGGGAGACCGCCTCGACGAACCAGCCGATCTTCTCCACGTCACCGGTGGACACGGCCACCACCTCGCCCGCGGCGACCCGCCGGGTCAGGGCCGAACCCAGCTCGGCGGTCTTGCGCGCGAGCAGTTGCTGCACGCGCGCCGCCGCGGTGATCCAGTTGGTGACGGCGGTGCGGTGGAGCATGGCGTCGCCGAGGGAGATGGCCGCGCCGAGCAGGACGACCAGGCCGCCCACGAGCAGCAGCCGGGTGGCATCGCGGTCGACGGCCGCGTCGATGCCCGTGCCCACCGCGTACGGCAGCCCCGCGATGCCGGAGAAGTGCAGCATGCCCCAGCACAGGCTCTTCGCCTGTCCGCCGAGTTGGCCGCGACCCAGCCACACGAGGAAGCGGGGTCCTGAGCGGGCGTCGGGTACCCCAGGGTCCGGATACGGTAGGTCGCTGATCTGCATGACGCCCCATGACTGGTCGAGTGGTTCAAACCGTGCAAGGTTCGCCTTCCGGACCGGCCGCGGGCAATCGATTTTCCGTCCTCGCCCGGACGGTCGGGCGACGATCTCCTGGTCAGGGGCGGGTCGCGTGCTCCAGTTCGAGCAGAGCCGAGTAGTAACTCCGCCCGGTGGCCCGGTCCATGCCCACCTCGCACATGCGGTTGGCCGAGAGGTGCGCGTCGAAGGGCCTCGCCGTGACCTCCGCCGCCTCCCGCGCCGCCGCCGAGTCGGTCAGCTCCGGATGCAGCATGCCCCGGTCGCCCGCGAACGCGCAGCAGCCCGCGTCGTCCGGGACGACCACCTCCTCGGCGCACGCCCCGGCCACCGCGAGCAGGTGCGCCTCGTCGCCCAAGTGCCGCATCGAGCAGGTCGGATGGAGCACCGCCGAGCCGGTGGTGCGCCTGACCTCCAGGTGCGGGAGCAGCTCGTCCGCCGCCCAGACGATCGAGTCGACGACGGTCAGTTCGCGGTGCAGCGCCCGGTTGTCGTCGGTCAGGTACGGGACCACCTCCCGCGCGATGCCCAGCGTGCAGGAGGAGGCGTCGACGACCAGCGGCAGCCGGCCGCCCGCCGTCCAGCCCCAGGCGGCCTCGACGATCCGGTTGGCCATGACCCGGTTGCCGTCGTCGTACCCCTTGGAGTGCCAGATCGTCGCGCAGCAGGTGCCGTGCACGTCACCGGGGATCCACACCGGCTTCCCGGCCCGCTCCGACACGGCCACCACGGCCTCGGGCAGCGAAGGCCCGGGGCGCCCGGCCGGGCCGCCGAAGATCCGGTTGACGCAGGCGGGGTAGTACACGGCCGCGGCGCCCACCCGCCGCGTGGCGGGCATCGCCCGCGCCGCGGGCCCGGGGACCTGCGGCAGCCACCGCGGCACCAGGTCCCGGCCCGCGGCCGTGCGGGCGGACGCCGTCACCGCCTCCAGGAGCCGGTCCCCGAGCCGAGCGCCGAGCAGGTCGGTGATGCGGTCGGCGGCGGCCACGGCCAATCGCGCCGCCGTCTCCACGGCCCCGAACTTACGCGCGGCCAGCGCGGCGGCCCGCTCCTGACGGGGCCCGTGTGCGCGGTGGCGGAAGTCCTTCATCAGCGCACCGGTGTCGATCCCCACCGGGCAGGCGAGCTTGCAGGTGGAGTCGCCGGCACAGGTCTCCACCGCGTCGTAGCCGTACGAGGCCAGCAGCTCGTCCAGCACCGGGGAGCCCGGCTGCTGGCGGTTCATCTCGCGGCGCAGCACGATCCGCTGGCGCGGGGTGGTCGTCAGATCGCCGCTCGGGCAGGTCGGTTCGCAGAAGCCGCACTCGATGCACGGGTCCGCCGGCGCCTCCACCTCCGGGATGGTCTTGAGGCCGCGCAGATGCGCCCGCGGGTCGCGGTCCAGCAGGATGCGCGGGGCCAGCACCCCGTCGGGGTCCACGATCCGCTTGGTGCGCCACATCAGTTCGGTGGCCCGGGGGCCCCACTCCAGCTCCAGGAAGGGCGCGATGTTGCGCCCGGTGGAGTGCTCGGCCTTCAGCGAGCCGTCGAAACGCTCCACGGTGAGCCTGCAGAAGGCGTCCATGAAGGCCGCGTACCGCTCCACGTCGGCGGGGTCGGCCGCGTCGAACGCCAGCAGGAAGTGCAGGTTGCCGTGGGCCGCGTGACCGGCGACCGCCGCGTCGAAGCCGTGCCGCGCCTGGAGCGCGAGCAGGGCCTCGCAGGCCTCGGCCAGCCGGGACGGCGGGACGGCGAAGTCCTCGGTGATCAACGTGGTGCCGGAGGCGCGGGCTCCGCCGACTGCGGTCACGAAGGCCTTGCGGGCCTTCCAGTAGCCGGCGATGGTCCCCGGGTCCCGGGTGAACGCGTTGGTGACGGAGGCGACGGGCGCCACCAGGTCGAGCCCCTCCCGTACCCGCGCCGCGCGCCGCTCGTGGGCCAGGCGGCCGGCTTCGTCCGGAGCGCGGAACTCCACCAGCAGCGCAGCCGTCTCCCGGGGCAGCTCCGCCCAGTCGGCGGGGACGCCCGCGACGCTGACCGAGGCGCGCAGGGTGTTGCCGTCCATCAGCTCGACGGCGAGGGCGCCCGCGTCGTTGAACAGGGGGACCGCGGCGGCCGCCGCCGGCAGCGAGGGGAAGAAGAGCAGGGCGGAGCAGAGCGAGCGGTCCAGCGGCAGGGTGTCGAAGACGACCTCGGAGATGAAGCCGAGGGTGCCCTCCGAACCGACGGCCAGCCCGCGCAGGAGCTCGACGGGCGTGGCGCCGTCGAGGTACGCGTCGAGCCGGTAGCCGGTGGTGTTCTTGATCTCGTACTTGGCGCGGATGCGCGCGACCAGGGCCGGGTCGGCCAGGATCTCCTCCCTGATCTCCATCAGCCCCCGGCACAGGGCCGGTTCGGCGCGGGCGAGCTCCTCGTCGGCGAGCGGGTCGGCCGTGTCCACGACGGTCCCGGACGGCAGTACGAGGGTCAGCGAGGAGAGCGTCCGGTAGGAGTTCCTGGTGGTCCCCGCGGTCATGCCGGACGCGTTGTTGGCGACGACCCCGCCGAGGGTGCAGGCGATGGCGCTGGCCGGGTCGGGGCCGAGGATCCTGCCGTAGCGGGCGAGGGCGGCATTGGCCCGCACCACGGTGGTGCCGGGGCGGATGCGGGCCCGTCGGCCCTCCTCCAGCACCTCGATGCCGGACCAGTGGCGGCGCACGTCCACGAGGATGTCCTCGCCCTGGGCCTGGCCGTTGAGCGAGGTGCCCGCGGCCCGGAAGACCACCTCGCGCTGCCGGCCGTGGGCGTAGGAGAGGACTGCGGAGACGTCGTCGATGTCCTCGGCGACCACGACGACCTGGGGCACGAACCGGTACGGAGAGGCGTCCGAGGCGTAGCGCACCAGGTCCGAGACCTGCCACAGCACCTTCTCCGCGCCGAGCAGGGCGATCAGCTCGGTGCGCAGCGGCTCCGGGGTGCCGCCGGCCCGGTGTCCGGGCAGCCGGTCGGGCGAGGGTCCGGTGACGGCGTGCGGGCGCGGGGCCCCCGGTTTCGGTTGCGGCATGGTCGACCCCTCGCCTCGGCGCGGCCCGCGGACGGGCCGCTCAGCAGTTCCGGTCCGGCGGGACGTCCGCCAGGGTGTTCAGCAGGCCGCCGAGCATCTCGCGCTGGGCGGCGGTCAACGGAGCCAGGATCTCCTCCGCGGCGTCCGTGCGCGCGTTGCGCAGCCGGCGCAGCGTGGCGCGGCCGGTGTCCGTGAGCTCGATCCTTATCACCCGACGGTTGTCGGGGTCCGGCGCGCGGCGCACGCAGGCGGCGGCCTCCAGGCCGTCCACGAGGGTGGTGACGGCGCGGGGGACGACCTCCAGACGGGCGGCGAGGTCCGCCATCCGGGGCGGCTGGGCACCCTCGTAGGACGAGACCAGGCGCAGCAGACGGCCCTGGGCCGGGGTGATCCCGAGGGGCTCCATGTACCGCTTCTGGATGCGGTGGAGCCGTCGGGTCAGGCGCAGCAGCTGCTCGGCGAGAACGCCGTCTGTGGTGTCGGTCTCGGAAGGTGTCCTCATACTGGGAACAGTACCAGGACCGGATTCATTGTGAGTATAGGTAACAATGAGCTATGCTCATCGGAGTCTCGTCAGAAGGAGGCCCATGCGCCCCGAAGAGCCGAAGTGGACCCCATCGAAAGAATCCCTCGATCCCGATCGCCCCGCCCCGGCCGACCAGCCGCGCGAGCTCCGGCGCATCGTCGCCCTGTTCCGTCCGTACCGCGGCCGGCTGGCCGTCGTCGGCCTGCTGGTCGGCGCCTCCTCGCTGGTCGGCGTCGCCTCGCCGTTCCTGCTCAAGGAGATCCTCGACGTCGCGATCCCGCAGGGCCGCACGGGCCTGCTCAGCCTGCTCGCGCTCGGGATGATCGCCACCGCCGTCGTCACCGGCGTCTTCGGCGTGCTGCAGACCCTGATATCCACCACGGTCGGCCAGCGGGTCATGCACGACCTGCGCACCGCCGTCTACGGACAGCTCCAGCGGATGCCGCTGTCCTTCTTCACCCGGACCCGCACCGGCGAGGTCCAGTCCCGCATCGCCAACGACATCGGCGGCATGCAGGCCACCGTGACCTCGACGGCGACCTCGCTCGTCTCCAACCTGACGGCCGTCATCGCCTCCGTCGTCGCCATGCTCGCGCTCGACTGGCGGCTCACCCTCGTCTCGTTGCTGCTGCTCCCCGTCTTCGTGTGGATCAGCCGGCGCGTCGGCCGTGAGCGCAAGAAGATCACGATGCAACGCCAGAAGCAGATGGCCGCGATGGCCGCGACCGTCACCGAGTCGCTGTCCGTCAGCGGCATCCTGCTCGGCCGGACCATGGGCCGCTCCGACTCGCTCACCGACTCCTTCTCCGCGGAGTCCGAGAAGCTGGTGGGCCTCGAAGTGCGCTCCAGCATGGCCGGTCGCTGGCGGATGTCGGTCATCGGCATCGTCATGGCCGCCATGCCGGCCCTCATCTACTGGGCCGCGGGCATAGCCCTCCAATCGGGCGCCCCCTCGCTCTCGGTCGGTACGCTCGTCGCCTTCGTCACACTCCAGCAGGGGCTTTTCCGGCCCGCCGTGAGCCTGCTGTCCACCGGTGTCCAGATCCAGACCTCGCTGGCCCTGTTCACCCGCATCTTCGAGTACCTCGACCTGCCCGTGGACATCACAGAGCGCGAGGACCCGGTGCGCCTGGAGCGCGCCCGGGGAGAGGTCCGGCTGGAAGGCGTGGACTTCGCCTACGACGCCAAGAGCGGGCCGGCCCTGAGCGACATCGACATCACCGTTCCGGCCGGCGGCTCCCTCGCCGTGGTCGGCGCCACCGGCTCGGGGAAGAGCACGCTCAGCTACCTGGTGCCGCGCCTCTACGACGTGACCGGGGGACGGGTGGTGCTCGACGGGGTCGACGTCCGCGACCTGGACTTCGACTCGCTGGCCCGTTCCATAGGCGTGGTCTCCCAGGAGACCTACCTCTTCCACGCCTCGGTCGGGGACAACCTGCGCTTCGCCAAGCCGGACGCCACCGACGAGGAGATCACCGCAGCGGCCCGCGCCGCCCAGATCCACGATCACATCGCCTCCCTGCCCGACGGGTACGACACCCTGGTGGGCGAGCGCGGCTACCGGTTCTCCGGCGGCGAGAAGCAGCGCCTGGCCATCGCGCGCACCATCCTGCGCGACCCGCCGGTGCTGATCCTGGACGAGGCCACCAGTGCCCTGGACACCCGCACCGAGCACGCCGTGCAGCAGGCCATCGACAACCTCTCCGCAGGTCGGACCACCATCACCATCGCGCACCGCCTCTCCACCGTCCGCGACGCCGACCAGATCGTGGTCCTGGACGCCGGACGCATAGCCGAGCGCGGTACGCACGAGGAACTGCTGCAGGCCGACGGCCGGTACGCGACCCTGGTCCGCCGTGACCGGGACGCCGCCGTGACGCCCGAGGTGCCGCACAAGAGCACGGTGGAGCAGGGTGTCCAGTTCGCTCCGGTAAAAGTGTGATCGTATGACTGGCGCGCGGGGCGGGTGCCGGGACGAGGGCGCTCAGAGGGTTAGCGTTCCCGCATGCGTCATGAGTACCGGCCGCCACAGAACCGCTCCCGGCTCACCCGTCGGGGCCGCCTGGCGCTCTTCTTCGGCACGCTGCTCGCGATCGGGGTCGCAACCCTGATCCCGGTGCTGCGGGGTGGAGAAGAGCCGGAGAAGCCGCGCCAGCTGGTGATCCCCGAGGGCTGGCGGGCCTCGCGGGTGTACGCGGCGATCGACACCGCGTTGAAGCTGCCGCCCGGCTCGGCCAAGGCCGCCGCGGCCGCGGGCGGGTCGGCCCTGCCGGAGGAGGCCAAGGGCAACCCCGAGGGCTACCTCTTCCCGGCGACGTACCCCGTGACCTCGAAGTCCACCGCGGCCGGGCTGCTCGCGTACATGGTGGAGACCGCCAACCGGAAGCTCGCCACCCCGGCCGTCGCCGCCGGTGGCAAGGCGCTCGGGATGACCCCGTACCAGACCGCCACGATGGCCAGCGTCATCGAGGCCGAGGCGGACACTCCGGCCGACATGGGCAAGGTCGCCCGCGTGGTGCACAACCGGCTGGCGAAATCGATGCCGCTGCAGATGGACTCGACCATCAACTACGCGCTGAACCGGAGCACCGTCGACACCAAGCTGAGCGACACCCGCATCGACAGCCCGTTCAACTCCTACGAGCGCCAGGGCCTGCCGCCGACGCCGATCGACAGTCCGGGGATGGCGGCCATGGCGGCGGCCGTCGCCCCGACGCCCGGGAACTGGCTGTACTTCGTCACCGTCAAGCCGGGGGACACCCGCTTCTCGGCGACGTACGAGGAGCACAAGAAGCACGTCGCGGAGTTCAACCGCCTGCGTGCCGCCGCCGGGCGGGCCGCTCCGGCCCCGACGGCGCACTGAGACGGCGCACTGAGGCGACCGGGCCCCCGCAGGTGCGGGGCTGGCCGCCGGGGCTCAGACGACCGCGGCCACCGGGGCCGGCGCGGTCGGCTCGCGGGTGAGGAGACGGCGGATCTCGCGGACCGCCGCGCCGCCCGCACGGTTCGCGCCGATGGTGGACGCCGACGGGCCGTAGCCCACGAGGTGCACCCGTTCGTCGCGGACCGCCCTGGTTCCCTCGACGCGGATGCCGCCGCCCGGTTCCCGCAGGTGCAGCGGGGCCAGGTGGTCGACGGCGGCCCGGAAGCCGGTGGCCCACAGGATCACGTCCACTTCGACCCGGCTGCCGTCCGCCCAGACGGCCCCCGTGGGGGTGATGCGCTCGAAGGCCGGCCTGGGGGCCAGCACCCCCGACGCCCGCCCGGCCCGGACCGCCTCGTTCAGCGGGAGCCCGGTCACGCTCACCACGCTCTGCGGGGGCAGTCCCCGGCGCACCCGCTCGTCGACCAGGGCGACGGCCGCCCGGCCCTCGGCCTCGCCGAAGCTCCCGTCACGGAAGACCGGCGGCCGCCGGGTCACCCAGACGGTCTCCTCCGCCACCTCGGATATCTCCAGCAGGTGCTGGACCGCCGAGGTTCCGCCGCCGACCACCAGCACGCGGGCCCCGGCGAACGCCTGCGGCCCCGGGTAGCCCGCGGTGTGCAGTTGCCTGCCGCGGAAGGTCTCCTGGCCCGGATAGCGCGGCCAGAACGGCCGGTCCCAGGTGCCGGTGGCGTTGACCAGCGCCCGCGCCGACCAGGTGCCGGCCGAGGATTCGACCCGCAGTCGCCCGTCCGCGCCCCCGCGCACCGCCGAGACGTCGACGGGACGCCGTACGCGCAGGGCGAACCGGTCCTCGTACGCCGCGAAGTACGCGCCGATCACCTCGGACGAGGGCCGCTCCGGGTCGGCGCCGGTCAGCTCCATGCCGGGCAGGGCGTGCATGCCGTGCACCTTGCCGTAGGTGAGCGAGGGCCAGCGGAACTGCCAGGCCCCGCCCGGCCGGGGTGCGTGGTCCAGGACCACGTGCTCCAGGCCCGCCCGGGCCAGGTGGTAGGCGCTGGACAGGCCGGCCTGCCCGGCGCCCACGACCACGACGTCGACGTCCACGTCCGTCTGCGGGCCCGCGTCCCGCGTCACCTCGTTCACGGTTCTGCCAACCGGCGCGGGCCCGGGGATCTTCCCGGCTACGGAGCCAGCAGGCCGCGGGCGGCGAGTTCGGGGGTCACGCCCTCCCCGAACCAGTACGCCTCCTCCAGGTGCGGGTAGCCCGACAGGACGAAGTTGTCGATCCCGAGCGCGTGGTACTCCTCGATCCGGTCGGCCACGTCGCCGTGGCTGCCGACCAGGGCCGTCCCGGCGCCGCCGCGGACCAGGCCGACGCCCGCCCACAGGTTCGGCGAGATCTCCAGCCCCTCCCGCGAGCCGCCGTGCAGGGCCAGCATCCGCTGCTGGCCCACCGACTCGCTCACCCCGAGCAGCGACTGCGCCTGCGCGATGTCGGCGTCGGACAGGTCGCCCAGCAGGCGGTCGGCCGCGCCCCAGGCCTCCTTCGCCGAATCGCGCGAGATGGTGTGCAGCCTGATGCCGAACCGGACCGTCCGGCCGCGCTCCTCGGCGAGCGAGCGGATCCAGTCGATCTTCTCCTTCACCTGCTGCGGGGGTTCGCCCCAGGTCAGGTACACGTCGGCGTGCTCCGCGGCCACCGGCCCGGCCGCCGCCGATGACCCGCCGAAGAAGATCTCCGGCAGCGGGTCGGGCGGCAGCGCCGTCAGCCCGCCGTCGACCCGGAAGTGCTCCCCGTGGAAGTCGTACGGCTCCCCGCGCCAGACACCGCGCACGACCGACAGGAACTCGGCGGTCCGCTCGTACCGGCGGTCGTGGTCGAGGTGGTCGCCGAAGCGGCGCTGCTCCGCGGAGTCCCCGCCCGTCACCACGTTCAGCAGCAGACGTCCGCGGGTGATGCGCTGGTAGGTCGCGGCCATCTGGGCGGCCAGGACCGGCGAGATCACCCCGGGCCGGAAGGCGACGAGGAACTTGAGCCGCTCGGTGTGCTGGGAGAGCGCCACCGTCGTCAGCCAGGCGTCCTCGCACCAGGTGCCGGTGGGCGTCAGCACCGCTTCGAAGCCGAGGCGTTCGGCGGCCTTGGAGATCTGGGCGAGGTACTCGATGTCGGGCTGGCGGACTCCCGGCGCGGCCGTGTTGTGGGCGTAGGCGTGCCGGTCGACCAGGGTGCGGCCGTCGCCGCCGGTGGGCAGGAACCAGTGCAGGCGGACGGTCATCAGGAGTCTTTCCCGTAGGTGCGCGGGGCGGTGGTGGAGGGCGGGAGGGTGCCGTTGAAGCGGGTGTCGACGAAGTCCTTGAAGACGACCTTGCCGGGGATCAGCTTGAGCTCGGTGAAGGTGTCGGCGATCTTCTGCTCGGAGGCGACGGCGGCGTCGTCCACGGCGACCGTCACGCGGGTGCCGTTGCTGCGCTTGACCGCGTCGAAGGCGACCTCGTACGGCAGGCCGGTCTCCTTCGCCCACACCTTCGCCCACTCCTCCGGGTGCTTGAACACCCATTCCTGGGCGCGCTGGAGCCGTGTCAGGTAGTCGCCGATGGCCTTGCTCTTGCCGGCGTCCCGCAGGGCCGCGGGCGAGGCGACCTGGAAGCCGAGGCCGTTGACGACGCCCTCGCCCGAGGTGAGCACGCGGGCACCGGTGCGCAGCACCTGGGAGGTGTACGGGTCCCAGACCGCCCAGGCGTCGACCGCGCCGCTGTTGAAGGCGGCCAGTGCGTCGGCGGGCTGGAGGAAGTTGACCGTGACGTCGGTGGGCTTCAGGCCCGCCTGCTCCAGGGAGGCGATGAGCTGGAAGTGCGCCGAACTGCCCTGGGCCACGGCGATCTTCTTGCCGCGCAGCTCCGAGGGGGACTGCAGGGCGGAGCCCTTCGGAACGAGGATGGCCTCGCCCGCGGCGGAGCCGTGGGTGGCGGCCACCACGGTGATCTTCGACTTGGCGCCGGCGGCGAAGACCGGCGGGGTGTTGCCGACGCCGCCGATGTCCACGGCCTTGGCGTTGACGGCTTCCAGGAGCGGCGGGCCGGAGGTGAAGGTGGACCACTTGACGGAGTAGTCGAGGCCGTCCAGTTCACCGGCGGCGCGCAGCAGCGACTCGTTGCCGCCCTTCTGGTCCCCGATGTTGAGGGTGACCTTGGCGCCGCCCTTGCCGCCGTCCGCGGCGGCCGGTGCACCGGCGGCGGCGGCGCCGTCCCCGCCGCACGCCGTCAGGGCCAGGGACAGCGGTACCAGGGTGGCCAGCAGGGTCAGGGGCAGGGAATGACGTCTCATGTCGCTTCTCTTCGATCTCGTGAACGTGAACGGGCGGGGGGAGGGGGGAAGGGGGGAAGGGGTAGCGGGGAACGGGGGAACGGACAGGGGCCGACGGGTGTTCAGAGGACGCCGAGCTCGGCGAGGAGCCGGTTGCGCAGCGCGGCGAAGCCGGGGTCGCCGACCTCGCGGGGGCGCTCCAGCGGGACCTGCGTGTCGTAGGCGATCCGCCCGCCGTCCATGACCAGGACGCGGTCGGCCAGCAGCACGGCTTCGTCCACGTCGTGCGTGACCAGCAGCACCGCGCAGCCGCGCCGCTGCCACAGCCGGGCCACCAGCTGCTGGGCCTTGATCCGCGTCAGCGCGTCCAGTGCGCCGAACGGCTCGTCGAGCAGCAGCAGGTCCGGCTCCCGCACCAGGGCGCGGGCGAGGGACGCGCGCTGGGCCTCGCCGCCGGAGAGCGTCTTGGGCCAGGCGTCCGTCCGGTGCTCCAGCCCGACCTCCGCCAGGGCCCGCTCGGCGTGTTCGCGTGCGGGGCGTCCGGGCAGGCCGAGCAGGACGTTGCGCCAGACCCGCTTCCACGGCATCAGGCGCGGCGCCTGGAAAGCGACCGCCCGCCGCTGCGGGACCAGGACCTCGCCCTCGATCTCCCGGTCCAGTCCCGCGAGGACGCGCAGCAGCGTGGACTTGCCGCAGCCACTGCGGCCCAGCAGGACGGTGAACTCGCCGGCCCGCAGCGTCAGGTCGAGCCGGTCGATGACCGCCCGGCCGTCGAAGGACCGGGTCAGCCCGGTGACCCGTACGGCGGCGGAGGCGGCGGAGGCGGGGGCGGCGGTGGCCGCCCCGGGGGCTACTGGCCCGTGAACGTCGGTCGCCATTGCAGCAGCAGCCTTTCGAGAGCGCGGACGACGAGGTCGGCGGTGAGGCCGAGGAAGGCGTAGACGACGAGGCAGACGACGATCACGTCGGTACGGAAGAACTCGCGCGCCTGGTTCATCAGGAAGCCGATACCGGCGTCGGCGTTGATGGACTCCCCGAACACCAGGGCCAGCCAGGCGGTGGCGAGCGAGTACCGCAGGCCGGTCATGAAGCCGGGCAGCGCCCCCGGCAGCACCACGTGCCGCACCAGTCCCCACCGGCCGAGCCCCAACGCCCCGCCCGCCTCGATGAGCTGCTCGTCGACCCCGCGGATCCCGGCGTACACGTTGAGGTACATGTGGAAGGCGGTGCCGAGCGCGATGAGGGCGACCTTGGGCGCCTCGCCGATGCCCATCCAGATGATGAACAGCGGAATGAGACCGACCCACGGCACCGTGCGCAGCATCTGCACGCTGGCGTCGATCAGGTCCTCGCCGAGCCGCGAGAGCCCCGACAGCAGGGCGAGGGCGGTGCCGGCGGTCCCGCCGATCAGCAGTCCGACCGCCACGCGCTGCAGGGACACCGCCATCGCCCCGGGGAGCGTGCCGTCCGCGATCAGGTCCGCTCCGGCGGCCGCGATGGTCGACGGCGGAGCCAGGGTGTCGGCGGCCAGCCAGCCCAGCGTGCTGGCCAGCTGCCACAGGCCCAGCAGCAGCAGCGGTCCGGCGGTCCGGCGGATCCACCGGGGGGCGGAGCGCCTCCGTGCCGACGTCGGCACGACGGCCACCAGGGCGGGGGAGACGGGCGGCTCCAGTCGCACTTTGGGGGATATGTCGGGCGGTGCGTGGTCGATGCTCATGGAGGCTCCACGGAGGGGTGCGGGGGGAGGTGCCGGAGACGGCAGGGAGGAGCGCGCGCCGCGGAGGAGCCCCGTACCGGTGCGGCGGAACGGGGCCCGGGCTCTCGGGACCGGTGGGTACGGGTGCCCCGGACCCGGCGGACCGGCGGATCAGGGCGCGCGGAAGCGGAGCGCGGGGCGCTCGTGGTGCGTCAGGGGGAAGAGGGCGTCAGCAGCCGCGGCGACACGCGGCGGAGGCCACCCGCAGCAGGTCGATGTGACCGCGCGTGGTGAGCATGGCTGAACGCAACATGCGGCGAAACCTAGCCACATGGTGAGGGGCGGGTCAATGGCGTCTCGCCCACTGGACCCGGCGTCTCCGATATTGGGACGCGCCGGCCCACCCCGCCCCCGTCCGGTCCGGCGCGCGGTCCGGCTCGCGGGCACGCCGGACGGCCCGGCAGCGCCCGCCCTCGTGGGGCGTGGGCTGCCGGGCCGGAATCCCGTGCACGGCCGTGTCGTACGTCCCGTGCGCGGCCGTGTCGTACGTGTCGTACGTGGCGCACCTGTCGTACGCGCCCTGCGCGCCGGGGCGCCCACGGGCCGGCGCCGGGCCGTGGTCGACGGTGCGGGTCAGCCGGACGCGCTGATCCAGGACGCGAGTTGCTCCGGGGTGGTGGAGGGGTCGGCGACGAGGGTGGCCAGCTCGTCCTCCCGGAAGGTCGCCGTGGTGACGGCGGGGCAGCGGTGGCAGGCGTCGACGCCCGTCTGCTGCCACCACTGGCACCGGGAGCGGAGGTGGCACCGTGGGACCGCCCGGGCGTCGAGCACCGGCGGCAGGGCCACCACCCGTTCCACCAGGGTGCAGTCGTTGCCCCGCCGATTGGCGCAACCGGTGACGCAGTGCGAGGCGAAGCGCAGGACGCGGGTCGGCTCGATCCCCTCGGGGACGGCGCCCAGCACCTCGGACGCCGGGACCGGGTCGGCCAGGTAGGCCACCCGGCCGTCGGCGCCCGAGCGGACGCCCAGGACGACGGACTCGGGGGCCCTGGCCTCGCCGCTCGGGCACCAGGTCGCCGGGGCGGCTGCTGACGGGTCGGTTCCCACGGTGCTCACCCTCCCGTCAGCCGTCGATCGCGTCGTGCGAGGCGTCCACCGCGCGCCCGACGGGCCCGCCGAGGGTGCCCTGGAGGCCGAGTGCCTGTTCCTGCTCCACGGCCTGCGCGAGGTTCGCGTGCAGTTGCTGCACCGAGGTGATGCGGGCGGCGGAGTCCGGCGCGGCCTCGGCGGCGTTGGCCGCACCCACCGCCGTGATGGCGATGCCGGCGGCGATCACGGCCGCGGCGCCGCCGGCGACCAGCTTGTTCTTCTTCATGGGGCCTCTTCCGATGCGGGCGGCGGAGGCTCCGCCGCTGTCCTGTACCGGGACGACCGTAGGGGTGGAAAGCGGCTCGGAGCGGCAGTGCCGGGGGCAGTTGGGCTCCCCGGTACCGGGCGGTTGGGCCGCCCGGTACCGCGCGGTGGGCTCCGGCCTGGCGGCCTGCCCGGCCCGCGGGCCGGGTCAGCCGGTGCGGCGGTCCGTCAGCCAGCCGTGGGCCGCGGCCGCGCTGAACTCCCGCTGTCCGCCCGCGAAGAGCAGCCCGGCACCGGCGAACGCCGCGTCGTCCGCCGTCGTCGCCACGTAGGGGATCGCCACGCAGTCCATGCCCGCCGCCCGGGCGGCCAGCGCGCCCGGCGCCGCGTCCTCGAAGACCACGCAGGCGGCGGGCTCGGCGCCGAGGCGGCGCGCGGCCTCCAGGAAGACGTCCGGGGCCGGCTTGCCGCGCGGGACCTCCTCGGCGGAGACCACGGTGGACAGGCGGGCGTCCAGGCCGGTGCCGGCCAGGACCGCGTCGATGGCCTCCCGGGACGAGCCCGAGGCCACGGCCATCGGCACGCCCCCGGCGTGCAGCCGCTCCACCAGCGCCCGCATCTCGGGGAAGACCTCGGTCCCGGCCCGGGCCAGCTCCAGGTAGGCGGCGTTCTGCTCGGCCAGCAGCTGTTCCACCGGGGCCGCGATCCCGTGGCGGTCCCTGAGGACCTCCAGCGTCTCCAGGGTGCCGATCCCGATGAAGCGGGCGTGCTGCTCCCAGGTGAATCCGGGAACCCCGTGCCGCTCCAGGGTGCGCCGCCCCGACTCGTAGTAGTTCGGCTCGCTGTCCACGAGGGTGCCGTCGAGATCGAATATGACGGAAATCATCCGCTGTACCCGCCTTGCCCGTCCTGTCCGTGCATGTCCTGTCCACACCATCGTGTCAGCTTGTGCGGACGGACCGTCCCACGGACTCGACCAGCGGCAGCAGCCGGTGCGCCACCCGCTCGCGCAGGGCCACCTCCGTGCGGGTGCGGACCACGCCCGGGAGCCGGATGAGCCGCTGGATCACGTCCTCCAGATGGGCGTTGTCCCGGGCCGCCACACGTGTCAGCAGGTCGCCGGCCCCGGTGATCGAGAACGCCTCGATGATCTCGGGCACCGCCGCCAGCGCGTCCCCCACGTCGTCCAGGTGCCCCTGGGTCACCTCGATGTGCACGAAGGCCAGCACCGGGTGACCGAGCGCCGCGGGGGACAGCACCGGGCCCGTCCCGGTGATGACCCCGGTCCGCTCCAGCCGGTCCAGCCGGGCCTGGAGGGTGCCCCGCGCCACGCCGAGGAGTCGGGCGTGCTCGCGCACACTGGTGCGCGGCTGCTCGATCAGCAGGCGCAGGATTCGGGTGTCGAGCTCGTCCACGGCCACGGCGCGACTGTACCAATGGCACACCGGCCCGGGGCGGGAGCGGGCCCGTGGCCGGCCGCGCGGCCCGGGCCCGCCCCGTCAGTCCGACGCTCCCGCGCCGCGCCGGGGCGGCCGGGGGAAGAAGCCGCTCGTGCGCGCCCGGTACTCCGCGTACCCCGGGCGGCCCTCCATGTGCCGCTCCAGCAGCCGCTTCCCGCTTCCCGCCGTCAGCAGGTACGACATGAACAGCGGCGAGACGACCGAGACCGCGGCCGCCTCCCACGAACCGGCGGCGACCAGGAAGATCCCCCACCAGACGCAGAAGTCCCCGAAGTAGTTCGGGTGCCGGGTCCAGGACCACAGGCCGCGGTCCATGATCCGGCCGCGCCGGGAGGGATCGGCCTTGAACCGGGCGAGCTGGTGGTCGCCCACCGCCTCGAAGGTGAGACCCGTCAGCCACAGCACCGTGCCCGCCACCGCGAGCGGGCCCAGCCCGTCCGGCGCGTACGCCCCCGCCTGCACGGGCAGCGACACCAGCCACACCAGCGCCCCCTGCAACAGGTACACCTTGCGCAGCGCGTACGCATTCCGGTTGCCGGGCGCCCGGTTCAGCATCCGGTCGTAGCGGGGGTCCTCGCCGTGGCCCCGGCCGCGCCACGCGATGTGCCCGCCCAGCCGCACCCCCCACACCACCGTGAGCACCGTGAGCAGCAGGGCGCGCCCACCGCCCGCACCCGACATCCCGTACGTGGCCAGTGCGACCGCGGCGAAGGCCAGGCCCCAGGCGACGTCGACCCCCCGGTGCCTGCCCGTACGCACCCCGACCGCGAAGGCCGCGAGCATGACGCCGAGGGCGGCCGCCGCCGCGACCGCCAGATTGAGCCCGAAGCCGTCCCAGTTCACGGGCGGCCACCCCCGTCGGCCGTCAGCAGTATCTGGTGGACGTCCAGGTAGCCCGAGGCGAACCCGGCCTCGCAGTACGCCAGGTAGAAGGTCCACATCCGCCGGAAGGTCTCGTCGAAGCCGAGCTCCGCGATCCGGTCGGCCCGCTCGGAGAAGCGTTCCCGCCACAGCCGCAGCGTCTGCGCGTAGTGCGCCCCGTACCCCTCGCAGCGGGCCACCCGCAGCCCGGTGTGGCGGCGGGCCATGTCCTCGACCACCTGGACCGACGGCAGCATCCCGCCCGGGAAGATGTACTTCTGGATCCAGGTGTACGTGTCCTTGGTGGCCAGCATCCGCTCGTGCGGCATGGTGATCGCCTGCAGCGCCACCCGCCCGCCCGGGGCGACCAGCCGGTCCAGCGCGGCGAAATACACCGGCCAGTACTCGGCGCCCACCGCCTCGATCATCTCCACGCTGACCACCGCGTCGTACCGGCCCCGCGCCTCGCGGTAGTCGCAGAGCCGGACCTCCACGCGGTCCTCCAGACCGGCCGACTTGATCCGGCGCTCCGCCAGGTCCTGCTGCTCCCGCGAGAGGGTCAGCGTCACCACCCGCGCCCCGCGCCGCGCGGCCCGGACGGCGAGCTCGCCCCACCCGGTGCCGATCTCCAGCAGCCGGGTGTCCGGGCCCACGGCGGCCAGGTCCAGCAGCATGTCGATCTTGCGGTGCTGCGCCTGCGGCAGCTCCGCCCAGCTCGCGGGCAGGGAACGGAACACCGCCGAGGAGTAGGTCATCGTCGGGTCGAGGAACTCGCCGAACAGCTCGTTCGACAGGTCGTAGTGCCGCTCGATGTTGGTCCGCGAGCCGTCCGGGGTGTTGCGGTCGGTCGCCGGGTGCCGGGCGGCCCACAGCCCGCGCAGCTTCTGCAGCGGCGCCGGCACCAGGGCCGCGACGTGGCCGGCCAGCACCGTCAGCACCGCCACCGGGTCGCGGGCGTCCCACTCGCCGGCCACGTAGGACTCGCCGAAGCCGATCAGGCCCTCCGCCGTGATCCGCCGCTCGAAGGCGGCCGGATCGTGCACCGCCATGGCCGGGCCGCCCCGGCCGAGCGTGCCGTCCGGCCCCATCCGGACCTGCAGCGGCAGCCGGTCCAGGGCCCGGCGGATGATCAGCCGGCCCACCGCCGCACGGGTGCGGGAGCAGGGCGGCACCGAAGGAAGAGTCGTCGCGGTCACTTCACACCCTCCTGGGGTACGTGTCGGGGGCGCGGGCGCACCGGGACGCCGCGCAGCCACAGCCGGATGCCGTGGAAGCGGATGCCCACCGCCACGGCGGCGGTGGACCAGGGGTGCCGGACGGCGGCGCGCAGCACGCCGCGCACGCCGGCGGGCCGGCGCACGCCGCGCACGGTCGCGGTCAGCCGCGCGCCGTCCGCCCCGCCGGCCAACTGCACCATCAGCGAGAGCCGGCCGTCGGGTGCGGGCAGCCGCATCCGGTAGGCGCCGTCCACGTCCAGGAACGGGGAGACGTAGAACTCCTTGGGCACGCCGCCCGTGCCCTCGACGGCCTCCGGGCCGAGCAGGTAGCAGTGCCGCTCGCCGTACGTGTTGTGCACCTCGGCCACCACCTGGTGCAGGGCGCCGTCCGGGCCGTGGCACCAGTACACGCTGAGCGGGTTGAAGACGTACCCGAAGACCCGGGCGTGGGCCAGCATCCGCACCGTGGAGCCGGGCGGCAGCGAGACGCCCCGGGCGGCCAGGAAGGAGTCCAGGCCGGCCCGGATCGAGTCCCGGCCGCCGCCGAAGTGGTCCCGCGCGTCGAACCGGGCCAGGACCCGCAGCGGCCGCGGCAGCACCGGCAGTTCGTCGAGGTCCACGAGCCACAGGTAGGTGCGGTGCCGCAGCCCGTACGACGGACCGCCGGAGCGGACGTGGCGGATGTCGGCCTCGTACAGGGACGGCGTCACCACACCACCCCCAGCGCCGCGGCCGCCTCCACTCCCGAACGGCAGCCGTCCTCGTGGAAGCCCCAGCCGTGATAGGCCCCGGCGAAGGCGGTGACCGGGCCCGACAGAGCCGGCAGCAGCCGCTGGGCGGCCACCGACTCCGGTGTGTAGACGGGGTGTTCGTAGTCCATCTCGGCCACCACCCGGTCCGGGCGCACCCCGGCGTCGCCGGCGTTCAGCGTGACCACGTACGGCTCGGGCGAGTCCAGCCCCTGGAGCCGGTTCATGTCGTAGCTGACGCGGACCCGCGCGCCGTCCGGACGGCAGTCCGACAAGCGGTAGTTCCAGCAGGCGCGGGCCCCCGACGCCCGGGGCAGCACCGAGTCGTCGGTGTGCAGCAGCGTCCGGTTGCGGGAGTAGCGGAACGCGCCGAGCGCCGTGCGCTCGGCCTCCGTCGGGTCGGCCAGCAGCCGCAGCGCCTGGTCGGCGTGGACCGCGACGACCACCGAGTCGTACGAGGCCTCCGCCCCGCCGGCGGTGGTGACCCGCACGCCGTCGGGGGTACGGGCCACGGCCCGGACCGGGGTCGCCGCGTACACGGTGTCCAGCCGCTCCCGCAGCAGCTCCACGTAGCGCCGCGAACCGCCCGTCACGGTGCGCCAGCTGGGCGAGCCGCCCACCGTCAGCATCCCGTGGTGGTCGAGGAAGCGGAACAGGTACCGGGCCGGGTAGCGCAGCGCGGTGTCCGCCGGGCAGGACCACACCGAGGCCACCAGCGGCACCGCGAAGTGCGCGGTGAAGTACGGGCCGAAGCCGCAGCGGTCCAGGAACTCGCCGAGGGTGATCTCGCGGAGGGTCGCCGGCGCCGCCAGCAGCCGCCGGGCCTGCCGGTGGAAGACCGGGATCTGCCCCAGCATCCGCAGGTAGGCCGGGCGCAGGGCGCAGCGCGGGCTGGCGAACAGACCGCGCGGTCCGCGCGCCCCCGCGTACTCCAGCCCGCACCCCTCGCACCGCACCGACAGGCTCATCGTGGTCGGCCGGGTGGCGACGCCCAGTTCGCCGAAGAGCCGCAGCAACCGCGGGTAGGTGCGGTCGTTGTGGACGATGAACCCGGAGTCCACCGCCCGTATCCTGCCGTCCGGGCCCTTCACGTCGTGCGTGTGCGCGTGCCCCCCCAGCCGGTCCTCGGCCTCGTACAGGGTCACCTCGTGGCTCCCGGACAGCACGTACGCCGCCGTCAGCCCCGAAACACCCCCGCCGATCACGGCCGTACGCGGTCGGGATCGTCCTCGCTCGGTCATCGTGCTCCCTCCTTCACGGGTACTTCGGAGCCGGAGGGTGCTTCGGATGTGTCCCGGGGCGAACCGGGCCACCAGGATTTCGGGCCGAGGTCCCGCACCAGCGCCGGGACCAGCAGGGAGCGCACCACCAGGGTGTCCAGCAGCACGCCGAAGGCCACGATGAAGGCGATCTGCACGAGGAAGGCCAGCGGGATCACGCCGAGCGCGGCGAACGTCGCGGCCAGCACCACCCCGGCCGAGGTGATCACCCCGCCGGTGGACGTCAGCCCGCGCCGGATGCCCTCGCGGTGGCCGTGGGCCGCGGTCTCCTCCCGGACCCGGGACATGAGGAAGATGTTGTAGTCCACGCCGAGGGCCACCAGGAACACGAAGCCGTACAGCGGCACGGAGGCGTCCGTGCCCGTGAAGCCGAACACCCCGCGGAAGACGAGGGCGGAAACGCCCAGCGTGGCCAGGAAGTTCAGCGCCACCGTCGCCACCAGCAGCAGCGGCATCACCAGCGAGCGCAGCAGGCCCGCCAGGATCACCAGGATGATGGCGAGCACCACCGGCACGATCAGCGTGCGGTCGCGGGCGGCGGTCCGCTGGGTGTCGTACTGCTGGGCCGTGTAGCCGCCCACCAGCGCGTCGGCCCCGGGCACCGCGTGCACGGCGGTCCGCAGGCGCACCACCGTCTCCTTCGCCGCGTCGCTGTCGGCGGCCGCGGCCAGGGTGGCGTCGATCCGCACCCGGCCGCCCGCACCCGGGCCGCCCACGGGAGCCGCGCCCGCCACGCCCTCGGTGGCCCGCGCCGCGGCCAGCACCTCGGCGGAGCGGTCCGCGTCGGCGATCACCACGGCCGGGTTTCCGGAGCCGCCCGGGAAGTGGGCGCCGAGCGCGGCCTGGGCGGAGACGGAGGGGGCGTCGTTCACGAAGATCTCGTCGAGCGGCACGCCCCGGGAGTGCAGGGCCGGGGCGAACGCGGCGCAGGCCAGCAGCCCGGCCAGGGTCAGCGCCCAGACCCGGCGCGGAGCCCGGTCCACCAGCGCCGCCACCCGCGCCCACACCCGGTGGCCGCCGTCGGCCGAGGACTTGGGCCGGGCCGGCCAGTACGCGGCGCGGCCCAGCAGGACCAGGGCGGCGGGCAGGAAGGTCAGGGCGGCGAGCACCGCGCAGCCGATCCCGATCGCCCCGACCGGCCCGAGGGCGCGGTTGTTGGTCAGGTCGCTCAGCAGCAGGGCCAGCAGCCCCAGGGCCACGGTGGCGGCGCTGGCGACGACCGGGCCGAGGGTGCGGCGCCAGGCGGCCCGCATCGCCTCGAACCGGTCGGTCCGCTCGGCGAGTTCCTCGCGGAACCTGGCCGTCAGCAGCAGGGCGTAGTCCGTCGCGGCGCCGATCACCAGGATCGACAGGATGCCCTGCACCTGCCCGTCGACGCGCACCAGTCCGCGGTCGGCCAGGGCGTAGACGATCGCGCAGGCCAGCCCGAGCGCGAGGACCGCCCCGAAGACGACCACCAGGGGCAGCAGCACGCTGCGGTACACCCCGAGCAGGATCACCAGGACGGTGGCCAGCGCCACCCCCAGCAGCAGCCCGTCGATCCCGGCGAAGGCGTCGCCCAGGTCGGCCTGGGTGGCTGCGGGACCCGCCACCCGCACGGTGGTCCCTGGCACGGCGCCGGCGGCCTCCCGCACCCGGTCCAGCACGTCGGGCAGCGCGTCCCCCAGGTCGGGCCGCAGCGGCACCACCCCCTGGAGGGCCCGGCCGTCGCCCGAGGCCAGGGCCGGGGACGCCGGCCCCGCGGCGCCCTCCCCGCCGCCCAGCGAGGCCAGGGCCGCGGTCGCCGCCCGCTCCTGGGCGGGGGTCACCCGCTGCCCCTGCGGCACGGTCCACACGACGACGGCCGGCAGGGCCTCGGCCTGCCGCAGGGCCCGCTGGGCGTCCACCACCCGGGTGGATTCGGCGCTGCGCGGCAGGAAGGCCGCCTGGTCGTTGGTGGCGACCTCGCCGAGCTTGCCGGCGTACGGGCCGAGCAGCCCGCCGACGGCCAGCCAGCCGAGCAGGAGGACGAACGGAATCACCAGGCGGGTGATCCGCGGGGACGGGTGCATGGCACTCCCGGGTGCGAGGGGTGTCGGTGGCGTCGGTGGTGTCTGTGGTGTCTGTGGAGTCGAAGGGCGTTCGCGTGCTGCGGTGCGGTGCGGTGGTTCTCGTGGTGCTGTTGTCCTGGTGGTGCCGTGGTGCCGAGCGCGGGTTCCCGTGGTGCCGTGGTGTGCGCGCGGCGGCGGGCGTGCCGGGCACCTGCCCCGGCTTTCGGCCGGGACACGTCATTCGGATGCGCCGAACGGGCGACGGGCGCCGCATCCGTTCGCCGCACCCCGACGGAATGCCGTACGGGACCACAACCGAGCGGAGACAACCATGACGGGCCTGAACTGCCTGGTCACCGGGGCCACCGGCTACATCGGCGGCCGGCTGGTGCCCGAACTCCTCGACGCCGGACACCGGGTGCGCTGCATGGCCCGCACCCCGGGCAAGCTGCGCGACCACCCGTGGGCCGGGCGGGCCGAGGTGGTGGCGGGCGACGTGAGCGACCGGGGGTCGGTCGCCGAGGCCCTGCGCGGCATCGACGTCGCCTACTACCTCGTGCACGCCCTCGGCGGCGGCTCCGGGTTCGAGGACCGCGACCGCACCGCCGCCCGGACCTTCGCCGAAGAGGCCCGGATCGCCGGCGTCCGGCGCATCGTCTACCTCGGCGGCCTCACCCCCACCGGCATCCCGGTCGAGGAGCTCTCCCCGCACCTGCGCTCCCGCGCCGAGGTGGGCGACATCCTGCTCGCCGGGGCCGTCCCGGCCACCGTCCTGCGGGCCGCCGTCATCATCGGCTCCGGGTCGGCCTCCTTCGAGATGCTGCGCTACCTCACCGAGCGGCTGCCCGTCATGGTCACCCCCAGTTGGGTCAACACCCGCTGCCAGCCCATCGGCGTCCGCGACGTCCTGCGCTACCTGGTGGCCGGTGCGACCATGCCGCCCGAGGTCGACCGGACCTTCGACATCGGCGGCCCGGACGTCCTCACCTACGAGGAGATGATGCGCCGCTACGCCGAGGTGGCTCAGCTGCCCCGGCGGCTCATCCTGCGCGTGCCGATGCTGACGCCCCGGCTGTCCAGCCACTGGATCGGCCTGGTCACCCCGGTCCCGCGGGCCCTCGCCAGGCCCCTCGCCGAATCCCTGCGCCACGAGGTGGTCTGCTCGGAGCACGACATCGCGCGGTACGCGCCCGACCCGCCCGGCTCGCCCATCGGCTTCGACCAGGCCCTCGAACTGGCCCTGCGCAAGGTGCGCGAGGCCGAGGTGGACACCCGGTGGTCCTCCGCCTCGCTGCCCGGCGCCCCGAGCGACCCGCTGCCCACCGACCCCGACTGGGCGGGCGGCAGCCTCTACACCGACCTGCGGGGCCGGGACGTGGGCGCCTCGCCCGAGGCGCTGTGGCGGGTGGTGGAGGGCATCGGCGGCGAGAACGGCTGGTACTCCTTCCCCCTGGCCTGGTCGGTGCGCGGCTGGCTCGACCGGCTCGCCGGCGGGGTCGGCATCCGGCGCGGCCGGCGCGACGCGGCCCGGCTGCGGGTGGGCGACTCCCTCGACTTCTGGCGGGTGGAGGAGATCGAACCGGGCCGGCTGCTGCGGCTGCGCGCGGAGATGCGGCTGCCGGGCCTGGCCTGGCTGGAGATGTACGCGGAACCGTCCCCGGACGACACCGGCGACGCGCGGGCGGCCCGGTACCGGCAGCGGGCGCTGTTCCACCCGCACGGGCTGCTCGGCCACCTGTACTGGTGGAGCGTGTCCCCGTTCCACGCCGTGGTCTTCGGGGGCATGGCCCGCAACATCGCCCGCGCCGCCGAACGGCTCGACGCGGAGACCGGATCCGCGCCCGGCGCCGCTCCCGCGCCCGCCGCCACCGCACCGGCGGGCAGCGCCCCACCGGCGGGCAGCGCCGCAGCCGCCCGCGGGCCCGCATCCGGTGGCGGCGCTGCATCCGGTCGGGCGCCCGCCGCCGAAGCATCCGACGACAGCCGTCCCCCACAGACTTGACGCGGAGCGAGTGCCCATGAACGTCGCGGTGGTCCTGTACACCTCCGACCTGCGCCTGCACGACCACCCGCCGCTGCGCGCGGCCCTCTCCTCCTGCGACCGGGTGGTACCGCTCTTCGTCCGCGACCGGGCCGTCGAGGCCGCCCCCGGTTTCGACGCCCCCAACCGGCGCGCCTTCCTCGCCGACTGCCTCGCCGACCTCGACTCCGGCCTGCGCGAGCGCGGCGGCCGGCTCGTCGTGCGCTCCGGCGACGCCGTCGCCGAGGTCGCCGCCCTCGTCCGGGAGACCGACGCCGACGAGGTCCACATGTCCGCCGGCGTCAGCGCCTACGCGCACGCCCGCGAGGAGCGGCTGCGCCGGGCCCTGGAGGCGGAGGGGCGACGGCTGTACGTGCACGACGCGGTGATCACCGCCGTCGCCCCCGGAGCCGTGCGCCCCGCCGGCTCCGACCACTTCTCCGTCTTCACCCCCTACTTCCGCCGGTGGACCGACCTGCCCCTGCGCCCCGTCACCGCCGCCCCCCGCGCGCTGCACGTGCCCGATGCCATCGGCTCCGAGCCGCTGCCCGCGCGCACCGCCGTCAGCGGCGTCTCCCCGGGCCTGGCCGCCGGCGGCGAGGTCGAGGCCCGCCGCCTCCTGGCGAACTGGCTGCGCTCCGGCATCACCCGCTACGAGGACGTCCACGACGACCTGGCCGGCGACGCCACCTCCCGTCTCTCCCCGCACCTCCACTTCGGCACCCTCTCGCCCACCGAGGCCGTCCACCGCGCCCGCGCCGCCGGCGGCCCCGGCGCCGAGGCGTTCGTCCGGCAACTGTGCTGGCGCGACTTCCACCACCAGGTGCTCGCCGCCCGTCCCGGAGCCGCCGCCGAGGACTACCGGACCCGGCAGGACCACTGGCGCACCGGGCCCGCCGCCGAGGAGGAGACCGCGGCCTGGAAGGAGGGGCGCACCGGCTATCCGGTGGTCGACGCGGCCATGCGCCAGCTGCGCCACGAGGGCTGGATGCACAACCGCGGCCGCCTGATCGCGGCCAGCTTCCTCGCCAAGACCCTGTACGTCGACTGGCGCACCGGCGCCCGCCACTTCCTCGACCTGCTCGTGGACGGCGACCTCGCCAACAACCAGCTCAACTGGCAGTGGGTCGCCGGCACCGGCACCGACACCCGGCCGAACCGCGTCCTGAACCCCGTCCGCCAGGCCTTGCGCTACGACCCCGAGGGCCGGTACGTCCACCGGTGGGTGCCGGAACTCGCCGGGCTCGCCGCACCGCGCGTCCACGAGCCGTGGCGGCTGGAGGGAGCCGAACGCGCGCGGTACGACTACCCCGGCCCCGTGGTGGAGCTCGCCGACGGCCGCGACCGCTTCCGGCAGGGCCGGGAGGGTTCCTGAACGCCCCCGTTTCGCCCCCGGCGTATCGTGGCCGGGTGCAGCCCGTACCGCCGCCCGTGACCCCCGCGCCGCCGCCCCCGCCCCCGCCCGCGGCGCCCGCCGGACCGCCGCCGGACCTGCCCGCCGCCGCGCTGAGCACCGGCGCCGTCGCCCGGCGGCTGGGGGTCTCGCCCACCACGCTGCGTTCCTGGGAGCGCCGGTACGCCATCGGGCCGGCCCGCCGCGAGGACGGCCGCCACCGCCGCTGGACCCCCCAGGACATCGCCCGGCTGGAGCTGATGTGCCGGCTGACGGCGCAGGGCGTGCCCCCGGCCGAGGCCGCCCGGGCCGCACGCGACGACGTGCCCGCCGCCGCCGCCGGGCCGGCCGCCGAGGGACGCTCCCCGGGCGGGCCCAACGCGCTGCCGCTCGGAGAGGTGCGCCCCGAGTGCCGCGGGCTGGCCCGGGCCGCCGTACGGCTGGACGCGCCGGCCGTCGAGGAACTGCTCGACGCCGCCCTCGCCGAGCACGGCCTCGTCACCGCCTGGGAAGAGGTCATCGCACCGACCCTGCACGCGGTGGGGCGCAAATGGGCTTCGGCGGGCGAGCGCTACGTGGAGGTGGAACACCTGCTGTCCTGGTACGTCTCCTCCGCGTTGCGCCGGATCAGGCCCGCCCCCGCGTCCGGGCAGCCGCGCACCCCGCCCGTGCTCCTCGCCTGCGTCCCCGGCGAACAGCACAGCCTGCCGATGGAGGCACTGGCCGCGGCGCTCGGCGAACGCGGCCTGGCGGTGCGGATGTTCGGGCCCGCGCTGCCGGCCGACGCGCTGCACGAGGCCGTGCGGCGCACGGGCCCGCGCGCCGTG
The DNA here is from genome assembly GCF_008704535.1 of Streptomyces subrutilus. Taxonomy (NCBI): domain Bacteria; kingdom Bacillati; phylum Actinomycetota; class Actinomycetes; order Kitasatosporales; family Streptomycetaceae; genus Streptomyces; species Streptomyces subrutilus. The sequence continues at coordinate 6,532,163 of NZ_CP023701.1, forward strand.
GTGCTGTGGGCGCAGTCCCGTACGACCGCCGACCGGACCCTGGTCCGGTCCGTCGCCGGCATCGAATGGGGACTGCGCGGCGCCCGCGGGCACTCGGCCCTGTTCCTCGCCGGCCCCGGCTGGGCCGGGGCCGCCCCGGACGCGCGCGCCGGACGGCTCTTCGGCCTCCGCTCGGCCGTGGACACCCTCGACGCCCTCCCCCCGGGCGGGTCCGCGCCCTAGGCCGTCTCTTTCGGATCTTGCCGGGCCCGCGACGCCTGGCACCGTGCCTGGGCGTGCTGCCGAGGCGACCACGTACGTCCCGTACGCGAGCGCCCCGGCAGCACGCCCAGGCACGGCACCAGACGCCGCGGGCTCGGCCGACAAGATCCGAAAGAGACGACCTAGGCCGCCGCTCAGCCGACGGGGGCGCCCAGGCTCCGCGCACGGGCCGGTCCCGGCGCCACCCGGACGGCTCCGGGCCCGTTCAGGGACTGGCGCAGGCAGTGCAGTGCCCGCCGCATGTGGCTCTTGACGGTGCCCAGCGGCAGCCCGGTGCGGGCCGCGATCTGGGACTGGGTGAGGTCCCCGTAGAAGGCCAGCCGCACCACCCGCTGCTGCGCCGAGGGCAGCCGGGCCAGTTCGCCCAGCACGAGCACCCGGTCCACCACGCGCTCCGGTTCGGGCTCCGGCCACGCGGGGGTGCCGGGGTGCGGAACGAGCCCGGGGAAGGCGCGCGCCGCCGCGGCGGCCGCCCTGGCCCGCCGGGTCCGCGCCTCCAGGGCGTCGGCCACCTTGTGGCGGGTGATGCCGGTGAGCCAGGCCCCGAGGCCGCCGGGGCCGGGCCGGTAGCCGCCCCGGCCGCGCCAGGCGGCGAGGAACACCTGCTGGGTCACGTCCTCGGCCTCCCGCTCGTCCCCGAGGGAACGCCGCGCCATGGAGTGCACCAGCGGCCGCCAGCGACGGTAGACCGCCTCGGTGCACCCCTCGTCGCCCGCCGCGAAACCGGCCGCGATCCGTTCCTCACGCTCCTCGTCGTTCATGCCCCGAGCCTCGCCAGCACGGACCCGGCGTCAAAGTCGCAGCGTTTGCGCATCGAATTCCACCCCTGTGCGCGCGATCCGCCGCAGCCCTCCCGCGGCGCCCCCCGGCCCTCGCCGCTCCGCGCCCGACATGCCGCCGCCGCCCCCGGGACGCGGCCGGGTCGAACCCAGGGCGTAGGGTCCGGAGGATGAGCGACCTGCTGCTGGTGAGGCACGGTGAGACGGCGTGGAGCGCCGACGGGCGGCACACGGGGCGCACCGACGTCCCGTTGACCGCGCGCGGCGTCGAGGAGGCCATCTCCCTGGCCCCGTTCTTCCGCGACCGCCATCCGGCGCTGGTGCTGACGAGCCCGCTGCGCCGGGCCGTCGCCACCGCCGAGCTCGCCGGACTCACCGGGGGAGTGCCCGACCCCGACCTGTACGAGTGGGACTACGGCGGCTACGAGGGGATCACCACCGCGGAGATCCGGCGGACCGCCCCCGACTGGTCCCTGTGGACGGACGGGGTCCCGCCCGGCGACGCCGACCACCCGGGAGAGAGCGCGGCCGAGGTGGGCGCCCGCGCGGACCGGGTGCTGGCCCGCGTGGCCCCCGTGCTCGCCGCGGACAAGGGGAACGCCGTCCTCGTCGCCCACGGCCACTTCCTGCGCGTCCTCACCGCCCGCTACCTGGAACTGGCCCCGGCGGAGGGCCGGCTGTTCCTGCTCCGGACCGGGACGGTCAGCGTGCTCTCGACGGAACACGGCCTGCCGGTGATCGCGGGCTGGAACACGCGCCCCTGACCGCCGTACCCCGGACGCGCCACCGCCCGCCCCCCGTGCCGCTCCCGCCTCGCGCGGACGCGGGAGCCGGGCGACGATGCGTACATGGCCCACGACGACGGTGCGGGCGCCGGCGGCGCCGGCCCGGAGAGCGCACCTCCCGAAGCGGGGCTGAAGGCCAACGCGATCGGCTTCCTCGACGCGCTCGTCATCGGCCTGAACTCCACGTCGCCCGCGTACTCCCTGGCGGCCGTCATCGGCCCGATCGTGGCCCTGGCCGGTATCTACGCACCGGGCGTCATGCTGGCCTCCTTCGTGCCGATGCTGCTGATCGCCGCGGCCTTCTACTACCTCAACAAGGTGGACCAGGACTGCGGCACCACCTTCTCCTGGGTCACCCGCGCCATGGGCCCCTGGGCGGGCTGGCTCGGCGGCTGGGCCATCGCGATGACCGGCGTCCTCGTCATCGGCTCCCTCGCCGACGTCGCCGTCCACTTCGGGCTGCTGGCCGCGGGGCTCGACGGCTGGGCCACCGACGACGTGATCCGGCAGGGCCTCACCGTGCTGGTCATCCTGGCCATGACCGCCGTCTGCGTCATCGGCACCGAGATGTCCGCCCGGCTGCAGGACGTCCTCATCCTCGCCCAGGTCTTCTTCCTCCTCGTCTTCGCCGTGGTGGCCCTCTACCGCGTCTACGCGGGCACCAGCTCCCTCGACGCGATCGAGCCCTCCCCGACCTGGCTCAACCCCTTCGGCGCCGGCGGCTCCGCCCTCACCGGCGGACTGCTGCTCGGCGTGTTCATCTACTGGGGCTGGGAATCGGCGGTCAACCTCACCGAAGAGGTCGAGAACTCCGCCACCGCCCCCGGCAAGGCGGGCATCTGGTCGACGGTGGTGCTGCTCGTGACCTACCTTTCCGTGGGCTTCGCCGTCGTCGCCTACGCCGGCACCGCGTTCCTCGCCGACAACGCGACCGAGGAGGAGGCGGTCTTCGCCGTCCTCGCCCACGAGGTCATGGGCGGCTGGGACTGGATGGTGCTCCTCGCGGTGTGCACCTCCGCGCTCGCCTCCACCCAGACCACGATCATCCCGGCCTCCCGCACGGCCCTGTCCATGGCCCGCCGCCACGCGCTCCCGCCGCCGCTCGCCCACATCCACCCGCGGTTCCGGACCCCCGACGTGAGCACCTGGTGGGTGGCCGGCATCGCGATCGGCTGGTACCTCGTCGTCAACCAGATCAGCGAGAACGCCCTGCTGGACTCGCTGACCGCGCTGTCCCTGCTGATCGCCTTCTACTACGCGCTCACCGGCCTGGCCTGCGCGGTCTACTACCGGCGCCACCTCTTCGAGAACCTCCACAACCTCCTGCTCATCGGCCTCGGCCCGCTGGTCGGCGCCGGGCTGCTGACCTGGCTCCTGGTGAAGTCCGTCCAGGACATGTCCGACCCGGCGAACTCGGCCGACGGCGCCGCCTGGTTCGGACTCGGGCCCCCGCTGGTCATCGGCATCGCGATCGCCGTCGCCGGCGTGCTCGTCATGTGCTTCTGGCGGCTGCGCGACGGCCGGTTCTGGCAGGAGCGGCGCAGCGTGGCCGACCCGGACCTCGTCCACGGCAGGACGCCCGCCCCACCCGGGCCCTGACCGCACCCCCGACCACCCGAGTCCCGAGGAGGCCCGATGTCCGTCGTCCTGGGATACGACGAATCGCCCGGCGCGGAACGGGCGCTGCACGTGGCGCTGGAGGTGGCCGCCGCCTTCGGCGAACCGCTCGTCCTCGTCTACGGAGCGGCCGCCCCCGGCCCCACCGGCGAGGAGTACCGCGCGCACCGCGAGGCCGTCCGGCAGGCCGGCCGCAGCGCCCTCGCGCAGGCCGTCCGGGCCGCCGACGGGGCCGGCGTGCCGTCGACGGTGGAGGTGGCCGACGAGAAGCCCGCCCAGGCCCTCCTCGACGCCGCCGCCCGCCACCACGCCCGCGTCATCATCGTCGGCAGCTGGGGGGACAGCCCGATCCGAGGCGCCCTGCTCGGATCCACCCCGCACAAGCTCCTGCACCTCTCGCCCGTGCCCGTGCTGTGCGTGCCCACCGAGCCCGCCCCGGCGGACCGGCACCCGTCCTGAGCCGGCCTGCCCGGCCTCCGCCTGCCCCGAGCCGGCCCAAGTGACTCGTGCGTACTGCACACCCCGTCGGTGACAGCGGTGACTGTCGCGGTGCTCGCCGCCCGTGACAACGTCGTTCACGTCACCGACCGAGGGAGCAGGTGTGAACAAGGGCTACGCCGCCTTCTGCGACGCAGACCGCTGGTTCTACGACGCGCCGTACCGGCGGACCGAGGAGAGCTACCCGGCTGCCCTCGCCCCCGTACCGGAGGGCTGGCAGACGCACCGCAGCGGCGACTGGCTCGCCCTGCGCCCCCTCGACACCGAACTGCCCTCCCAGGGGTGGAAGATCCACGTCTCGGCCTGTCTCGACAACGCCGAGTCGGTCCTCGACCGGGTGCACGCCTACTGCGTGGAACGCCGGATCGCCTTCAAGTTCGTCCCCAGCCGCTACCTGCTGCACATCCGCAACGCCAAGTACGCGGACCGCGCGGCGAGCGGCAAGTTCCTCACCGTCTACCCGGCGGACGAGGAGCAGTGCCGCCGCATCGCCGAGGACCTGGACAGCCTGCTGGCCGGCGAGCCCGGCCCGTACATCCTCAGCGACCTCCGCTGGAACGACGGCCCCGTCCACCTGCGCTACGGCAGCTTCACCCTGCGGCACTGCTACGACGAGCACGGCGACCTGGTCCCGGCGGTCGAGACACCGGACGGCGAGCTCGTACCGGACGTGCGCGGGCCGGTGTTCCAGCCGCCCGCCTGGCTCGAACTCCCCGCGTTCCTGCGCCCGCACCTGGACCGGCGCTCGGCCGTCACCCTCCAGGACATCCCCTACACGGTCGAGAAGGCGCTGCACTTCTCCAACGGCGGCGGCGTCTACGCCGGCCGCGACACCCGCACCGGCGAGGCCGTGGTGCTCAAGGAGGCCCGCCCGTTCGCCGGGCTCGCCGCCGACGGCGCCGACGCGGTGACCCGCCTGCACCGGGAGCGGCGCGCCCTCGAAGCGCTGGCCGGACTCGACTGCGTCCCCTCCGTGCACGGCACGTTCACGGTCGGGGACCACCACTTCCTGGTCCTGCAGTACCTGGAGGGCCACCCCCTCAACACCTACTTCGCCCGCCGGCACCCGCTCATCGAGGCCGACCCCGACCCGGCGGAACTCGCCGCCTACACCGAGTGGGCGCTGACGATCCACCAACGGGTGACGGAAGCCGTGGACGCCGTGCACGCCCGCGGCATCGTCTTCAACGACCTGCACCTCTTCAACATCATGGTCGCGGAGGACGAGGAGAGCGGCGAGCCCCGGGTGGCGCTGCTCGACTTCGAGGCCGCCGCACACGTCGACGAGGGACTGCGCCAGACCGTCGCCAACCCGGCCTTCGTCGCCCCGGCCGACCGGCGCGGGCCCTCCGTCGACCGGTACGCCCTGGCCTGCCTGCGCCTCGCCCTGTTCCTGCCGCTGACCAGCCTGCTGGTCATGGACCGGGCCAAGGCGGCGCACCTGGCCGACATCGCAGCCGCCCAGTTCCCCGTACCGCGCGCGTTCCTCGACGAAGCCGTCGCGGAGATCATGGCCGCACCCGAACCCGAACCCGAATCCGGGCCTGAATCCGGGCCCGCGTACGAGGCCGGGACCGGGCCCCGTGCGGTCCGCTCCGGCGGCGCCCGGCGGCCCGCCCGGTCCACCGCTCCCTACCTCCCGGTCGAACCGGGCGACTGGGAGGCGGCCCGCGCCTCCATGACCGCCGCCCTGCACGCCTCCGCGACACCCGACCGCGAGGACCGGCTCTTCCCCGGCGACATCGCCCAGTTCACCTCCGCGGGCGGCGGGACCGCCTTCGGGTACGGAGCCGCCGGCGTCCTGTACGCCCTCGCCGAGACCGGCGCCGCACCCTGGCCCGAAGCCGAGGAATGGCTGCTCGCCCGGACCAAGCAACCGGACTCCGGCACCCCGCTCGGTTTCTACGACGGCCTCGCCGGGCTCGCCTGGACCCTCGACCGGCTCGGCCACCGCGACCGCGCCCTCGCCCTCGCCGAACAACTCCTGCGCCAGCCCTGGCAGTCCGTCGGCACCGACCTGCACGGCGGCCTCGCCGGCATCGGCCTCGCCCTGGACTCCCTCGGCTCGGCCACCGGCGAGAGCGCGCTGCACACCGCGGCCCTGCGCTGCGCCGAACTGGTCGCCCGGCGGCCCCCCGAACCGAAACGGGCCGGACTGCTCCACGGCCAGAGCGGCCCCGCGCTGCTCTTCCTGCGACTGTACGAGCGCACCGGCGACCCGGAGCTGCTGAGCCGGGCCGCCCGCGCCCTGCACCGCGACCTCGACCACTGCGTGACCAGCGCCTTCGGCACCCTCCAGGTCGACGAGGGCTGGCGCACCATGCCCTACCTCGGCGCCGGCAGCGTCGGCATCGGGATGGTCCTCGACGACTGGCTGGAGCACGCCGCCGACGACCGCTTCGAACAGGCCCGCACCGAGATCGTCCGAGCGGCCCAGGCGACCTTCTACGCGCAGCCCGGCCTGTTCCGGGGCGCCGCCGGAATGGTCCTGCACCTGGCCCGCACCACGACGCCCGGCCCCGGCACCCGGGCCGAGGACGTCGCGCGGCAGATCGAGGCGCTGGCCCGCCACGCCGTCCCCTACCAAGGCCACCTGGCCTTCCCCGGCGAGCAGTTGATGCGCCTGTCCATGGACCTGTCCACGGGCACGGCCGGCGCACTCCTCGCCCTCGGCAGCGCCGCGCCCGGCGGGCGCGCCCAGCTGCCGTTCCTCCCGCCGCCGCGGTCCACCGCGCCGGCCCCAGAGCCGGCTCCCCACCCGGGAGCCGTGTCCCATCGGAACACACCAGTGAAGAAGAGGAATCAGACATGACGCTTCTCGACCTGCAGTCGATGGAAACCCCCAAGGCCGAGATCACCGAGGCCGGGCAGCTCACCGGCGGCGGCAGCCGCGCCAGCCTGCTCCTCTGCGGAGACAGCAGCCTGAGCATCACGACCTGTAACTGATCAGGTCCCAGCCGGGCCCGGGCGGTTCGCCGCCCGGGCCCGCACCACACCCCTGGAGCCGCCGCCGATGACCCCGCCCGATCCCGCCGGCGAGGCGTCGGCCGCCCGTGGCGCCGACCGGGCGCTGAAGGCGGCCGCGCGGCACAGCGCCGGCCGCACCACCGCCGTGTTCGGCTGCTCGGTCGCCGCCTCCTGCGCGGCCCTCGCCGAACCCGCCGTCCTCGGCCACACCCTCGACCTGCTGCTCCGCCGTGACCCCGCCGGCGGCCCCTGGACCCTGTGGTGCGCGCTGGTGATCACCGCCGAAGTCCTCCTGGACGCCGCCACCGTCCGCCTCGGCGGCGGCGTCGACGCCCGCTCCACCGCCTGGCTGCGCCGGTTCGCGCTCGGCCGGCTGCTGCGCACCGCGCCGCACCACGCCGCCCGCCACGCACCCGGCGAGGTCTCCGCCCGGCTCACCGCCCACGCCACCGAGGCCGGGATCGTCCCGGCGGCCGTCGCGACGGGCGCCGCCTCCCTGCTCCCGCCGCTCGGCGGCCTCGTCGCCCTGTTCCTGATCGACGTGTGGACCGCCCTCGCCTTCCTCGCCGGACTGCCGCTGCTGGCCCTGCTGCTGCGCGCGTTCGCCCGCGACTCCGGTGCCAGCGTCGGCCGCTACCAGCAGGTGCAGCTCGCCATGGCCGGCCGACTGGTCGAGGCCCTCGCCGGCGCCCGCACCATCGCCGCCGCCGGGACCGCGGCGCGCGAGCGGGACCGCATCCTCGCCCCGCTGCCCGAACTGGGCCGCGAGGGACGGCAGATGTGGCGGATCTACGGCGCGACCACCGCCCGCACCGCCGCCCTGATGCCGCTGCTCCTCTACGTCGTCATCGGCGTCGGCGGCATCCGCCTGTCGGCCGGAGCCCTGACCGTCGGCGGCCTGCTCGCCGCCCTGCGCTACGCGGGCCTCGCCGCCGGGGTCGGCGCCGTGACCGGCAAACTGGCCACCGTCGTCCGCGGCCGGACCGCGGCCCGCCGCACGGCCGCCCTCTTCGATCTGCCCGAACTCGTCCAGGGTGAAGCCGAGTTGCCGCCCGGCGGCCCCGGCACGCTGGAACTGCGCGGGGTGCGCGTGGTGCGCGGCGGATCGGTCGTGCTGCACGACGTCGACCTGCTCGTCCCCGGCGGCGCCACCGCCGCCCTCGTCGGCCGTTCCGGCTCCGGCAAATCGGTGCTCGCCGCGGTCGCCGGCCGCCTCACCGCCTGCGACGGGGGCCTGGTCCTGCTCGACGGCGTACCGCTGGACGCACTGTCGCCCGCGGCGCTGCGCCGCGAGGTCGGCCACGCCTTCGACCGGCCCGCCCTCTTCGGGGACAGCGTCGGCGCCGCCATCGCCTTCGGAGCCGGCCCCGAACCGCAGCCCGCGGCCGTCCGCGCGGCGGCCCGGCAGGCCGCGGCCGACCCGTTCGTACGGCGCCTGCCCGACGGGTACGACACCCCCGTCGCCGACGCGCCCCTGTCCGGCGGAGAGCGGCAGCGCCTCGGCCTGGCCCGCGCGTTCTGCCACGCGGGACGGCTGCTGGTGCTGGACGACGCCACCTCCGCCCTGGACACCCTCACCGCGGGCGAGGTCGAGCGGGCCCTCGCCCACGAGGTGCGGCCCGGCACCCGTCTCGTCGTCGCCCACCGCCTCTCCGCCGCCGCCCGCGCCGACCTCGTCGTATGGCTCGACGCCGGCCGCGTCCGGGCCACCGGCACGCACGCCGCGCTGTGGCACGACCCCGACTACCGGGCGGTGTTCGCCGCCGCGGGCACCCCCGCCGCCGCGCCCGGCCGCGCCTCGGCCCCGCCCGCGCCCCCGGCCGACCCGGCGGGTGAGCCGGCCGGCGTGGAGGCGGTCCGGTGAGCGAGTACGGCACCTGGCGGCGGGTGGGCCGCGAAGGCCGCCGCTTCCTGCGCGCACACCTCGCCGTGCTGGGCCGGCTCGCCCTCTGGTCCCTGCTGGAGTCCGCGCACACCTTCCTCGGCGGCTACGCGGTGGCCCGCGCCCTCGACGACGGCTTCCTGGCCGGTCGCACCGGGACCGGCCTGGGCTGGCTCGCCGCGGCCGGCGCCGGCGCCCTGCTCGGCGCCCTCGCCCTGCGCGGCGTGTTCGGCGGCCTCGCCGACCTGGTCGAGCCGCTGCGCGACGGCCTGGTCCGGCGCGCCGTGCGGCAGGCCCTGGACCGCGCGGTCGCCGACCCGCCGCGCGCCGCGGGCTCCGGCGCCGTCTCCCGCCTCACCCAGCAGAGCGAGATGGCCCGGGACTCCTTCGCCGGCCTGGTCCTGACCGCCCGCTCCTTCGTCTTCACCGCCCTGGGAGCGCTGGCCGGGCTGGCCGCGCTGGCTCCGGCGCTGCTGCTGTTCGTGCTGCCCGCGCTCCTGCTGGGCGCGGTCTGCTTCGCGGCCACCCTGCACCCCATGGCCCTCGTGCAGCGCGCGGCCCTCGACACCGACGAGGCGCTGTCCGCGCGCACCGGCGAACTCGCCGCCGGGCTGCGCGACGTGGTGGCCTGCGGGGGCGCGGCCGAGGCCGGGGCCGGGGTGGAACGGCTCGTCGCCGCCCAGCAGCGGCTGACCCGGCGGCTCGCCCGGTGGGCCGCGCTGCGCACGCTGGCCCTCGGGGTGGCCGGCCGGCTGCCGGTCGTCGCCCTGCTGGCGGGCGCGCCCTGGCTGCTCGGCCGCGGGGTGAGCGCGGGGGCCCTGGCCGGCGCGTTCACCTACCTGGTGCAGTCGCTGCTGCCCGCCCTCGACGCCCTGATGACGGCACTGGGCTCGGCGGGCACCCGGCTGCTGGTCGTGCTGGACCGCTTCTGCGACCCGCAACCCGTCCCGGGGGACGCCCGGGCCGCGCGTCCGGCGCCCGGCGGTGCGGCGGCCGTCCCGGCACCTGCGCTCCCGTCCCCCGGCCACGGCGGCCCCGCCCGGCCCGTGCCCGCCGCCGAACTGCGGCGGCTGCGCTTCGCGTACGGGCCGCACGCGCAGCCGGTGATCGACGGCCTCGACCTCGTGCTCCGCGACGGGGAGCACCTCGCCGTGGTGGGGCCGAGCGGGATCGGCAAGTCCACGCTCACCGCCCTGCTCGCCGGACTGCTGGCGCCCGGCGCCGGTTCGGTGCTGCTGGCCGGTGCCCCGGCCGCGGCCGCCCCCGACCGGAGCCCCGACCCGCGCCGCACCCTGCTCCCGCAGGAGGCGTACGTCTTCACCGGCACCGTCCGGGAGAACCTGGCCCACCTGTGCCCCGGACCGGTCCCCGACGCGCGCGCGGCCCGCGCCCTGGCCGCCCTCGGCGCGGACCGGCTCGTGGACCGGCTCGGGGGGCTGGACGCGACCGTCGACCCCGGCCGGCTGTCCCCGGGCGAGCGGCAACTGCTCGCGCTGACCGCCGCCTACCTCTCTCCGGCACCGCTGCTGCTGCTGGACGAGGCCACCTGCCACCTCGACGCGCGCACCGAGGAACGCGCCGAGCGGGCCCTCGCCGCCCGCCCCGGCACCCTGGTCGTGGTCGCCCACCGGATCTCCTCGGCCGCACGGGCCGACCGGGTCCTCGTCCTCGACGGGACCCGCGCGGTGTGCGGCACGCATGCGGAACTCCCGGCCAGGTCGCCCCTGTACCGGGATCTCGTGGGGATGTGGAACGCGGACCGCTGAGGGCGGCCGTCACGCGGCCGGCCCCGGTGCAGGGCCGGCGCGGGCGCGGGCCGGCTCAGACCCAGCCGGCCCGCCGGGATATGCGGATGGCGTCTATCCGGTTGCGGGCCCCGGTCTTCCGGGTGACGGCCGCCATGTAGTTGCGGACGGTGCCGCTGGCCAGGTGGAGGGCCCGGGCTATCTCCGCCACCGAGTCGCCCTCCGCCGCCCGGGCCAGCACGCTCAGTTCGCGCGGGCTCAGCGGTACGGGATCGGCCTCCATGAACGCCGAGGCCAGCGAGGCATCGATGAAGCGCTCGCCCGCCGCGACCTTGCGTACGGCCCGGACCAGGCGGCGCGGCGAACCGTTCTTGTCCACGTAGCCGAGCGCCTCGGCCTGGAACGCCCGGCGCAGCGAGCCCGGCGCCCCCGAGGCGGCGAGCACGAGCAGCGGGGTGGAGGGGTCGAAGACGACCCGTGCGGCCCGGCCGCCGTCCGCGAGGGCGGCCGCGGCCCCCGGACAGTCCAGGTCGACCACGGCCACGTCCGGCCGTAAGAACTCCGCCCGGCGCGGCGTGGTCCGCCAGCCGGTGGTGGTGACCTCGAAGTTGCCCTCGGATCTGAGAAGGGCGGCCAGCGCCGACCTCACGAGACTGACGCTGTGCAGGACCAGGACCTTCGTCATGGGGGTGCTCTCCTCGGGTGGCGATCGATCGGCACCATGCGGGTGCCCCGCTACCGGGGCACCGGAACTTCCCTTGCGGGGGCGTGCGGGGGCGCATGGCCGAACTACGCACGCCGTCCCCGCACCTGGAGGCGCCGTAGCCCCGCGTCGACCTCCGGCGAAGCACCGGACCGGCGGCAAACCCCCTCCCACCCCACCATGGGGAGGGGCTGATTCCGGGCGGATGGGCGGGCCGGAGCGCGACTCCGGGCCCGCCCGTGCGCCCCCGGCTCCGCACCAGCGGCCCGGACGGGTCCGTTGGCCCTCCCCGGCCGCCCACCCCCCGGTTCCACTGGGCCAATGGCCCACCCACAGCGGCCGGAGTTGAGCCAAAGGGCCCCCGGATGGTTATCTGTGGCCTATCCATGTACTGACGGCGCCGCGCGGTGCCGGGCGGCAACGAGGCCGGTCCGGAGCGCGGCGCCTTCGCCGTGCCCGTACGCCGCCCACCACCCCCGGGCGGATACCGGCCCGGCGCGCACCATCGCGAGGGGGGCGGCACACCGCCGTGAAGAGGATGTTCGTGGCTCCTGATCCGGGGCGCCTGAGACTGAGGAACTCGTCCCGCGCCGTCGTGGGCATCGCCCTCGCCGTCGCGGCCGCCGAATGCGCCGGGCTCTCCCTGACCGCCTCCATCACCGGGGGACTGGCGGCCCTGCTCGCCCTGTTCACCGTCCTCGACCCGACCGTGCGCGACCAGCGGATCACCACCGCCCTGCTGCCGGCCGCCGGCTTCCCGGTCCTGGCCCTGGCGACCACCTTGCACGGGGTGCCGCTCGCCCGGGACCTCTCCTTCCTCGCCGTCGTGTTCGCCGGGGTCTACGCCCGCCGTTGGGGCCCGCGCGGCCACGCCCTCGGGGTCTTCGGCTTCATGATGTTCTTCACCACCCAGTTCCTGCACGCCGTCCCCGGCCAGCTGCCCGAGCTGTACGCCGCCGTCGGCCTCGCCCTGCTCGCCTGCGCCGCCGTCCGCTTCGTGCTCTGGCCCGTCGAGCGCCGCACCCCGCCCGCCGCCGCACCGCCCGGGCTGCCGGGCGCGGGCCTGTCCCGGCCCACCACCCGCCAGGCCTTCCAGGCCACCCTCGCCTGCGGCTTCGCCCTCGCCCTCGGCCAGGCGCTCTCCGAGGACCGCTGGTACTGGGCCGTCGGCACCGCCTGGTGGATCTTCGTGAACACCGCCTCCCGGGGCGAGACGCTGGTCCGCGGCTTCCGCCGGGTCCTCGGCACCGTTTTCGGCATCGCCGCCGGGCTGCTGGTCGCCGTACCGCTGCACGGGGCGCCGGCGCCCACCGCGGCCCTCGTCGCCGTGTGCGTCTTCGGGATCTTCTACACCGCGGCCCCCTCGTACTCCTGGATGACGTTCTTCGTCACCGTCATGGCCGGACTGCTCTACGGCCTCCTCGGCGTCCTGCACCCCGGCCTGCTGCTCCTGCGCTTCCAGGAGACCGCCGTCGGCGCCGTCGGCGCCGCCCTCGCCGTGGTCCTCGTCCTGCCCGTCACCACCCACGCCACCAACCACGCCTGGATCCAGCGCGCACTGCGCTGCGTGCACGCCGCCACCGGCGAGGCGGCCGCCCGGCTGGCCGGCTCCGCCACCGCCGACCCCGCACCGCACGCGGCCGAACTGGAACTGCTGCTCGCCCGGGTGCGGCTGGCCCTCGCGCCCCTGGTGCACCCGCTCAGCCCGTTCCGGGCCCGCAAGGCTCGGGCCCGTCAGGTCGTCGCGCTGCTCGACGCGTGCGCGCGCGAGGTGCGCGGCCTGGCCGCGGTGGCCGCCGACCCGGCGGCCTCCCACGACGCCCGGCTGGCCGCCGCCTGCTGGCGCGTCGAAGCCGCGGTCGAGGCGCTCACCGCCGGGGAACGCGCGCTGGAGCGGCCGACGGCCGACCGGCCCGCCGCCACCGAACCGGCGGCCCTGCTGCACCTGCACGGCCTGGAGCGGGCCCTCGCCGAGCTCGCCGCGCCCCTGCGCAGCGACCCGCGCAGCCCGCTGGTCCGCGCCTGAGCAGCCCGCCCCGCACACCCCCGCACGGGCCGTCGGCGGCCCGTGCGGGGCGGTCGTCAGCGCCGGACCAGCACCCCGGTCGGGGCCCCGGCCAGCGCCGCCGGCAGCGCGCCGGGGGAGTGCAGCACCCCCAGGGCCTGGGTGGCCCGGGTCAGCGCCACGTAGAGGTCGCTCGGCGCGAACGCGCCGGGCTCCACCACGAGCACCGTGTCGAACTCCAGCCCCTTCGCCTGCCGCGGATCGAGCAGCACCACCTCGCGCGTCAGGTCCGGCCCGGCGCCCTCGCCCGCCCCGGGCAGTACGGCGGCCAGCGCGGCGTGCAGGGGGCGCGGCGCGATCACCGCGAGCCGCCCCTCGGCCGGACGCTCCCGCTCCACCGCCCGCGCGACCGCGCCCGCCAGGTCCCCGCTCTCCCCGACCCACGGCCGCACGCCCGTGGACCGCACCGAGCGCGGCGGTTCGTACGCGGGGTCGCGGCGCCGCGGCACCTCGGCCGCCACCTCCATCACCTCGGCCGGCGTCCGGTAGTTGACCCCCAGCCGGACCAGCTCCCACCGGTCGCCCACGTACGGGTCGAGGACCCGCTCCCAGGACCCGCTGCCGGCCTCCTCCGCCGTCTGCGCCAGATCGCCGACCAGCGTCATCGACCGGGTCGGGCAGCGCCGCATCAGCAGCCGCCACTGCATCGGCGACAGCTCCTGCGCCTCGTCCACGATGACGTGGCCGAACGCCCAGGTGCGGTCGGCGGCGGCCCGCTCCGCGGCGCTGCGGTGGTCGGCCTCCTCGTACCGCTCGGCCATCCGCTCGGCGTCGATGATGTCGTGGGCCGCGAGGTATTCGTTCTCCTCGTCCTCGAACTCGTACGACTCCGAGCCCTGCGAGAGGTCCAGCACCCCCTGCGCGTACGCGATGCGCCGCGACCGCTCCCGCTCCTCGGCGGCGCGCCGGGCCGCGTCGTCCTCCCCGAGCAGCTCGGCCGCCTCGTCCAGGAGCGCCACGTCGGCCGGGGTCCACTTCCCGCGGTCCGCCGCCGCCCGCCGGATCAGCGCGGCGTCCGAGTCGTCCAGGTGGGTGGGCCCGGCCAGGAAGTCGGCCACCAGCCCCTCGGGGGTGAGCGGGGGCCACAGGGCGTCGATCGCGGCGTGTACGGCGGGGCTCGTCGCGATCTCCTTGCCGAGCTGCGCGACGTCGTCCGGACCCAGCAGGTTCGGGCCGCCGTACGGGTCCGCGCCCAGCCGGTCCGCCAGCTGGCCGGTGAGGGCGTCGACGATCCGGAACGCGAACGCGGGCCGCGCCAGGTTGTGCGGCAGCCCGGTGGCCCGGGCCCGGTCCCGGGCCCCGTACGCCATCGTGCGGTCCAGCAGCAGCGTCCCGTAGTCGTCGTGGTCGATCTCCAGCGCGGGCTCCGGGACGGTGTCGTACTCCTCGCCGCTGGCCGCCGGCAGGGTCTCCGGGAGCCGCTGCCGGTCCGCCACCACCCGCGCCAGGACCTCCGCCATCGCGGCCCGGCCCTTGACGGCGGCGGCGCCGGGCCGGTCCGCCGAGGTCGCGTGTACGCCGGGGAAGAGCTCGCCCGGGGTGGCGAGCAGCACGCCGGTCTCGCCGAGCGCCGGCAGCACCTCGCCGATGTAGCCCAGGAAGGCCGGGCCCGGTCCCACGATCAGGACCCCGCGCCGGGCGAGCAGCTCCCGGTGGGCGTACAGCAGGTACGCGGCCCGGTGCAGGGCGACGGCGGTCTTGCCGGTGCCGGGACCGCCCTCGACGACCAGCACGCCGCGGTGCGGGGAGCGGATCACCCGGTCCTGTTCGGCCTGGATGGTGCGCACGATGTCGTGCATGCGCCCGGTGCGGGCCGCGTCGAGCGCGGCGAGCAGCACGGCGTCCGCGTCGGCGCCCTCGTGCCCGGTCCGCTCCGCGTCCGCCAGGTCGAGGATCTCGTCGTGCAGGGCGGTGACCGTACGGCCCCGGCTGGCGATGTGGCGGCGCCGGCGCAGCCCCATCGGCGTGTGGCAGGTCGCCAGGTAGAAGGGGCGGGCGGTCTCGGCGCGCCAGTCGAGGACGAGCGGGGTGCGTTCGGTGTCGTCGGCGCGGATTCCGATCCGTCCGATGTGGTGGTCGCGGCCGTCGGAGAACCCCAGCCGGCCGAAGCAGAGGCCGTTCTCGCCGGCATTCAGAGCGGAGAGCAGCCCCGACTGTTCGGCGACCAGGACGTCCCGCTCCAGCCGGGCCTGGAATCCGCTCCCGACCTCGCGCAATGACCCCCGAACCGCCCGTTCGGCCTGGTCACGCAGTTGGTCGAGACGCAGATACAGATCCGTGACGAATTTCTGCTCTTTCCGGAATTCCTCGGTTGACAATTGCACTCCCGGCGCGATACAGTGACCTCGTAATGTTGGCACCTCTTCATTCGAGCGAAGTGGTGAACCAATCAATATACGCCCTTTCCGCTCCCCCGTCCGTCCATTGGCCCAGCCAATTCGACCGGGGGATTTTTTGCGTACCGTGGATCTCATGACCACCGCACCCGGCTCCGCCGACGGCATCGTCTACCGCCCGGCCCGCCCCGAGGACGCCGGCGCCATCGAGGCCCTGGACAGCTCCTTCACCACCGCCACCGTCTTCGAGGTGACCGTCCACGCCACGGGCTTCACCGTGCGCGAGGTCCCGGTGGACCCGCCCCTGCGCAAGGTGTTCCCGCCCGAGGAGCACGACGAGCAGGCGCTCGGCGGCGGCGCCCCGGACTCGGACGGCGACGCGCGCACGTACGTGGCCCTCGACGGCGGCCGGGTCTGCGGCTTCGCCGCCGTCGGCTACACCCCCTGGAACCGCCGGCTGACCGTCGAGGACATCGAGGTCGCGCCCGGCCACCGCGGGCGCGGCATCGGCCGCGCGCTGATGGAGCACGCCGCCGACTTCGCCCGCGAGCGCGGCGCCCGGCACCTGTGGCTGGAGGTCAGCACGGTCAACGCCCCGGCCGTGCACGCCTACCGGCGGATGGGGTTCACCCTCTGCGGGCTCGACACCACGCTGTACGACGCCACCCCGGCCGCGGGGGAGCGCGCGCTGTACATGAGCCGGCCCTGCGGCTGACGCGGCCCGGAATCTGCCGTTCCGTCACCTCTCCGCCGGAGGCGGATGATACGCGGGCCGAGCGCCCGTGGCAGCCGGTTCCCGGAAGATCACTCGGAAGTGTGTTCGGGGCCCGGTCGGCCCGTGGTGCTGACCTGCGGCAGGTAGAACGGGTGGGTGTTCATTGCACATGCATCCGGCACGTACAGGGTCGATCCGGCCGGACAGGGGGTAACCGCCCGCAATGGAAATACGTCAACAGCGCTCCACCGCCGCCCAGGTGCGGGAGGCGGCCGAGGAGTTCATCCGGCTCTTCCACCGGGAGAATCCGGAGGCGGGTGATCCGCGCCCCCGGCTCGCCGCCGTGCGCGAGGAGCTCGCGACGAGCGGTACCTACCGCCACACTCCGGAGGAACTGGTCCACGGAGCGCGCGTGGCCTGGCGCAACAGCAACCGCTGCATCGGCAGGCTCTACTGGAACTCGCTGCGCGTGCGCGACCGCCGGGAGCTCTTCGCGGCGGACGAGGTGGCCGAGGAGTGCTTCGCGCACCTGAGGGAGGCGACCAACGGCGGCCGCGTGCGGCCCACGATCACCGTCTTCGCCCCCGACACCCCCGACCGCCCGGGTCCGTTGATCTGGAGCGAGCAGCTGGTCCGGTACGCCGGTTACGGCGACCACCACTCCGTCACCGTCGGCGACGCCCGCAACGCCCCTCTCACCGAGGCCCTGTTGCGGCTCGGCTGGGCCGGCGGGCCCGGCACCCCCTTCGACCTCCTCCCGCTCGTGGTGCAGGGCGCCGACGACAAGCCCCGCTGGTTCGACACCCCCGCGGACGCCGTCCTGGAGGTCCCCATCCTGCATCCCGAGGACGCCGGCTGGGCGGACTGGGGGCTGCGCTGGCACGCCGTACCCGCCATCTCCAACATGTGTCTGGAGATCGGCGGCATCCACTACCCGGCCGCCCCGTTCAACGGCTGGTACATGGGGACCGAGATCGGCGCCCGCAACCTCGCCGACACCGACCGCTACAACCTCCTGCCCGCCGTCGCCCGCCGCCTGGGCCTCGACACCTCCACCGACCGCACGCTCTGGAAGGACCGCGCGCTGGTCGAGCTCAACCGCGCGGTGCTGGACTCCTTCGACCGCGCCGGCGTGACCATCGCCGACCACCACACCGAGTCCCGGCGCTTCCTGACGCACCTGGAACGGGAGGAGCACAAGGGCCGCGCGGTGGGCGCGGACTGGGCCTGGATCGTGCCGCCGATCTCCGGCTCGGCCACCCCCGTCTTCCACCGCACCTACGACGACCGGCAGAGCGCCACCGCGTACGTCCACCATTCCGGCGCCCGGGAGCGGGCCGAGGGACGGGATTTGGTCTAGACCTTCTGTTACCGTCGGCTCGGAACGGATCGGGACGGCGGAGGGACACCCGTGGACGGTGTGGGCGACGTGAACGGCGCGGACGGCGCGGAGGGCGCGGGGCGCGCGGACGGGGGCGGCGGACGACTGGTCCACATCGGCTCGTTCACCTCGGGGGGCGGACGCGGGGTCACCACCGCCTCCGTCGACCCGCGGACCGGGGCGCTGACCGTGCTCTCGGCCACCGCCGCGGTCGCGGACCCCTCGTACCTCGCGGTCGCCCCCGACACCGGCGTGGTCTACGCGGTGAGCGAGACCGAGGAGGGCGCGGTGGCCGCCTTCCGACCCACCGGCGGAGGCCTGACCGCCCTGGGGCCGGCCGTGGCCGTCGGCGGCGCCGGCCCCACCCACCTCAGCGTGGCCGCGGGGCGGCTGTTCACCGCCAACTACACCTCCGGCGGCGTCAGCAGCCTGCCGCTGGCCGCGGACGGCACGCCGCTCGGGCCCCCCGCCGTCCACGCGCACCGCGGCTCCGGGCCCGACCCCGAGCGCCAGGAGCGCCCGCACGCCCACCAGGTGCTGCCCGACCCCACCGGCCGCTGGATCCTCAGCGTCGACCTCGGTACCGATTCGGTCCGGGTGTGCCTCGCCGACCCGGAGACCGGCGCCCTGCGACCGCACGCCGAGACCGCGCTGCGCGCGGGCACCGGACCGCGCCACCTGGCCTTCCACCCCGACGGCTCGGTCCTCTACGTGCTGCACGAGCTGGAGCCGCAGCTGACCGTATGCCGCTGGGACGCCGGCTCCGGACGGCTGGAGCCGGTCGCGGAGGTCCCGGTGGCCGCCGCCGCGGCCCCGGGGGGCGCACGGGTCTACCCGTCGGCGGTCGTCGTCTCCCCGGACGGGCGGTTCGTGTGGGCGGCCCTGCGCGGCGCCGACGCCATCGCCACCCTCGCGCTCGCGGCGGGGGCCGAGGAGCCGCGGCTCACGGGCACGGTGGACTGCGGGGGGAGCTGGCCGCGGGACCTCGCGGCAGACCCCTCGGGGCGCCGGCTGTACGCGGCGAACGAGCACTCCGGGGACGTCACCTGGTTCGACGTGGACCCGCTCACGGGACTGCCGCGCCGGGCCGGATCGGTGGCCGTGCCCGCCGCCACCTGCGTGGTCTTCGGCTGACCCCGGCCCGACCGCCACCCGGCGCACGCGCCCGGCACGCCGAAGGGCCCCTCACCCGGACGACCGGGTAGGGGCCCTTCCGTTCGGGGCACGTCAGTGCGCGGCGCCCTGCGCGATCCCCAGGGCGGCGGAGTACTGCGCGACGGCCAGCTTGCCCAGCGCCGAGTAGGCGCCCAGCACCTCGGCCGTGGCGCAGTCGGCCTCCTTGCAGGCGGTGTCGAGCAGGCCCTCGGCGGCCTCCGGCCCGATCAGGTACGGCGCGAGCGCGAGCTGGGTCGAGCCCTCGCGGCGCAGCTGCTCGGCGACCGCGGCCACGGAGCCCTCCTGGTCGAGCGCGGCGGCCATGACCGGGACGGCCAGGCGGGCGGCGAGCAGCATGCCGGTGATCCCGGCGGCCTGGACGGCCTCCTCGCCGCCGGTGGTCGCCAGGACGATGCCGTCGGCGGCCGTGGTCACGGTGAAGAGCCGGGCGCGGTCGGCGCGGGCAAGGCCGGCCTCGGAGAGCCGGACGTGCAGCCCCTCGGCCAGCAGCGGGTGCGGGCCGAGCACGTCGGCCAGCTCGGCGGCGGCCGAGGACTCCATCAGGGCCTGGCGGACCCGGCGCAGCAGACCGCCGTCGGGGCCGGCCAGCAGGGGGACGACCACGGCGTCCGGGCCGGTCGCCGCGGGTACCTCATGGCCGGCGGAGCGCGCGAACTCCGCGCGCGCGGCGCGGTCGGCAGCGACGGCGGTCAGCACGCCGGACAGGGACGGGAAGCCGGACGCCTCGTCACCCTCCAGGAAGCCGATCCGGGCGTCGAGGCCCGGCAGCTCGGAGCGGCCGATGCTGATGATCTCTTCCGCCAGTCCTCGTGAGGCGGCCGAGGGGACACCGGGCACGGCGAGCACCAGCGCGGGCGCGCCCTCGGGCGCCGCCGCGGGCTCGGGCCGGCGGTGCCGTCCGGTCTGGCGGGGTCGCGGCATTCGTACGGGCAGGCCATTTGCGGGCCCAGTGGGGGAGCTCATGGCGCCGCATGCTACTGGCTTATCGGAACGGGGTGTTCGGGCAGGGCCTTCTCGGGCGGCATCTGTCCGTATTTATACGGTGAATGTCAGATACGATCAACTGACGGACGGCAAGCGCCAGTCCACAGGCTGTGAACCCTGGCCCACGAGCAGGTCGTTCGTCCGGCTGAACGGACGGGACCCGAAGAAGCCGTAGTCGGCCGACTTGGGGGACGGGTGGGAGGACTCCACGACCGGCAGCTCGCCGAGCAGCGGCCGCAGGTTGCGCGCCGCCCGCCCCCACAGGATGGAGACCAGCGGCTTGCCGCGTGCGGCGAGCGCCCGGATGGCCTGGTCGGTGACGGCCTCCCAGCCCTTGCCCTGATGGGCGTTGGAGCGGCGGGGCGCGGTCGTCAGCGAGCGGTTGAGCAGCAGGACGCCCTGCCGGGTCCACGGGGTGAGGTCGCCGTTGGCGGGCCGTCCGGTGCCCAGGTCCCGGTGCAGCTCCAGGAAGATGTTGTCGAGGCTGGGCGGCACCGGCCGCACCTCGGGCGCCACCGAGAAGGACAGGCCCACGGCGTGCCCCGGCGTGGGGTAGGGGTCCTGGCCGACGATGAGGACCCTGACCTCGTCGAAGGGCTGTTGGAAGGCGCGCAGCACATGGGCCCCGGCCGGGAGGTAGGTTCTCCCCGCCGCAACCTCGGCGCGCAGGAAGTCGCCCATGGCGGCGATCTGCCCCGCCACCGGCTCCAGAGCCCGGGCCCAGCCCGGCTCGACGATCTCGTTCAACGGTCGTGCTGCCACGGTGGATCACTCTACTGGCCCAGCGCCGCCGCCGGGCGCGGAGCTCGACACGTTTGTACGAGAGGTCTCGTAGTACGAGAGAATTCGTAGTACGGTGTATCTCGTACTTAGTCGCCGGTCCCCGGTGCCCCCGGTCACCCCTGGAGAGCCCTCATGAGCGCTGCCCCCGCCCCCTTCGCCGCCCTCTTCGCGCCGTACGCCCTGCGCTCGGTCACCGTCCCGAACCGGGTGTGGATGGCCGCGATGTGCCAGTACAGCGCCGAGCCCTCCGGTCCGAACGCGGGCGTGGCCGGGGAATGGCACTTCGCGCACTACGCCGCACGGGCCGTCGGAGGCGCCGGCCTGATCGTCCAGGAGGCCACCGCGGTCTCCCCGGAGGGCCGCATCTCCCCGTACGACCTCGGGATCTGGAACGACACCCAGGTCGAGGCGCTGCGCCGGATCACCGCCTTCCTCAAGAGCCAGGGCACGGTGCCGGGCATCCAGATCGCCCACGCGGGGCGCAAGGCGAGCACCGACCGGACCTGGAAGGGCGGCGCGCCCCTCGGCGCCGACGCCCACGGCTGGCAGCCGGTCGCCCCGAGCGCCGTCCCGTTCGCCGAGGGCCACCCGGTGCCGCACGAGCTGACGGTCGACGAGATCCACGAGATCACCGGCCAGTTCGCGGCCGCGGCCGAGCGGGCGCTCGCCGCCGGGTACGAGGTCGTCGAGATCCACGGCGCCCACGGCTACCTCCTCGGCGAGTTCCTCTCCCCGCACAGCAACCGGCGCACCGACGCCTACGGCGGCTCCTTCGAGAACCGCACCCGCCTCGCGCTCGAAGTCGTCGACGCCGTACGGGCGGTGTGGCCCGCCGAGCTCCCGCTCCTCTTCCGCATCTCCGCCACCGACTGGCTGGAAGAGGACGGCTGGACCGCCGACGAGACGGTCCGGCTGGCCGGCCTCCTCCAGGACCACGGAGTCGACCTGCTCGACGTCTCCACCGGCGGCCTCGCCCCCGGGGTGTCGATCCCGGTCGGCCCGGGCTACCAGGTGCCCTTCGCGGCCCGGGTGAAGACCGAGACCACCCTCGCCGTGGCGGCCGTCGGCCTGATCACCGAGCCCGAGCAGGCCGAGAAGATCCTGGCCAACGGCGAGGCCGACGCGGTGCTGCTGGGCCGCGAACTGCTGCGCGACCCCTACTGGGCCCGCCGCGCCGCAGCCGAACTCGGCGCCGAGCCGCGCACCCCGGCCCCCTACCACCGCTCCTGGTGAACCAGGCCGCGGCACGGACGCCCTCCCCGCCCGTGCCGCGCCCCGCGAGGCCCGCGGCGCTTCTCGTACGATGACCCCCGGACAAACCGAACGAGCGGGAGCAGGGACATGACGGAACGTGACGCGGCCCGCACCCTCGCCCACCCCGAGGTCGGCGCGATCCGCCTGGAGGGCGTGCTGCACGCGCTCTCCGACCCGGTGCGGCTCTCCATCACCCGGGACCTCGCCGTCTCGGCCGCCGAGCTGTCCTGCTCCCACTTCGACCTGCCGGTCACCAAGTCCACGACCACCCACCACTTCCGCGTGCTGCGGGAGAGCGGGGTCGTGCGCCAGACCTACCGCGGGACCACCAAGCTCAACGCCCTGCGCCGGGCCGAGCTCGACGCCCTCTTCCCGGGCCTCCTCGACAGCGTCCTGGCGGCCGCGGCCGCGGAGGAGGCGCGGCTCGGCCGGGACGGGGCCGCACGCTAGGCCGTCTCTTTCGGATCTTGCCGGGCCCGCGACGCCTGGCACCGTGCCTGGCCGCACTGCCGAGGCGACCACGTACGTCCCGTACGCGAGCGCCCCGGCAGCACGCCCGGGCACGGCACCAGACGCCGCGGGCTCGGCCGACAAGATCCGAAAGAGACGACCTCGCGCCGGCAGGCCCGCGGCGCCCGGTGCCGTGCGGGACGAGGCGCTGGCGCGCCCCGTGTACGCGACGCGGCCGGGCCCGGGACCCCGACACCGCGGGCCGGACCGGAACGCTCCGGACGACGGCGATGCGCAGCACGCCGGTCTCCTCCCGCGGATGGTCCCGGCATGGCACCGGGCCGGCGGGACGTCAGCCCATGGCGCGCATCCGGTGGATCTCCGCGCTCTGCGTGGCGACCACCTCGTTGGCCATCTCCTCCACCGCCGCGTTGTTGCCTCCGGCCAGTGCCTCGCCCGCCATCTTCAGCGCGCCCTCGTGGTGGGCGGTCATCAGCTCCAGGAAGAGCCGGTCGAAGTCGGCCCCCTGCGCGGCCGTCAGCTCCTTCAGCTGCTGCTCCGTCGCCATGCCCGGCATCGTGCCGTGGTCGTGGCCGCCGGAGCCGGCCGCGGGCGGCGCGGGGTGGCGGGCCGCCCAGCCCTCCATCGCGCCGATCTCGGGCTGCTGGGCGGCGCTGATCCGGCCGGCCAGCCGTTTGACCCCGTCCGCCGCGGCCCGGTCCGGGGCCAGCGCGCTCATGGTCAGCGCCTGCCGGTGGTGCTCGATCATGTTCCGCACGTAGGCGTGGTCGGCCGCGTTCGGGCTGTCGTCGGGCTTCTCCTTCGCGGCCTGCTCCGGGGTGAGCCTGCGTGCCTCCTCGCCCGGCCGGCCGGGGGCGACGACCACCGCGCTGCCGTCCGCCGGCCGCTGCGCCCCGTCGTCCCCCAGGCACGCGGTGAGCGTCAGCAGGAGGCCGGCGGTCACCAGGGCCCCGGAGAATCGGCCGAGTAAACCTTTCGCCATGTCCATGGAAAGGAAGATACTGCCGGGGTCCGGGTTCCGTGCCCACTCCGCGCGGAACCGAACGGACTCCCATGGGAGGGAACCGTGACCTCGTTGCACATCCGCAGAGTGCGGAAGAGGAGCCTGGGGGCCGCCGCGCTGGCGGCCGGGCTGCTCGCCACGTTCCTGGCGGCCGGCCCGGCCGTCGCGACACCGGACCCGGGCGAATTGACCCCGGGCGGCTCCGGCCGGGCCGGCCTGTCCTCCGGCGAGGGCCGGGAATCGGCCCCCGGCGAGATCCCGGGCCAGGACGAGATCGTGCACAGCGCCAACATCAAGCCGCTGGCCAACATCCCCAGTGCCGACCCCGGCGTGATCAACACCGACCTGGCCTTCCAGGGCAAGTACGCCTACGCGGGCAACTACAACGGCTTCACGATCTACGACATCGGCAACCCGAAGGCGCCCAAGACCGTCACCCAGGTGCTCTGCCCCGGCGGGCAGAACGACATCTCGGTCTACGGCGACCTGCTCTTCCTCTCCACCGACTCCTCGCGCAGCGACGACTCCTGCAACAGCGTCTCGCAGCCCGCGACGGAGAAGTCCTCGTGGGAGGGCATCAAGATCTTCGACATCAAGGACAAGAAGAACCCCAAGTACATCAAGTCCGTCGAGACCGCCTGCGGTTCCCACACCCACACCCTGGTGCCGGGCAGCCGCGACCTCTACCTCTACGTCGCCTCCTACTCCCCGAACGAGGCCTTCCCCGACTGCAAGCCGCCGCACGACGGCATCTCCGTGGTGAAGGTCCCGAAGAAGTCGCCCACGAAGGCCGCGGTCGTCGCCTTCCCGGTCCTCTTCCCGGACGGCGGCAACCCGGGCGGTCCGGTCAACCCGGGCGTCACCAAGACCACCGGCTGCCACGACATCACCGTGCTGCCCTCGAAGAACCTGGCCGCCGGAGCCTGCATGGGCGACGGCATCCTCTTCGACATCAGCAAACCGGAACAGCCGCGGGTCATCGACCGCGTGCAGGACAACGTCAACTTCTCGTTCTGGCACTCGGCGACCTTCAACGAGCGCGCGAACAAGGTGGTGTTCACCGACGAGCTCGGCGGTGGCGGCGGCGCCACCTGCAACGAGGCCACCGGTCCGAACCGGGGCGCCGACGGCATCTACGACATCACGGGCCGCGGCGACCAGCGCAAGCTGGTCTTCAAGAGCTACTTCAAGATCCCGCGCCTCCAGGCCGACACCGAGAACTGCGTCGCCCACAACGGCTCGCTGATCCCGGTCGGCGGGGGCCGCGACATCATGGTCCAGGCCTGGTACCAGGGCGGCATCTCGGTCTGGGACTTCACCGACTCCACCCGTCCCAAGGAGATCGGCTACTTCGAACGCGGCCCGCTCACCACGGACGCGCTCGGCCTCGGCGGCTCCTGGTCTGCGTACTACTACAACGGGCACATCTACTCGAACGACATCGCCAAGGGCTTCGACGTGCTGCGGCTCGACGACTGGCGGACCGTGAGCGCCCGGTGGGTGCAGCTGGACCGGCTCAACGTCCAGACACAGCCCGAGTACCACTGACACCCCTGAGGCTAGAGGTGTGCCGGAAACGGTGAAGGAAACGTTCCGCCGGGCGGTCCTCCGTCCGGCGGGACGCCCAGCTCCCAGTCCAGCCCGTACCGCTGGAACAGCTCGGCCCGCAGTCGCGACGCCGGCATCGGCGCCCCCGGCAGCAGCACCGCCACCACCGCGCCCATCAGCAGCGCCCGCAGCAGCGGATAGTCCGTGTCCACGTCGGCCGAGCCGTACCGCTCCACCGTGTCCCGCAGCAGCTCGGCCAGCCGCTGCTGCTCCGGGCACTGGATGAAGCCCTCCGCCTGGAGGATGCCCGCCATGTGCGTGCGCATCAGCCGCGGGTGGTCCCGGGCCAGCCCGAGCACGGCGTCGATCGCCCGGGCCATCCGCTCGCGGCCCCCGGCGGGCCCGTCGGCGGGGCGCGGCTCGCGCTCCAGCCCGGCTTCCAGGGTCAGGTGCATCAGCCGGTGCACGGCCGACTGGAGCAGCTGCCGTTTCCCCGGGAAGTAGTACGAGACCAGCCCGCGGGCGGCGCCCGCCCGGTCGGCGATGTCGCCGAGCTTGGTCGCCTCGAAGCCGCGCTCGGCGACCAGTTCGACCGTCGCCTGCAGCAGCCGCTCCCGGGAACGTCTGCGCAATTCTTCATTGACCGATGCGCTGCGCGGGACCATGCTTACTCCTGCTGCGTTGACTGGCTCTGAGCCAATATACTCAGCGCGCGGGATCGCCTGCTCTGGGTGACACGGGGGATCGCCCAGAGCAGGCACGCCCGCGGCGGCCGGAGACCGAGGCGACGAGGGCCACCAGGGCCACGCCCAGCAGCCACCCCGCGAGCACGTCCGAGGTCCAGTGGACCCCGAGGTACAGCCGCGAGAAGCCCACCCCGAGCACCGACACGACGGCCACCACCCATGCCGTCCACACCGCCCAGTGGGGCGCGGACCGGGGCACCAGCCACAGCAGCATCCCGCACACCACCGTGGCCGTCATGCCGTGGCCCGAGGGATAGGCCGCGTAGTGCGCGGAGTCGACCGGGTCGGTCCACACCGGACGCTCCCGCCCCACCAGCGCCTTCATCCCCTGCTGCACCGCCGATGCCACGAGCGCGGCCACGGCCACGCGCAGCGCCCGCGCCCGGTCCCCCCGCCACCACAGCGTGACGCAGGCGAGGGCGGCCAGCGCCCGCATGGTCCAGGGGTCCCACACCCAGTCGGTCAGCACCCGCATGGTTCCGGTGACCCCGGAATGGGTGACGGCATGGGCGTGCAGGTCCCGGGCGAGCCGTTCGTCGACGGCGAGGAGCGGCCTCCACTCCAGCACCACGAGCACGGTCAGGACGGCCGCGAACAGGGCACACAGGGTGCCGGCCCGGCGCAAGGGGTCATTCCGCATGCGGTCGATCCTCGCACCCGTCGCGGCGGTGCGGCGACGGCCGGCCCCCGACCGGCTACGTCAGGGCGCTCAGTCCGGGTCCGAAAGCCACCAGCAGCGGGACCGCCGGCACCAGCGTCGCCAGTGCCGTCAGCCGCAGCCGGCGCACCGCCGACAGCCGCGGCTTCGCCGACAGCAGCCGCCGCACGCGCTGCGGGACGTGCGCCTGCGCGGCCGCCGGCGGCCCGAACACCCCGCGGTCCTCGTTCAGTCCGACCAGGGCCAGGGCGATGGTCAGCCGGCCGAACCGGCGCGAGGCCACGTCGTCGGCGGCCAGCTCCACCAGCCGGTGCATCTCCGCCTCGAACGCGGCGAAGACCGGCACCTGCGGGAACCCGCCGGACAGCGCCCGCGAGCAGTGCAGCAGCCAGTCGTGCCGGGCCGCCGCGTGCCCCTGCTCGTGCGCCAGTACGGCGTCCAGCTGGCTCCCCTTCAACCGGGCCAGGGCCGCCGTAGTGACCACCAGCTGCGGGGTCGCGCCCGGCAGCCACCAGGCGTCCGGCCGCGGGGCCTCCAGTACGACCAGCCGCCCGCCCGCCGGGTCCTCTCCGGGCAACAGCGGCGCGCGCAGCCGCAGTTCGACGCCCCGGGCCCGCCGCCCGGACCGCGCCCGCAGCACCTCGCGGCCCAGCATGGCCCCGGTCCACAGCGCACCGCCCGCCAGGGCGAGAGCCGTGCCGGTGGCCCAGGGACCGCCGGAGGCGCCCAGGCCGTAGGCGTCGACCACCCCGTGCGGAGCGGAGGCGAAGAGCCGGCCGCGGACCTCGTGCCAGGCGGCCGCCGCGCTCAGCAGCATCGACAGTCCGAAGCACAGGAGCACCGCGGCGACCGCGCACTGCCACACCCACAGGGCCACGACGGGTTCGCGCTCGGGCCACCGGGCCCGGGCCAGCAGACGGGGAGCGAGCACCGCGATCAGGGCGCCGAGCAGCAGGAGTGCGGCGGGGACCATCATGCGCGCCAGCCTATGAGCGCGGGCGGACCCGCGGGTACGGCCCGGCGGCTTTGGTGACGCAGGACACGTCCGGGAGAGGTGTGCCGCGGGCGCCCGGGCCCGCGGCGCACCTCGGCCGGAGCGTCCTCACAGGGCGAGCAGCATCGCCAACGTCCCGATCGCCATGGCCAGTCGGCAGGCCCGGGTCAGCTCGGCCGACCGCAGCGGGGTCCCGGCGTGGAGCGCGGGGTCCGGCGGCCCCGTCGCGAGGCCCGCCGCCGTGCCCCCCGGCCCGCCCGCGGCCACGGCGGCGCCCCCGCCGGACACCACCAGCCGGGCCCCGGCGAGCAGGACGTACCCGGCGAAGTAGAGCAGGAGCGCCCCGGTCAGAACCGGCGGCCCCGCGCCGTGCCCGGCCCCGTGCCCGCCGCCGTGTCCGGCCGCCGGGCCGCCGCCCGTCATGGTCAGCGCCATGTAGGCCATGGCCAGCGAACCCACCAGGTGGTGCGCGTGGTGCGCGCCCTCCCGCAGCAGCCACAGGGCGTGCAGCGCGGTCCCGCAGAAGACGGCCAGCAGCACCGGCGGCCCCCAGGGGCCGGTGCCCGGGGGCACGGCCATCAGCGCCATGCCCAGCCCCATGACCGCCTCACCGGCCGCCGCCCCGCGCGCGGCCCGGCCCGCTCTGCCCGCCCGGACCAGGCAGTACGCGCCGCTCGCCGCGCACAGCAGTACGAGCAGCCAGGAGGAGACGGAGGCGGGAAGGGACATGGCGGGACCGTGCACGGCGGAACCTCCCGGTTCGTCGGCGTCACGGGAAGAGATGCCCTCCCCGGACGGCCCGCACGCCGCCCCGGGATAGGCTCTCGGTGCCGTACCGGGCATGTCATATGCCACCGCGCAGAACGGAGCCGCCGATGTCGACCGCCAACCCCGCAGCCCTGAGTTTCCGCAGCGCCCGAGAGGCGGACGTGGACGAGCTGGTGGCACTGGTCGAGTCGGCCTACCGCGGCGACGCCAGCCGGGACGGATGGACCACGGAGGCCGACTACCTGGAGGGGCAGCGCACCGACCCGGACGGGATCCGCCAGATCATCGCCGCCCCCGCAGCCACCCTGGTGGTCGTCGAGCGCGCGGGCGCGATCGTCGCCTGCTGCCACCTCGAACACCGGGGCGACCACGTCTACTTCGGGATGTTCGCGGTCCGCCCCGGACTCCAGGGCGCGGGGCTCGGCAAGGAGATCCTGGCCGAGGCCGAGCGCCGGGCGCGCGAGACGTGGGCCGCCCGCGAGATGCGGATGACGGTGGTGAGCGTACGGGAGGAGCTCATCGCCTACTACGTGCGCCGCGGCTACCGGCGCACCGGCGAGCTGAGCCCGTTCCCGTACGGCGACGAGCGCTTCGGTGTCCCGCTCCGCGACGACCTGGCCTTCGAACTGCTGGTCAAGTCCCTCTGACCCGACCCGAGCTGTACCGGACGGCGGGCCGGGGCCGGGGGCGGCCGGTGGCCTACGGGCGGCGGGCGCCGGGTCGGCCGGCCGGCGGCGCCTCCCCGACGGCCCCGCGGGCCGGGGCGGCGGCCTCCGGCGCACCGGGCGCATCGACCCCGGGAAGCCCGGCCAGGTCGTCCAGGTCGGCCAGGAGGGCCCGGGCGAGGTCCAGTTCCGCCAGGTGCTGCCGCTCGCTCCAGCGCAGCGCGAGGGCGGGGAAGCCCCACTCCGGCACCTCCGCGGCGTGCTCCATCGCCTCCCGCACGGCCGCCAGCTCGGCCAAGGTGCGCTCGACGTGCTCGCCGACCAGCGCGCGCAGCCGTTCGGGCTCGGACAGGTGCCCCATCCAGACCCGCAGCAGCAGTCCGTGCTTGAGCACCGGGGGACCGGCCTCGGCGGTGTCGCCGGCCCAGCCGGCCAGCGCCTCGCGCCCGGCGGCGGTGATCGCGTAGCGCCGCTTGGCCCGCGCCTCCTCCGGTCCCGAGCGCGCGGAGGTGGCGTACCCGAGCTCTTCCAGGCGGCGCAGCTCGGCGTAGATCTGGCTGATGGCCGGGGACCAGTAGAAGAAGCGCAGTGAGGAGTCCGCCCACTTCTTCAGCTCGTAGCCGGTGCGCTCCCCGGGGAAGGAGAGCAGGCCCAGGACCGCCCACGCGGTGGGCGGCAGGTCTTGCTTCTTCGACTGCTTATGACTACTAGTCATATTGCGAAATGAAGTAGAACCGGGCACGGGACCCTCTCCTGGAGGCACAGTGAAATTCTCCGTGATCTTCGAAGCTCAGCTTGCCGACCCGACGGCCGAACGGGAGCACCAGGTCATCCGCGACTGCGTCGAGCAGGCCGTGCTCGCCGAGGCCGTGGGCTTCGACCGGGTTTGGGCCGTGGAGCACCACTCGCTGAAGTGGTACGCCCACATGAGTGCCCCCGAGATCTTCCTGACCTGGGTCGCGGCCAGGACGAACACCATACGCATCGGCCACGGCGTGGTGTGCATGCCCTTCAACTTCAACCATCCCGTCCGGGTGGCGGAGCGGGCCGCCATGCTCGACCTGCTCTCCGGCGGCCGCCTCGACCTGGGGGCCGGGCGCGGGGGCACCGCGCAGGAGACCTCGCTGTGCGGGGTGGACCGGGAGCGCACCACGGCCGAGGTCGAGGAGGCGCTGCGGATCATCGGGAAGGCCTGGCAGGAGGAGGAGCTGGAGTACCACGGCGAGCTGATCGACATCGACCCGCACCCGATCCTGCCGCGGCCGGCGCAGCGCCCGCACCCGCCGCTGTTCCTCGCGTGCAGCCGGGACGAGACGCTGGTGCAGGCCGCCGAGCTGGGGATCGGGGCGCTGGTGATGGGCTTCGCGGGACCGGAGTCGATCGCCCGGCTGCGGTCCGTCTACGACGCCGCGCGGGCGGCGCGCGACGGCGCGCGCTTCGTCTCGACCGCGGTCAACGACCACTTCTCCGTGCTCTGCCCGACCATCGTGCTCGACGACCGGGAGGAGGCGCGGCGGATCGGCATCCGCGGGCAGCGGTTCTTCGCGCAGTCCATCGGCCACTGGTACGGCGGCGCGGGCATCCCGGACGAGGCGGTGGTGCCGGGCGCCGACGAGGCCGCGCGGATGCGGGCCGCGGCCGAGCAGGTGGTGGCCCGGCTGCACGAGCAGGACATCCCGGTGCGGCCCACGTCGACGGCCACCTTCAACGCCGACCACGCGTACGGGACGGCGGACGACGCCATCGCCTACGTCGAGCGGCTGGCCGCGGCCGGGGCCGACGAGGTGATGTGCCTGATCCAGATGGGCACGGTGGAGCAGGCGGCCTGCCTGGAGACCCTGCGTCAGTGGGGCGAGAAGGTCATCCCCCGCTTCGCCGACCGGCGCGGCGGCGCGGCATGACGGCCGCGGGCGGCCCGTCCGGCGCCGCGGGGCGGTCCGGGGCCCCCGGGCCGGTAGAGCGCCCCGGCCCGGTGGCGGCCCCCCGGCCCGCCGGGGCCCGCAAGCCCGTCGAGGCCCCCGGCGCGGAGCGGCTCGACCCCGGGGTGCGGCCGTACGTGGCCGCGATGGCCGCCGCCTTTCCCGATCTCGGGGGCGCGGTCACCGAAGCCGCCGAGGCGCGGCGGATGCTCGACGCGGCCGCGCCGGTGCGCGCCCATCCGGCCGCCGCGGGCTCCGTCCGGGACCGGTGCGTGCCGGGCCCGCCGGGGGCCCCGCCGGTCCCGGTCCGCGTCTACCGCCCGGACCCGGCGCGGTGGCCCGGCCCCCGGCCGACCGTGGTGTTCTGCCACGGCGGCGGCTGGGTGCTGTGCGGCCTCGACAGCCACGACGCCACCGTCCGCGCGCTCTGCCGGGCCTCCGGGGCCGTCTTCGTCTCCGTCGACTACCGGCGCGCCCCCGAGGCCCGCTTCCCCGCCGCCGTCCTCGACGTCCACGCCGCGCTGTGCTGGGC
Source organism: Streptomyces subrutilus (assembly GCF_008704535.1). Lineage (NCBI taxonomy): Bacteria > Bacillati > Actinomycetota > Actinomycetes > Kitasatosporales > Streptomycetaceae > Streptomyces > Streptomyces subrutilus. The sequence goes on from NZ_CP023701.1 coordinate 6,563,398, forward strand.
CGGTGCGCACCTCGGGGAGCTGGGCGGCGACCCCGCCGCGCTGGTGGTGGCGGGGGACAGCTCCGGCGGCAACCTGGCCGCGGCCTCGCTGCTGCTGGCCCGTGAGCGCGGGGGACCGGCCGTGGCGCTCCAGGTCCTGATCTACCCGGTGCTGGACGCGGGCCGGGACAGTGACTCGTACCACTCGAACGCAGAGGGCTGCTTCCTGACCGCCGCCCACATGCGCTGGTTCTGGGAGCAGTACCTCGGTCCGGACGGCGACGGCCGCGACCCCCTCGCCTCGCCCCTGGCCGCCGACCCGGCGGGGCTGCCGCCCGCCCGCGTGCTCGTCGCCGGGTGCGATCCGCTGCGGGACGAAGGACGGGCCCACCACCGCCGGTTGGCGGCCGGTGGGGTCCCTTCGGCCCTGGACGAGTACCCCGGGATGTTCCACGGCTTCCTGGCGCTGGCCGATGTGCTCCCGCAGGCGCGCAGGGCCGTGGAAGAACTGGGCGAAGCCATCGCCTCCACCGTTGAACACCGGAAGAATTCCGGTGGGACTGGGGGTTCTGCGGGATAATTTCCGGAGATACCTCTTGAGTGGGAGAACGTCACGCGCTTACGCTGTGCCGACGTGAGGTTCTCCTGTGGAGGAAGTGACATGACGGAAACTCTTGTGCCGGGTGCCGGCGGCGCCGCGATAACCGCCGTGGCACGTGTGGTCGACCACCCCGCGTGGCCCGAGCTCAAGGCCGCCGTGGAGGAGATCCGCCCCTGGCAGGGCAAGGACGGCTCCATCGACTTCGAGGCCGAGGGCGCCCACGCCCGCTCCACCGTCCTCGCCGCCGTCGAGCGCGCGATCGGCGCCGTCGAGGCACTGTCGCCGCTGCTCCCGCACGCCGCCGACTACCACCGCGCCCTCGTCGCCGACCTGCGCAAGTGGGCCTCGGCGGACTTCGGGGTCCCGGACTTCCTGGACTCCCTGCTGGCCTTCCACCCGGCCGCAGGCCGCGCCGACGGCCTCCAGCACCTCGTCGTCTTCCCCATGTACACCCAGAACGGCAACCCGGACCGCAACCTGGAGGCCGTCGCGCTCAAGATGGTGTGGCCCGAGTGGCTCGCCGAGCTGGAGCGCACCCGGTACGACAACCCGCTCTTCCTCGGCATCACCTTCGAGGACTTCACCCCGGGCTACGACACCAACTCCGCCGTGCTCTTCCCGGAGACCATCGCGGTGCGCGAGGCCCCCGAGCGCTTCACCTGGGGCGGGATCTTCTGCGACCGCGAGGCCGCCCGCTACCGCAAGGTCACCGAGGCCGCCGTGGACATACTGGGCATCGAGCTGCCCGAGGACATCGCCGCGATGGTGCAGGACCAGGAGCGCTGCGAGAAGGCGTTCGTGCTGTGGGACATGGTCCACGACCGCACCCACAGCCACGGCGACCTGCCGTTCGACCCCTTCATGATCAAGCAGCGCCAGCCGTTCTGGATGTACGGCCTGGAGGAGCTGCGCTGCGACCTCACCGCCTTCAAGGAGGCCGTGAAGCTGGAGTCCGAGGGCAACGAACACGGCCGCGACGTCCAGTACGCCGTCCTGTTCGACCGGATGTTCCGCTTCCCCGTCTCCGGCGACCGCAACCGCAACTACGACGGCCTCGGCGGCCAGCTGCTCTTCGCGTACCTCCACAAGCACGACGTGGTGCGCTGGACGGACAACAAGCTGAAGATCGACTGGATGCGCGCCCCGCAGGTCACCAACCAGCTGTGCGCCGAGATCGAGAACCTCTACCGGGCGGGCATCGACCGCCCGAAGCTGGTCCACTGGTTCAAGGCGTACGACCTCGTCGCCGAGTACCTCGCCCCGCACCCCGGCTCCACGTGGGCCAAGGGCCCCGACGCCCTCGACCTCACCCAGCCGCCGCGCAAGCTGGTCGACGACGTGCTGCCGGACGAGTTTCCGCTCAGCATGTTCTACGAGGCCCTCGCCAAGAAGCTCAAGGGCGTCATCGCCTCGACCAAGGGCATCACCGCCCTCAACGCCGACCAGGCCGAGCGGGTCGCCGCGTGAGCGACCGTCCACAGGAGGCTGCACAGATGAACGGCTCCGCGAACGCCAACGGCAACGGACTCCTGAACGGCGCGGTCGTGGCCGTGGCCGGGGCCGGCGGGCCCGCGGGCCGCGCCGCCCTGCTCCGGCTGGCCGAGGCGGGCGCCGTGGTCGTGGCGTCCGACGCGGACGCGGGACGGCTCGCCGAGGCCGTGGACGCGGCCCGCTACGCCCACGGCGGCGCCACCATCACCGGTGACACCGTCGACCTGCTCGACCTGGCCGCCACCCGGGCCTGGGCCGAGCAGATCGAGAAGGACTTCGGCCGGATCGACGGCGTCGTCCACCTCGTCGGCGGCTGGCGCGGCAGTGCCTCCTTCACCGAGACCGACCTCGCGGACTGGGCCTTCCTGGAGAAGCTCCTGATCCGCACCGTCCAGCACACCTCGCTCGCCTTCCACGACGGACTGCTGCGCAGCGACCGCGGGCGCTACGTCCTGATCAGCCAGTCCGGCGCGCACAAGCCGGTCGCCAACAACGCCGCCTACAACGCGGGCAAGGCGGCGGCCGAGGCCTGGACCCTGGCCATGGCCGATTCCTTCCGCAAGGCGGGGGGCGAGGACGGGCCCGGCGCCGCTGCTGCCATCCTGGTCATCAAGGCACTGGTGCACGACGCGATGCGCGCCGAGCGTCCCAATGCGAAGTTCGCGGGCTTCACCGACGTCAAGGAGCTGGCCGAGGCCATCGCCGGCGTCTGGGACCGGCCCGCCATCGATGTGAACGGACAGCGTCTGTGGCTCACCCCGCAACCGTGAGGACCGCGAACAAGGGAACCGACGCCCGCCGCCACCACGACCCGGCGGTCCGCGGTTTCGCGAGCGACAACTACGCGGGGGTGCATCCGGAGATCCTGGAGGCCGTCGCGCTCGCCAACGGCGGCCACCAGGTCGCCTACGGCGAGGACGAGTACACCGAACACCTGCAGAAGGTCTTCCGCAGCCACTTCGGCCCCTACGCGCAGGCATACCCGGTCTTCAACGGCACCGGCGCCAACGTCACGGCCCTCCAGGCCCTGACGGACCGCTGGGGCGCCGTGGTGTGCGCGGAGAGCGCCCACATCAACGTGGACGAGGGCGGCGCACCGGAGCGGATGGCGGGCCTCAAGCTGCTCACCGTGCCCACCCCGGACGGCAAGCTCACCCCTGAGCTCATCGACCGGCAGGCCTGGGGGTGGGAGGACGAGCACCGGGCGATGCCGCAGGTCGTCTCGATCACCCAGAACACCGAGCTGGGCACGGTCTACACCGCCGACGAGATCCGCGCGATCTGCGAGCACGCGCACGGCATGGGCATGAAGGTCCACCTCGACGGGGCCCGGATATCCAACGCGGCGGCCTCGCTCGACGTGCCGATGCGCACGTTCACCAACACGGTCGGCGTGGACGTGCTGTCGTACGGCGGGACCAAGAACGGCATGATGTTCGGCGAGGCCGTCGTGGTGCTGGACCCCGACGCGGTCCGGCACATGAAGCACATCCGCAAGATGTCGATGCAGCTCGCGTCCAAGATGCGGTTCGTGTCGGTGCAGCTGGAGGCGCTGCTCGCCAAGGACCTGTGGCTGCGCAACGCCCGCCACGCCAACGCGATGGCCCAGCGGCTGGCCGCCGGAGTGCGCGAGACGGACGGCGTGGAGATCCTCTACCCGGTCCAGGCGAACGCGGTGTTCGCCCGGCTGCCGCACGAGGTCTCGCGCCGGCTGCAGAAGCGCTACCGCTTCTACTTCTGGGACGAGACCGCCGGAGACGTGCGGTGGATGTGCGGCTTCGACACCCAGGAGGAGGACGTGGACGGCTTCCTCCAGGCCCTCAAGGAAGAGCTGGCACGACAGCACTGATTCGATAGCCATGTGGTTGAGTGCATAGGTATGCTCCTGGGTCGTGGAACTGATCCAGGAGCAACCCGACCTCGCGGCCTATCTGGCCGCCGACGAGGCCGTCGACCACGGGCACCCCCTCGTGCGCGACACCGCCGCCACCCTGTGGACGGCCGCCGGCGGCGACCCCCGCGCCTTCGCCGAAGCCGCCTACGCGTTCGTCCGCGACACCGTCCCCCACTCGGCGGACTCCGGCGACGAGCGCGTCGCCTGGCGCGCATCCGACGTCCTCGCCACGCGCAACGGCATCTGCCATGCCAAGTCCCACGCCCTGGCCGCCCTCCTGCGCGCCCGCGGCATCCCCGCGGCCCTGTGCTACCAGCGCCTCACCGACGACTCCGGCGCGGACCCCCTCGTGCACGGCCTGATCGCCCTGCGGCTGCCCGGCGCCGACCGCTGGTACCGCCAGGACCCGCGCGGCAACAAGCCCGGCGTGGACGCCCGGTTCAGCACCGGTGAGGAGCGGCTGGCGTTCCCGGTCCGTCCCGAGCTCGGCGAGTGCGACTACCCCGTGCTGTACGCCGCCCCGCATCCGGCCCCGCTCAGGGCGCTCCGGGAGTCCGCCGACCGGCCCGAGCTGTGGCGGAAGCTGCCGACGGCCCTGTAGCCGGCGCCACCTCCACCGCCGCGGGCGCCCGTCCCGCCGCCAGGACGTGCACCAGCGCCGCCACCAGCTGGAGCCCGGCGATCCCGGTGACCAGCGTCCACGCGGGCGCCTCGGCCGCCAGCCCCACCAGGGCCGCGCCGGCCGACGCACCCGTCAGCTTGAGCCCCGCCCCCAGGGTGAACACCTGGGTGCGCACCGCGTCCGGCGCGTACTGCGAGCGGATCCGCAGCGTGGTCGTCAGCACCGGCCCGTCACACACCCCGGCCACCGCGAAGGCCACGGCCGTCACCGCGACGGAGGACCCGAGGGCGGCCACCCCCAGCGCCACGCCGGTGGCCACCAGGGCCCACCGGACCAGTACTCCCGGCCCCACGGCCGTGATCCGCCCCAGGGTCAGCGAGCCGGCCAGCGCGCCCAGCGCGAAGGCCGTCATCAGCACGCCGCCGGCCCCCGGGCTGCCGAGCTCGGTGGCCAGCAGGACCGACGTGGTGGTGAGCGACCCGATGCCGAGGAAGGCCACGGTCGTGGCCGAGGTGATCGCCCGCAGCTCGCGGACCCGCCACAGCGCCGCCAGCCCCGCGCCCATCCCAGCCCGGGGCGCCGGGTGGAGCGGGCCCGCGCCCGGGACCTCGTACGGAAGCGTCGCGGCCAGACCCGCCGCCAGTGCCCCCGAGGCCGCCAGCACCGCCATCGCCGGTGCGGCCGAGCCGACCGCGGCCACCAGGCCGACCACCGCCGGAGCGGTGACCGCGGCCGCGTTGTAGGTGGACGCGTCCCAGCTGTAGGCGCGGTCGCGGGCCCGCCCCGTCGCGACCAGCCCCGAAACCAGGCTGGACAGCCCGCCGGTGACCATCGGGCCGCAGGTGCCGCCCAGCAGCGCCACCACGATCACCACGGGCATCGGGACCCGTCCCAGCAGCAGGGCCAGGGCCGCCACGGCCGCCGTGAACCCGGCCAGCGCGCCCACGTAGAACAGGCGCGGCCGGCGCGCCCGGCCCGCCAGTACGCCCGCCAGCGGAGCGGCCAGCACGTGCGGACCCAGCCAGGCCGTCAGCACGAAGGCTCCGTACGCCGCGCTCCCGGTCCGTTCCAAGGCCAGCAGCACGACGGCCATGGCCATGCCCTCCGAAGCGAACCGCGCCGCCAGCGCCGCCGCCAGGTACCGCCCGAACCCACCCATTCCGGACCCTCCCCGCAGTGTGTAACGTGATACCCGCGCAAGACGTTACGCCCTTCGGATGCGTGAGGAAAGGATTCCCGGCCATGACCGACTTCCGAGGGGGCTTCTCCGCGGCCCGGCGGCTGATCGACCTCGCCGAGGCGGTCCGCGCCGACCCCGGCCTGCCGCGCGCCGACCTCGCCCGGCTCCTGGCCGGACACGGCGAGCGCCCGGCCGACCTGACCGACGCCGCCTTCTCCGAGGCGGACGCCGCCGAACTGCGCGCCGCCGCCCGGCGGATCGCCGCGGTCCTCGCCGAGACCGACGAGGACCGGGCCGCCGGAGAGCTGAACGCCCTGTTCGAGGAGTACGGCACGCGGCCCCGGCTCACCCGGCACGACGGCCACCCCTGGCACCTGCACGTGGACCGCGGTGAGGAGGCGGGCTGGGGCGACTGGTTCCTCGCCTCGGGCGCCCTCGCCCTGGCCCGGCTCCTCGGCGAGTACGGGCGGATCACCTGGGGCTCGTGCGCCGCCGAGGGGTGCGGGCGGTTCTTCCTCGGACCGGGCCCGGGCAGCGTCCGCCGGTTCTGTTCCACCACCTGCGCCACCCGGGCCCGGGTGGCGGCCCACCGCCGCCGCAAGCGCGAGGCGGCGGCGGCGGAGCCCGGCGCCGAGGGGCGAGCGCTGCCGTAGGGCGCCGCAAAGCCCTGCGGCCCCGCCCGGTCGGGGCGGGGCCGCAGGGCCGCGGTCGGTCGTACGGGGCCGTACGGGCGGGGCTCAGCCCGCCTCGCGCACCTCGGCCGCGGTCGGCGCGGTGCCGCCGAGGTGGGCCGGCAGCCACCAGGAGTCCGAGGCGTCCTTCGGCTGCGACGGGTAGGCGCGCTGCGCGGCCTCCAGCAACTCCTGCACCCGGTCGCGCAGGCGGCGCGTGATGGCGCCGGCGAACTGGTCGGCCGGGGCGTCCATCGGCTCGCCCACCCGCATCGTCACCGGGATGTGGCTGCGCTTGAGGTTCTTCGGACGGCCCTTGGTCCACAGCCGCTGCGTACCCCACAGGGCCACCGGGATCAGCGGGACGCCGGCCTCCTGCGCCATGCGCGCCGCCCCCGACTTGAAGCTCTTCAGGGTGAACGACTGGGAGATCGTGGCCTCGGGGAAGACGCCGATGATCTCACCGGACCGCAGCGAGTCGAGCGCGTGCTGGTACGCGTTCTCGCCCTGCTTGCGGTCCACCGGGATGTGCTTCATCGCGCGCATCAGCGGCCCGGACACCTTGTGCCGGAAGACGGACTCCTTCGCCATGAAGCGCACCAGGCGCTTCTGCGGCCGCGCCGTCAGGCCGGCGAAGATGAAGTCGAGGTATCCGATGTGGTTCGACACCAGGACGGCCCCGCCCGTGCGCGGGATGTTCTCGGTGCCCTTCATGTCGATGCGGATGTCGAGCGCGCGGAACAGTCCGTGCGCGGCACCGATCACCGGAGGGTAGACGAGCTCAGCCATGGTGCGGAGACCCCGCTTTCTGCCTGGGGAGGTACTCCCGGCCGGAAGTTACGGCTGCGTAGGTACGCGGCCATGGGGATCGTGCCCCATACGCGGGCTGCTGGCCAGCCCAGACGCCCGTGGCAGGGGAGATTCTCGTCACGCCGGGAATGCGCCGGTCCCGCGGCGCGCTGGACCGCGTACGAGCGTACGGGGTTGACGTACGCGTGCGCACGCGTACGCGAGAGGGGAGCACGGGTGTCCGGGCACGAGGAGGGGCGGGCCCTGCTGGGCGCCGCCGAACTGGGCGCCGCACCGGGGGCGCGGGCCACGCTGGTGCAGTTCTCCAGCGCGTTCTGCCAGCCCTGCCGCGCCACCCGGCGGATCCTGGCCGAGGTCGCGGGGATGGTCGAGGGGGTCGCGCACGTCGAGATCGACGCCGAGGAGCGCCTCGACCTGGTCCGGGTCCTGGGCATCGAGAAGACCCCCACCGTGCTGGTCCTCGACTCCGCGGGGCGGATCGTGCGGCGCGCGGCCGGGATGCCGCGCAAGGCGGATGTGATCGCGGCGCTCGGCGCGGCGGTCACGTGACGTCCGCGCCGGTGCGCACGCCCGCACGCAGCGTGACGCGCCCGACATCTGACCGTTCGCGCTTGACTGTGTACACGGGAAATCGGGAGGCTGACGTCATGCGGTATGAACTCCTGCTCTACGGCCGGGTCCATGTGGACCTCGTCCGCCACGCGAGCGCGCGCTGTTGGGATCACTGAGAGCCCCGGCCCCCTGATCCCCGACGTGCCCGCGTCCGCGCGGCAGAAGGCAGAATCCGATGACTGCACCGACGGTCCCCTCCCCCCGCCGCGGCGCCGGCCGCCCCGGCTCGCCCGATCTCCTGCGCTCCGTCTTCCGGCAGCACGCCGCCGGCGTCGCGGTGATCACCGCCCAGGACGGCGGGCGCCCGGTGGGATTCACCGCGACCTCCCTCAACTCCGTCTCCGCCGATCCGCCGCTGCTGTCCTTCACCATCGGCACCGGAGCCTCCAGTTGGCCCGCGGTGCGCGACAGCGAGTACCTCGGCGTCCACATACTCGGCGAGCACCAGAGCGCGCTGGCCGGGCTGTTCGCCCGTAGCGGAGCGGACCGCTTCGGCCCGGACACCGGGTGGGTCGAGGGGCCGCACGGGGTACCGGTCCTGGACGGGGTGCTGGCGTGGCTGGTGTGCCGGGTGGTGGGCCGGGTGCCCGCCGGTGCGCACCGCGTGATCATCGCGGAGGCCCTCGTGGGCGACCCGACCGGCGAGGGCCGCCCGCTCCTCTACCACCAGGGGCGCTTCAACGCGTTGCGCGACTGAATCGTCCCTGTTGGGGCCGGGCCGGCGGCGTTGGCCAGATCACAGTTCACCCACCTTGCGACTTGCGGGCACCCACGGTGTACTGACGAGTAACATTCCCCTTGGGAGTGCGGGCCGCCCCGACCGGGATACGCCCCACGAGGCGCCTATGCTGCCTGCACAAGGCGGTATCAGAAAAAGACGATGCGGTAGGAGAGCCGGCGTGAGCCTGAGGATCGTTGTCTGTGTGAAGTACGTGCCCGACGCCACCGGCGACCGGCACTTCGCCGATGACCTGACCGTCGACCGCGACGACGTCGACGGCCTGCTGTCGGAGCTCGACGAGTACGCCGTCGAGCAGGCGCTGCAGATCGCCGACGAGGCCGACGATGCCGAGATCACCGTCCTGACGGTGGGCCCCGAGGACGCCAAGGACGCGCTGCGCAAGGCGCTGTCCATGGGCGCCGACAAGGCCATCCACGTCGAGGACGACGACCTGCACGGCTCCGACGTCATGGGCACCTCGCTGGTGCTCGCCAAGGCCATCGAGAAGGCCGGCTACGACCTGGTCATCGCCGGCATGGCCTCGACCGACGGCGTCATGGGCGTCCTCCCGGCGATCCTGGCCGAGCGCCTGGGCGTCCCGCAGGTCACCCTGCTCTCCGAGGTCAAGGTCGAGAACGGCACCGTGACCGGCCGCCGCGACGGCGACAGCGCGAGCGAGACGCTGGAGGCCACCCTCCCCGCGCTCGTCTCCGTGACGGACCAGTCGGGCGAGGCCCGCTACCCGTCCTTCAAGGGCATCATGGCCGCGAAGAAGAAGCCGGTCGAGTCCTGGGACCTGGAGGAGCTGGAGATCGAGGCCGACGAGGTCGGCCTGGAGGGCTCCTGGACCGCGGTCGACTCCGCGGCGCAGCGCCCGGCCCGTACCGCCGGCACGATCGTCAAGGACGAGGGCGAGGGCGGCAAGCAGCTGGCCGGCTTCCTTGCGGAGCAGAAGTTCATCTAAGGCCCTGCCCGGCCGACCGGAGTCCCTCCGGGGCCCCGGCCGACCCTCTTAGCCCCCAGACCCCCGCAATAGCAGGAGAGCAGTCCCATGGCTGAAGTTCTCGTCTACGTCGACCACGTGGACGGCGCCGTCCGCAAGCCCACCCTCGAACTGCTGACGCTGGCCCGTCGCATCGGCGAGCCCGTCGCCGTCGCCCTGGGCGCCGGCGCCGACGCCACCGCCGCGGTGCTCGCCGAGCACGGCGCGGTCAAGGTCCTCACCGCCGACGCCCCCGAGTTCGCCGAGTACCTCGTCGTACCCAAGGTGGACGCGCTGCAGGCCGCGTACGAGGCCGTCTCCCCGGCCGCCGTGCTCGTCCCGTCCTCCGCCGAGGGCAAGGAGATCGCCGCCCGCCTGGCCGTGCGCATCGGGTCCGGCATCATCACCGACGCCGTCGACCTGGAGGCGGACGACAAGGGTCCCGTCGCCACCCAGGCCGCCTTCGCCGCGTCCTTCACCACCAAGTCCCGCGTCTCCAAGGGCACCCCGGTCATCACCGTGAAGCCGAACTCGGCCCCGGTCGAGGCCGCCCCGGCCGCCGGCACCGTCGAGGCGCTCGCCGTCACCTTCGGCGCCCTCGCCACCGGCACCAGGATCACCGGCCGCACCCCGCGCGAGTCCACGGGCCGCCCGGAGCTGACCGAGGCCGCGATCGTGGTCTCCGGCGGCCGCGGCGTCAACGGCGCCGAGAACTTCCACATCATCGAGGAGCTCGCGGACTCCCTCGGCGCGGCCGTCGGCGCCTCGCGCGCCGCCGTGGACGCCGGCTGGTACCCGCACTGCAACCAGGTCGGCCAGACCGGCAAGTCGGTCTCCCCGCAGCTGTACATCGCCTCCGGCATCTCGGGCGCGATCCAGCACCGCGCCGGCATGCAGACCTCGAAGACCATCGTGGCCGTCAACAAGGACGCCGAGGCCCCGATCTTCGACCTGGTCGACTACGGCGTGGTCGGCGACCTCTTCGCGGTCGTCCCGCAGCTGACCGAGGAGATCAAGGTCCGCAAGGGCTGACCTGCGCATCTCTTGAGCGCTTCGCAGGGCCGGGGCCGTGTGGTGATTGTCACCGCGCGGCCCCGAGTCGTTTGTCCAGGACGGCGGAGGGACCATTGACGGGGCGGAACCGCGTGGATAAATTCTGCTATGCGGATCTAAGCTTCCGTGAAGCGGAAAAGAGGAGAGTGCACGATGGGTCAGCAGGAGAAGGTGGCGACGAGCCTCGCAGGCGCGGTCAGCGAGGGCATCAGCGCCTCCCTCGCGCCGGTGGACGCGGAACTCGCGCGGCACTACCCGGGCGACCCCGGCACCCGCCAGCCCATCCACACCGTCTACGTGCCCGGTGACGTCTTCGCCGCCGACACCATCCGCTCGTGGGGCGACCAGGCCCTCGCCGCCCTCGACGAGCACGCCCCGGACGCCGCCACCTTCGCCAAGGTCCTCGGCATCTCCGACGAACTGGCCGTACCCGTCTACGACCGCGTCCGCGCCAAGCTGCTGCGCGAGCCGATCGAGGACCTGCGCGTCGACTTCGAGGACGGCTTCGGCGTCCGCTCCGACGAGGAGGAGGACCAGGCCGCGGCCCGCGCCGCCCGTCTCGTCTCCGAGGCGTTCTCCAACGGCACCAACGCCCCGTACATGGGCATCCGCATGAAGTGCATGGAGTCCAACGTCCGCGACCGCGGCATCCGGACCACCGACGTCTTCCTCTCCGGCCTGCTCGCCAACGGCGGCCTGCCCGACGGCCTCGTCCTGACCCTCCCGAAGGTCACCTACGCCGAGCAGGTCACCGCCTTCGTCAAGCTGCTGGAGGCCTTCGAGGACGCCCGCGGGCTGCGCCGGGGCCGGATCGGCTTCGAGATCCAGATCGAGACGAGCCAGTCCATCGTCGCCTCCGACGGCACCGCGACCGTCGCCCGGATGATCGAGGCCGCCCAGGGCCGTGCCACCGGCCTGCACTACGGCACCTTCGACTACAGCGCCTGCGTCGGCGTCTCCGCCGCCTACCAGTCCAGCGACCACCCCGCCGCCGACCACGCCAAGGCGATCATGCAGGTCGCCGCCGCCGGTACGGGCGTACGCGTCTCCGACGGCTCGACGAACGTCCTGCCGATCGGCACCACCGAGCACGTCCACGAGGCCTGGAAGCTGCACTACGGCCTCACCCGCCGCGCCCTGGCCCGCGCCTACTACCAGGGCTGGGACATGCACCCGGCGCACCTGCCGACCCGCTACGCGGCCGTGTTCACCTTCTACCGCGAGGGCCTGGAGACCGCGGCCGCGCGCCTGAAGGCCTACGTCGCCAAGATCGAGGGCGACGTGATGGACGAGCCCGCCACCGCGAAGGCCCTGGCCGGGTACCTGGTCCGCGGCCTGGACTGCGGCGCCGTCGGCGCCGAGGAGGTCACCGCGCTGACCGGCCTGACCCGCGCGGAGCTGGACGCCTTCGCGATCCCGCGCCGCTCGGCGACCCTGACCGCCGCCAACTGACGGCTGCTCCCGTCCTCGGCCGCCCGGCGTCCGCCGGACGGTGGCGCGGGGCCCGGCCGCTCCTCGCGGCCGGGCCCTTCGCCGTATCCGGCCCGGCGACCGTCAGGGTGCCGGGGGGACCTCGCCCGAGCCGCGGGGGATCAGGCGGGTGGGCAGCTCGATGCGGGACGGGGGCAGGTGGGCTCCCGCGAGGCGCTGGAAGAGGCGGTCCGTGGCCACCCGGCCGAGGGCCGCGGCGTCCTGGGCCACCACCGTGACGCCCGGACGCAGCAGGTCGGCGAGCTCGAAGTCGTCGAAGCCGACCAGGGCGACCGGCCGCTCCGCGGCGGCCAGGACCCGTACGAGCGTGACGGTCACCCGGTTGTTCCCGGCGAAGAAGGCGGTCACCGGCTGCGGGAGGGCCAGCATGGTCCGCGCGGTGGCCGTCACCTGGTCCGGGGCGGTCGAGCCGAGCGACACCCAGGATCCGGCCACGGGCAGCCCGGCGGCCTCCATGGCGGCGCGGTAGCCGCGCAGTCGCTCGGTGGCGGTGTGGATGTGCGCGTGGTCGCCGAGGAAGCCGATCCGGCGGTGGCCCGCCGCGACGAGGTGGGCCACGCCGTCGCGCGCACCGCCGAAGCTGTCCGACAGCACCACGTCCGCGTCGATCCGGCCGGCCGGCCGGTCCACGAAGACCGTGGCCACGCCGGCCCGCATCTCCGGCTCCAGGTAGCGGTGGTCGTCCCCGGCCGGGATCACGATCAGCCCGTCCACCCGGCGGGCGCACAGCGCGAGCGCCAACTCCCGCTCACGGTCCGGGTCTTCGGCGCTGGAGCCGTTGATGAGCAGGGCCCCGTGCGCGCGGGCCACCTCCTCCACCGCCCGGTTGAGCGGCCCGTAGAACGGGTCGGCGAGGTCCTCCAGGACCAGGCCCACGGTGGCCGTGCGGCCCTTGCGCAGCACGCGGGCGCTGTCGTTGCGGCGGAAACCGAGCGCCTCGATGGCCTCCTGGACCCGCTTCTCGGTGTCGGGGGTGACGCCCGGTTCCCCGTTGACCACGCGGGACACGGTTTTCAGGCCCACACCCGCCCGGGCCGCCACGTCCTTCATGGTCGGCCGGTTGCCGTATCGGGCTTCGGTCGAGCGGCGGCTGTGGGGCACGTTGGGGAAACCTCCGGAGGTATCGGGCAGGGCTCTGACCTTGAGGATAAGCACTCGGCCGAGAGTGAGGTCTCCGTGGCAGGGTGGTGCGGGCAAGCCACTGGGGGCTCCGGACGAGCCATGGGGAGAGGGGTGGGTCTGCCGCACACGCAGTGCCGGTAGGCAGGCGTCGTCGTTCATCCCCTGGTGCAAGGGTTTGAGACGACTCAGAAGCTCACTCCGAAAGATCGGTGAGCCATCTTGCTCCAAGACCCCATTGGTCTTCCCGGCGGCGCAGGGCAGGGGGCGTTGACGGGAGGGCGGGGACGTCTGCCCCGGCGAGAGCAGTGACGATGTGATCGACAGTTCAGGACCCGTCCCGGCGTGAGGGCAAAGGTCGACTCCGGCTATCAGGGCCTGGCCAAGCAGTTCCCCGACCAGGTCACCGCGCCAACCAAGTAGCCGAAGGAGGACGCCTGCGTCGGCGACAAGCACGCCTGGCACGAAGCGAGGCGACGACAGTCCTCGGCCCGTATCGGCGTCGAGCACACCAACGCCGAACTGCGGCAATGGGCCCCGATGAGACGCTTCACCGGACCCCGTGAAACCTTCCCCGAGACCCAGCAGGCCAGCACGCCCCGAACTCCATCGCGGGTGAGGTCGTTAGCGTTAACCGCTGTACCGATGTTCCTACCGACGCCAATTGCATCGGATGCGAATAGGCGACACCCGTCCTGGAAGCTGGCCGGAGACTACATAGAAGCGGTCCGAGCAGGGCCGTTGGCCTCGGAGCCACGGTACCGCTCCTGTTGGCGGACATCTGTGGACCTCGCTCCATCGAGCGATTGAACTGCGAAGACACCCCCGAGTCGCATCTGATGCGAAATTCTCGCGTCAGATGCGATAGACGGAGAGTGATGGCAGATGGGTGGGGACGGTCTCGTTCCAGGGTCTGCTCGCCTGCACCTGATCGACGGTCTGCCGTTGCTGCGGCCGGACGAGCAGGTCTTCGAGGCGATGATCAAAGGCTGGCGCAACCAGCAGCTCGCCCGGAACCTCTCGCTGGGCTACGTCGATGACCAGGAACGCACGGTCAGGGCCTTTACCCGGCACGCCGACGCGATGCCGTGGCAGTGGACGCCGCAGCACGTCGACGAGTGGTCGGCCGACCTGCGGGCCGTGCACGGCTGCGTCCGCTCCACCCTGCGCAACTACCAGGGCTCCGTGCGCCAGTTCTGCGACTTCCTGACCAACCCAGCCTACGGCTGGAGCGACGAGTGCCTGCGGCACTTCGGTACCCATCCGGTCCAGGTGGCCTACGACTGGAACGCTGCAACGCACGCCGACGAAGCCGAGGGCGAGCCGGAACGACGGGCTTTCACCCGGCCCGAACTGGAAGCGTTCTTCGACCACGCCGACGAGGAAGTGCTGCGTGTTCGCGGCAAGGGCCGCAAGGGCTGGCCACCCGCCGTCCGTCGCAGTCATTCCTGCGGTGGTGCATGAAGACCGACAGGATGCCCCGCCTCGCACTGCCGCAGGCGGTCATCACCCAGGACTCGGAACCGCTGCACCAGCACCGCCGGCTCGCGATCCTCCGCCGGGTACTCAACGACGACTCCTTGCCCCTGCGGGCCCGGGTCGCCGCCGCGCTCGTTCTCCTCTACGCGCAACCCGTCAGCCGTATCGTCCGCCTCACCATCGACGACGTCACCGACGACGAGACCACGGTCACCGTCCGGCTGGGAGACCCGCCGTCCCCGCTGCCGGAGCCCGTCGCCGACCTGATGCAGGCCTACATCCAGTCCCGGCAACACCTGCCCTACGCCAGCAGCAGGAGCGCACAGTGGCTCTTCCCCGGCCGCCAGCCCGGACAGCCCATGAATCCAGTGAGCCTCCAGGTCCACCTCCGAAAGATCGGCGTCCCGCCGCAGCGAGGCAGGGCTTCCGCGATCCGCCAGCTCGTCCTCCAAGCCCCGGCACCCGTCATCGCAAAGGCGCTGGGTTACCACGACAAGACCGCCACCCGCCTGGTCACCGAAGCCGGAGGGACCTGGAGCCGATACGCCCCTGGCGACCACCGGCGATGAAGCGCGGTACTTACGCTGGGTCCGCTGAGCCGCGTTTGTCCTCAACGTGGACGACGTGAAGCTCGGTGCCGTCCCGGTGGCGCTTGGAACGTCCGAACAGCCCGACAGCGATCTGCGACTGATCCTGAGGCTCATCGGGGCCGACATAGGTAAGGACGTCGTTGTGATGCCCGGTGACGACCCATCCCTCGACGTCCTTGAGGTCGATCACCCCAAAGTCTCCTGCCGAAGATCCGGCATGCGCCGGGCCGAACTTCTTCAGGAGGTCGGTTGCCTGTTCAGCAAGCTCCCCTTCCGGAGCGGTCAGCACGACACAAGTGCCATGCTCGAACAGCACCCACGACTTGCGAGGGTCGGCGAGAAGCCGCTGCCAGACGTCTATCAGTATCTCGGTGTTCACGCCGGTCATCATGCCGCAGGGCACCGACACAGGGTGATGATCGGCCGACGGCTACGGCGAATACGCGACTCTTGAACATGCGGGCCTACCAGTCTCAACCCCCGAGTCCGGCCGGACCTGGTTTTGGACGGCTGTCCCGCGTAGTTGGCCCTGTCCTCCCGAAGTGCCCGGCACCGGCCCCTGGGTCACTCGGGCGGTGCGCGGGCCGAAGGGCCCGGTCGCTCAGGTTCCGCCGGGTTTGCCCGTCGAGACCAGCAGGAGGACGGACGAGCCCGGTGCTACCGGTTTTGCGCCGCCCCGGGGCTGACTGCTGATCACCTGCCCGGCGGGAGCGTTCCAGTCCGTGTGCCGCATGATCGTGCAGCTCAGTCCGAGTCCGCGCAGCAGGCTTTCGGCCTGTTCGACCGGCATGCCGGCCAGGTCCGGCAGCGCGATGCCCGCTCCCGCGGTCTGCTCCTGCTCCTGTGTCGGAGTCGCATCGGCGCTTCCGCTCTTGGGGGTGCCGGTGGCGAGCGGGGTGCACGCCCCGTTCGCCGGTGCGGACAGGGACGGGGAGGCGCCGGGCGCGGGCGGCACGGGCTTCAGCGTGAAGAACCCCATCGTGGTGCACGCCAGCACGCAGCACGCCGCAGCGGTGCCGAGGAGCGCCCGGCGGGTGCGGCTGCGGCTGACGGCTCGCTCGATCGCGGCCGCGTCGATGACCGGCGCCGTCGGCCCGTCGACGAAGGAGGCCACCGCGGCACGCAGCTCGGCTTCGAGGCCCGGCTCGAACGGGGCCGGTCCGGACGATGTGTTCCTCACTTGGTACCTCCGAAAGCGGCCGACGGCGTGTGCGGCGCCTGGGCGCCCGATGCGGAATCGCGCAGCTTGGCCAGGCCGCGGGCGAGCTGGGACCTCACCGCACTCGATGAGATGTCCAGGACGTCGGCGATCTGCCGGACGTCCAGATCGTGCAGGTAGTACAGGACCACCACGCTGCGCATGCCCATCGGCAGCCCGAGCAGTGCCTCGATCAGTTCCGTGCGCAGATCCACCTGCCCGAACCGGTCCCGGGGGTCGGCCGTCTCGGGCACCCCCGACAGCCCGGGGCGCTCGCCCCGGCGCGACAGCCGCCGCCAGCGGTCGTTGGCCAGGTTGACCAGCACTTTGCGCACGTACGCCTCCGGCGAGTCCGCCACCGCGACCTTCCGCCACTGTCGGCACGCCCGCTCCAGCGCCTCCTGCACCAGATCCTCGGCCACGTGCACGTCACCGGTCAGCGCATACGCGGCGCGGAACAACGCTCCCGACCGCTGTGCGACGAACTCCGTGAATCCGATGCCCGGACCGCTCCTGCGAAACCTCACCCGCCGACCTCCTCTCCTCGTCCCGTCCCGATCACTGCCCCCATGACGGCGGAACGGGGCCGAGTGCTGCACCGATCCGCCGGAAGTGACGTGAATCACAGCCGGGACGGAAGGGTGTCCCAGGACCTCGCGCCGCTGCCGCCCGGGGTGCGGGCGGGGCCCGGCGAAGCGGAGGGCCGCCGGGCGGGCGGCCCGCAGTCGGCCGAGAAGAACGGGGGCGCCTCTTGCCAGCCGACTACTCAGCGTGGTCAAGCTGGAAACCGCCAGAGAATATGCGACACCTCAACATGCGGGTCTACCAGTCCCGAGGCCGCTGACCCCCGCGAGTTCAGGAAAACTGAAGGGCCCTCAGGAGGAACCCGAGGGTCCGTCGGCCTGCTTCCCGGGGACGGACCCTCGGGTTCGGAGCTGACTCACACTCCCGGCACACTGCCGCGAGCGTTCCTGTGCGGTGGGGTCAGCAGCGGATGAGGAGTCCGGTCAGGGCGGAGCAGGTGGTGGTGGCGGTGTCGTTGGCAGGGGTCGGGTCGGCGGGGGTGCTGGTGGTGCGGGCCGCGGTGACGGTGAGGTGGCTGCCGATGGTGAGCAGGCTGGCGTGCAGGCCCAGTGTCCGGGTGGTGCTGGCACCGGAGGCGAGCGGGCCGAGGTCGCATGTGACCGTCCTGGCGGCGCTGTCGACGGTGCAGCCCGTCGCGGAGGGCAGGGTGAATCCGGCGGGGTAGGTGAAGCGCACGGCGGCGGCCGTGGTGGCGGCCGGGCCGTGGTTGGTGACGGTGGCGGTGAAGGTCGCGTAGACCACGCCCAGTCCCTTGGGAGAGGCGTCGAGCGCGACGGAGAGGTCGGCGGCGGCCGGGGTGTTGTTGATGGTCAGCGAGCCGAGGGGGGTGACGACGGTGCCGGTGCCGAGGTTCTCCGTCAGCGAGGCGCTCAGCGGGACGGGGCCGGTGGCGGTGTCCTTGAAGGGGATGTAGACCGTGGTGGTGGTGGACGCGCCCTCGTCGAAGTACCGCCAGTCGACGTTCACCGTGCCGGCCGCGCTGTTGCCGGTGACCGCGTAGGTGTGGCCCTCGCCGCCGTCGAGGAACGTCAGGCCGTCCAGGTCGACGCTCGCCGCGGCGGACGGGGCGAACGTCAGCGTCAACGGGGCGCTTTCCTCCAGCGAGTTGGAGGTGTTGGTGTAGGCGAGGCGGAGCTCGGCGTACTCGCCGGGCGCGACGGTGCGCGGGGCGGTCACCGTGATGTGGCCGGGCTCGCCAATGGTGATCGTGTCGGCATCGGCCGCGACGGCATGCTGCGGTCCGGCGGCACCGAGCACGGCGAGGACGGTGAGGAGCAGGCCGAGCACGGTCCCGGTGCGGTGCCGTCTGGAAGGCCGCGCGGGGCGGGCAGGTGAGGCGGGTGCGGTCTGGAGCACAGCTCTCCTTGGGGCAAGGAATCCCTGCGGGGATGTACGGGGCCGCCGGTCGGCGGTCTCTGCGATGGTGAAGGCCGACCGCACGCGGGCAAGTCAATCCCTTGTATTCAGCCACCGAATTGACGTGAAGCCGCCAGCAGTCGGCGCATGGCGCACCGCCGCCCGTGCCGCCCGTCTCCCACGCCGGGCGGCCCATTACGTACGCGGTAAGGGCAGCTGTGCCCGCCATGGGCCAGGGCGAACCAAGGTCTCCACCGTCACCCCTGGAGGGGGCACCGCCTCCAGGGGTGACGGCGTCCGTGGCGGCCGGTCCTTCCCCTTTCCGGGTGAACGGATCTCACGGCGAGGCCCCCGCGGTCGGAAGCCGGGAAACGCCTCCTGCACCGCGTAGATGTGGCAACAATGTGTTGAAGATCGATTCCGTTGTGTGACCACGGTCGTAGCCGCGTACCGGATCGCCCAGCCTGAAGGAGAAGCGTGACCGAGCACCGCCCCAAAACCTTAGAAGAGCCCCGCGCACCACGTCGGCGCGCGCTGCCGCCCGCACCCTGCTCGTGGCCGGCTGCCTGGCTCTGGCCGCACCCCTGCTCACCGCCACGGCGGACGCGGCTGCCGGGCCCGACACCGCCCCTTCCGCCGCACCGTCAGTGCGTGCGGAGCCGCCCGCGGCAGTGGACTGGCGGGCCCTTCTCGCGGTCACCGCCGCCCACGATGTCGGCCAGTGCGAGGAGATCGCCAGCCAGGCGTACGCCACCGCCGCCGCTCTCGAAGGCGCCTGGGTCATCCAGAACCACCACCTCCTCAGGTCCTTCAAGCCGCTCATCACGAACACGGCGGGCGAGGACGTCTACACCAGCGTGTGCGGGGAGCCCCGGCCCCCGCTCGGCGCGGCCTTCCCCTCGGGCGCGTTCAAGGAATGGGCCACCGTCCCCTCCGGGGACGAGGAGGCCCTGCGCGCGGCCGTCGCCCGCGGCCCGGTCCGCGCAAAGGTCAACGCCAACAACGTCAGCTTCCAGCTCTACACCAGCGGCGTGTACTACGAGCCGGTGTGCTCGAACACCGATCCGGACCACTGGGTCACCATCGTCGGCTACGGCACCACCCTGGCGGGCGAGAAGTACTGTACTGGACCGTCAAGAACGACTACGGCACCACCTGGGGCGAGCTCGGCTTCATCCGGATGTCCCGCGACCAGGACAACCAATGCGGCATCGCCACCGCCGCCGAGGAACCCGTCCTCAACCCCTCCCCCTACACCGCACCCTCGCAGAACCCATGGCCCCTCTTCCCCTGACCACCTTCCACTCACCGACGACCGCCCCGGGCCCCGGCAGCAGGGGGCCCGTGGCGGCGTTCCCTGATCCGGCGATCCGCCGCCCTCACGTTCAACCAGGCCGAGGACCCGTCACACGGACTGAGAATGCTTCGGGATTCCCGAGATTGCTTCGTGGCCCGGCAGGAGACTCGAATGCCGGTAAAGCCCCTGGCCACGGGAACGGAGACTCGGCGAGGCTCAAGCGAACCCACGGGAGGTCGCACAGCAGAAGGGTGGAGGCCGGGTCCGAGCGGCGGGGGATTCGTCTGCTGCGGTCCGACCGTACGCGTGGGACTTCGGGGTTCAGCTCTGCGTCTGTGCCCGGTCCCAGGCGGCGTAGTAGGTGAGGTGGCCCTCAAGGGTGCCGGGATGGCCCGGCGTCCAGCCGAGCCCTGCTCATCTGGCATGCAGACCCTACGGTGCCGGGCGGCGGTGATCCCGCCTCTCTGACGCCCTGAACGTACGACTTGTGAACTTACTATCGAAAACGTATTGTCGAAAATGCGTTGTCGATACTTAGGTCGCGCAGGCGACCGGAGGCGAACCAGCAACATCACGACAGGGACACTGATGACCAAGCAGGCACCGGCCCCAAACCGGCGCAAGCGGCTGACGGAGGAGCGTGAGCGCGAGATTCTCGACGTCACATTCGCCCTCGTCGCCGAGGTCGGCTACGAGCAGGCGACGGTGGATGAGGTGGCACGGCGTACGAAGGCGAGCACGGCCACGCTGTACCGGCAGTGGGAGAACAAGCCCAAGCTGGTGATCACGGCGATGATGGCTCGCAAGTACGCACCCCTGCCGGACATCGACGCCGGCAGCCTGCGTGGTGACCTGGTCGCGCTGGCCCTCATGATGCCGACGCCGCACCCGCAGGGCACCCCCACTCTGGGGATCTGGCAGGCGGTCATGTCGGACCCAGCGCTGTCCCAAGCACTGCGGGACGTCCTGTTCGCCCCCTACCTCAACGCGCTGAGCAGCATCTTGGCCCGGCACGTAGAGCACGGCACCATCCGTCCCGACAACCCGGCCCTTGCGCACGCCGAGAAGTTCCTACTGGGCAGCATCTTCGTGGAGAAGCTGCTCACCGGCACCGAGGCGAATTCCGACCAGCTCATCAGGGTCATGGACGCCCTGCTGCTGCCTGCGCTGACCAGCGACAGCTGATCCCTCCCTGTCCGGCCGAAACCCCCTGGACCGGCCGGTCCGGACACTGAAAGCAAAGGAACGCCTCCCCATGAGCAGCGCTTCGACCGATACCGTCCTGGTCACCGGAGGATCCGGCTTCCTGGGTGGCCGGGTGATCGCCCAGGCCCTCACTGAGGGCTACCGGGTCCGCACCACGGTGCGCTCCCTCGGCCGCGAGGTACAGGTGCGCGAAGACCTGAAGGCCATGGGCGCGGACGCGGGTGAGCGTCTCACCTTCGTGGCGGCCGACCTCACCGCGGACGACGGGTGGGCCGGGGCGGTAGCGGGGTGCCGCTACGTCCTGCACACCGCCTCCCCCTTCCCCGGCGGCGAGCCCGACAACGAGGACGACCTGATCATCCCGGCCCGGGAAGGCACACTCCGCGTGCTGCGCGCGGCCCGCGACGCAGGCGTCGAGCGCGCCGTGGTCACGTCCTCGTTCGCCGCGGTCGGCTATGGGCGCCCCGCCAGCGAGCGGGCCTTCACCGAGGACGACTGGACCGACCCGGACAGCGACATCCCCGCCTACATCAAGTCCAAGGCCCTGGCCGAGCGGGCCGCCTGGGACTTCATCCAGCGCGAGGGAAACACTCTCCAGCTCGCCACCGTCGCCCCGGTCGGCATCTTCGGCCCCGTCGTCGGCGCCGACCACTCCTCCTCGATCAACATGATCACCGGCCTGTTCAGCGGCGCTATGCCTGGCACGCCACGGCTGTATTTTGCCGTCGTCGACGTCCGAGACGCCGCCGAACTGCACCTGAAAGCCATGACCCACCCCCAGGCCGCCGGGGAACGCTTCATCGCCGCGGCCGGCGACGCCGTCTCCATGCATCAGATCGCCCTCGCCATCCGCGACCGACTCGGCGATGCCGCCAGCACCGTCCCGGCCAGCGAGCTGCCAGACGAGACGGTACGCAAGGCCGCCGAGGCCAACTCGGCGCTGAAGGGCATGCTGCCCAACCTCGGCAAGATCCGTCATGTCAGCAACGACAAGGCCCGCACCGTGCTCGGCTGGAACCCCCGCAGCAGCAACGAAGCCGTCGAGGCCACCGCCGAAAGCCTCCTGAAGCTCGGCCTCCTGGACATCACAGATCCCCAGTAGGAGCCTGTGCTCCTACTTGATCAACACTCCCACGGCGTGGCGGCCATGGCGCTGCCACTCGCGTTGTTGGTCGGTCTGACCTCGAACATCCCGTTCGCCATCCTCATCGAGCTCGGCCAGGATTGCCTTCCCAGCCGGCCCGGGGTAACCGCGTCACACGCGGCCTCGCGATGAGCGCAGGCGGACTGTTCATGCCGCTCCTGGGCATGGCGGCAAGCCACTACGGGCCCCGAGGCGCGCTCGCGTTATTCGCCACCGTGCCCGTCCTTGCCATGCTGCTCTCGGCCTTCTTGCGCGAGCCGGACCAGGCACCGACTACCTGAGCTTCACCCGCGACACCCGTGCCCGCGTCGTCGATCTCGCGTAGGGCCTTGATCGCCTTGGCCCGGGTGTACTCGTGGCGGTTGCCTGCCGCGGCGACGAGATGACGGGAGTTGTCAGCCCGCATCGGCCGCCTCCGCTCCGCCGGGAGCCTCGTCTTCCTCCAGGGCGGTGACGATCTGGTCGAGGCTGCCGAGGGCCTGCTGGTTCATCTCGACGACGCGGAGCTGGCCGCGGGCTTCGGCCGCCGAGACGATCTGCAGGAGCTGTTGGCGCTGCTGCCGGTGCTGGGGCAGAAACTCCGGGGTTGTCACGAACATTGGGCACGTCAAGCGGGCATTGGCATGCGGACAGCTCTTCTGCACCGGCAAGCCGCAGAAGCCGTTGGGCAGGGCCTGGGTGACCCGGCCGAGACGCTGCTTGGCCCAGGACGCCTCGGCCAACGGCCCTTCGGGGTCGCGGGCGACGGTCTGGCCGGTGATGTCAACCTCGCGGGCCTGCTCCCAATGCCGACGGATCCTGGTGTCGCTCAGCCGGGCGTAATGCGCGGTCATCATGTGGGAGTCGTGGTCAAGGATCCGACGCACGACTTCCTGCGGGACGTCCCGGTTGATCAACCGTGTGCCCAGCGTGTGACGGAACTGGTGAGGGGTGACCTTCACGAGACGACCGTGTTCGTCACGGACGTCGCATGCCTTCAACCACTGGTGCATCGCCCTCCGGTAGACGTGGTCGTCCGTAGGCTCGTGCCCGTCTGCGTTCTTTAAAGATCGAGGGAGGAGCACCGGAGTGCCGTGTGGCCAGCGATCACGAAGGTGGCGCTGGTGATCTCGGATTTCGCGTTCAAGCTCTTCGTCGATGGGGACAAGCGCTTCACGTTTCATCTTGTGGTTCAGATAGCGCAGGTAGGGGGCACTATCGGCGTCGTGGACGATGCAGTCGTGCGGCAGCCGCACCGTGTCGGTGATCCGCAGGCCGCAGCGCATCAGAAATGAGCGTGACCAGCCGGTAGGCCGGAGTCTTCCACCGGTCCAGGTTCACGGGCTGCTCCAACTGCGTCATCACTGGTTCGCTCAGGGCCCGGGGCAGCCGCTCGTCGTATCGGGGAAAGTCCTCGGGGAAGAACACAGTGCTTGCGGGCAGGGCGTCGTTCCTGCGGTGCTGACGGATGGCCAGGAAGAAGAGATTGAGCTGTCCGATGAAGTTCCGGTGCACCGCTCGACCTGCGTAGTCGGCGTGCAGATGGGCCAGATACCTCTCCAACAACGGCCGATCCACATGATCAAGGCGGACGACGCGGACCGTCGGCGTTGCGAGGAACTGCGCGAAGTGACTAATGGCTCGTGTGCCGGAGGCTGCCGACTCCGCGCCGAATCCTGTGCTGAGCCGCCACCGGGCCCACCGCTTTGCCAGATCCTTCAGCCAGGGCTGTGGGATCCGGTCGAAGAGGATGTGGGCGATCTTGGCCTTGATCCCCAGCTCGCGGAGCCGCCAGACCTCCCGGTCGTACTCGATGTCCCAGACATTTCGCGGAGTGGGTTCCTCGACGCGTTGCCCTGTATGCAGCTGAAGCCCGGGGCGTTCGGACCCCGCCTTTCCCGGGTTGGCAGGCATGCGCGAGGTCTCGCTCACAGCCGCACCTCCGTGCCGTCGAACCAGCCGACGGCCTCCAGCGCCTTCCGAGCGTCCTCGGGCGGTGAGGTGTCCGTATGTCCACGGTCGTAGTGGTCAGGCTGACGTGCCCCGGCAATTTACTGACGACCTCCACCGGGGTGCCGCCTCGCAGCAGCCTGGTGGCGTAGGTGTGGCGGCACCAGTGCGGGTCAAAGGAGATGCCGGTCCTTCGACGGAGCCGTCTGACCAGGTCGTAGGCCGCCGCGTAGGTCATCGCGTGCCCGAACGTGGCGGCCCAGAGGTTGACGAAGACGTAGTCGGAGTCGAGGTAGCCGTACTCGGTGTGCATGTAGTGGGCATACAGCCGGATCAGCTCAGCGCCGACCGGGATCGTCCTTGTCCTCGCCGACTTGGTGCGGGCGCCGTTGTCGTTGAGCCGCGGCACCACCGACAACTCTCGCTCAGCGACGGCCCAGTCCTCGTGCCGCAACCCGAGGGCCTCCCCGATCCGCATGCCCGAGTCGACCAGGACGGCGAACAGCAGCCGGTCCCGAAGCCGCTCGCAAGCATCCAGGAGGGCCTGGGCCTCGGCTGCGGCAAGGATGCGCGGGAGTTTCCTGTCCGTCTTCATCGAGATAGCCCGCCGTTGCTGTGGTCGACCCTTGCTCACATGGTGCAGGAACGGCTTCCACGCGGTGCTGCGGCGCCCGGCCGGCTGCCAGG
The DNA here is from genome assembly GCF_008704535.1 of Streptomyces subrutilus. Taxonomy (NCBI): domain Bacteria; kingdom Bacillati; phylum Actinomycetota; class Actinomycetes; order Kitasatosporales; family Streptomycetaceae; genus Streptomyces; species Streptomyces subrutilus. The sequence goes on from NZ_CP023701.1 coordinate 6,588,095, forward strand.
TCGTCAGCAACGCGCCCACATCGACGCCATAGCGTGCGGCGTGCTGGTAGAAGGCGCTGACCGCCGACAGTCTTCGGTTCACCGTCGCCTCGCCGCAGTGATGCTCGACCGACGGCAGCACCGCGACCGCCCCAGCCCGGGCTGTTGGCGGTAGCCGCAGCCAGGCGACGAACTCGCCGACGTCCTCCAGTCGCACCTCCCGCCAGTCCAGGCCCCGGACGCCGAGGAAGGAGAACCAGTCCTTCAGATCATGCGCATACGCCTTGACCGTGTTCGGTGACCGCTCGATATCGGTGAGATAGGCCAGGTAACGCTCGATCGGTTGGGCCGGGGCGGCGTCCTCGCCGAGCACCGTCCATGACACAAGCGGCGAGGACGGCATCACCACGCGCTGTACGAGCATCGGACCTCCGGGATATCCGCGTGATGGACAGCGGCAGATAGCCACATCCCTCAGGCGGTTCCCGGGGCTTCACCTGAGCTTGTTCAACGTCAAGGACGCCCTTCGGGCGGCTCAAGATAACGTTGGCGGGCTCAAACGGTCAACGCATCACCGCTGTTCAGGAGGCCAGCGTAGGCCTCGGCCGGCGATCGGTAACCAAGGATCTTGCGAGGGCGGTGGTTGAGTTCCTCGGCGATCCCGTCCAGGTCGGCCTGGCTGAGTTTGCGAAGGTCCGCGCCCTTGGGCAGGTACTGCCTCAAGAGCCGGTTCGTGTTCTCGTTGGTCCCGCGCTGCCAGGGGCTGCGGGGCTTGCAGAAGTAGACGGGAACGCCGGTGGCCGCCGTGAAGTCCCGGTGCTCGGCCATCTCACGGCCTCGATCCCAGGTCAGGGAACGTCTCAGCTGCTTCGGGATGCCGAGGATCGAACGGGTGAGGTGCGGTCGGACCTGCTGGGCCTTGATGCCGTCCGGGAGTGCCATCAAGGCTGTGTATCGACTTGTGCGCTCGACCAGGGTGCCGATAGCGGACGGGCGTATGCCCATGACGAGGTCGCCCTCCCAATGCCCAGCGATCACCCGGTCCTCGATCTCGACGGGGCGGGCACTGATCGGCACCATGTCGCGGATGATTCCGCGCCCGGACGGCTTCCGAGCGCCCTTGGGCCGGCGGATAGGGCGGCCCGTCCGAAGGCGCTGGGTCAAGGCGCGATCGATGGCTGCCCGGCGTCGTGGGTCGAACAGCGCCAGATAGATCGCCTCGTGCGAGACCTGCATGGCCACATCGCCTGGGAACCGACGCCGCAGCCATCCGGATACCTGCTCAGGCGACCAGTGCAGCCGGAGCTTCTCCTCGACGATGGCTCTCAGCGCCGGCAGCTGGGAAAGTTTGGCCACCTTCGGACGCCGCGCTCGCTGGTATGCCTCCATATCCGCAGGAGCCGCGCGGTAGCGCTCCCGGCCGCCGTTGCGGGCGATCTCCCGGGAGACCGTCGATGCCGCCCGGCCGAGGCGCCTCGCCATCTGACGAGCGGAGTCACCGACGGCGAGACCGCGGGATATCTCCTCTCGGTCAGCAGGCGTCAGGTGACGGCCGGCCCGCCTCTGCGGAGTAGTACGAACTCCGCCTGACTGGGCGAGGAAAGCACGGATGCGGTGCATCGGAGACCCCAGGGCCCGCCCCATCGAGTTGAACGATTCGCCCTCACGCCACCGGCGCCAGATCTCGTCCTGCTGGACTGCCGAAAACCCGTAGTCACGCACGTGCACCTCCATGACGACATGATCATCTACGAGGTGGTGCATCGACCGTTTGAGCCCGCCATCGTTTGACGACAGCACTGAATGCGGCAGCCGGACCAGGTGGGCCGAGCCGACATAATGACGCACTGTCAAAACTGCTGACACCAACGCCGGTTTTCCGGTCTGTTCCTACTCGGACCCCGTACTGGCCGGCCTCCGAGCCGGATGCCGAACTGGGCGTGGAGGCCCTCCAGCGGTACGAGTCCCTCCACGCTCTCCGGATGCAGTACCAGACCTGTCGGGCCGACAAGAGAGCAGTGCTGGCTGCGCCGAAGTACGACAGATGGAGGACGATCGTCATCCCGCCGTACCTGCACGAGACGCACCAGGCCCTCCTGGCATCGAACGACCAGCCGTGGATGTTCCTGTCGATCCAGGGCAAGCCGCTGTTGAGCACGAACTTCGATCACACCTGCTGGTTCCCGATCCGGGACGGTGCCGAGGAGCGCGCGTCCGGGCCTCGCTACGAGCGGTGGGCTCGGCCGGCGCTGCCGGCCGTCGAGGAGCGGATGGGCCATGAGCTGTCGGGAGTGGAGGGCACCTACAGCGAGGTAACACTCGCGATGGAGGAGCGGATAGTTGGGTACCTCAAGAGAGTGTGGGAGGAGGAAGTGGTGGGGGCCGCGCTGTGGACGCCGACATTTCCCATACCTCTCCCAGACAGTCCCGCGAATCCGGCTCCGTCGCTGTTCAGCGGCCTTCCCACCCTGGAGTACGAGTGATTGTCTGGATCAACGGTGCGTTCGGCGCCGGAAAGACCAGCACGGCCCGCGAACTGACCGCCATCCTGCCGGACAGCACCCTGTTCGACCCGGAGTTCATCGGTGACGCCCTGCGCGTGCTGCTGCCGCGCAAGCGGCTGGACGAGGTCACCGACTACCAGGACCTGCCCAGTTGGCGGCGGCTGGTCGTGGACACCGCGGCGGCGATGCTCGCCGAGCTGGGCGGGGTGCTCGTCGTCCCGATGACCCTGCTCAGGCAGGACTACCGGGACGAGATCTTCGGCGGGCTCGCGGCCCGCCGGATTCCGGTGCGGCACGTGCTGCTCGCTCCTGCGGAAACGATCCTGCGGGAGCGGATCGCCACGCGCGGGGAACCAGGTGCGCCGTCCGCCACCGACCAGCGGGTCCGGCAGTGGGCGTACGACCACGTCCCCGCCTACCGGCAGGCCCTCGGCTGGCTCACCGCCGACGCCCACGTCCTCGACAACGGCCCGCTGGGCGTACGGGAGGCCGCCGAACGCATCGCCGGCGCCCTGCGCACCGACGCCGCCCCGGTGTGCGACATCGTGCAGACCCCGGAACCCACGCGGGAGACGGTGGCCGCCGGGGTGCTGCTCTTCGACGACCGGGACCGGGTGCTGCTGGTCGACCCGACGTACAAGGCGGGCTGGGAGTTCCCCGGCGGGGTCGTCGAGGCGGGCGAGGCGCCGGCCCGCGCGGGCGTACGCGAGGTCGCCGAGGAACTCGGCCTGGAACTCGACCGGATGCCGGGGCTGCTGGTGGTGGACTGGGAGTCCCCGCAGCCGCCCGGCTACGGCGGGCTGCGGCTGCTGTTCGACGGCGGCCCCCTGCCGGACGGCGCCGCGGCCCGGCTCCGGCTGCCGGGGCCGGAGCTGCGGGCCTGGCGGTTCGTCACGGAGGAGGAGGCGGGCGGTCTGCTCCCGCAGCACCGCTACGAACGGCTGCGCTGGGCCCTGCGGGCGCGGGAGCGCGGCCGGCCGCTGTACCTGGAGGCGGGGGTGCCGGTCGGCTGACGCCGGGCGTACGGGGCCGCCGCCGGGTCGGGGTCAGACCGCGGCGGCGGCCGCGGCCAAGGCGGCCGCCGTCCCCTCCGTCAGCGGGTCGCCGTGGCCGAAGCAGGCCGTGGCGGGAGCGAGCGCGGCCAGCCGGCGGAAGGACGCGACGGCACGGGCCCGGTCCACGTTGAAGACGCCCAGGATCGGCGGACCGACGGCGGCGACGCAGTCGCCCGTGAACAGCACTCCGTGGCGCGGGAGATGGACGCCGATGCTGCCGTCCGTGTGGCCCGGGGCGTGCACGACGTACGCCCCGTCCCCGAAGCCGAGCGCGTCGCCGTCCTCCACCTCCCCGTCGACCGGGGTGGGCGGGGCCTCGGGGACGGTCAGGCCGTGCGCGTACAGGGGGAGTTCCCAGTCCAGGAGCACGGGCTCGGGCACGGGCCGCTCGCCCCGGATCACCGGCGCGTCCAGCCGGTGCGCCAGCACCCGGGCGCCCCAGCGGGCGGAGAGCTCCCCGGCCGCGCCGACGTGGTCACGATGACAGTGGGTCAGCGCGATCCGCTCCAGCCGCGCGGGCGTGCGGCCCAGGGAGCGGATGGCCGACTCGATCTCGGGGGCCGACGTCGCCTGGCCGGCGTCGACGAGGGTGAGGGCGTCGCCGTCCTGCCAGAGGTAGGCCTGGCCGATCGGGAAGCGGAGCATGTGGAGCCGGTCCGGGAGCACTTCGACGAGGTCCATGACCCGAACCTACGGACCCGGCGGCCCGCGAGGCGCCGGTCTTCGCCGGCAGCGGAGTACGCCACGGGCGTAGGGCGCCCGAAGGGCCGCCCGGGCCGGGGCCGGGGCCGGAGCCGGGAACGCGGGGCCTGACGGCCCCGGCCGCCGGCCGCTGACCGGCAGGCTGTCCGCGCACGCCCGCCGCCGCCGGTTCCGCGCTCACGGGTCACGGGTCACGGCCCAGGCCCCCGGCGCGTCGGCGATGCGCGTGCGCCGGGGGCCTGGGCCAGGGGCGTGGGCCGGGTGTCAGGCCTGCTTGGACGCGGCGTAGTTGACCAGGAAGAGGGCCTCCGCCACCGACAGTCGCTCCAGCTCCTCCGGCGACACGCTCTCGTTCACCGCGTGGATCTGCGCCTCGGGCTCGCTCAGGCCGATGAGCAGCATCTCCGCCTCCGGGTACAGCGACGTCAGCGTGTTGCACAGCGGGATCGAACCGCCCATGCCGCTGATCTGCATCTCCTGGCCGGGGTAGGCCGCGGCCAGGGCCGCCGCCATCGAGGCGTACGCCGGGCTCGTGGTGTCGGCCTGGAACGGCTGGCCCTGGCCGACCACCTCCAGCTCCAGCCGGGCCTGCCACGGGGTGTGCGCCACGATGTGCGCCTCCAGCAGCTTGATCGCCTCGGTGGTGTCCACGCCCGGCGGCACGCGCAGGCTGATCAGCGCGCCCGCGCTCGCGTGCACGGACGGCGTCGCGCCGACCACCGGCGGGCAGTCGATGCCGAGCACGGTGACCGCGGGGCGCGCCCACAGCCGGTCCGCGACGCTGCCCTCGCCGATGAGGCCGACCCCGTCCAGCACCCGGGCGTCGGCCCGGAAGTCCTCCTCGGGGTACTGCAGGCCCTCCCACACGGCGTCCGAGGCCAGCCCGTCCACCGTGGTCGAACCGTCCGCCGCGCGCAGCGAGTCGAGCACCCGGATCAGAGCGGCCAGCGCGTCGGGAGCGACACCGCCGAACATGCCGGAGTGCAGGTTGCCGCCCAGCGTGTCGATCTTCACCTTCAGCAGGGTCATCCCGCGCAGCGTCGCCGTCACCGTGGGCAGCCCCAGACGGAAGTTGCCCGCGTCACCGATGACGATGGTGTCGGCGGTCAGCAGCTCGGGGTGGGCCTGCGCGTACTGCTGGAGGCCGCCGGTGCCCTGCTCCTCCGAGCCCTCGACGATCACCTTCACGGACACCGGCACCCCGCCGCCGGCCTTCAGGGCGCGCAGCGCCAGCAGGTGCATGATGAACCCGCCCTTGCAGTCGGCCGCGCCACGCCCGTACCAGCGGCCGTCGCGCTCGGTCAGCTCGAAGGCCGGGGAGATCCAGGCGGCGTCGTCCAGCGGCGGCTGCACGTCGTAGTGCGCGTAGAGCAGGACCGTCGGGGCGCCCTCGGGACCGGGGAGGAAGCCGTACACCGACTGGGTGCCGTCGGGGGTGTCGAGCAGCGCCACGTCCCGGAACCCCTCGACGCGCAGCGCGTCGGCCACCCAGTTGGCGGCGGCCTCGCTCTCGCTCTTGGGGAACTGCGCCCAGTCCGCCACCGACTGGAAGGCCACCAGCTCGGTCAGCTCCTGCTTGGCGCGGGGCATCAGCGAGGCGATGGTCTCGGCGATCGGATTCTGGGACATGGGCACGCTCCTCTTGGGTGCGACGTTGTGCTCGGTGTACGCCGCCCGCATCCGCGGGGTGCGCGTATGCCGGGTACGGCGGAAGACAGTCCCGATCCTCGCACAGCAGGGCGAGGCCGAGTCGCGCCGTAGGATTTCCCCGGCATCGGAGCAACCGGGTGATCAGGAGCAGCAGCACATCGTGAGCAGCGACGACGACGTACGCGACGCAGGCCCAGAGGCGAGCGCCAGCGCAGGCGCGGACGAACGCGCGGACGAACGCGCGGGCGGGGGCGCGGGCGAGGGCGACGGCGCGCCCGAGGACACGGGCGCGGACACCGCGGGCACACCGGACGCGGACGCCGCGGACCCGGGCGCGGAGCAGGGGGAGCGGACCGAGCGGGGAGCGGGCGACACAGCGGCCGGCGACGCCGGCGGGACCGCGGAGGTGTGGGACGTGGTCGTGGTCGGCGCGGGCCCGGCCGGGTCCTCGGCCGCGTACGCGGCGGCGACGGCCGGGCGGCGCGTCCTGCTGCTGGAGAAGGCCGAACTGCCCCGCTACAAGACGTGCGGCGGCGGCATCATCGGGCCCTCGCGCGACGCCCTGCCGCCGGGCTTCGTCCTGCCCCTCCAGGACCGCATCCACGCGGTCACCTTCTCGATGAACGGGAAGCTGGCCCGGACCAGGCGTGCGAAGCAGATGCTCTTCGGCCTGGTCAACCGGCCGGAGTTCGACGCCGGACTCGTGGCGGAGGCGGAGAAGGCCGGTGCGACCGTCCGTACGGGCACCGCCGTGACCCGCGTCGAACAGCACGGGACGGCCGTGCCCGACCGGCGCACCGTCGCCGTGGTGCTCGCGGACGGGGAGACCGTCCTGGCGCGCGCGGTCGTCGGGGCGGACGGCAGCGCGAGCCGGATCGGTGCGCACGTCGGCGTCGAGATGGCCCAGGTGGACCTCGGTCTGGAGGCGGAGATCCCGGTCCCGCAGACGGTCGCCGACGACTGGAAGGGCCGGGTCCTCATCGACTGGGGTCCGCTGCCCGGCAGTTACGGGTGGGTCTTCCCCAAGGGCGACACGCTCACCGTCGGTGTCATCTCGGCGAAGGGCGAGGGGGCGGCGACCAAGCGGTACCTGGACGACTTCATCGCCCGGCTCGGGTTGGCCGGCTTCGAACCGGCCGTCTCCTCCGGGCACCTGACCCGCTGCCGGACCCCCGAGTCGCCGCTGTCGCGCGGCCGGGTGCTGGTGGCGGGCGACGCGGCGGGGCTGCTGGAGCCGTGGACGCGCGAGGGCATCTCCTTCGCCCTGCGGTCCGGGCGGCTGGCGGGGGAGTGGGCGGTCAAGATCTCCGAGGCGCAGGACGCCGTGGACGCGCGCCGCCAGGCCCTCAACTACGCCTTCGCGGTGAAGGCCGGTCTGGGCGTGGAGATGGGCATCGGTCGCCGGATGCTGACCCTCTTCGAGTCGAGGCCGGGTCTGCTGCACGCGGCGATCACCGGGCTGCGGCCGGCGTGGCGGGCGTTCGCCCGGATCACGCGGGGCTCGACGAACCTGACCGACCTCGTACGGACCTCGCCGGTGGCCCGCAAGGCGCTGCACGTGCTGGACGCCCGACAGTCGGCGGCCCGCGACCGCGACGCCTCGTAGACCCGCCCGGCCGCCCTGCCGCCCGGCCGGGAGGGAGGGCGCCGGCGCGGGAGCCGCTGTCGCAACCCTCTCCAGAGGGTTGCGACAGCGGCTCCCGCGCGTCCGCGTCCGTGTGTGGTCCGCCGGGGCCACCGCGGTCATCGGCTGAACGCCGGGCCGGCGGCTCGTACGCCCCGGGTGGTCCTCCGGGAGCGGCCGTGGTCCGACACCGGGTACGGGGTACCCCCGTACGTGTGCGGATCGACCGTGATCCGCCGCATCCGGCCGGGCGTACGGCGCGGACGGAGCGTTCGGCCGTCCCGTCGGCGCCGCCGCCGAAGAGGCCGACGTCCGCGCTCTCGCCGCCGGCGCCCCGCCCCGCGCCCGCCGGGCCGCGGTCTGCTGGGCCGTACGGGCCCGGGCCCGGCGCACCCGCACGGGTACGCGCTCATCCACGGTTCCCCGTGCCCGGTTACCGCGCCCCGCAGGACACCGTCGGCCCCGCCTCCCGGGTCGCCGCGCCCTCATCGGCATCGTCCCGCCGCCCACCGGGGCCGCGGTCTCGCCGTCCCGCCCCTGCCGGCCGCGCTCCGCCCCGAAGCCGAGCGGATGGCGGACGACCTCGCCGCGGGGCTGCCCCCCGCCGTCACCGCCGCGACGCTCGTCGCCGCCCGGGCGAAGGTGGTCGGGCCTGGTCCCCGCCGAGCTGTTCGGCCGGTTCGACCGCGTCGTCGAGGACCGCGCCGCCTTCTTCGCGCACGCCGCCCAGCGACCGGCCCACGGGGTGGGGCTGCCGGCCGTATGAGCGGGCTGCGCGGTCCGTTCACATGACAAGGCGACCGTTCGCTTGTCTGTTCGTCGGACCAATGCGCGCGGTTCGGCCGTGGGCGAAGAGCCGCCCGTCTAGTGTTCCTCGGGTCGCCCCACAGCCCCCGCCGCCGCCGGAGGAACCGTCATGCCCCGCGCCGTGAAGGCCCTCTGCGCCGTGCTGGTCACCCTCCTGCTCGCCGCGCCGGCCCCCGCGGACACGGCGTCGGCGCGGGGCTCCGACCCGGGGCGCCGGACGGAGCCGATGACGGCGGAGGGGGGAGGGGCGCCCGCGCCCGCCGTGCCGCCCGCGCCGGCGCCCACGGAGCCGCCCCGCCCCCGCGGCCCCGGCGTGCGGGGCCTGGAGATCGCGGTTCCGGCGTACGTCTGGGCGAACGACGCCATGCTGACCGACCTCACCGCCACCGCCCCCGCCCCCTCCGTGGTGGTCCTCAACCCGGGCAACGGCGACGCCCCGTTCGACGCCCGCTGGCGGTCCCGCGCCGACGCGCTGCGCGGTGCGACCACCGCCACCGGCGAGAAGACCAAGGTGCTCGGGTACGTGCACACCGACCACGGCAACCGCGACCTCGCCGCCGTCAAGGCCTCGGTGGACAACTACCTGAAGACGCCCGACGGCCGCCTCCACGTCGACGGCATCTTCTTCGACGTCGTCAGCCGCGAGTGCGGTCCGGACAACGCCACCCGCGACCACTACGCGGAACTGCGCCGCTACGTCGAGGACTCCATGCAGGCCGTCGACCCGGCCGCCCCCGACCTCGTCGTCGACAACCCCGGTACGGCCATCGCCGACTGCTACCTGGAGCCGGGCCACCGCACCGCGGACGTGTTCGTGACCTTCGAGGACACCTACGCCGCCTACACGGGCGCCGGCTGGCTCGGCGGCAACGTCTTCGACCCTCTCACCGGCTACCGCGCCGGCACCGAACTCGACCCGACCGGTACGGCCTTCTGGCACCTGGTCCACGGCGTTCCGGACGCCGCGGCCATGCGGGCCGCCCTCCGCACGGCCTTCGAACGCGGCGCGGGCTACGCGTACGCGACGTCCGCGACCATGCCCAACCCGTGGAACACGGGACCGGCATGGGAGCACCGCGCCCAGACCGGGTACGCCGCCACTCTCGGCTGAGGCGCGGGCCGCAGGCCGTCCCGACCCCGCCGGGAGTGTCCCGCGTCCCTACAGGCCGTCGTTCTCCGGGCGCCGCGCGAAGCGCCACAGGACGTGTGCGATCCGCAGGACGAAGACGGCCGCCGCCACGATCCCGCCCGCCACCGTCAGGGCCCGGTGCGCGGCGGGCGGCAGGGAGAACGCCGGCGCGGCGCCGTACACCGCCACGAACGACAGGCCGGCCGCCAGGCAGGCGCTGACGAAGGCGTAGCCGATCTCGACCGTGATCGCGTCCCGGTCCGCCTGCGTCCGTCGCCCCATGCGGCCAGTGTCACAGCGCGCACGCACCGTCACAAGAACGCCCGCCCCGCGTGCCCGGATCCCGTCCGCCCCGCCCGCGCTCAGATCGCGGCCGTCTCGTTCCACAGCCGGGCCAGCGCCGGGTCACCGCTCACCCCGAGGCCGGTGAGCGGCAGCCGGTTCCACAGCGCCGCGTACAGCCAGGCCGCCCCGCCCGTCACCTCGCAGTCGACCCGCTCGTCCGTGGCGCCGCGCACGGTGCGGGCCGGCTCGCGCGACAGCCGTACGGTCCACACCGCACCCGTGTCGGCGGCCCGTAGCCGCAGCACCCGCGGCTCCCGCGTCCGCACCCGGCTGCGCGGCCCCGCGTGGAAAACGGTCAGCAGCTCGTCCACCCCGTCCTCGGCGAACTCCGGCGCCACCTCGGCGAAGGCCGTGCCCAGGGCCGTTTCCGCGTCCATCCGGTGCACGGCGGTCTCGTGGGCCTGGCGCCGCGCCCAGAAGGCCAGCGGCGAGGGCGGGGCCGTCGGGAGGAACGTCCAGCACCGCCCGTCGACCGGCGCCTGCGCCAGTGTCCGGACCAGGGCCTCGTGCCCTTCCCGGAACCAGCCGGACAGCTCCGCCCCCGTCAGCTCCGGCGCCGCCGGGAACGGCGGCCGCTCCCCGAGCCCCTCCCGGACGACGCCGGCCGCCCAGCGGTGCACCGACCCGGTGTGCCGCAGCAGGTCGGCGATCCGCCAGCCGGGACAGCCGGGCACGGCCGCGTCCGTACCGGCCCGCTCCGCGCTGTCGGCCAGGAGCCGGCCCTCTCGCTCCAGGGTCTCCACGTACGTGCTGATCTCCATGCGGGCGAGTCTTCCAGGACCCGGCGACAATGGGGGCATGGACGGCGAACTCTTCCCGCGCGAGCGGACCTTGATCGCCCCCGGAGCCGTGCACCTGCCGGACTGGCTGGAGCCCGCGCGCCAGCGCGAGCTGCTGGACGCGGCCCGCGTCTGGGCCCGCCCGCCGGCCGGCCTGCGCACCGTCCGCACGCCCGGAGGCGGGACGATGACCGCCCGGCAGGTGTGCCTGGGGCTGCACTGGTACCCGTACGCGTACGCCCGTACGGCCGTGGACGGCGACGGGGCGCCGGTCAAGCCGATGCCGAGCCGGCTGGCCGAGCTGGGACGGGAGGCGGTGGCCGCCGCGTACGGAGCGCCCCTCGCGGACGGCGTGGAGTACGACATCGCCCTGGTCAACTTCTACGGCGGGGACTCCCGCATGGGCATGCACCGCGACGCCGAGGAGCGCTCCGGGGCGCCGGTGGTCTCCCTGAGCCTCGGGGACGCCTGCGTCTTCCGGTTCGGGAACACCGCGAACCGCGGTCGTCCGTACCGCGACGTCGAGCTGCGCAGCGGTGATCTGTTCGTTTTCGGCGAGGCGAGCCGACTGGCCTACCACGGGGTGCCGAAGGTCCTGCCGGGCACGGGCCCGCAAGGGCTCGGGCTCACCGGGCGGCTCAACATCACGCTGCGGGTGGGCGGCCTGCCGTGATCACCGGGCGTCCGGCACCCTCCGATCATGCGAGGATCGCTGTCATGAACGGCAACGGGGCCCCGCCGCGGGTGGGGGACGTGACCACGGTGTCCACGCGGACCAGGCTGGAGCGGGGCCGCGGCGCGCTCGGCCCCGCGCTGGAGCTCGTCCACACCGGCCGCGCACCGACCCGGGCCGTGCTGACCGCCGAGCTCGGAGTCACCCGGGCCACCGCCGGAGCCGTCGCCGCAGAGCTGGAGGCGCTCGGACTGATCCGCGTCGACTCACGCCCCGGCGGCGCGGGCGGGACCCAGGGCCGCCCCTCGCACCGGCTGTCCGTGGCCGAGGACGGGCCGGTGGCGCTGGCCGCGCAGGTCCACCCCGACGGCTTCCGGGCCGCCCTGGTCGGCCTCGGCGGGCGGATCGTGGCCACCGCACCGGGCAAGGTCACCGTCTCCGCCGACCCGGCCCAGGTGCTCCGCGCCGTGGTGGAGGCCGGAGCGGAGCTGCTCGCGCAGACCGGCCGCCGGTGCGTGGGCGCGGGGCTCGCGGTCCCCTCGGCGGTGGCCGAGCCGGAGGGCACCGCCCTCAACCCCCTGCACCTGGCCTGGCCGGCCGGATCTCCCGTACGGGACGTCTTCGCGCAGTGCGTGAAGGCCGCCGGGATCGACGGCCCGGCCCTGACCGGCAACGACGTCAACCTCGCGGCGCTGGCCGAGCACCGCCACGGCGCCGGCCGCAGCGCCCAGCACCTGCTGTGCGTCGCCACCGGGCACCGCGGGGTCGGCGGGGCGCTGGTGCTGGACGGCCGCCTGCACAGCGGGAGTTCGGGCCTTGCCCTGGAGGTGGGCCACCTGACCGTGAACCCGGAGGGACGGGCCTGCCACTGCGGCGGCCGCGGCTGCCTGGACGTCGAGGCGGACCCGCTGGCCTTCCTCACCGCGGCGGGCCGCACCCCGGGACCCGAGGTGTCGCTCCTCGCGCAGGCCCGCGACCTGCTGCGCGGGGAGTACGCGGAGCCGGCGGTACGGGCGGCGGCCGAGGAGCTCATCGACCGGCTCGGGCTGGGCCTGGCGGGGCTGGTGAACATCCTGAACCCGGACCGCATCATCCTGGGCGGACTCCACCGCGAACTGCTGCACGCCGACCCCGAGCGGCTGCGCGCGGTCGTCGCGGACCGCAGCCTGTGGGGGCGCAGCGGCGGCGTGCCGATCCTGCCGTGCACCCTCGACCACAACAGCCTGGTGGGCGCGGCGGAGCTGGCCTGGCAGCCGGTCCTGGACGACCCCCTCGGCGCCCTGGGCGCGGCGGCCTAGAACGGCCGGCCGATGGCTGCCGCGGTGGTCCGCGCCCGTCAGTCGCCGTTCCATCCCCGCCCCTGGCCCGGCGGTCCCCGGCCGGGGACAGCGGATCGGTGTCGCGGCCGGGGGAGCGGATCGGGCGTCGGGCCCGGTGGCGTCAGACGGGCCCGGTGCCGGCCGAGGCCGCCATCGGCAGAGGCGCCGCGACGGCTCCCGGGTCCATGGCGACGAGCGCCGCCCGGGCCGCGTCCCGTACCGGTTCGGCGGCGATCCGCACCGGTCGCGCGGGCACCGCCGGGCCGGGGGCCGCCCGCAGGGAGAACCACACCGCCTTGCCCCGGCCGTCCGCCTGCTCGCGCACGCCCCAGGCCTCGCTGAGCGCCGCCACCAGCGCCAGGCCGCGCCCGCCGGTCTCCAGGGCCTCCGCCCGGGCCTCCCGGAGCACCGGGAGCCGCGGATCACCGTCGATCACCGACACGGTCAGGCGCCCCAGGCGGAGCTCGATCTCGACCGTGCAGGTCTTGTGGGGCTGCGCGTGGCGGTGGACGTTGCTGAGCAGTTCCGTCACGCCGAGCGCGGCCCGGTCGATGAGCGGATCGAGCTGCCAGTGGCGCAACTGTGCAGAAACGATTCTGCGGATCTGGCCGATCCGGCACGGCAAGGCCTGCAGTTCGACGACGCAGTGCCTGCGGGAATGACTGATCACGGCTGCGACTCCCCGACATGAGTGATACGGGTGCTGCACCCTCGGTAATGCTCCACCAGGGTCACTCACGGTGCGCCGCACTGCAACCGAACGCGATCGAAAGCGATGTGCATGGATACCCAAAGTGACCGTTTGTGCAGGTGGGGGAGGTAGATTGCGAAAACGGGGGGTGAGACGACCCGCGCACACGCACGAAGGAGCACGGCGCATGAGCACCACCGGTACCACCGGTACGACCATCGATGTCGACCGCAGTGACGCGGACTACCGGGTCTGGCTGAAGGAGGCCGTCCGCAAGGTCCAGGCGGACGCCAACCGCTCCGCCGACACCCACTTGCTGCGCTTCCCGCTCCCCGAGGAATGGGGCATCGACCTCTACCTCAAGGACGAGTCGACGCACCCCACGGGCTCCCTCAAGCACCGTCTCGCCCGCTCGCTGTTCCTGTACGCCCTCTGCAACGGCTGGATCCGGCCGGGCCGCCCGGTCATCGAGGCGTCGTCCGGTTCCACCGCGGTGTCCGAGGCGTACTTCGCCAAGCTGATCGGCGTCCCCTTCATCGCCGTCATGCCGCGCACCACCAGCCCGGAGAAGTGCCGGCTCATCGAGTTCCACGGCGGCACCTGCCACTTCGCGGACGACCCGATGAAGATGTACGAGGAGTCCGCCGAGCTCGCCGACCGCACCGGCGGCCACTACATGGACCAGTTCACCTACGCCGAGCGGGCCACGGACTGGCGCGGCAACAACAACATCGCGGAGTCGATCTACCAGCAGCTGCGCCTGGAGCGGTACCCCGAGCCCGCCTGGATCGTGGCGACCGCGGGCACCGGCGGCACCTCGGCCACCATCGCCCGCTACGTGCACTACATGCAGCACGACACCCGGATCTGCGTCCCCGACCCGGAGAACTCCTGCTTCTTCGACGGCTGGACGAACCACGACCCGCACGCGACCAGCGACTGCGGCTCGCGCATCGAGGGCATCGGCCGCCCGCGCATGGAGCCGAGCTTCGTGCCCGGCGCCATCGACCGGATGATGAAGGTGCCCGACGCGGCGAGCGTCGCGGCCTGCCGGGCGCTGGAGCGGGCCATAGGGCGCAAGGCGGGCGGTTCGACGGGCACCGGCGTCTGGAGCGCGCTGAAGATCGTCTCGGAGATGGTGGCTGCGGGCCGTACCGGCAGCGTCGTCACCCTGTTGTGCGACCCGGGCGACCGCTACCTCGACAAGTACTACTCCGACGACTGGCTGGCGGCGCAGGGCCTGGACATCGCCCCGTACGCGCAGACCCTCGACACCCTCCTCACGACCGGCACGTGGCGCGAACCGGGCGCCTGACGGGCGGACGGGCCGCTCCGGGGCGCGCCGAGCAGGGGCGAAATGCCCCTGGCCGGGAGGAAGTCGGCTGGCTAGGCTGAGCCGGCCGACCGTGATCGGCGGAAGCCCGGGGGAGACATGGCGGCGATCGACGAGGTGCGTCCGGCGGGGCCGGCGGCCTGTCCGCGGTGCGGGACGGCGGACCGGGTGGAGGGCGTACCCGCGGCCTACCTCGCCGCGAAGGCCCGGTACCGGGAGGAAGTCGGAACCGGCGAGGACCAGAAGGTCACGATCAGCGAGGAGAACTCCGCCCTGGCCCTCGCCCTGGCCCCGGCGCCCCCCGAGCCCTCGGACGACAGCACGGGGTGCACGGCGATCGCGCTGATCCTGGTGGGCGTGGGCACCTTCATCTGGGGTGCGGTCGCCGGCAAGTGGTTCGACCGCGACGGCGCCCGCAGGCTCGTCCCCGAGGGCGACGGCGCCGGCCGGGTCGTCGTCGAACCGGCCTACGAGGTGCTCGGGTGGGTCTCCGGAGGCGCCTTCGTCCTGGGCGTGCTGGTGCTCTTCGTGACGGCCCGCCTCGCCGCCCGCCGGCGCCGGCGCATGAGCGCCGGCCGGGACGCCGCGGACCGGGTCTGGTCCGCGGCGTGGTACTGCGCCCGCTGCGGCTCGGTCCACTTCGCCGCCGACCGGCCGGTGTCCCTCCACGCGTTCCGTACGCAGGTGTGGACGGCCGGTGGGTACGGCGACGAGGTCGCGCGGCACCCGGTGCCCTGAGCGGCGGCCGGTCAGCGCTCCGTCGCGCGCCGTTCGGCGAGCCGGGCGTCCAGGGCGCGCACCGCGGAGCGGAAGGAACGGCCGAGCCCGGGGCGGGCCGCGGTGAGGGCCAGCCGGAACGGAGCAGGGCCGTCCGCGGCGAAGGTCCAGCGGATGCGGGTGCCCGCGCCCGCGGGGGCCAGCTGCCACTCCTCCAACAGGGCCGTCATGCCCGGCGCGTTGGTCTCGTCCACCCGGTAGGCATAGCGCAGACCGGGCTCGGCCGCCACCACCGTCTCCTGGAAGCGCACCCCGCCGACCAGCCGCACCTCCCGGCCCGCGCCGCCCCCCGTCGGCCGGGCCAGGGTCACCGCACCGAACCAGCTCGGCCAGGCCTCCACCTCCTCCGCGAGCGCCCGGTAGACGACCGCGGGCGCCGCGGCGGCCCCGGCGGTGAAGACGAGCCGTACCGGGGCGTCCCGGACGAAGTCCGGTGCGACCGGGCGGAGTCGGCGGGCCATGGCGGTACCTCCTGGGCGGAGCGGGCACGGGCGGGCGGAACGGGCGGCGGGCGCGAGTGCGGCACACCCTAACCGGCGGCGCGTCGGATGTCCCCGCCGGTGCGGGTGCTGGGCGGGGTCCGGCGCGGGGTCCGGCGCGGGGGAGTGCGCGGAGCGGCGCGCGCGGGAGGCGCGCCGTGGCGGACGGCCGCCGGCCCGCGCAAGTCCCCCGGACAGCTCCTAGGCGCCCCCCGTACCGAGCGGGATGCTGGAGCCGCACCGATCACGTCCGCGAGCGGAGGCCATCGTGCCGCAGACCCCCAAGCCCCCTCCCGGCCCGCAACCCCCACCCCCACCACCGCCCCCGTCGCCCCCGCAGGACGTGCCCTGCCTCGACCTGGAGCTGCTGGTCCACGGCGTGGCCGGCGCCCCGCCCTCCGAACTGCTCGGCGACCCGCGCACCGTACGGATCAGCGGGGACTCCACCGCCGCCGTCTTCCGCCGCACCGAGGACGCGGACGCGGAGGCCCACCCCGAGCGCTACGCCGGCCGGCCCGTCCCCGAGGCCTACTGCTGGTCCCGGCTCACCTCCGGCAACGGCGCCCGCGCCCTGTGGCTGCTGCTCCTGCCCTTCATGGTGGCCAACCTCGCCCACTGGGCCCGCCCCGCCACCCGCGTCGCCGATCCGGCCGCCGACCCCGTCGCCGAGACGGCGCCGCGCGCGGTGCGCACCTACGGGGTCCTCGTCCGTGTCCTCGCGCTCTCCCTGACGGTGCTGCTGATCGCGGCCGCCTGCGAGGTCGCCCTCGACCTGGTCGCCTGGCAGTGCGCCGGCTCCGGTGCCTGCACCGCCTCCCGCTCCTGGCTGCGGTTCCTCGCCCCCGACGGCGGCTGGTGGGGCCAGCCCGGACGCCGCCTCGCGCTCTGCGCCCTCGTGCCGGCCGGGCTGACCGGACTGCTCTGGTTCCTGTCGAACCGCACCTGGAGCGCCTACGAGTCCCAGCCGCCGCCCGCCGGCACCGCCGATCCCGACACCGCCCCGGGCACCGGTCCCGCGCTCGGCCGCCGCGGCTTCTGGTACGGCCGGCGGCTGGTGGCCCGCCTGCGCGCCGCCCACACCGCCGCCGGGCTGCTCACCGTCGCCGTGGCCGTCGCCCTGCCCACCGCCGCGTACGACCGCCGCGACCGGCACCGCGTGCTCGAACCGCTCGGGTGGGCGGTGCAGACGCTGCTGGCCGTCGCGGCGCTCGTCGTCGCCTGGGTCGTCTGCCGGCGCGGCCGTACCGAGGCCCGGCCCGACCACCGGCTGGACCGGGCCGCCGTCACCCTGCTGCCCGGAGCCGCGCTCGCCCTGCTCGCCGCGACCCTCCTGTACGCCTGCTGGTCACGGCCCGGATGGACCTCCGCCGGGCGGCTCCCCGGCGACGTCACCTTCGGCGTGCTCATGTTCGGCCAGGGCCTGTGCGTCCTCGCCCTCGCCGCCGTGGCCGCGCACCTCTACCGACGGGCCCCCGACCCCGCCGCCGCCCTGTACGGCCTCGGCGGCCCCGCCGTCGCCATGCTCGGCTGCGCGCTCGGCGGGGTCATGTCGGGCGGGGTCGCCGAACGCGTCGCCGACTGGCTCGACGGGAACGCCACGCCCGGCATGGCCGGGACCGTGCTGCCCGGCCCGCCCGTGCTGCTGTCCTGGCAGGCGTCCGTCCTGCCCCCGCTGCTGCTCGTCCTGGCCGCGCTCGCCGCCTGGTTCGCGGTGCGCGGGGCGCGGGAGCGCGACCGGGTCGCGCGGGACGTCGCCGCCGAGTACCCCGGGGAGACCCCCGACCGCTCCCGCAGCCGGCAGATCGCGGGCGCCCGGGCCGCCGCCTCGCTCACCGACTCCGCGCCCTGGTTCGTGGGCGCCGTGTCCGGGATAACGCTGCTGTTCGGCGCCGGAGCCCTGAGCGGGGCCTGGCTGACCGGACAGGTCCCCGGAGAGGCGGCGCGCGGGACGTGCCCGCTGGTGGAGGGCGCGGCCCGGGCGGCTCAGGATTCCGGGTCCTGGCTCATCGGCTTCGGCTGCGTCCTCTTCGCGACGTGGGGCCGGCGCGCCTACCGGGACCCCGCCGCCCGGCGGACCATAGGGATCCTGTGGGACGTCGGCACCTTCTGGCCGCGGGCCGCGCACCCCTTCGCGCCGCCCTGCTACGCCGAGCGAGCCGTCCCCGACCTGACCTGGCGGATGACCGGCTGGACCCGCCGCACCGGCGGCCGCCTGGTCATCTCCGGCCACTCCCAGGGCAGCGTGCTGGCCGCGGCGGCCGTCTGGCAGCTGCCGGCCGAGGCCCGCCGCCGGGTCGCCCTGCTCACCTACGGCTCCCCGCTCGCCCGCCTCTACGGCCGCTGGTTCCCCGCCTACTTCGGCCCCGGCCCGCTCACCGCCCTGCACCGCGACGTCGACTGCTGGCGCAACCTCTGGCGGGCCACCGACCCCATCGGCGGCCCGGTCCTGGCCGCGACCGGCGAGGACGTCGACCGAGGGCCGCTCCCGGACCCGGTCGCCTACGGCCGCAGCGAACGCCACCCGCTGCCCGCGCCGATCCTCGGCCACTCCGACTACCAGGCCGACCCGGCGTTCGCCGTCGAACGGGCCGCCCTGCTCGCCCGGCTGGGCCCCGGCGCGCACGGCACCCGGCCCGACCGGACCGCGCCGACCGCACGGACCGCTCCCGCCGACGTACCGGGCCAGCGGCTCAGCACGGAGCCGGCTGCGCCGGAACCCCCGGCAGCACCGGCAGGTCCGCCGGGAACAGGAGGGTGAGTTCGTCCGTACTCGGCTCCGACAACTGCGCCACCCGCCCCGCGTGCCGCTCGACCATCGACTCGAAGGTCTGGCGCGCGGTGCGGCCGTTGCCGAAGGCCGGGCCCTTGGGCAGCTCCGTGAAATAGCCGAGCAGCGCGTCGGCCGTGCCCTCACCGAGCCGGTACTCGTGCTCCTCCGCCTGCTGCTCCACGATCCGCAGCAGTTCACCGGGCCCGTAGTCCCCGAAGGTGATGGTCCGCGAGAAGCGCGAGGCCACGCCCGGGTTGACGGTCAGGAACCGGTCCATCTCCGCCGTGTACCCCGCGACGATCACCACCACGGCGTCGCGGTGGTCCTCCATCAGCTTCACCAGGGTGTCGATCGCCTCGCGTCCGAAGTCCCGGCCCGAGTCCTCCGGCGCCAGCGCGTACGCCTCGTCGATGAACAGCACCCCGCCGCGCGCCCGGTCGAAGGCCTCCTGGGTGCGGATCGCGGTGGAGCCGATGTGCTCGCCGACCAGGTCCACCCGGGAGACCTCCACCAGGTGGCCGCGCTCCAGCACCCCGAGGGAGGCGAGGATCTCCCCGTACAGCCGGGCGACGGTCGTCTTGCCGGTGCCGGGGGAGCCGGTGAAGACGAGGTGCCGGCGGACCGAGGCCGCCTTCAGCCCCGCCTGCTGCCGCCGCCGCCCCACCTCGATCATGTCGGTGAGCGCGCGCACCTCGCGCTTGACGCTGTCCAGGCCGACCAGCGCGTCGAGCTGGCCCAGGACCTCGCCCGACCCGCGGGCCTCGGCCGCAGGGCCCGCACCCTCCCCGGACGCGGGCCTCGGCACCCGCCCGTCGGCGCCCTGGACGTCCTGCACGGACCCCGGGGCGCCGCCGGCCCCGCCCGCGGGCCCGGTCGTACGGATGCCCGGCGCCGGGCCCGCGGACGCGCCGCCCGCCGCCGACTGGGCCGCCAGCCGCGGGCCCGGCTCGTCGCTGGTGCAGTCCTCGACGCTGGGCCCGTCCTCGGAGAACTCGTAACCGCCGCGGGCGCTGCGCTCGGTGTGGCAGCCCTTCAGGGTGGTGCGGCAGCCGTCGATGACATGGAAGCCGAAGCCGGAACTGCCCGTCACCCGGCAGGCCGTGAAGGTGCCGCGCCCGCCCGCCGACACGTAGAAGCCGGCCTCGGCGGGGGAGGTGACCGTGCACCGCTCCAGGGAGGGATCGGCGCCCTTGGTGACGATCACCCCCGTCTGCACGGCGTCGATGGTGCAGTTGGCGAGGGTGCCGCCGCTGCCGTGGTCGCGGAACCAGGCCCCGGTGGCGGCCTCGCGGATGCGGCAGTCGTCGAGCTGGGCGGTGGCCCCGTCGCTCACCGAGACGGCCGTGTTGCGCACCTGCGACAGGTCGCTGTCGACCACGTCGGCGCGCGACCCCCGGTCCAGCACGAACAGGGCGTCGGGCACGTCGTGCACCCGGCAGGAGTCGAGCGAGACCACCGCCCCGTCACTGATCCACACCGCCGGATAGTCGCCCGTGCTGTCGTGGATCTCGCAGGACTCCGCGTCGACCCGCGTCCCCGGGTCCCACACCGACAGGCCGTTGCGGCCGAACCGGCGCACCGTGGTGCGGCTGAGCGTGAGCACCGCACGGGACCGCAGGTCCACCGCGTTCTCCGGGATGTCGTGGATGTCGCAGCCGGCGAGGGTGAGCACGGCGTCCGTGTCCAGCGTGACCCCGTCGGCCGAGGTCCGGTGCACGGAGCAGTCCGTGAGCCGGGCCGTCGCCCGCGCGGCGATCTGCACCCCGGCGCCCTTGATCTCGTACACCTCGCAGCCGAGCGCCTCCAGGCCCGACCCCTCGCCGGTGACCCCGATGCCCGCGCCGGTGGCGTGGTGGATGCGGCAGCGCTCCAGCCGGGGCCGCCCGCCGCCGCGCACCGAGACGCCGGTCTGCCCCGCGGCCACGACCTCGCACTCCTCGAAGACCCCGCCGCCGCCGTCCAGGACGGCGATGCCGACCCCGGTCGGGTTCTCCACCGTGCAGCGGCGCACCAGCGGCCGGGCCCCGCTGCCGCGCACCTCGATGCCCGCCGCGGAACGGGTGCTCACGCGCAGGTCCGTCAGCTCGGGGGCGCCGTCCTCGATCAACAGGGCCGGAGCCGCCCGGTCCTGGCCCTCCAGGTGCAGGTCCTGGACCACCGCCGAGGCGCGCACCGTCAGGGCCACCCCGTCGAGCGGGGCGATGCGGACCGAACCGAGCCCGCCCTCCGGCCCGCGCAGGGTCACGGCGTGCTGCAGCACCAGGTTCTCCCGGTAGGTGCCGGGCGCGATGGACAGCACGTCCCCGTCACCCGCGACGGCCAGCGCCGCGGTCAGCGTCGGATACTCACCGGAGCGGCGCCGCCACCGCGAGGCGCCGCCGTGCGTCACCTGGACCGTGCCCTGAGCCATGGTGCTGTCGTGCCCCCACCCTCGTACTCGCGCTGCCGATGCGGCCGGAGCCGCCGAAATCGTTGAACTGGCCGAACGTGCGGCGCCCGCCGGCGCCGGTCAGCGCGCGCGGAACGCCCCGCCGGAGCGGAGCGGCCGAGGCGACCGGTCCGGCCGCTCCACCGTAGCGCGCGCGGGGCCCGCGAGGTGCCAGGTCAACTGCCCGCTCCCGCCCGGCCCCAATCCGGCCCCGCGGCCGCCCACGCACGGTCCAGACGGATGTACCGCCGATGCATGAGCCTGCGTACGACCATCCGCCGGACGGTCTCCACCAGCGCGGCGGCGCCGATCGCGACCGCCAGGCCCGCCACCCCGGCGTGGAAGGCGGCGGCGGTCGGGTCGAGCGGTCGGCCCACCAGCCGCCCGTGCGCGTCGGTCCATATCCGGAACCGGTCGCCCGGGTGCGGCGGCTCCTCCGCGGCCGGCACCGTGCCCTCGTGGCTGCTGCCGTCGGGCGCGGTCCACGACGCCACCACCTGCGTCCGCTGCGGGGCCGAGGACCGCTCCGACGGATCGGCCGACGGCTCCCCGCCCGGCTCCCGGGCGGGACTGACCACCACCGCGGGGACCAGGTGCCGCTCCTGCCGCTGCGCCACCGCGGCCCGCTGAAGGGTTCCGTCCACCCGCACGCCGGCGGCCCAGCCGAGGGCCGGAGCCACCAGCAGGACGCACAGCAGCGCCGCGAACGCCACCCACGCCTCGAAGAGGTCGGTCGGACGGCGCAGCGGATTGCGCCGCCAACGCCACACACCCGTTGCCGTCCACACGGTCCGGCACCCCCTTGCCTCCGTCTGCCTGCGCGTCCAAGCCTCCCGCATGCCCCCGGGACGCGCATGCCGGGACGCGCGAGACCTGTGTCTCACCCGCTCCGGCGCCGATGCGGTCCGGCGCTCGTGCCGTGACGGGTGCCACCTGTCCCGACTGATCCAACGGCAGGGCCGTGCGCGTTGGTTCCAGCTCGGGCCCGGAGCCGCTCGAAGGTGTCATTCCGAAGCACGGTCACCCCATGCCCCGGCCGCCCCGCGCCCCGTCACTCCAGCACGCGGACCGCGTCGCCGACCCGCACGGTGCCCGGCCGGACCGGCACCAGCTGCCGTCCGAAGGCGAGGGACCTGCCGATCCGCCGGTGCGCGGCCAGCGTCTTCAGGGGCTCCTTGCCGCGCTCCGCCGTCCGCTGGTCGGTGGTGGTCACCACGCACCGGCCGCACTCGCGCACGCCGCGGAAGACCGCGTCGCCGATCGCGAGGCGCCGCCAGCCGTCCTCGGCCCAGGCCGCGGCCCCGGCCACGACCAGGTTCGGGCGGAATCGGTCCATCGGCAGCGGCCCCTCCGCCGCGTGGTCGCCGCCCGCGATCAGGGCGTTGAGGGCCTCCAGCGAGCCGGTGGTGGTCAGCAGCACCGGATAGGCGTCCGCCAGGCTCACCGTCTCGCCCGGCAGGGCGTACTCGGGGTCCACCGGGCGCCGGACGGCCGGATCGTCCAGGTGCACGAGGCGCGCGGGCACGCCGAGGTACGCGGCGAACCAGGCCGCCGCCTCCCCCGCCGCGGCCACGGTCTCGACCTTCTTCCCGAACAGGAGGACCGGCTCCGGTGCGCTCCCCCCGGGCACGTCCACCACCAGCCGGGGCATGCCCGGCGCCGACACCTCGATGCCGCCCCCGGCCAGCGGCCGGGCCGCGGCCAGGGCCAGCCGCGGCTGCTGGCGCTGGGTGACGACCGCGCCCCCGGCGTCGACCACCGCCCACCGCCGGTCCCCGGACAGGCCCCAGGGCTCCACGGTCGCCTCGTCGGGTGCCGTCCCGGTCAGGGACTTGACGGGATGGACATGGAGCGACCGGACGTACATGCGCGACATGGGGGTATGGTGCCAGCCGCCGCCTCCCCGCCCCAGCGGGTTTTCGGTGCCCCTGTCAGTAGCCCCGGCCCTGCGGGTACGGGCGGCCGTACGGGTCCTCGTACACCGAGGTGGGCACCTGGGCCGGGCCCGCCATCGGGCGCGGCGCGGCCGGACGCATGGCCTCGTAGCCGGTGGCCGCGGCGACCGGGCGGGGCTGCTGCGGCTGGGGCTGCGGGACGTACCCGCCGCGGGCGGCCATCGGCTGCTGCTGCGGGATGTACGGGGCGGGGGCGTGCTGCAGCGGCATGGGCTGCTGCGCGGCCTGCTGCTGGTAGGGGTAGCCGTAGGCCGGGGCGCTCTGCTGCTGCGGTGCGGCGGCGGGCAGGGCGGGCAGGGCCGAGGCGAGGGCCGGCAGGTACCCGCCGCCCGTATAGCCGGTGTTCGGGGTGTCGTACGCGGCCGGGACGCGGATCGGGGCGATCTGAGGGGTGCCGCGTTCGGCGACGAGGGAGTCGTAGATGGGGGTGTCCGTGAAGGAGGGCGCGGAGTAGTAACCGCCGCCATAAGTGGAGCGGGGGGAGGTCATGGGACCTAAGTTAAGCCCACGACTTCACCGGGTCCATAGCGAGGTGGTCCGAACACCGCTCTGACCTGCATATTCGCAGGTCAGGGCCGCGGCTTTCAGTTCGCGGCCACGTGCACGATTCACGCCTTCCGTCCCGGCTTGGCCGAAGTCGTACCCACCGGTTGCGCCGTGCACCCATTTCGCGCTGACGGAGCGTCACAAGGCGGTGACCTCGGATGATGTTGCTGCGGGCGGCAGTTCGCCGTTTCAGGCGTCGTCGGGACGGGCATAGGTGCGGCCCTTCCAGGCGGCCCCGCGGCCCCGGTAGTGACGGACGGCCGAGTCCACCGTCATCAGCAGGTACAGCAGCGCGGTGAAGGGGAGCAGCGGGGCGAGCGCGGCCGGCTGGCGGTAGTGGCGCAGCATCGGCAGATAGGTGCCCGCCATGAGCAGCCACGCCAGGCCGCCGGCCCAGGCGAGGGCCGGGCGCCCGGCCGTCAGGCCCGCGAGGAGGGCGATCGGCGGCACCAGGTACACCAGGACCAGCCCGGCGACCGTCCCGGCCAACAGGAGCGGCTGGTGGCGCAGTTGGGCGTACGCGCTGCGCGAGACCATCCGCCAGAGGTCGGCGAGGGCGGGGTACGGGCGGACGCTGTCCACCCGCTCCGCGAGCCCCAGCCAGATGCGACCGCCGGAGCGCCGCACGGCGCGGGCGAGCGAGACGTCGTCGATGACGGCCTGCCGGATGGAGTCGGGAACGCCGGCCGCCACGGCCGCCGCCGTGCGCAACAGGACGCACCCGCCGGCCGCGGCCGCGGTGCGCGAGCCGGGGCGGTTGACGCGGCGGAAGGGGTACAGCTGTGCGAAGAAGTACACGAAGGCCGGCACGACGAGCCGTTCCCACGGACTGGCGACGCGCAGCCGGGCCATCTGGGAGACGAGGTCGAGGTCGGCGGAGGTCGCGGCGGCGACCAGCTCGCGCAGGCTGTCCGGTGCGTGTGCGATGTCCGCGTCGGTGAGGAGCAGGTACTCGGGACCGGTCGCCGCTCCGTGGCGGGGACGGGGGCCCACCTCGGTTCCGGTCCCGGCCCCGGTCGCTGTCCCTGCCTCGGTCCCGGTCGTGGCCTCCGTCCCGGCCTCGGCGATCGTCCCGGCCGGCCGCGCGGCGGGCGCCGGGGCGCGGCCGTGCGCGCGGGCGTGGGCGATCCCGTGGCGCAGGGCCCAGAGCTTGCCGGTCCAGCCGGGCGCCGGGTCGCCGGGGGAGAGCACGGTGAGGGGGAGGCCCGGGTGCGCGTCGGCGAGGCGGCGGGCCAGGTCGGCGGTGCCGTCCGTGCTGCCGTCGTCGACGAGCACGATCTCGGCCGGGCCGGGATAGTCCTGCGCGAGGAGGGACGGGAGGCTGCGGGGCAGCACCCCGGCCTCGTCCCGCGCCGGGACCACGATCGCGACGGACGGCCAGCGGGCGGGGTCGGAGCGCGGGGGGAGGCGGACGTCGGTGCGCCAGAACATGCCCTGGGCGAAGGTGAGCCAGACCCAGGCGGCGAGGGAGGCGTAGGCCGCGCAGGCGGCGAGGAGGAGGCCCATCCGGGCAGTGTGCCGCTCCGTCCGGCCTCCCGCCCCGCACCACGCGGACTCCACCGCCCCCGGACCCCCGCGGCGCGCTCGGAGGAGGCCGCAGGGGCCACTTGGGCCACGCACGCCCCAGGCGTCCCGGGCCGCCCGAAGCGGTGGTGCCGGGGTCCGCGGGGCGGCCGCGGGGCCCGGGTGGCGGCAGGCCCGGGGAGGTCCGGCAGGCCCGGCGGTGGGCGCGGTGCGCCGGGCCGGCCGTGGCCGGACGGGCCCGGTCGGGGACGTGGCGGGGACGCGGCGGGTGGGCCGCGGGGCGGGGGTGTCGATTAAGGTGGCCCGGTGAAGATCGCGCTCATGGACTCCGGAATCGGCCTCCTCGCGGCGGCCGCGGCGGTACGCCGGCTGCGGCCGGACGCGGATCTCGTGCTGTCCTCCGACCCCGACGGGATGCCCTGGGGCCCGCGCACCCCGGAGAGCCTCACCGGGCGGGCCCTCGACGTCGCCCGGGCCGCCGCCGGGCACCGACCCGACGCGCTCATCGTGGCCTGCAACACCGCCTCCGTGCACGCCCTTCCGGCGCTCCGCGCGGCGCTGGAGCCCGCCATCCCGGTCATCGGCACCGTCCCGGCGATCAAGCCGGCCGCCGCCCTCGGCGGCGGACGCGTCGCGATCTGGGCCACCCCCGCCACCACCGGCAGTCCCTACCAGCGCGGGCTCATCAGCGAGTTCGCGGCCGGTGCCCGGGTCACCGAGGTGCCCTGCCCGGGGCTGGCCGACGCGGTCGAGGCCGCAGACGCCGCCGCCGTGACGGCCGCCGTCGCCGCGGCCGCCGCGCTCACCCCGGCCGACACCACCGACGTGGTGCTCGGCTGCACCCACTACGAGCTCGTCGAAACCGCGATCCGCACCGCGCTCGCCGCGCGGACCGGCGGTGACGGCTTCGTCTTCCACGGCTCCGCCGAGGCCGTCGCCGGACAGGCGCTGCGCC
This sequence comes from Streptomyces subrutilus, assembly GCF_008704535.1. Taxonomy (NCBI): domain Bacteria; kingdom Bacillati; phylum Actinomycetota; class Actinomycetes; order Kitasatosporales; family Streptomycetaceae; genus Streptomyces; species Streptomyces subrutilus. The sequence continues at coordinate 6,614,119 of NZ_CP023701.1, forward strand.
GCATCGGCGTCCGGCCCGAACCCGCCCTGCCCGCCACCGGATCCCTGACCGTGCTGCACAGCGGGCGCCCCGGAGCCCTGCCCGGAGCCGCCCTCGGGTACGCCGAAGGACGGCTGCTCGCGGGCGGGAGCCCGGCCGCCGACCCGGCCGCGGCAGCGCTCCTCCGTTAGGGAGTGTCGTCGAAGCCGTGTCGTCCGCCCGCTGGCCGGACAGGACTTCGACGACGCGCCCCAGGCCGCGTCCGCCCGGCAGCGCCTCGCGGGGGTGACCGGGGCGTCTCCGTCCGGCCCCGTACCAGGGCGTCTCGGCCCGGCGGGGCCCGGCGCCGACGCCGCGGGCCTCCCGACGCCGCTGTGCGGAGGCCCTCCCCGGGCCGCCCCCGGCCTCGGCTGACCCGGTCGTCCCGGGCCCGAGGGGGTCCTGGCGCGCCGGTCCTCCGCCCGGCCCGGGGTCTCAGCGCGCCGCAGCCCCCGCCGCCGCGAGCTGCCGGGCCAGCGTGCGCAGCCCGTCGGAGCGCAGTACCCGGCCGCCGAAGCCGGGCAGCGGGACGTGCAGCGGGTCCGTCCAGTGCTCCGGGATCGCCGCGGCCCCGTACCGGGCCCGTGGCGCCGCGGGCGAGGCCGCTCGTGTGCGTGTCCCCGCACCTGCGGCGGGGTTCCGGTCCTCACCCCGTCCCGCGGAGACCCGGCGCGCCGGCTCGGCCGCGGAGACCTCCTCCAGGTGCGTGAGGAAGATCCACAGGTGCCCCGACGGATCGCGCAGGATGGCGGTGCGGTCCCCGTGGAACCGGTCCGCGGGCTCCTCCAGCAGCTCCGCGCCCGCCGCCACGGCCCTCTTCGTCAGCGCGTCCACGTCCGGTACGAAGACGTGCAGCGCGACCGAGGTCCCGCCCAGCGCCGTCGGTGAGGTGAACGGGCCCTCCGAGGTGTCGCCCAGCATGAGCACCGCCGCCCCGATCCTGATCTCGGCGTGCATCACCCCGCCCCGCGGGTGGTCGATCCGGAACTCCTGGACGGCGCCGAAGGCCCGCTCGTAGAAGTCGATCGCCGCCGGTGCGTCGGCCACCATGACGTGCGGCACCACGGCGGTGCGGTAGCGCTCCGGCACGCCGCTCCCCGCTCGGCCGGCCATCGATGCGGTCTGTGCTGTCCGGGGTGTCTCGTGCGTGGTCATGCAGACGACCGCAGAACCTTGAGTTTGCTTGAGGTCAAGGCGGGGCAGGCGCGCCGTGCGCCGAGTGGGCGAGAGGCGGTGGCGCCGGTGCGGAACGTGAGTACGCTGCTCATCATGACGGGTCACCCTCCGGGACCGCTCTGGGCGGGCCGGGCATCCAACCGGGCGCAGTGGCTGCTCGCGGCGGCCGGCGCGGCCTGCGTGGCCCTCGGCGTCCACCTCGCCGTCGGCAACGCCTGGACCTCCGGCATCCTGCCCCTGCTCATGTCCGTGGTCGGCTGCCTGGCCGCCGGCTTCCTCATCCTCTACGGCACCCTCGCCTTCGTCCACGTGGCGGTCACGGTCGACGCGGAGTCGCTGGAGGTCCGCTGCGGCCACATGGGGCTGCCGCGCCGCAAGATCCGCCTCGCGGAGGTGAGCTCCGCCGAGTTCCTTCCCCGTATCACCCCGCAGCAGTGGGGCGGCTGGGGCTACCGGTGGCGGCCCGATAAGGGCACCGCGGTCATCGTCCGGCGCGGCGAGGGGCTGGAGCTGCGGCTCGGCGACGGAAAGCTGTTCACGGTCACCGTGGACGACGCGGAGAACGCCGTCCGGGTCATCCGTGCCCATCTCCGCTCACTCGCCCGCTGACACCCCTGGGTCGTCACCGGTCTTCAGGGCGGAGGGACGTACACTCCGCCAGATGAGCAGCAGTGTCACCCGCGCGGCCGGAAGCGAGCCCGCGCACTCCACGGGCCTGACCGTGACGATCTCCGGAACCCAAGCCTCCGCGTCCCCCGGGAAGGGCACGCGGGCGCAGTTCTGGGTGCGCGCCCTGCTCGCCGTGCTCGCCGGCGTGCTGCTCTACCTCAGCTTCGCGCCCCGCTCCCTGTGGTGGCTGGCGCCCCCGGCGCTCGCCCTGCTCGGCGGGTGCCTGCACGGTCGGCGGGCGCGGGCCGGCTTCGCCCTCGGCCTCCTCGCCGGGCTCGGCTACCTCCTGCCGCTCCTCGTCTGGACCGGCGAGGAGGTGGGCCCGGTGCCCTGGCTGGCGCTGGCCACCCTCGAAGCCGTCTTCATCGGCGTCACCGGCCTCGGGATCGCGCTGGTCAGCCGGCTCCCCGGCTGGCCGTTCTTCGCGGCGGCCGTGTGGGTCGCGGGCGAGGCGCTGCGGGCCCGGGCCCCCTTCGGCGGTTTCCCCTGGGGCAAGCTCGCCTTCGGCCAGGCCGACGGGTTCTTCACCCCGCTGGTGGCGCTCGGCGGGACCCCGCTGCTCTCCTTCGCGGTCGCCCTGTGCGGATTCGGGCTCTACGAGGCCCTGCGCGTGGTCCGCGGCCACCCGCTGCGGTCCGCCGCCGTCCTCGCGGCCCTCGCCGTCACGGCCCCGGTCTGTGCCGGCCTCGCCGCCCGCCCGCTCGTCTCCGACGCGGCCGAGGACGGCAGCGTCACCGCCGCCCTCATCCAGGGCAACGTCCCGCGGCTCGGCCTCGACTTCAACTCCCAGCGCCGCCAGGTCCTGGACAACCACGCCCTGCGGACCGAGCGGCTCGCCGAGGACGTGAAGGCGGGCCGGGTGCCCAAGCCCGACTTCGTCGTCTGGCCCGAGAACTCCTCCGACCTGGACCCGTACGCCCAGCCCGACGCCTACGCCGTGATCGACAAGGCCGTCAAGGCGATCGGCGTGCCCGTGGCCATCGGCGCCGTCGTGGCGCCGGAGACCGGCCCGCTGCGCAACACGATGATCCTCTGGGACCCGGTCAAGGGCCCCACCACGACCTACGACAAGCGCAAGATCCAGCCCTTCGGCGAGCGCATCCCGATGCGGTCCGTGGTCCGGCTCTTCAGCTCCGACGTGGACCGCGTCCGCCGCGACTTCGGCCCAGGCAAGGACCCCGGCGTCTTCGACATGGCCGGCAGCGGGGTCGGCATGGTCACCTGCTTCGAGGCGGCCTTCGACGACGCCGTCCGCTCCACGGTCCGGGCCGGCGCCCAGGTGATCGCCGTGCCCAGCAACAACGCCACGTTCGGCCGGAGCCAGATGACCTACCAGCAGCTGGCCATGGACCGCATCCGCGCCGTCGAGCACAGCAGGACCGTCCTCGTCCCCGTCACCAGCGGGGTCAGCGCGGTCATCCGCCCCGACGGGTCCGTCGTCGCGCAGACGAAGATGTTCACCCCCGACGCCCTGGTCGCAACGATCCCGCTGAGGTCCGGCAGCACCCCGGCGACCGCCCTCGGACCTCTGCCCGAGTACGCGTTGCTGCTGCTGGCCGCCTGCGGCCTCGGCTGGGCCGCGCTGCGCCGCACGCGCGCCCGCCGGGTGCTCTGAGGCGCGAGGACCGCCGGAGCTCGTAGGGTCGGGGGATGACCACACCCGATTTCATCCGAACCCTCCGCGCCACCGCGGGCCACCAGCTGCTCCTGCTGCCCGGGGTCACGGCGATCGTCGTCGACGACGACGGCCGGGTCCTGCTCGGCCGCCGCAGCGACACCGGCCGGTGGTCGGTGGTCGGCGGGATCGCCGAACCGGGTGAACAGCCCGCCGAGACCGCCGTGCGCGAGGTGTACGAGGAGACGGCGGTGACCTGCGTACCGGAGCGGGTGGTCCTGGTGCAGATGCTCGCTCCGATCACCTACCCGAACGGTGACGTCTGCCAGTTCCAGGACATCACCTTCCGCTGCCGGTCCACGGGCGGTGAGGCACGGGCCAACGACGACGAGTCGTTGGAGGTCGCCTGGTTCGAGGCGGACGCGCTGCCGCCGCTGGAGCCGTTCGCCCTGGACCGCATCCACCGGGCCCTGCGGGACGAGCCCACGTGGTTCGCGCCCGCTGCGGTGGTGGACGGGGTGCCCGCCGAGGTCTGAGCGGCCCGCCGCGGTGCGGGCGCGGGGGCCTTCTGCGTACGGGCCGCCGACGCGCGGGCGTCAGCCGTCCTGGGCGGCCTCGCGGTACAGGGCCATCGCCTGGTCGCCCGGCACCGCGCTGTACGAGACCTCCGGGACCGTCCCGCCGCCCTCGTAGCCGCCGAGCACCCCGGCCAGGGCGCCGTCCACCAGCCAGGGGCTGCCGCTGGTGCCGCCCGTGAGGTCCGGGCACTCGATCCGGCGCTGGGTCTCGGACAGCAGCCCGGTGGTGTTGGCGCAGCGCACCGGGGCCTCCTCGGCGCGCGGGTAGCCGACGATCGTCACCGTGGGGTGCTCGGGCTGGTCGGCGGCGACCGGGAAGCCGCCCACGAGGTCCTCCAGCGGGGTCCCGGCCGCGCCGTCCGCCGGGGCCACGGTCGCGAAGGCGATGTCCTGGTCCGGGTCCTGGCCGTCGGTCCAGCCCGGCGCGACGTAGACCCCGGTCAGCCGCCACAGGCCGTACGGGGCCCGTCCGTCGCGGTAGCCCGGGGCGAAGACGGTGGTGTCCGGGTCCTCCAGGCAGTGCGCGGCGGTGGCGATCACATCGCGGTCGTCGCTGCGGACCACGGCGGCGGTGCAGAAGTGCCCGCCGTCGAGGGTGCCGGCGAAGAGCGCGCCGACCCGGTCGGCGGTGGCGTCCGGCGCGGCCCGGGAGGTGACGCCGAGCACGGCCCCGGGGGATTCGGGGAGGTCGATGCCGAGCAGCGCGGCCATCGCGGCCAGCGCGAGCACCGTACGGACAGCCCGGCGGACGCGGGCGGGGGCCCGGCAGGCGGCGCGAGGCTGGGGGAGCGTGCGCTGGATCATGTCTCGACCCTGCCCGGCGAACCTATGTCCGGAGCACGAAGCTCCGTATGAATCTGCTGTGAATCGCGTGCGCCGTGTGTGAAACCCGGGCGATGCCGGTCGAGACGGGGCAGCCCGGGCGGGACGCCGCCCGCACGGCGGGCTACCGCGCCCCGCGCCGCTCGTAGACGGTCACCCGGCGGCCCCGGACCTGCCGGTCCTCCACCGCGGTGAAGCGCTCCCGCAGGACCTCGGCCTTCGCCTCGTCCCGCGCCGACGACGGGGGCTTCGCCACCTCCGCCGCGTCCGTCACCAGCAGGACCCGCCGCTGCGCCAGCAGCGCGGCACGGATGCGGTCCGGCTCCGCCTCCTCCCCCTTGAGGGTGGCCGACGCCGCCGGGCCGCGCTCCAGCGCCACGTCGGCCAGGCCCGCGAACGCGCCGGGGGAGACCAGCGCCGTGTCCCGCCGCGCGGCCGGGACGAAGAGCACCGCGTCGCCCGCCCGCTTGAGCCGGGACACCTCCGCGGCCGCCGACAGGACGTCGTCCACCCGGCTCGCCGGAGCCCGCTTGGCCAGCTCCAGCGGCAGCAGGGCCAGCACCGCGACCCCGATCACGCCCGGCACGAGCAGTTCCGCCGCGCGCGGGAACCGGGGTGCGCAGGCCCGTACGGCAGCGCCCAGGGCCGCGCCGAGCAGCAGCGCCAGCCCGACCATGCCGAACAGCACGTACCGGTCCAGGAACAGCGGCTGGACCAGCGACACTCCGATCAGGGAGAGCTGCGGCACGGCCAGCAGCGGCAGTCCCACCGCAGCCGCCGACAGCGGGCGGCGGTACGTCACCGCGCGTGCGCCGACGGATGGGCGGGCGGGGCCGGTTCGGTCGGGGCCCCACCGGTGGCCGACGGCCGCGGCGAGCCCGCCCGCCGCCAGCAGGAGGCCCGGCCCGACCAGCATGGCCCAGGTCAGCGGCGGTATCCACGAGACCTGGTCGGACTGGCCCCGGCTGAACAGCACCAGCGGCAGCGCCCCCGCCACCGCCGCCGCGCCGGCCGCCCCCCAGCGCAGCCACGTCCGCCGCCCGGCCCGCACCCACCAGAGCGTCACCGCGTGGGCGGGCAGCACCAGCAGGGACAGCCAGTTGAGCAGGGCGCACACCAGCACCGTCAGCCCGTACGCCGCCCAGCGGGTCCGCGGCCGCGGACCCGCGCGCCCGTCCCCGGAGCAGGGGCCGAGCAGGGAGACCAGCAGCAGCGTCGACAGGGCGGCGCCGGCCATGACGAGCGCGTACGGACGGCCCTCCTGGAGGTGGAACTGCACGGCCGGCAGCAGCCCGAGCGACAGCCCGGCGCCGAGCCCCGCCCAGGAGCCCGCGAGCCGGCGGCCGGTCAGCGCCGCGCAGGCCGCGGCGGCCGCCACCCCCAGCACGGACGGGAGCCGCAGCGTGGCCGTACTCGCCCCGAAGACCTCGAAGAGGCCGTGCATGACGAGGTAGTACAACCCGTGCACGGCGTCGACGTTTCCGAGCATGGCCCAGATCTCGCCCGCCGACCGCCCGGCCACCTGCCAGGTCGCCGCCTCGTCGCGCCAGACGCTGTCCTGCCGGGAGAGCCCCCACAGTCCGAGCGCCAGGGTCCACAGGACCGGCAGCAGCCACACGAGGGGGCGCCGCCGGCCGTCGGCTATGTGCGAAGTCATGAAGGGCTGCGGATCCTCGGTGCCGGGCGCGGGCGGAAGGCACCAGTCTATGGACGACACGGCGGGGTCGCGGACCGGGTGTTGTGCACCGCGGAGCGAGAGCGTGCGGCCCGCCCGCGCCTAGCCTCGCCGCAGGAGCACGAACGAGGGGCGGTACCCGGTGAACTGGCTCATCCACGACTACCGCGAGAGCGATCTCGCCGCGGTGGTCCACCTGATCGACACCACGGCCGAACTCGGGCAGGAGTCCGTCTTCTCCCTCGCCGAGTGCATCAGCGCCCTCACCGGCCGGCAGCCCTGCGTGGTCGCCGTCCACCAGGGCGTGCCGATCGGAGCGGCCCTGGCGTGCGTCACCGGCGAGCGGGCCTGGGTGATGCGCCTCGCGATCGCGGCGGGCTGGCGCGGCCGGGGCCTGGCCAGCGCCCTCCTCGTCGAACTGGAGCGGCGCCTGATCGCCGCCCGGGTCGGCCGGATCGCGTACGTCCTGCCGGAGGAGGACCTCCTCGGCGAGGGACTGCTCAACGCCGGGTACACCCGGCAGCCCGCCGTCGCCTACTTCGAGAAGACCGAGCCGCTGCACGGGCCCGCCGCCGGCCTGCTCGACGACCTCGGCGGCCGGTTCCTCCCGAACGACCTGTGGACCGGGGTCGCCGGGATGGAGCGGGAGAAGGACCTGATCGAGCGGCGCGTGGTGCTGCCGCTCGCCGAGCCGGAGCGGGCCGCCGCGCACGGGGTGCGGCCGCCGCGCGCCATCACCCTGTTCGGCCCGCCCGGCACCGGCAAGACCACCTTCGCGCGGGCCATCGCCTCGCGCCTGGGCTGGCCCTTCGTCGAACTGCTGCCCTCCCGGCTCGCCGACGAGGGCAACCTGGCGGCCGCGCTGCGCGACGCGTTCGCCCGGATCGCGGAGCTGGAACGGGTGCTGGTCTTCATCGACGAGGTCGAGGAGATCGCCCCCGTGCGCACGGAGCCCGCGCAGCCGGGCGGCATCCACGGGGTGACGAACGAACTGCTCAAGCTGATACCCGGCTTCCGAGAGGGCGACGAACGGCTGCTGGTCTGCGCCACCAACTCCATCCGCTCCCTGGACCCGGCCTTCCTGCGGCCCGGGCGCTTCGACTACCTGATCCCCATCGGCACCCCGGACGCCGGGGCCCGCGCCGCCATCTGGTCCCGCTACACGGCGGGGCGCGCCGGCGTGGACGTGGCGGCCCTGGTCGCGGCGACCGAGCTGTTCACCCCGGCCGACATCGAGCACGCCGCGCGGATCGCGGCGCAGGTGTCCTTCGAACGGGACCTGGAGGCGGTGGGTGCCCGGGGCACGGCGGCGGCGCAGCTCGGGGCGACGACGGAGGACTACCTGGCGGCGGTCCGGCAGTGCCGTCCGACGGTGACCCCGGCGATGACGGGGGAGTTCGAGGCGGACATCACGGCGCACGCCCGGTTCTGAGACCCGGGTGCGGGGCCCGGGGTCAGGGCCGGGGCGGCCGGAGGCGGGCGGCGAAGACGATGATGTCGTCCTCGTGCTCCGCCGCGAACGTCTCCACCAGCTCCGTGCACAGCGCTTCGGGCTCCGCAGGGCCCGCCCCGGCGGTGGCGGCGAGCAGTTCGAGACGGTCGTAGAGGCTGCTGTTCCGGGTCTCGACGAGCCCGTCGGTCACCATCAGCAGCCGGCTGCCCGGCGCGACCGGGTGGCCGACGGCGGGCGGGTGGGGCAGTCCGATGCCCAGCATCGGGCCGTGTTCGCGCAGGTAGCGGGGCGGACAGCCGGGGGACAGCAGCAGCGGCGGCAGGTGCCCGGCGTTCGCTACGTGCACGCGGGCGTTGCCCGGTTCGATCAGCACGATGCACACGCTGGTCGTCCAGCCCGGCTGGTGCAGTCCCAGCAGGTGGTCGAGGTGTTCCAGCAGGACGTGCGGGGGGTGGCCCTGGGCCGCGTACGCGCGCAGGGCGTGGCGCAGCTGGCCCATGACCACGGCCGCCTGGATCGAGTGCCCGACGACGTCCCCGACGGCCAGGAGCAGGCCGTGGGGGGTGTCGACGGCCTCGTAGAAGTCGCCGCCGATCTCGGCCGTGGCGGCGGCGGGCAGGTAGCGCACGGCGAGTTCGACCCCGGGGCTCTCCGGCAGGGAGGCGGGCAGGAAGGTGCGCTGGAGGGTCAGCGCGAGCTCGTGCTCCTGGCTGAAGCGCTCCACGACGTCCTTGTGCTCCACCGTCAGCTCCGCGTACAGGGCCATGACGCCGGCATTGGTCTCGGTGAGTTCCTCGTTGAGCCGCTCCAGTTCGTCGCGCTGGGCGTGCGCCTCCTCCAGCGCGGCGATCAGGTCCCGGGTCTGGGCCCGCAGGTCGTCGATCGCGCTCGCGGGGGCGTCCGCCTCCAGGACGGCCCGCACCTGTTCCACCTCGACGTCCCCGGCGGCGAGGGCGGGCACGAGGCAGGTGATGTCGATGCGGCCGCCGCGCGCGTCGGCCGCGGCCCCCGCGGACCGGACGCCGGCCGGCTCGTAGCGGGTCTGCGGCAGGAGCCGGGTGACGGCGGTCAACGACTCGTCGCCGGGGCTCCGGTCGTCGAGCCACCGCAGGCAGGCCTTGAGCGCGGCCGGCTCCCGCAGGATGTCGAACGTGACCGTCAGCGGAGCGGGCCGCAGCAGGTCGCGGCCCAGCTCGCTCAGCGCCGTCGCGAGGCGGACCTGGTCGCGCCCGTCCAGACCGACGGCCCGGGCGATGGTCTTGGCACGGCGGCGCAGGGCGAAGACGTCCTGCTCCGTCCGGACCGTGGTGACCAGGACCGGGGCGTCACGGCGGGCGCGCGGGGCGGGGACGTTCACCAGGCTCCCTTGGCGACCACCACGCTGGCATCGTCCCGCCGGGTCCCCGCGTGCCGCAACAGGCCGGTGGCGATCACGGCCGGAGGGTGGTGCAGCAGGGCGGCCAGATCGCCGGGAGTCCAGCGCTCGCTCAGCCCGTCGGAGTGCATCACCAGTGCCCCGTGGGCGGGCACGTGGTGCTCGTACGTGCGCAGCTGGCGCATCTGGTGCCCGACGATCCCGGGGTGGGAGAGCAGGTTGGCACGGGACTCGGCGGTGACCACGGCCGCGGTGATGTTCCCGATGCCGCAGAACAGCACCCGGCCGTCCGGCTCCAGGCGGGCGACGGCGATCGCGGCGCCCCGCGTGCCGCGCAGCGACCGGTGCACCTCCTCGACCACCCGCTCCGGCGTGCGTGCGCTCCCCGAGCGGAAGGCCTGCACGGCCGCCTGCGCGGCCATCGCCGCCATCGGGCCGTGTCCGAGCCCGTCGCACGACATCACCAGCACGCCCTGCCCCGGGCCCGCGGTGGCCCCGCGCACCAGCTCGGAGCGCCCCCGGCCGGCCGGCCGCGGCGAGCGCTCGGGCCCCGGCGCCACCGGCCGAGACCCCCCGTACCGGTTTCCGGCAGCGGTCAGCGCCGCCCAGTCGGGCGCGCCGCCGGCGCTGCCGACACGGCCCGGGCGCTCGTCCGCGGCCCCCTCCGGCTGCTCGCCGGTGTCGGCGCGCGCGGCCCAGGCGTCACCGCAGACCTCCTCGCCCCCTATCGGACGGGTGATGCCTCCCACCACCGCCTCCCCGGAGACGGAGGGGGGCGGCGGGTGCGGCCAGAACCGGGCGAGCTGTACGGTCCCGAGGCCGGCCACGGAGTGGACGTCGAACCGGTCCGCCAGTCGCTGTACCGCGCCCAGCCCGATGCCCAGGGTCCCGATGGTCGAGACCCCGTCGCGCAGGGCCGCCGGTACGTCGGCCATGCCCGGACCGCCGTCGACGACGATCACCTCGACCCCGGCCACGTCCCGGTTGCGCAGCACGCGCAGCAGCATGGAGCCGTCGGCCGCGTGCTTGGTGACGTTGGTCGCCAGTTCGGCCACGGCCAGTACGAGTTGGGCGGTGCGGTGCTCTCCCAGGCCGATGCGCCGGCCCAGGGCGGCGGCCGCGCCGCGGGCGGCGTCGGGCTGGTCGCGGAACCAGGCGGAGTCCTCGCAGTCCAGCAGCGGCGGCCCGCTCACGGCTCTCACCGGGCCCACTTGGTGATGGTGACCGTGGTGCCCCGGCCGGGTGCGGTGTCCAGGACGAAGTCGTCGACCAGCCGCTTGGAACCGGACAGTCCGAGGCCCATGCCGCTGCCCGAGGTCCAGCCGTCGGTCATGGCCAGGCCGACGTCGGCGATGCCGGGACCCTGGTCCACGAAGGACAGCCGCACGCCCCGGCGGCCCCGCTCCTCGACGAGGGCGGCGGTCATCGTGCCGCCACCCCCGTATATCAGGGTGTTGCGGGCCAGTTCACTGGCCGCGGTGATCAGTTTGGTCTGCTCCACCAGGGAGAGGCGGCACTCCTGCGCCAGGGTGCGCACGAGCTGACGGGCCTGGACCACGCCGGCGTTGGCCGTGATCTCCAGTACGGCCGGGCCGGAGGCCGGGCCGTTCACAGACCTGCCGCAGCATCCGGCCCGACGCCTTCGTCACCGGACGCGTCCGGGAAGGCGGACCTGGTGCCGCCCATCGCGGCCGCGTGGGCCTGCTCCAGCATCCGCAGCCCCTTGTCCAGGGTCAGCGCGGTGCGCACCCCGCCGAGCGACAGACCGAGCTCGACCAGGGTGATGGCGACCGCCGGACGCATGCCGACGACCACGGTCTGGGCGTCGAGCAGCCGGGAGATGGACGCGATCGTCGACAGCATCCGGCCCACGAAGGAATCGACGATCTCCACGGCGGTGATGTCGATGACCACCCCGTGCGCTCCGGAGTCCACGACCGCGGCGGCGAGGTCGTCCTGCAACTGCATCACCGCGTGGTCGTCCAGGTCCGTCTGGATCGACACCAGCAGGACCTGTCCGATCCGCAGGACCGGAACCTGCTCGCTCACCGGCCACCCGCCTGCGGGGCCGTACGCGAGAAGGAGACGCCGGAGCGGCGCAGCGCGTGCCGCAGGGCGTCGGCCAGGGTGGCCTTGGTCACGATGTCGCCGAAGTCGATGCCCAGGGCCACGATCGTCTGTGCGATCTGCGGCCGGATCCCGGAGATGGTGCACTCCGCACCCATCAGACGGGCGGCGACCACGGTCTTCAGCAGGTGCTGGGCGACCTCGGTGTCCACGGCCGGCACACCGGTGATGTCGATGATGGCCTGCTCGGAACCCGTGTCGATGAGCGCCTGGAGCATCTTCTCCATCACGACCATGGTGCGCGCCGAGTCCAGGGTGCCGACCAGCGGAACGCCGATCACCCCGTCCCACAGCTTCACCACGGGCGTGGACAGCTCCATCAGCTGCTCGGCCTGCGCCGAGATCAGCTCCTCGCGGGTCCGGGTGTACACCTCGATGGTGAACAGGCCGAGGGAGTCGAGGAGGGAGGCGAACTTCACGTACGCCTGCACGTCGCTGTTCTCGCCGGACAGGGCCGGCTCCAGGATCTCCTTGAGGGCGAAGACGCCGACGGCCGTCTCGGTCGGGCTGAACCCCTGCCGGGCGCGGGTCCGCGACAGCTCCATCAGCAGCGCCCGGACCTCGCCGAAGGCCTCTCCGCGCGCGTCCAGGCTGCCGCTGCCCAGGGCGGCGACCAGTGCGGTGTACAGCTCCTGCAGCTCGCTCTGTACCTCGGCCCGGCTGACGCGGCCGCCGAGCGAACCGGTGACCTTGTCCGCCCACACGGCGGCCAGGTCCTCGCCACCGACGGACAACAGGCCGGTCAGGCGATCCGAAACGTTCTCATCAGCCACGGCGCACATCCCTCTCAAGGGGGCCACGTGGCCCCCGGTGAACCTTAGGTCATCGGCCCCGCCGCCGGGACGGCGGGAGATCCGGCCCCCTCCCGTACCCGGTCCGGCCCCCGCCACCGTGTCGTTCGCACCGCCACGGGGTTGTGCTGCGGGGGAGCGCAGGACGAGTGTGGCGCGTTGGAGCGTCGAGGAGCGATGTCGTTGTATAAACCGCACGACCCGAGCGATGAGGAGGACCCGATGAGCGCGGCCGGCGAGGGACGGCAGTGGCGGGACGAGACCGGTGTCGAGGCCACGAGGGCGACGCTGCTGCAGCTCCTGGCCCGGGCGGGGGTCCCCGGCGGGGACGCCCGGGAGCTGATCGGACTCGTCGAGGCGGGCGCGCTGGCCCTCGCGTACGAGGAGCTGGGCGAGCGCGCCCGAAGCGCTCCGGGCGACAAGGGCGAGGCGTACGAGTCGGGCTGGCTCGACGGCGCCGCGGGCCTGCTGGACGAGCTGGGCGCCGTCGCCGAGCGGACCCTGCTGGGGGTCGTGGGTGCGGACGAACAGGACGGGACGGCCGGGGAGCACCCGCCGGCCCGCCGCATGGAGGTGGAGCGGACGCGGGTGGCCCTCACCCCGCTGTACCTGTCGTTCGCCTCCGACTCGGAGCTCGATCCGGAGGTGACGGAGGAGGTGCTCGGCGCGGTCCTGGCCACGATGAGCCCGCGGCAGCGGGCCGGGTACGCGGTCCTGCTGACGCGGTTCGCCGCGGTCCACCGGGCCCGGCTGGAAGGGCTGTTCGCGGCCTTCGGCCCGGACAGCGCCATCACCGTGCACGGCCGCTACTCGCTGCTGCACTCCGCCGCGGGCATCGCCGTGCTGGAACGGCTCGTCGCCGCGCCGGGGCGACTGCGCCAGGAGTGGGACGCCGCGGAACTGCCGCCCGCGTGGCTGGACGGGCTGACGACGGCCTGGAGCGCCGCGGGCCGACACGGCTGAGCACCCTCCCGGCGGCCCCGCGGACGTCGGCCGAAGACGGCGAAGCGGCCCGCAGCCACTCCCCAAAGCGGCTGCGGGCCTCCCGCGTGGACGTGGCATCCGTGCGGGACGGCCACGTTCCGGTTGGGGTGTGTCGCCGGCTGGAACGTGGCACGCAGGGGTGCCGGAGGCGTCCTGAACGCCCTCGTCAACGCATGCGAGTCAACCAGCGCGGGGACCCCCCGCGCCTCGGCCGGACGGCTCGGACCGTCCTGGCCGAAGGAACGGCCGGCACCGGCCAACCTTCACCCGGACGGCCCGGTCGGCTAGGGTCGGTCCATGGGCTTTGTCATCTTCATGACGCTCCCGGGTCTGGCGCTGATCCTCACCGCCATGGCCTTCCTCGACCTGGCACTGGTCCGCGCGGGCCGTGCGGGGCTGCTGCCCTGGCGGTGGAACGGACGGCAGGGACAGATCTCCTCCACCGGCTTCGAGCAGCTGCACGCCAGCTTCTCGCCGGGCAAGCAGAACGAACTGAAGGAGCGGCAGAGCGCCCTCGTCATGCGCGACGACGAGGAGGACGGCGCACCGCCCCACTCCCGCGTGGACCTGGACGCCGGCCGCGCGGTGATCCGGCTGCCCGCCGCCCGCCCCGCCACGGGCGGCAGCGGTACGTGAACCCCACCGCGCCCGCACGCCGCCCGGGCGACGCGGCCCGGACCCCGGCCCTCGCCGGGTAGCCGCCGGCGTCCGCGCCCCGGGCCGCCCGGCCGGCGACCGGGCACCCACCGGGACGCGCGATCCGCCGCGGCCGGTTGCCCGGTACGGGGCCGGTTCAGGCGGCGGCCGACAGGGCTCCGATCATGGCGTGCAGCCGGTCGGCCGCAGCCCGTCCGAACGCCGGGTCGTTGATGTGGGTGTCGTAGTCGTACAGCCGCGCCGCGCTGCCCCGCAGCCCGTCGCGCAGGGCGGTGAACAGCGCCCGGTCCGCGCGGGGGTCGTGGTACGGGCCGCCGGGCGCGCCCAGCGTGGACAGTCCGCGCAGCGGGACGCAGACGGCGGTGGGGCCGGTGGCGGCGCGGAGTTTGGCGGCCACCCTGCGGCCGAGCTCGGCGCACTCGGCCTCGGTCGTGCGGATCACCGTGATGGACGGGTTGTGTGCGCGCACGCGGCGGTAGCGGGCCCGCTCCGGCAGGGTCTGCGGCGGACCGAACTTGACCATGTCCAGCGCCCCGAGGCTCACCACCTGCGGCACCCCGGCGCGGCCCGCGGCGCTGAGCCGGTCGGGGCCGGCCGTGAGGATGCCCCCGCACAGGTCGTCGGCGATCTCGCTGAGCGTGAGGTCCAGGACCCCGGCGAAGGTGCCCTGCCCGGCCAGGCTCTCCAGGGTGCGGCCGCCGGCGCCGCTGGAGTGGAAGACGAGCACCTCGTAGCCGAGTTCGGTCAGCCGCTCCCGGGCCGCGTCCACGCCGGCCGTCGTCACCCCGGCCGTGCTCGCGGCGATCATCGGACGGGTGCCCGCGCCGAGCCGGTCCGCCCGGACGCGCCCCGGGCGGCGGCGGTCCGGGGCGGCTAGGGCGAAGGCCCGGGCCATCCCGGCGACGGCCTCCACGGCATTGGCGAGGACGGGCGCGGAGACCGCGTTGATCCCCGCTATGTCCACGACGCTGTACATCATCGTGATGTCCGAGGAGCCCACGTACCGGGCGACGTCCCCGGACGCCATGGACGAGACCATCAGTTTGGGTACGCCCAACGGCAGGGCCCGCATCGCCCGGGTGGCGATGGAGGTGCCGCCGCTGCCGCCGATCGCCAGGACCCCGTGCAGTCGGCCCTCGGAGTGCAGCCTCAGCAGGGTCGCCTCGGCGCCCCGGGCCATCGCGGTCACGGCCGCGCCCCGGTCGGCGGCCGCGCGCAGTGCGGACAGTTCCGTCCCGGCGGCCCGGGCCACCGCGTCCCGCGGCACGTCGGCGGGCACGCGGGGGTCGCCCATGATGCCCGAGTCGACCATCAGGACCTCGACGCCGGCGCGCAGCAGCCTCTCGCGCAGCCAGCCGTACTCTTCACCCTTGGTGTCCAGGGTTCCCACCAGCACGACGTTCGTCATAGGTGCAATGTCCATGCGGATGGGGTTTGTTGGCAAGTAAAGGTCGGGTCAACCCTTGACGTGCACCAACAGCCTTTCCAGAAACGGGATCTGAGAGCGGATCAGTTTCTTTTCGGCCATTGCGGGAGCGAACCAGGCGACCCGGTCCAGCTCCGGGAACTCCTCCACCCGGCCCGAGTGCGGCGGCCATTCCATCGAGAAGGTCCCGGGCACCATGAGGGCGGGATCGAGGTCCGCTTCGACCGCCCAGATGGTCACCAGTTTCCCGCTGGTCAGCCGCACCTCGCCGAGCGGTTCGTACGGACCCTCCGGCGGCGGCAGCCCGATCTCCTCGGTGAACTCCCGGCGGGCGGCGTCCCGGGGGGTCTCCTCCGGTCCGTACTCGCCCTTGGGAATGCCCCAGCCGCCCTCGTCCCGCCCGGCCCAGAGCGGGCCGCCCATGTGCCCGAGCAGGACCTCGACGCCGGGGCCGTCCCGGTCGTCGGTGCGGCGGAAGAGGAGGAGCCCGGCACTGCGCTTGTGCGTCATGAGGGATGTATGCCCCGGTCCGGGCGTTTCCAGCGCGGGGCCGACCGACGGACGGCGGGCGGGCGCGGGCCGGGGCGTCGGGGTTCAGTGGGCGTGCGGGCCCTGCCGGTGGACCGGGCCGTGGGCGTCCGCGCAGTGCGGGTCGTCCGGGTCCTCGCCGGCGCGGCCCACCGTGAGCAGGGACTCCTGGGTGTGGTCCACCTGGAGGGTGGTGTGCGTGATCCCGTACTCCTCGTCCAGGAGCCGCTCCAGCTCGCGGCGGACGGCGTGGCAGTCCCCGGCCGGCTCGACGAGGACGTGCGCGGAGAGCGCCGCCTGGCCGGAAGTGATCGTCCAGATGTGGAGGTCGTGCACCTCGGCCACCGGCGGGTGCCCGACGAGGCGGTCGCCGACCGCGTCCGGGTCCAGGTGTGCGGGAGCGGCCTCCAGGAAGATTCGGCCGGAGTCGCGGACCAGCCCGTACCCGGCCTTGACCATGAGGACCACCACCACGAGCGTGGCGATCGCGTCGGCCTGCCGGAAGCCGGTGGTCAGCACGATCAGACCGGCGACGGCCGTCCCGATGAAGGCGAAGAGGTCGTTCAGGATGTGCTGGTAGGCGCCCTCGACGGCCAGGGACGAGCGGTTCGCGCGGGAGATGCACCAGGCCGCCGCCACGTTGACGACGATGCCCGCGAGCGCGGTCACCAGCACCAGCCCGCCCTCCACCGGCGGCGGGTCCACCAGCCGGCGCACGGCCTCGTACGCCAGCCAGACCGCCAGCAGGAGCAGGGTCAGGCCGTTGGCCTGCGCGGAGAGGATCTCCGCTCGCTTGAGGCCGAACGTGAACCCGCCGCGCGCCGGGCGGGCGGCCAGCCGCATCGCGATCAGGGCGAGGACGATCGAGACGGCGTCGGTGAGCATGTGGGCGGCGTCGGAGATCAGCGCCAGC
The DNA here is from genome assembly GCF_008704535.1 of Streptomyces subrutilus. Classification (NCBI taxonomy): domain Bacteria; kingdom Bacillati; phylum Actinomycetota; class Actinomycetes; order Kitasatosporales; family Streptomycetaceae; genus Streptomyces; species Streptomyces subrutilus. The sequence goes on from NZ_CP023701.1 coordinate 6,630,926, forward strand.
GAGTGCGCCATCACCCCGATGACCACCTCGACGGCCATGAAGGCGCCGATCAGGCCGAGGGCGATGGCCAGCCAGCGCCGGTCGGCGTCGGCCGAGACCCCGTGGCCGTGACCGCCGGGCCCGTGGTCGTGCCCGTGGCCGCCGGCGCCCCGGCCGCCGTCGTGGCCGTGCGCACCGCCCCGGCCGCCGTCGCCGTCGTGGTCGCGGACCCGCCCGTGGTCGGCGCCCTGTCCGCGGCCGGCGTCGTCGTGCGCGTGGACCTGCCCGCTCATGGAGTCCCCCGTCTCGTCGCGTCACCCGTGTGCGGACCCGCGTGTTCGGATCCGTCGCGTGAAGTGAAGCGCACCCCGGCGCGTTCGGCAAAGGCTGCAACGGGGACCGTTGTCATTACCCATAAGAGGGCTCTGACCTGCGATGATGTCCGAGCGGTGGTGGGGTGGCGGGATCGGGGGGACATCCGGGCGTGCTCCAGCGCCCCGGAGCGCCCACCGCGCCCCGTCCGCCGGTCCGCTGGGACACGGCACGGGGAGAGTGAGATCCTTGCTCCATGGGTCACAGGGGCGAGAATCCCGAGGTCGACTGGCCCGCGCGGCCCGACACGAGCCTCGCGCTCAACCGCATGGGCACCTTCGACTGGGACCTCGACAGCGGACGGATGCACCTGGACCCGACCGCGCTTGAGGTCGTCGAACTGCGCCCCGAGGAGTTCTCCGGCACCCCCGCCGGACTCCGGCTGCGCATCGCTCCCGCCGAGGAGGCCCGGCTCGACTCGCGGGTCGCGCAGGCCCTCAAGGACGGCCGCAGCCACTACGGGGCCTACGTCCGCAGCCGCCGCCGCGACGGCTCCCCGGCCTGGACCCACTTCCAGGGACACATCCTGCGGGACCGGACCGGGCGCCCGTACCGCGTCATCGGCATCGTGCGCGACGCCGCCCACGACCCGGGCGAGCCCGGAGCCGCGGGCGAGCGGGACGAGGGGCGGCGCCGGCTGACGGGCGTGGTCGAGCGGACCACCGCCATCCTGGCCCACGCCCGTACGGTCAACGACGTCACCGACACCCTCAAGGACCCCGAGGCGCTCGGGCACCTCGGTGCGGTCAGCGTCATGCTGGGCATCGTCGACGGAGGCCGCATCCACCTGGTCGCGGAGGGCCAGCTCGGTTCGTACGTACCGGAGATCGAGTACACCCGGATCGACGCGGCCTTCCCGATGAGCGAAGCGGTGCGCACCCTGCAACCCGTCTACCTCGCCTCGCGGGAGGAGTTCCAGCGCCGCTACCCGCTGCTGTGGCCGTACATCGAACCGCTGGCCGTCCGCAGCGGGGTCTACCTGCCCCTGATCGCCCAGGGCCGTCCGGTCGGCGCGCTCGGCCTCCTCTACACGCGCGACGGCGACTTCACCGCCGAGGAGCGCAACGTCCTGATGGCGCTCGGCAGCGGCATCGCGCAGAGCCTCCAGCGCGCCATCCTCTTCGCGCAGGAGCACGACCTCGCCGAAGGGCTCCAGCGGGCCATGCTGCCCCGGCGCATCCCGGAGGTGCCGGGCGCGCGGATCGCCGTACGGTACCGGGCGGCGCGCATGGGACGGGACATCGGCGGGGACTGGTACGACGTCATCCCGCTCGGCGAGGGCCGCGTCGGGGTGATGATCGGCGACGTGGAGGGGCACGACACGGACGCGGCCGCGGTCATGGGCCAGCTGCGGATCGTCCTGCGCGCCTACATCAGCGAGGGCCACACCCCCGGCGCGGCGATGGAGCGGGCCTCGGCCTTCCTGCGCGACCTGGAGACGGAACGCTTCGCCACCTGCGCGTACGCCGAAGTGGACCTGGTCAGCGGGATGCTCGCCATGGTGCGCGCCGGACACATCGACCCGCTCGTGCGGCGCGGGGACGGCAGTTGCCACCGCGTCCAGGTGGCGGGCGGCCTCCCGCTGGGCCTGCCCGCGGGCGAGGGGCCGGCGTTCCGCTCCGGCTACCCGGTCACCCGCCTCGAACTGCACCCCGGCGACACCCTGTTGCTGTGCACCGACGGCCTGACCGAACGCCCCGGGGCGGACCCGGACGTCCCGCCCGACCCGGACGCCGGCACGCGCGAGGTGATGGAGGTCTTCCGCGACGGACCGGCGGACGTGGAGGAACTCGCCGACGTGCTGTGCGACCTCGTCGGCGACGCGGGCGGCGGGGACGACATGGCCCTGCTCCTGCTGCGCCGCCGCGGGACCCCCGACGCGCGCGGCGGCGGCCCGCTGCGCCACCGGCTGGACCCGGGGGACATGGACGCTCCGGGAGCCGTCCGGCACCTGATCCGAGCCGCCGTGCAGGCCTGGGGCGCCGGAGAGCGGGCCGACGAGATCGAGCTCGCGGCCGACGAGCTGATGACCAACGCCCTGGTGCACACCGACGGCGGGGCCCTGGTCAGCGTACGGCTCACCGCACAGGGCCGGCTGCGGATCGAGGTCGAGGACACCGACAGCGCCCTGCCCCGGCCGCGCGACGCGGGGGACTGGGAGGAGTCGGGGCGGGGCCTGCTGCTGGTGGACCGGCTGGCCGACGCGTGGGGAGTGGAGCCCCGGGGCGACGGGAAGAGCGTGTGGTGCGAGTTCGCCGTCGCCGCCGCGGAAGCCCCCGCCGACGCCCCCGGAGCATGAGCCCGCCCGTCGGGGCGCCGCGCCGGACAGCGGTCGGGACGGTCGCCGGGCCCGGCGGCACGGAGGGGGGCAACGGCGCCCGCGGACGTGCGGGGCACACCGGAACACAGGGCGCCGCCGAACGCCGCGCCGTTGCCGTCCGGCGCCGCCCGAACGGCTGAATCCGCGGGTCCGCTCCGGGTCCCGGCCCCCGGCGCGGGGCCTGACGGACCATCCTGCCCCGGTGCCGACCCCGCGCCCGCCGCTCCCCGCCCTCTCCTTCCGGTCCGCGCCGCCCGCGCCCTCCGTCCGGACGGTCCGCTCCGCCCGTACCGTCCTCGCCGTCGCGCTCTGCGCGCTCCTCGCCGGCGCCCCGGCCGTCGACGCGGCGCCCGGCGCGGGCCCGCCGGCCGTCGCCGGCGCTGCCGCCGCCGTCGATGCCGGTGCCGCTGCCGCCGTCGGCTCCGGTGCCGACGACGGCATCGAGACCGCCCGGACCGGCCGTCAGGTGGCCGCGGGCGTCCGGCTGGAGTCCTACGACCGCCTCGAAGCCGACCGCTGGCTGCGGATCGACGAGCTCGTCGTCGACCTCGGGGGCACCTCCGACGTGCGCGCCGAGTACCTCGGCGGCCACGGCGCCGCCACCGTCGCCGAGGCCGCCGCCCGCCACCCGGCCGGGCCCGGCCGGCGCGTGGTCGCCGCCGTGAACGGGGACTTCTTCGACATCCGCGGCACGGGCGCCCCGCTCGGCCCCGGGATGCGGGACGGGCGGCTGCTGCACGCCGCGACGCCCGGGGCGGGCCGGGCGGTCGGCTTCGGCGCAGCGGGAGCCGGCCGCGTCCTGCGGATCGGCCTGACCGGCCGGGTCACCCTGCCCGGCGGCGCCGTACGCCCGCTCACCGGCTACAACACCGTGCGGCCGGCCGCCGGGGGCATCGCCGCCTACACCGCCGACTGGGCCGGGGCCGAGATCCCCGTCCAGGTCGGCGCCGCCACCGCCGAGGTCCGCGACGGCCGGACCACCTCCGCCGCGCCGCTCCGCGGCCCCGCTCGGCCCCCGAGACCCGCCCCCGGCACCACGCTGCTGGTCGCCGCCGGCCCGGCCGCGGCCGAACTCGCCGCCCTGCGCCCCGGCGACCCGGTGGCCGTGGACGCCCGGCCCGCCCCCGACGCCGGACCGGCTCCGCTCACCGCCGTCGGCGGCCGGGAGCCGCTGGTCGTGGCCGGGGTCCCGCAGAACCACGACGGCGCCCCGAACGACACGTCGGCCCCGCGCACCGCGGTCGGATTCGCGGGCGACGGGCACCGGCTGCGCATCCTGACCGTGGACGGCCGGCAGCGCGACAGCGGCGGCCTCACCCTGAGCGCCCTGGGCCGGCTGATGCACCGCAACGGCGCCCGCGACGCGCTCAACCTCGACGGCGGCGGCTCCACCACGCTGCTCGCCGCGATCAGCGGGGCGCCGGCCCCGGTCCTGGAGAACGCCCCCTCGGACGGGGCGCTGCGCCCGGTCGCCAACGGCCTGGTCCTCACCGCGCCCGCCGGCCCGGGCCGGCCCGCCGGGGTCCGCGTCGAGGCCCTCGGCGGCGCCGTCCACGTTTTCCCCGGCCTGGCCCGCACCCTCACCGCCACCGCCTACGACACCGCGCTCGGCCCCGCCCCCGGCGCGCCCCGATGGTCCGCCACGGCCGGCCGGATCGGCCCGGACGGGGTGTTCCGGGCACCCGGCGACGGCCCCGCCCGCGCCGCCGGCGCCCGGGACGCGACGGCCGGCGCGGGGCGGCGCGGCGGCGTCACCGCCTCGGCCCGGGTCGGGACCGCGCAGGGCGCCCTGCGCCTGGACGTACTGGGCCCACTGACCCGGCTGCGCCCCGTACCGGAGCGGGTCGGCCTCGCCGAAGCGGGCGAGAGCGCCCGGTTCGTCCTGGCCGGCCGCGACGACCAAGGGGCCGCCGCCCCCGTCGAACCCCGCGACGTGGACCTGCGGTTCGACCGGTCGCGCTGGCGGGTCGCGGACGACGGCCGGGGCGGCTTCACCGTCACCGCCCTCGTCCCGCGCGCCACCGGCCGGCTGCGCGCCACCGTCCGGGCCACCGGCGCCGCCACCGAACTGGCCCTCGGCGTCGGCCTGGTCACCCTGCCCCTCGCGGACCTCTCCGACGCCGCGGCCTGGACCGGCCGCGACACGGCCCCCGCCGAGGGACACCCCGGGCCGGGCCTCGGACTGGATCTGCGCGCGGCGGGCGGGGCCGCGGTCACGGCGACGCCACCCCGGCCGCTGCCCGTACCCGAGTCGACCCGCGCCCTGACCCTCTGGGCGCGCGGGGACGGCTCCGGGGCCCGGCCGGCCGTGGAGCTCACCGACGCCGACGGGACCGCCCTGACCCTGCGCGGGCCCGCCGCCGACTGGACCGGCTGGCGGGAGCTCACGCTGCCGCTGCCGGTTACCGCGCAGCAGCCGCTGACCGTCACCCGCCTTTCGGCGGCCGGGGGCGGCCGTCCGGGCCGGCTGCTGCTGGACACCCTGGGCGCCCGTACCCCCGCCACCGGCCCGGCGGTCCCGGACGCGGCCGGCCCGGACCCGCTGGTGGCCACCGCGGCCGAGGTCCGCGCCCGGCCGTGGCGCTTCGCCGTGGACCCCGCCGGCGGGCCGGCGGCCGGGGCGGACCTCGTGGTGACGGGGGCCGAGCGGCTGCCGTTCCGGTACCGGGGCGTACGGTTCGTGCCGCTCGACACCGCCCGCCGCACCCTCGACGGGGGCGGCCTGGAGCGGCTGCGCACCCTGCGGCGGGCGCTGGCCGAGGCGGCCCGGGAGCCGGCCACCGGTGCGCTGGCCGTCGTACGCCGTCACGCGGAGGGCACGGTGGACCGCAAAGAAGAGGCGCTGACGGCCCGCTACCTGGCGGAGTTCCGGCGCACCACCGGCAAGGGGGCCGCCGTGATCACCATCGGGGCGCCGCGGTTCGCCGCCGGCCGGTCCGAGGGCGTGCTCGGCCTCACGACCGCCCGCGGCACCCGCCCGCTGGTGGGCGCCGACGCCTTCCCGCCCCCCGGCCGCGACTGGCTCGCCGTCCACCCGCCCGGACGCCCGGGCCAGGGAGTGTCGTGAACGTCGTGCCGTCCGCCCGCCGGTCAGACAGGACGTCGACGACACGGCCCGGGCCGCCGTACCGTCGAGGAGGATCCGGGCCAGGTCGCGGGGGCGTATGACAAGCCGCCGCGTCCGGCTACAGCCGGACGAGCGCGATCTCGGTGGCCTTCACACTGGTCCACACCTCGGCGCCGTCGACGATGCCCAGTTCGGTGGCGGCCTCCGGGGTGATCTCCGAGACCAGGTCGGGCACGCCGGGGGAGGCGACCAGCACGCGCAGCCGGCTGCCGACCGCGGTGATCTCCCGTACGGTGCCCCGCCACACGTTGCGCGGACTGCCGGCCGGCCGGTCCCGGTGCAGCGCGACCGCCTCCGGGGCGATGATCGCGAGGGCGTGCGCGCCCTCGGGCAGGGACTCGGCGACGACGAGGCGGCCCCCGGCGTCCAGGGCGAGGCCGTCCGCCGACGCGGTGCCGGGCCAGGCGTTGCGGCCCAGCATCCGGGCCACCCAGGGGGAACGCGGGTGGCGGGTGACCTCGGCGGGCGGCGCGTCCTGGAGGGTCCGGCCGTCGGCCAGTACGAGGACCCGGTCGGCCAGCGACACCGCCTCGACCGGGTCGTGCGTGACGATGAGGCAGACCCCGCCGAAGCCCGCCAGGTGCGTGCGCAGCGTGTGCCGGACACGGGCCCGCGTCGTCTGGTCGAGGGCGGCGAGCGGCTCGTCCAGCAGGAGCAGCCGGGGCCGGGCGGCGAGCGCCCGGGCCAGGGCCACCCGCTGGGCCTGCCCGCCGGACAACTGGGCGGGCTTGCGCCCGGAGAGGTGTCCGACGCCGAGCCGGTCCAGCCAGGCCTGGGCCTCGCGGCGGGCCTCGGCGCGCGGGACCTTGCGCGCGCGCAGTCCGTACGCGGTGTTGGCCAGGGCGCTCAGGTGCGGGAACAGGGCGCCGTCCTGCGGGACCCAGGCCACCTGGCGCCGGTGCGGCGGCAGCGCGGTCACGTCGGTGTCGCCGAGCCGGAGTTCGGCGTGGGCCCGCGGGGTCAGGCCGAGCAGGGCGCGCAGCAGGGTCGTCTTGCCGGCGCCGTTCTCGCCGACGACGGCGATGGTGGTGCCCGGTTCGGCTTCCAGGGTGAGCTGGTTGAACCCGGTGACCGTGGTGTGCAGCGGCCAGCGCCCGGCCCCGTCCGACGGGGCCGGCGCGTCGGCGCCGCCGTCGGCCGGCCCCTTCCCGACCGCCGAGGCTGCGGGCTCCTCGGCCGGCTTCGGCGCCTCCGCGGTGCGGGCGACGGGGGTGCCCGTCCACCGGCCGCGCAGGGCGATCAGTACGGCCATGGCGATCGCGAGCAGCAACAGGGAGACGGAGGTGGCCGCTTCGGGCTGGTCCTGGAGCAGCAGGTACACCTGGAGCGGCAGGGTCTGGGTGGTGCCCGGGAGGTTGCCCGCGAAGGTGATGGTCGCGCCGAACTCGCCGAGCGCGCGGGCCCAGGTCAGGGCGGCGCCGGCGATCAGGCCCGGGGCGACCATGGGCAGCGTCACGGTGAGGAAGACCCGCAGCGGCGGCGCGCCCAGGGAGGATGCGGTCTCCTCGTAGCTCTGCTTGAGGCCGCCGAGGGCGCCCTCCAGGCTGATCACGAGGAAGGGCATGGCCACGAAGGTGGCGGCGACGACGGCGCCCGAGGTGTGGAACGGCAGGGTGATCCCGAAGGTGCCCTCCAGCCAGGGCCCGATGAGCCCGCGCCGGCCGAAGCCCAGCAGCAGGGCGACGCCGCCGACCGTCGGCGGCAGCACCATCGGGAGCAGGACGAGCGAGCGGACGAAGACCTTGCCCTTGAACTCGACGCGCGCCAGCAGCCAGGCGAGCGGCACGCCGAGGACCAGCGACAGCCCGAGGGCCCACAGCGACACGACCAGCGACAGCCGCAGGGCCTCGACTACGGCGGGGCTGGTGAGGTGCGTGCCGAGCTCGCTCCACTGCGTACGGGTGAGGATGCCGACGAGCGGCAGCAGCAGGAACGCGACGGCGAGCAGCGCCGGCAGCGCCAAGGTCACGGGGAGCCGGGTGCGGGTGCGGGGTCTGCTCATGTGGGCGTCCTGGAGGAGGGGTCGGTGCGGCGGGTGGAGCGTACGGCGGCCGGAGCGCGGACGCCGGGACGCCGAGGGGGCGGCCCGTCCCCCGGACCGGTCCGCCCCCTCGGCGCCCGCGTGCGGTCAGGCCTTCTGGAAGCCCGCGTCCTGGAGGATCTTCTGGGCCTCGGGGCTGCTCAGCCAGGTCACGAACGCGGCGGCGGCCTCGGTGTTCTTGGACCCCTTCAGCGTGGCGGCCGGGTAGGAGGCCACCGCGTTCTGCTCGTCGGGGATGTCCACGGAGACGACCTTGTCGCCGGACTTGGCGGAGTCGGTCTTGTAGACGAGGCCGGCGTCGGCCTCGCCCAGCTCGACCTTGCTCAGCACGGCGCGCACGTTGGGCTCCTGGGAGACCGGCTTCACCGTGACGGCCTGCTTGTCCAGGATCTCCTTGCTGTAGCGGCCGACGGGGACCTCGGGCGCGGCGAGGACGACCTTGAGCTTGGTGTCGGCCAGGTCCTTCAGCTCGTCGATCTTGAACGGGTTGCCCTTGCCGGCGGCTATGACCAGGCGGTTCTTGGCGATGATCGCGGGGGTGCCGGTCTCCGCCGTCAGGCCGTCCATGGTCTTGGTGTCGGCGGTGACCAGCGCGTCGGCCGGGGCGCCCTGCTTCACCTGGGCGGCGAGCTCCTGCGAGCCGGCGAAGGAGAAGGTGACCTTCGTGCCCGGGTGGGCCTTCTCGTACGCGGCGCCCGCGGTCTTGAAGACGTCGGTCAGGGAAGAGGCGGCGAGGACGGTCAGGTTGGCCGCCTTGGGCTCGGCCGAGGCCGGCGCGGAAGCCGATGCGGAGGCGTCGGCGGCGGGCTTGTCCTCGCCGCTGCCGCACGCGGCCAGCGGGACGAGCAGGGCGGTCAGGGCGACGGCGGCGGCACGGCGGCCGGTCAGGATGGGGGACATGGGCTGTTGCTCCTCGGTCGGGTCGGCGGCCGGCCGGATGCCGGTCCGCGCGATGGTGACCCGCGCCGGTGACGGGCGGAGCGGGTGGGGACGTGGGGTGGAACGGGTGCGGGCGCCGGGCGCGGAGCGGGACCGCGGGCGGCGGACGGGCGGACCGCCCGGCGTCAGGTGCGGTCGATGTGCACGCTGGTGGACTTCACGCGGGCGGTGGCCTGCATGCCGACCTCCAGGCCGAGCTCGTCGACGGCCTCCCGGGTGAGCAGGGAGACCAGGCGGTGGGGACCGGCCTGGATTTCCACCTGGGCGGCCACCTCGCCGAGCGTGACGGCGGTGACGATGCCGGGAAAGGCGTTGCGCGCCGACGTGTACGGCTCACCGTCCTCGGCGTGGGCGCCCTGCCCGACCTCGACGGAGAAGGCGGCGAGGTCGCGGCCGTCGATCAGGCGACGACCGCCTTCATCGCGATGGGTCGCGACGCGGCCGGCGTCGGCCCAACGGCGCGCGGTGTCCGGGCTGACGCCCAGCAGGCGAGCCGCCTGTCCGATGGTGTAGGACTGCATGAGCGACAAGGTAGGGGCACTTGTCCCGCATTTGCAATTCCTTTCGTATAACCTACATGGCAGATGCCAGGGTATTTGTTGCATCCGCCAAAAGGCATTCCGGTGTTACCCGCCGGCCTCGCTAAAGTCGGGGCATGGCTGAAGAGGTAACGGAAACGGGCACGGTGCGGGTGGACGCGTGGATCTGGTCCGTACGCCTGACGAAGACCCGCTCGACCGCGGCGACCGCCTGCCGGGCGGGCCACGTGAAGGTCAACGGGGACCGCGCGAAGCCGGCGCAGCCGGTGCGCGCCGGTGACGAGGTGCGGCTCTTCCACGCGGGACGGGAGCGGATCGTCGTGGTCCGCCGGCCCGTTTCCAAGCGCGTCGGCGCCCCGGTCGCGGCGGAATGCTTCATCGACAACAGCCCGCCGCCCCCGACTCCCGTCGAGGCGGCCGTGGTGGGCATCCGGGACCGGGGTGCCGGGCGGCCGACGAAGCGCGAGCGCCGGGAGATCGAGTCGCTGCGCGGTCACTGACGGAGACCGCCGAGGGCGGGCGCCCCGGTCTTCGGGGCCCCGGCCGGGCGCCGCCACGGCCCGCGATTCGAGCAGGTGTTCGGTTGTGGGGTTAGGCTGGATCCATGCACGCGGTCCAGGGCCTCCAGGGCTCCCTCTTCGACCAGGGCGACGAGATCCGGCTCGGCCCCCTCGGCGGGCTGCGGCGCACCGTGCTCGGCGCCGGCGCCTGGGTCGACCACCTGCCCGGCTGGCTGGCCGGGGCCGACCTGCTCTTCGAACGGCTGGCCGCCGACGTGCCCTGGCGGGCCGAGAAGCGCCAGATGTACGAGCGCGAGGTCCAGGTGCCCCGGCTGCTCTCCTTCTACGGCGAGGGCGCCGCGCTACCGCACCCCGTGCTCGTCGAGGCGCGCGAGGCGCTGGGCCGCCACTACGCCCCCGAGCTCGGCGAGCCCTTCGTCACCGCCGGGCTGTGTCTCTACCGCGACGGCCGCGACAGCGTGGCCTGGCACGGCGACCGGACGGGGCGCTCCTCGACCGAGGACACCATGGTCGCCATCGTCTCCGTCGGGGACCCGCGCGACCTCGTCCTGCGCCCCCGGGACGGCGGTGCGACCCTGCTGCGCCTGCCGCTCGGGCACGGCGACCTCGTCGTCATGGGCGGCTCCTGCCAGCGGACCATGGAGCACGCGGTGCCCAAGTCCGCGCGGGCCGTGGGGCCTCGGATCAGCGTGCAGTTCCGTCCGCGCGGGGTCCGCTGAGGCCGGTCCGGCGGGCCTGCCGGGGCGTCAACGACCGAGCCGGATCTCACTCGTCCGGCTGAAGGACCCATCCACCGGGCCGTCGGCGCCGAAGTACAGGCGTGAGGATCGAGCGCAGCACCATCGAGACGAGCGCCCCGGCGGCGCCGCCCGGCACCGGGCAGCTGCGCGTACCCAGCGGGCGCCTGTCCGTCGTACGGGGTGGCGGCCAGGGCGCGACAGCCGGTGACGAGACCGGCTGGTGCCGTCGGGGGATCCCTGCCGCGACGCGGCCCACTGCGCCGGCCGCCGTCGCGTCGGGGACCCCCGCCGGGCGGTCCTCCGGCTCCCGCGGCAGCGGCGCGTCCGCCGGCCGCGCGGCGCTCCACCGGCGGTCCGCCGGCAGCCCGCCCCCGCGCTCCTCCCTCCGGCCGGCCCGCCCCGGGGGCCGCACCCCTGCCCCCGGCGCCACCGGCCGCACCGACCTCTTCTTCCTCCGCGTCACGCACAGCACGCAACTCCCAAGGAGAACGACCTTCATGAACGCTCTGCACTTCCGCCGCACCGCCGTAGCCGTCGCCGCGGCGGCGGTCCTGCCCTTCACCCTCGTGGCCTGCTCGGACTCAGGCAAGGACTCGACCTCGGGCCCGGCCGCGGACAAGACGGCCGACAGCTCGGCCTCGCAGCCGGCCTCGTCGGACCCGGCGATGGCGATGGACAAGCCGTTCGGTGCGGCGTGTGCGGGTGTTCCGGCGGAGGGTGCGGGGTCGTTCGACGGGATGGCGAAGGACCCGGTGGCGACGGCGGCGTCGAACAACCCGGCGCTGTCGACGCTGGTGGCGGCCGTGAAGCAGGCGGGTCTGGTGGACACGCTGAACAACGCGAAGGACATCACGGTGTTCGCGCCGACGAACGACGCGTTCGCGAAGATCCCGAAGGCGGACCTGGACAAGGTGCTGGCGGACAAGGCGATGCTGACCAAGATCCTGACGTACCACGTCGTGGGTCAGAAGCTGACGCCGAAGCAGCTGGAGAACGGCTCCTTCGACACGCTGGAGAAGACCAAGCTCACCACGGCCGGTTCGGGCGAGGCCTACAAGGTCAACGGCACGTCGAACGTGGTCTGCGGCAACGTGCCCACCGCCAACGCCACCGTCTACATCGTCGACACCGTCCTGATGCCCAAGTAGCGACGGCTGCGCGCGACGGACGCGCGAGGTACCGAGCGGGCGAACGGCGTGCGGTCCCGGAATCCGGGGCCGCACGCCGCCGTCCGTTCCCGGTGCGGCCCGGGCCGCCGTCAGGCCGGTCCGGACTCCTTCGCCCCGCCGGGCAGGCGCCCCGCGGCCGCGTGCAGGGAGCGCAGGGCCAGCAGCAGCACCCCGATGTCGTCCAGGTAGACCGGGTCCGGGATCAGGTCCACGGGCGAGACGGTGTAGACGACGGCGACCCAGAACAGCGCCTTGTCGCGCAACGGGATCCCGGCGTCGAGCAGCAGCCGCCGCGCCGCGAAGACCCGTACGAGCAGCACCGCGGCGACGATCGCGAGGGCGACCGCGACGACCGCGGCCACGACCAACCACACCGTTCCGTCCATGGCACCCCTATACCCGGTCGTCGCCCGCGCTATCGGGGCGGCTCATCCCGCGCGCCCGCGCAGCCGGCGCCCGACCTCGCCGAGGCCGTCCGCGAGCGCGTCGAGCTGCTGCGGGGTCAGGACGTCGAGGAGGATCTCGCGGACCGTGGCCACGTGTCCGGGCGCGGCCTCCTCCAGCCGGGCGCGGCCCGCGTCGGTGAGGACGGCGAAGACGCCGCGCACGTCGGAGGGGCAGCTGCGGCGGCGGACCAGCCCCGCCTTCTCCATCTGCGTGACCTGGTAGGTCAGCCCGCTCTTGGAGTTGATCAGGCCGTTGGCGAGCTCGGTCATCCGCAGTTCGTCGCCGGGGGCCGCGGCGAGCCGTACGAGGATCTCGTACTGCGGGTGCGAGAGCCCGGAATCGTCCTTCAGCTGCTGGTCGAGACGCCGGTTCACCAGGGCCGACGCGGCCAGGAATCCGTCCCAGGCCCGCATTTCGCGCTCGTTCAGCCATCTCGTCTCAGCCATGGGTCCAGCCTACACGGGTTGTTCCAATTTGAATCAGTGGCTAGGGTCGGCAGTCGGCGGTTCGAATTTGAACAAAGTCCGTCCCCCGCTCGCGGACCGCCCGACCGGAAGGAACCCCCATGACCAGCCCCTCCGTCACCACGACGAAGCCGCAGGCCCCCGCACCGGCCGCCCCCACCTCCCCCTCCGCGTCCACCCCCGCCCACGACGCCGGCCTGCTGCTCCTGCGGGTCGTGCTCGGCCTGACGATGGCGGCCCACGGCAGCCAGAAGCTCTTCGGCTGGTTCGGCGGCGGCGGCATCAGCGGCACCGGCGGCTTCTTCACCGCCAGCGGCTACCCGGCCGGCGACGCCATGGCCGTCCTGGCCGGGCTCACCGAGACCCTCGGCGGCCTCGGCCTCGCCGCCGGACTGCTCACCCCGCTCGCCGGCGCCGCGATCGTCGGCACGATGATCAACGCCATCGCCGTCCACGGAGCCGGCTCCTTCTTCGCCCCCGAGGGCATCGAGTACGAGCTGCTGCTCACCGTCGGCGCCGCGGCCCTCGCCCTCACCGGCCCCGGCCGGTACGCCGCCGACCGCTTCCTGCCCGTCCTGCGCGCCCACCGCCTCGCCCACGGCGCCGCGGCCGTCGCGCTCGGCGCGGTCCTCGCGGGCGCCACGCTCCTCGTGCGGAACTGAGCACGTCGGAGTACCCCATAGCGCGCCCGAGGGTGTCCGGGGCCCGGGTTGATTGGCCCCGGGCATTCGCGGGAAGAGCGCACCAATGACACAACCCATCGAAGACTACGCACTCATCGGCGACCTGATGACCAGTGGGCTCGTCGGCCGCGACGGGTCCATCGACTGGCTGTGCCTGCCGCGCTTCGACTCGGCGGCGTGCTTCGCGAAGCTCCTCGGCGAGGAGGAGAACGGCCACTGGCGCCTGGCCCCGGCCGGCGCCGCACCCGACGAGCGCTGCACCCGCCGCGCGTACGTGGACGGCACGCTGGTCCTGGAGTCGTACTGGGAGACCGCGGGCGGCACGGTCAAGGTCATCGACTTCATGCCGCAACGCGACACCGCACCCGACGTGATCCGGATCGTCGAAGGGATCTCCGGCGAGGTCACCGTCCACAGCACCCTGCGGCTGCGCTTCGACTACGGACACGTCGTGCCCTGGGTCCGGCGGATCGACGGCGACCGCGTCGCCGTCGCCGGACCGGACGCCGCCTGGTTCCGCAGCGAACCGCCCGTGCGCACCTGGGGCGAGGACAACAGCACCCGCTCCGAGTTCACCGTCGGCGCGGGCCAGCGCGTCGCCTTCGTCCTCACCTGGCACCCCTCGCACGAGCCGCGCCCCGACCCCATCGACCCGTACGCCGCCCTCGACTCCAGCCTCGCCGACTGGCGGGAGTGGACCGCCCAGTGCACCTACCGGGGCCCCCACCGCGAAGCGGTGGTCCGCTCGCTGATCACCCTCAAGGCCCTCACCTACGCCCCCACCGGCGGCATCGCCGCCGCGGCCACCACCTCCCTCCCCGAGGAGCTCGGCGGCGTCCGCAACTGGGACTACCGCTACTGCTGGCTGCGCGACTCCACCCTGACCCTCGGCTCGCTGCTCGCCACCGGCTTCCTCGACGAGGCGCGCGCCTGGCGGGCCTGGCTGCTGCGGGCCGTCGCGGGCGACCCCGCCGACCTCCAGATCATGTACGGCATCGCGGGCGAGCGCCGCATCCCCGAGACCGACCTGCCGTGGCTGCGCGGGTACGCCGACTCCGCGCCCGTGCGCATCGGCAACGCGGCCGTGGACCAGCTCCAGCTCGACGTGTACGGCGAGGTCATCGACTCCCTCTTCCTCGCCCGGTCCGCGGGGCTGGCCGCCGAGAAGCACGCCTGGCAGCTCCAACTCGCCCTGCTCGACTTCCTGGAGCGCAACTGGCGCAGGCCCGACGAGGGCCTGTGGGAAGTGCGCGGCCCGCGCCGCCACTTCGTCCACTCCAAGGTCATGGCCTGGGTGGCCGCCGACCGGGCCGTCCGCACCCTGGAAGGGGACCCGTCGGTCCCCGGCGACCTGGAGCGCTGGCGGACCATAAGGGACGACGTCCACCGCGAGGTCTGCGAGAAGGGTTACGACCCCGAACGCAACACCTTCACCCAGTACTACGGCTCCGAGGAGCTCGACGCCGCGACCCTGCTCATCCCGCGCGTCGGCTTCCTGCCCCCCGACGACCCGAGGGTCATCGGCACGGTCGACGCCGTCCAGGCCGATCTCGGCCGCAGCGGCCTGGTCCGCCGCTACACCACCGAAGGCCCCTCCGTCGACGGACTGCCCGGTGACGAAGGCGCCTTCCTGGCCTGCTCGTTCTGGCTGGCCGACGCCCTGTACCTGACCGGCCGGGAGAAGGAGGCGCGCGAGCTGTTCGAGCGGCTGCTCTCCGTCCGCAACGACGTGGGCCTCCTCGCCGAGGAGTACGACCCCATCGCCGGCCGCCAGCTCGGCAACTTCCCGCAGGCGTTCAGCCACGTCGGCCTGGTCAACACCGCGCTCACCCTGGCCGGGGGAGCGACGCTGCCGGACATGCGGTAGCCGGCGCCCCGCCGGCCGGGCCCGGGCGGCCGCGGACCCGCCCCGGGCCGGCGCGGCGGACCCGGGTCAGACGGCGGCGCCGGGCAGCCGCACCAGCTCCGTCAGCCGGCCGCGCAGCCGGGCGAACTCGGCGGAGCCGCGGAGCGCCGGCACGTCGGTGCCCGGGCCCCGGTCCAGGTCCACCGGCAGTTCCGCCACCACCCGGCCGGGGCCCGCCGCCATCACCACGACCCGGGAGCCCAGCAGCACGGCCTCCTCCGCCGAGTGCGTCACGAACAGCACCGTCGTGCCCAGCCGCCCGGCGAGGGCGCGGACCTCCTCCTGGAGCCGCTCCCGGGTCAGCGCGTCCAGCGCCGCGAACGGCTCGTCCATCAGCAGCAGTTCCGGCTCGCCGGCCAGCGCCCGGGCGAGCGCCACCCGCTGCTGCTGGCCGCCCGACAGCTCCCAGGTGCGCCGCCCGGCCGTCCCCGCGAGCCCGACCCGCTCCAGCAGCTCCGCGATCCGCCCCGCCCGCTCGGCCCGTGGCACCCCGTGCCGGGCCAGGGCGAAGCCGAGGTTCCCGCCGACCGTGCGCCACGGGAACAGCCGCGGCTGCTGGAACACCACCCCGGCGCCGGCGCCCGGCCGCGGAGCCCCGCCCCGTACCAGGGCCGTCCCGGAGGACGGCCGCTCGAACCCCGCGACCACCCGCAGCAGACTGGTCTTCCCGCAGCCCGACGGCCCGACCAGCACGACGAACTCGCCCGCCCGGATCCGCAGGTCCACGCCGTCCAGCGCGGTCACCTGCCGCTGCCGGGCCGACCCGTACCGGACGGCCACCCCCGCGAGATCGACGAGCGCGGCGTCCTCGTCCGGGGCCTCAGTTCGCGGCACGGCCGAGCTCCTCCACCGCGAGCGCCCGCCCGAACGCGGCCTCGTCCGGCACCGCGTCGACCGCCTTCTGCCCCTTCAGGAACACCGCCGCGTCGTGCAGGTTCGCGGCCAGCTTGCCCGGAGCGCCGGGCGTCCCCAGGTAGTCGGGGCCGGTCTGCTCCTCGGCGCTCAGCAGCACCAGCTCCGACAGCTGCCGCTTCGCCTCGTCCGCCGGCAGCCCGAGCTCGGCGCCGATGGACCGGGCGGCCTCGTCGGGCGCGTTGCGCGCCTGGGCGACGGCGCGGTCCTGCGCCTTGATCCAGGCGGTCACCACCTCGGGGTGCTTCGCGGCGAACGCGTCCGTCACCACGCCCAGGTCGGCGGTCGGCTTGCCCTGCTGCGCCAGCTGCCGGCTGCTGACGAGGACCTTGCCGTCCTTGGCCAGCTCGCTCAGCGTGGGCGTCCACACGTACGCGGCGTCGATGTCCCCGCGCTTCCACGCGGCCAGCGCGTCCTGCGGCTGCAGGTCGATCGTCCGCACCGAGGACGGGTCGACGCCCGCGGCGGTGAGCGCGGCGAGCAGCGAGTAGTGGGCGGTCGAGCCGAAGGGGGTGGCCACCTTCTTCCCGGCCAGCTCCTTCACCGAGCCGATGCCCGGCTTGGCCACCAGCGCCTCGTTGTCACCGATGAGGTCGTGGATCCACACCACCTTGTACGGGATGTTCAGCGGTGCGGACAGCCCCTTGGTGACCGGGCTCGAACCGGCCAGGCCCAGGTCCACCGCCCCGGCCACGACGGCCGTGTTGACGTCACCGCCCGACTCGAACTTGACCCACTTCACGTCGACGTCGGGCAGCGCCTTCTCCAGCAGCTTCTGGTTCTTCACCACGAGATCGGCATTGGGTATGGCCTGGTAGGCGATCCGGACCGTGGTCCGGCCGCCCGCGTCGCCGCCCCCGGCCCCGCACGCGGCGGTGGTGGAGGCGGTCAACGCGACCGCCGCGGCGAGCAGGACGGTCCGACGGGACGGGAATGCGGGCATGGCTGTACTCCGGTGTGAGTGAGGTGAGGTGATGCGAGGTGAGGGCAGGGGAGGGGGTGGGTGCGGGGCGCGGTCAGGCGCGGCCGCGCCACGGGACGGTGAGCCGCTCGACCAACCGCAGCAGGGCGTCCAGGACGATGCCCGACAGGCCGATGGCGAGGATGCCGGTGATCACCAGCGCGGTCTGGTTGTAGCGCTGCGCGTCGCGGATCATGCCGCCGATGCCCGGCACCCCGTTGATCGTCTCCGCCGCCACGACGGAGGTGTACGCGACGCCGACGGCGATCCGGACGCCGGTGAGGATCTCGGGCAGCGCCGAGGGCAGCCGCACCGACAGCAGCAGCGACACCGGACCCGACCCCAGCGCCCGCGCGGCCTCCACGAGCTGGTCGGGGACGGTGCGCACGGCGGCCGCCGTGGCCGCGGCGATCGGCGGCAGCGCCGCGATCACCAGCAGCCAGATCTTCGGGGCCTCGTCGATGCCGAACCAGATGACCAGCAGGGACAGGTACGCCAGTGGCGGCAGCGTCCGCAGGAAGGTCACCGCGGGCTCCAGTACGACGGCCACCGGCCGGACCGTACCGATCAGCAGGCCCAGCGGGACCCCGGCGAGCACCGCGTACCCCGAACCGGTGCCGATCCGGCCCAGGCTCACCCCGAGGTGCTCGATCAGCAGGTGGCCGCCGACGCCGCGCACCCCGTCGTGGACGGTGGACGCGAGCACGAACTGCCGCCACACCTCGCCCGGCGAGGGCACCAGCACCCGCGGCCACACCCCGGCCGAGACCACCGCCTGCCAGGCGGCCAGGAGCACGGCCAGGGCGACGATCCGCAGCGCGCCCCAGCGCAGCGCCTCGCGCAGCCTGCCCGGGCGTGCGTCCGGCTCCCCGGGCCGCGGGTCCGCGGCCGCCGGCCGCCGGTCCGGTCCGGCCTCCGTCGTGAGTGCCGTCATGCGCCGGCCGCCGGTCCGGTCAGCGCCCGCAGCCGCGGCGCGACCTCCTCGCCGACCCGGTACGCCTCCTCCAGGTGCGGGTAGCCGGACAGGACGAACTCGTCGATGCCCAGGGCCCGGTACTCGGCGAGCCGCGCGGCCACCTCGTCGTGCGAGCCGACCAGAGCCGTCCCGGCGCCCTCGCGGACCAGGCCGATGCCCGCCCAGAGGTTCGGCGCCACCGTCAGCCGGGCGGCGTCCGCGACGCCGCCGTGCAGCGCCGTCATCCGCGCCTGCCCGGTGGAGTCCATGCGCGCGAACCGCTCCTGGCTCGCCCGGACGGCCTCCGGGTCCAGACCGGCCAGGATGCGGTCGGCCTCCGCCCAGGCCTCGGCCGCCGTGTCCCGGCTGATGACGTGCAGCCGCAGCCCGAAGCGGACGCGGCGCCCGGCGGCCCGGGCCTTCTCCCGCACCCGGTCGACCCGCGCGGCGACGGCGAGCGGCGGCTCGCCCCAGAGCAACTGCACGTCGGCCCGTCGGGCGGCGACGTCCTCGGCCGCGGGCGAGGCCCCGCCGAAGTAGAGCGGTACGGGATGGCGCAGCTCGGGACCGGACAGCCGGGCGCCCTCGATCCGCAGGTGGGCGCCGTCGTGGTCCACCGCCTTGCCGTCCAGCAGGTCCCGGAGCACCGCCATCACCTCGTCGGTGCGGGCGTAGCGGTCGTCGTGGGCCAACAGGTCCCCGTAGGCCCGCTGTTCGGCGGAATCGCCGCCGGTGACCACGTTCAGTGCGAGCCGTCCGCCGGCGAACCGGCGGAAGGCGTCGGCCTGCTGGGCGAGCAGCGTGGGGCTGGCGAAGCCGGCCCGGAAGGCCACGAGGAAGCCGATGCGCGTCGTGTGCTGGGCGAGTGCGGAGGAGAGGATCCACGGGTCCACGCAGCCCAGCCCCACGGGCGTGAGCAGCGAATGGAAGCCGGCCTGCTCGGCCGCCCGGGCCACCTGGGCCAGGTACGGGACGTCGGCGGGGCGCCGGGTGGCGGCGCCGGTGCGGCCTTGTACGGCGGTGACGCCGCCGGGGTCGCGGCCGTCCCCGCCGGTGGGCAGGAACCAGTGGAGCAGCAGGGGGTTTTCCGGCATGGGGGACCTCGTCGGAGCAGCGGCGCACCGCGTGCCGGCGCCGCGGGAGGGCGGCGCCGGCACGGGGGCGCGGAGAGGAGGGCAGGCGGAGTCCGGCGCGCGGCGCGGCGCGCGGAAGGACGGAGCGTGCGAGGGGGGCGAGCGGATGCGCTCGGGGTGCGCGGGAGGCGCGCGGGTGCCCGTACGGCGTCAGGAGCGGCGGATCAGGGGATCAACAGCCGTGCGTACGGGAGGAGTCGGCCCGACAGAGCATGGTCGAGACACGCAGCAGATCCACGTGACGACGCGAGACGAGAAGGGGGGCCATGGCCGCATCCTGTCGGTGAGGGGCGGGCGAGGACAAGCCGTGTCCGGATGCTGGATTAAACCGTTCCGGGATGTGGACGAAGAGGAGGCGGGCTAGCGGCGCCGGTTGAAGGGGAGGCGGCCCAGGACCAGGGCCATGCCGCAGGTGTCGGTGAGCGCCGAGAAGGCGAGTCCGGCGCCGACCGCCGCGGACAGCAGCTGGAACGCCGGGTGCACCAGCAGGGCGAGGAGCAGGCCGAGCAGCACCAACGCGCCGGCGGTGAGCCGGACCTGCCGCTCCATCGCCCACACCGACCGGCGGCCGTCGGCGGGGTGGTCGAGGCCGTGGCCGGCGGCCGCCCACGAGCGGGTGCCGCCGGCCAGGCCGATGGCGGTGACGCCGTGCGCGGCGAGGGTGCGGGCGGCGTTCTCGGAGCGGGCGCCGGAGGCGCAGACCAGCAGCAGCACCTTGTCCTCGGCGGCGCGGCGCAACTCGGGCAGGGAGGCGCCGATCCGGTCGAGCGGGACGTTCACGGCGCCGGGCAGGTGCCCGGAGGCGTACTCGCCCGGAGTGCGGACGTCGACGACCGTGAAGTCCTCCGGGCGGGCGTGGACCTGGCCGGCGGTGAGGGTGGCGGGACTCGTCATGGGTGCGGGGCTCCTTGGGTGGCGGGACGGGGGTGCGGGGCGGGCGGCCTCGGGGTGCGGCGGACCCGGCCTCGGTGCGCGGCGGGCCCGGGCCGCGCGGGGCGACGGGGTCCGGGCCGCGCGGCGCCGAAAGATGCGGACGGGCGCGGGCCGCGGGGCCCCGTGCGCAGGGCGGCGGGGTGCCCGTACGGGCGGGAGCGCGGGATCCGGAGGGAGGGCAGGCGTCAGCGACGACAACAGGAGCGCGACAGGAGGCGCTGGGTGACGGCCATGCGGCGGATCATAGGCCGGAGCGCGCGTTCGGGCCAGCGGCCGGACGCGCGACCCGTCGCCGGAGGCCCGCACCGGGCCCCGGGCGTCGCGGGACCACGCGAAGCTCCCGGCCACCGGAGGTTCCGGTGCCCGGGAGCGCGAGGTGTGTGGTGCCGCGGCGGTGCGGGGGCCGGGTCTACGCGGCCGCGACCGCGACCTCGGGGTCGGGTTCGGTGTCCTCCGGGATGCTGACCAGCCAGCGGGTGTCCTTGCGGGGGCGCAGGTACAGCGCCCAGTACAGCGTGGCCACCGCGGTGATCCCGCCGGTCCACAGCAGGTACGCCGTCTCCTGCTGGGTCAGGATGTACGCGAAGACGGCGATCAGCACCACCGGCACCGCCGGCCACAGCGGCATCCGCCACGCCGCGCTCCCGCGGTGCTCCCCGCGCCGGCTGAACAGCGCGGCCACCGCCACCAGCAGGTACATGCCGGTCACCGAAACGCCGGTGACCCCGTACAGGGTGTCGAGGTTGACGAAGCACATCGCCGCGCCCGGGACTCCGACGAGGAGCGTGGCCACCCACGGCGAGCCGAACCGGCCGAGCCGGGCCAGGGCGTTGTTGACCGGCTCGGGCCAGGCCTTGTCGCGGGCGGAGGCGAAGAGCACCCGGGAGTTCTGGATGACCATGACGATGCCCGCGTTGACGATCGCGAGGGCCACGCACAGGCTCACGAAGGTGCCGACGGCGGAGTTGGACCAGGCGGTGACCATCGCGCCGATGTCGCCCGAGGTCAGTGCGTCCAGATCGGGGGCGCCCACGGTGATGGCGACGACCGGGACCAGGATGACGGCGGTGGAGATGGCGAGGGTGGCGAGCACCGTCCGGGGCACGTCGCGGCGCGGCTTCTCCAACTCCTCCGAGAGGTAGACGGCGGTGGAGAAGCCCTGGGTGACGAACAGGGCGATGGCGAGCCCGGAGACCACCATCATCGCGGTGACCGGGGAGGTCCCCCCTGCCTCGGCCGCGACCGTTCCGTGCACCAGGGAGCCGGCGCCGCGCTCGGCGTGGGCGAAGCCCAGTACGGCGACCAGGGCGGCCGCGATGACCTCCAGCACCAGGAAGACGCCGGTGATCCAGGCGTTGGCCCGCAGGTCGAGGAGGCCGGCGAGGGTGGCGAGCAACATCACGCCACCGCCCGCGACCGGCGCCGGGACGTCGATCACGGGCGCCAGGTAGTCCGCCGTGCCCATGGCGATCACCGGCGGCACGATCATGACGACGAGCAGGGACAGGACGAAGACGAGCCAGCCGGCGAGCCGCCCGGCCAGGGTGGAGACCATGGCGTACTCGCCGCCCGCGCTGGGGATGAGGGTGCCCAGCTCGGAGTAGCAGAACGCGACACCGATGCACAGCAGCGAGCCGATGGCGATGGTGAGGGCGGTCCACGTGCCGAGGCCCGCGAACAGGTCGGGGACGACGACGAAGAGGGTCGACGCGGGCGTCACGCAGGAGAGCGTGAGCAGGGTGCCGCCGACGACGCCGATGGAACGCCTGAGTTTCTGCGGGACGGGCCCGGTGGCGGGGGAGAGGGCCTGTGGAGCGCTGAGGGTGTCGGTCATCGGTACGGCTTCCGATCGGCAGGTGCGGCGAGTGAGCGGGAGCGGTATCGCCTCCGAGGCGTGGTGGGCACAGTGGTTCGGTGGCTCCCGGGCCGTCATGCAATCCCCGCGGCATCCGCCGGTCAAGCCCCGTTCACCTGCGGATTCCATCGTCGCCCAGCTCTCCGGCGTCCGAGGGGGACGTAAAGACGGTGTGAACGCTGCCCGAGGGGGCGGTGCGGGAACCGCAGCCCGCTCCCGAAGAATTTCCCCCCGCTTTGCCGCGCGCACCGTCCCTCCCGCGCACCGCGCGTCCGCGGGGGTGGCGTCAGCGGGGGCGCGAGGCCAGCAGCAGGGCCCGGTCGTCCGGCCGGTCCGCGTCGTCGTCCACGTCCCCGATCAGCCGGTCGGCGGTCTCGGTCAGCGGGGTCGGCCGGGCCGCGGCCAGCGAGCGCCGCAGCCGCTCCACCCCGGCGTCGATGTCGGTGCCGGGCTTCTCCACCAGGCCGTCGGTGTACAGGGCGAGCACCGATCCGGTCGCCAGCCGCAGGTCCGTCACCGGGTACGCGGCCTCGGGGTCCACGCCGAGCACCACCCCGCCGGCCAGCTCCAGCACCTCGGTCCGGCCGTCGGGGTGGCGCAGCAGCGGCTGCGGGTGCCCGGCCCGGACGGCCCGGGTACGTCCCGACTCCGGGTCGAGCAGCACGTAGCAGCAACTCGCGAACTGGCCCGGGTCCAGGTCGATCAGGAGCTGGTTGGTACCGGCCATGACCTCCTGGGGGGTACTGCCGGTGAGTGCGAACGCCCTCACTGCGCTGCGCAGTTGGCCCATCGTGGCCGCCGCCGCCACCCCGTGTCCCTGGACGTCGCCGATCACCAGGGCCAGCTGCCCGTCGGCCGTCTCGATCACGTCGTACCAGTCGCCGCCCACGTCCATGCCCTCGGTGCCGGGCAGGTAGCGGCCCACCGTCTCCACGTGCTCGCGCACCGGCAACCGGTGCGGCAGCAGCGCCGATTGGAGCCCCCGGGCGAGTGCGGACTCGCTGTCGTAGCGCCGCGCCCGCTCCAGGGCCTGCGCGATCAGCCCGGCCAGCGCGGTGAGCACCGTGCGCTCCTCCGCGCTGAAGCCGCGCGGAACGTCGAAGCCGAGGATGCACGAGCCCACCGGTCGCCCGGAGGCGATCAGCGGCAGGAAGGCCCGGGCCCCGACGTCGGCGTCGAGCGGGATGCCGGGGTAGGCGGCGGCCAGGTGCTGCATCGACTCGAAGAACAGCGGCCGTCCCGAGGTCAGCGTCTCCACGCCCGGCAGCCGGACGTCCAGCGCCACCCCGTCGAACCGGTCCAGGAACCCCGCGGGGAAACCGGTCTCCCACGCGAGGTGCAGGTGCCGTTCGTCGAGCAGGTAGATCGCCAGCTGGCGTCCGCCGAACGCGGGCAGCAGCTCCTCCGTCACCACCGCCGACACCTGGCGGGCCGTGATCGCCTCGGTCAGGGCGATGGCGAGGGCCACCGGCCGGTACAGAGGGGAGGCGCGGTCGCCGGACGGGCCTGGGGCGCCGCCGAGCGCGGCCGCCGACGCGGGAGCCGGCCGGGGCGCCGGCGCGTACGCCGGCTTCTCGCCGGCGCCGACCGTCAGGGTCACGCCCTCGGGCCCGGGGTACAGGCCGACGGAGAGCCAGTCCCCGGGCGAGTGCCAGCCCCGCCGGGCGGAGAACAGCACGGGCTCGGTGGACAGGAACACGGCCCGGAAGTGGTCCTCGTACGCCGGATGGCCGAGCCAGGGCAGCGCCTCCCACAGCACCCGGCCCAGCAGCTCGGACCCGCCGGAGTCCAGCAGCTCCCCCGCGCCGGCGTTGGCGAAGCGGATCGTGCCCTGCCGGTCCAGCGAGAGCACCGCCTGCGCGAGCCGGTCCACGGCCTCGCGGGGCCCGCCGTGCCCGCCGGGAGGCGCTACGGGCAGCGGGTCGC
The DNA here is from genome assembly GCF_008704535.1 of Streptomyces subrutilus. NCBI lineage: Bacteria > Bacillati > Actinomycetota > Actinomycetes > Kitasatosporales > Streptomycetaceae > Streptomyces > Streptomyces subrutilus. The sequence goes on from NZ_CP023701.1 coordinate 6,654,848, forward strand.
CGTCCCACAGCACGGGCGCCCCGGCCTCCTCCTCGATCTCCGCCAGCTCCCGGGCCAGCCGGTCGGCGGCCTCGCGCAACCGCTCCCGGTCCAGGGCGCCGACCGGGACTCCGGGGGTCGCGGCGCGCAGGGCGAACAGGACCCCGAACCGCTTCGGCCCGGCGCTCACGGGCTCGTACATCGAGCCGAAGGGGAACGGCATCCCGGCCACCAGCTGCGGGAACCGCCGCATCGCCGACTCCGCGTCGGGCAGGTGCACGGCCTGGCCGGCCCGGTACGCCTCGGCCACCGGGTACGGGCGGTTGACGTGCATCCGCCACCAGGGCCGGAACAGCTGCGGCGGTACCCCGGACAGGACGGCGATGCGGAGCAGCCCCTGCGCCCCGGAGCGCAGGTACAGCCCGCCCGCGTACCCACCGACGGCCTCCACCGCGTCGACAGCGGCCCGGGTGAGGACCTGGGCCGTGGCCTCGGGGGCGGGGCCGAGGTCGTCCGGTCTCGCCGTCACACCGCCAGGATGCGCCCTGCGCGGCGGTGGCCGCACCCGGACGGGGCGAGCGGGCCGGGCGACGCGCCGCACGGGCGCGTGCGGGCACGGCCCGGCGGCCGGCGTCGGCGCGGGCGCGCACGGTCCGGTCCCGACGGACAGGGCCGCCGGGTGGAGGGCGTACGTCGGCACGATCCGCAAGGGACGCCCTAGGCCGACCGCGTCCCCCGTGCGGGGGACGGACGGGAGTCCGGACCGCGGCCCGGACGCGGCGCGGGGCACGATACGCACGCGTCCCCCACCCCGGCCGGCCCCGCGGAAGGCAGAGCATGCGGTTCCCGTACGACACCACCGGCGAGCGCCACGCGCGGTCGAAGGCCGCGGCGGCCTTCGCGGCGGCCGACCATCACACGCTGCACGGCGCCCTCGACGCGCTCGGCGGGGTGAACGGCCTCGACGCCCTCGACCTGGCCTGCGGATACGGCTACATCACCCGGCTGCTGGTGCGCGGCGGGGCCCGGCGCGCCGTCGGCGTGGACCCGTGCGCGGAGCGCATCGCCCGGGCCCGCGCGCACGAGGCGACGAAGGACCGGCCGAACGTCGAGTACCACGTCGGTGACCTCCCGGGCCTGCCCGGCCTCGGCCCGTTCGACCTCGCCACCGCCGCCTACCCCTTCAACGAGGCCACCGACCGGACCCGGCTGCACGCCGTGTTCCGTGCCGTCCGCACCCAGCTGCGGCCCGGCGGCCGGCTGCTGGCGATCGTGCCGAACGCCGGCGCGTTCCCGCGCGTCGACTGGTCGCCGTACGGGGTGCGCATCCTCGACCGGCTCCCGGCGGGCGACGCACCGCTGCTGAAGGCGCACTTCCTCACCGACCCGCCCGAGCCGTTCGAGTTCCGCGAGTGGTCCCACGCCGATCTGGCCGAAGCGGCCGTCGAGGCGGGCTTCGGCACCGTCGGCTGGCAGCCCAACCGGACCCCGCCGCCCGACGCGGTGCGCGACGAGGCCTACTGGACGGCCTACCGGGCCTGGCCCGTCAGCTCGCTGATGACCTGCACGGCGTGACCCCCGCCGGCCCCCCGGACCCCGGCCGCCGGACTCACGGGCCGGTCACCCGCGGGCCGTCCGCCCGCAGGCCCGTCACCCTTTGCCCGGCCGTCTTTCGGCCGGCCCCTCGGCAGCGGGTCACCCGTCGGGGGACCGCCGCTCACAGGTCCGCCGCCGAACGGACCAGTTCCACGATCCGCTCGCGGGCCGCCCGGCCCTCCGGGACCGGCAGCAGCGGGTACCCGTGCGGCAGGCCCCGCGCCTCGTGGAACTCCACCTCCACCCCGGCCGCGCGCGCCCGCCGCAGCAGCTCCCGGCCGTCGGCGGCCAGCACGTCCCTGCTCCCGCCGAAGACGGCCATCGGCGCCAGCCCCGCGAAACTCCCGTACAACGGGCTCACCCGGGGATCGTCCGGCGGCAGGGTCCCGGCGTACAGCCGACCGGCCTCCCGCAGCCCCTCCCGGTCCGGCGCCCCGATCTCGGCCTGTTCCGGACGGCTCATGGTCACGTCCAGCCAGGGGGACACCAGCACGATCCGGGAGGGCTGCGCCCCGGTGCGCTCCCGCAGCCGCTGCGCCGCGGCCAGGGCCAGACCGGCCCCGGCGCCGTCCCCGAGGAGCACCGTCCCGCCCGCGCCGCCGCTCGCGATCAAGCCGCTGAGCAGGTCGGCCGCGACCGGCACCGTCCGGTCGGCGGTCCCGCGCGGGGCCAGAACGTACGCCGGTACGACCACCCGCGCCCGCGCCCGGGTCACCAGGTTCCGCACCAGTGCCCAGTGCGGGCGGGCCAGTTCGCCGACGTACCCGCCGCCGTGCACGTACAGCACCTGCGCCGCGGACTCGTCCCCCGGCGGGCTCACGTCGTACACCGGCCAGGCCCCGACGAACGTCCGCGACACGTCCGCGACCCGGCCCAGGGAGCGCGGCGGCAGGTGCGAGGCGGGCCTGCGGGCGGACTGCGCCACCCGGGTCCTGACCGCCTCGGCGCTCGCCAGCGGTCTTCGTCCTCCCGACGCGGCCAGCGCCGCCGACAGCGCTCTGCTGCGCAGACTCGGCACGCCCCCCACCTCCCCTTTCACCCGCGCACCCCCGGTGCGGAGCCTTGCCCGATCACGTGAGGAGCATAGGCGTGAAGCTGCGCTGGACACCCGTTTAAGAAAGTCTCGATGGACTGATCACCACGCCGCTCGGCAGATTGGTCCCCGTCACCCGCGCCACCCGCGACCCAGCGGCCCCGGCGTCCCCTTTCGCAGGCCTGGAGCCACCCCCATGAAGGCACTCGTCAAGCACAAGGCCGAGCCCGGGCTGTGGCTCATGGACGTCCCCGAGCCCGAGTACGGTCCCGGCGACGTGCTGATCAAGGTGCTGCGCACCGGCATCTGCGGGACCGACCTCCACATCCGGTCCTGGGACGGCTGGGCGCAGGGCGCGGTCAAGACCCCGCTGATCCTGGGCCACGAGTTCGTCGGCGAGGTCGCCGCACTCGGCGCGGACGTCCGCGACATCGAGATCGGCGCGCTGGTCAGCGGCGAGGGCCACCTGGTGTGCGGCAAGTGCCGCAACTGCCTGGCCGGGCGCCGCCACCTGTGCCGCAGCACCATCGGGCTCGGCGTCGGACGCGACGGAGCCTTCGCCGAGTACGTCGTGCTGCCCGCGCAGAACGTCTGGGTGCACCGGACCGCGGTCGACCTCGACGTCGCGGCGATCTTCGACCCGTTCGGCAACGCCGTGCACACCGCGCTGTCCTTCCCGCTCGTCGGCGAGGACGTGCTGATCACCGGTGCGGGCCCGATCGGGATCATGGCGGCGGCCGTCGCCCGGCACGCCGGAGCGCGCAACGTGGTCATCACCGACGTCAGCCCGGAGCGGCTGGAGATCGCCCGCAAGGCGGGCGCCACCCTCGCGGTCAACGTCGCCGAGTCCTCCATCGCCGACGCGCAGCTCGCGCTGGGCCTGCGCGAGGGCTTCGACATCGGCCTGGAGATGTCCGGCCGCGCCGAGGCCGTGCGCGACATGATCGACAACATGACGCACGGCGGCCGGATCGCCATGCTGGGCCTGCCGGCCCAGGAGTTCCCGGTCGACTGGGCGAAGGTGGTCACCTCGATGATCACGATCAAGGGCATCTACGGCCGCGAGATGTTCGAGACCTGGTACGCGATGACCGTGCTCCTGGAGGGCGGGCTCGACCTGTCCCCGGTCATCACCGGCCGCTACGCCCACCGCGACTTCGAGGCCGCGTTCGACGAGGCGGCCACCGCCCGGAGCGGCAAGATCATCCTGGACTGGACGGCGTAACGCCCCGGCCCGCGGCGCGTCGAGCGCGCTCCCGCGACCCCGACCCCCTCCCTCCGGCCGGGCCCCGCCCACCCCCCTCCGCGGGGCCCGGCCCCCTCCCGTCCCCCTCGTCCGCCTCCGCCGCACAAGGAGAACCGCACCATGTTCGAGTCCGTCCGCGAGGACCTGCGCACCACCCTCGACGAGATCCGCGCCGCGGGACTGCACAAGCCCGAGCGCGTCATCGGCACCCCGCAGAACGCCGCGGTCGCCGTGACCGCGGGCGGCGCCCGGGGCGAGGTGCTCAACTTCTGCGCCAACAACTACCTGGGGCTCGCCGACCACCCCGAGGTGGTCGCGGCCGCGAAGGAGGCGCTGGACCGCTGGGGCTACGGCATGGCCTCGGTCCGCTTCATCTGCGGCACCCAGGAGGTGCACAAGGAGCTGGAGGCGCGCCTGTCGTCCTTCCTGGGCCAGGAGGACACGATCCTCTACTCCTCCTGCTTCGACGCCAACGGCGGCGTCTTCGAGACCCTGCTCGGCGCCGAGGACGCGGTGATCTCCGACGCCCTCAACCACGCCTCGATCATCGACGGCATCCGCCTCTCCAAGGCCCGCCGGCTGCGCTACGCCAACCGCGACCTCGCCGAGCTGGAGACCCGGCTCAAGGAGTCGCAGGACGCCCGGCGCCGCCTGATCGTCACCGACGGCGTCTTCTCCATGGACGGCTACGTCGCCCCGCTCGCGGAGATCTGCGACCTGGCCGACCGGTACGACGCGATGGTCATGGTCGACGACTCCCACGCGGTCGGCTTCGTCGGCCCCGGCGGCCGCGGCACCCCCGAACTGCACGGGGTCATGGACCGGGTCGACATCATCACCGGCACCCTGGGCAAGGCCCTGGGCGGGGCCTCCGGCGGCTACGTGGCCGCCCGCGCCGAGATCGTCGAGCTGCTGCGCCAGCGTTCGCGCCCGTACCTCTTCTCCAACTCCCTCGCCCCGGTCATCGCTGCCGCCTCCCTCAAGGTCCTGGACCTGCTGGAGTCCGCCGACGACCTGCGCGAGCGGCTCGCCGCCAACACCGCGCTCTTCCGCACCGGGATGACCGAGGCCGGCTTCGAGATCCTGCCCGGCGACCACGCCATCGCCCCGGTGATGATCGGCGACGCCGCCGAGGCCGCGAAGATGGCGGAGCTGCTGCTGGAGCGCGGGGTGTACGTGATCGGCTTCTCCTACCCGGTGGTCCCGCTCGGCGCCGCGCGCATCCGCGTCCAGCTCTCCGCGGCTCACTCGACCGCGGACGTGGAGCGCGCCGTGGCGGCCTTCGTCGACGCCCGCGCCGCCCTCGGCGCGGGCGCCGGGGCGGCGGTGGGCACGGCCGCCGGTACCCCGGCCGGCTGAGACAATGGAGGGGTGATCGACCCCCGCAGGCTGCGCATCCTGCGTGCCGTGGCGGACCACCGTACGGTGACCGCCGCGGCCGCAGCCCTGTACCTCACCCCCTCGGCCGTCTCCCAGCAGCTCGCCGCGCTGGAACAGGAGACCGGCCACGTGCTGCTGACCCGCAGCGGCCGCGGGGTGCGGCTCACGGCGGCCGGGGAGATCCTCCTCGGCCACGCCCACGAGGTGGTGGCGCAGCTGGAGCGGGCGGAGGCCGAACTGGCCGCGTACGCGGGCGGCTCGGCCGGCGAGGTGACGGTGGCCGCCTTCGCGACCGGCATCGCCGAGGTGCTGGCCCCGGCCCTCTCCCGCCTGGCCCGGGACCGTCCGGGCATCCGGCTGCGCGTCCGGGACGCCGAGGGGGACCAGAGCCTGCCGATGCTGCTGGACGGCGAGGCCGACGTCGCGCTCGCGGTCGAGTACCGCGGCGGGCCGGGCGCGGACGACAGACGGCTGTCCGTCCTGCCCCTCTACGCGGAGCCCTTCGACGCGGTGCTCCCGTCCGGGCATCCGCTCTCCGACCTGCCCGCGGTGTCGCTGGCGGACCTGGCCGACTCCGACTGGGTGGGCCAGTACCCGGGCAACCCGTGCCATGACGTGACCCTGCTCGCCTGCGAACTCGCCGGCTTCCAACCCCGGTTCGCCCACTCCTCCGACGACTTCCGGGCCGTCACCGCGCTGGTGGGTGCGGGGGCCGGGGTGGCGCTGGTGCCGCGGTCGGCGCTGCGGGGCATGGACCTCAAGGAGGTGCGGGTGCGGCCCGTCGCCGGCCCGGCCGCCACCCGGCGGGTCTTCGCCGCGGCCCGGCGCGGCGCCGAGTCCCACCCGCTGATCGCTCCCGTCCTGGCCGCCCTGGTACGGGAGTCGGAGCGGCTGCCGGCCCACTGAAGCCCGCGGGGCCCGGCCGCCGGGGACCGGAGCCCGGCGGGCGTACGCCGCGGCGGGCGGGCGCGGGCGCCAGACGCGAACGACAATGACCCGGCCGTTCCGCCGGAGATGCTTGAACTTGCGTGAAAGGGCGCGCTACCTTGCAGAAACGAGCACCAGCCTGCCGCCCGAGGGAGCCTGTATGAGTCACGTCGCGCACGAGTTGGGCACGCAGCCCGCCTGCTGGGAGCGGGCCGCGGAACTGGCACCGGCCCGGCGGGCGGTGCTGCCGCGGCCGGGAGAGCGCACCGCGATCGTCGGATGCGGCACCTCGTACTACATGGCCCAGGCCGCCGCCGCGCTGCGCGAAGAAGCCGGGCAGGGCGAGACGGACGCCTTCCCCGCCTCCGAGTTCCCGCGCCACCGGCACTACGACCGGGTGGTCGCCCTCACCCGGTCCGGCACCACCACCGAGGTGCTCGACCTGCTGGCCGCGCTGCGGGGTGCGGGCGTGCCCACGACCGCCGTCGTCGGCGACCCGGACACCCCCGTGGCGACCGTCGCCGACGCGCTCGTGATCCTCGACTTCGCCGACGAACGGTCCGTCGTCCAGACCCGGTTCGCCACCACCGCCCTCACCCTGCTGCGCGCCCACGCCGGCCTCCACTCGCCGGCCGCCGTCGCCGACGCGCGCACCGCCCTGGCCGAGCCGCTGCCCGAAGGCCTCCAGACGCGGGGGCAGTTCACCTTCCTCGGCCGGGGGTGGAGCACCGGCCTCGCCCACGAGGCCGCGCTGAAGATGCGCGAGGCCTCGCTCTCCTGGGCCGAGTCCTACCCCGCGATGGAGTACCGGCACGGCCCCATCAGCGTCTCCGGGCCCGGCACCGTCACCTGGTCGCTCGACGAGGCGCCCGAGGGGCTCGCGGGGCAGGTGCGCGAGACCGGCGCCGAGTGGATCGCCGGCCGGCTCGACCCGCTGGCCGAACTGGTCCGGGTGCACCGCCTGGCCCTGGCCGTCGCCGCCCACCGCCGGCTGGACCCCGACGCGCCGCGCCACCTGACCCGCTCGGTGGTCCTCGCCGCGAGCGAGGAGGCCGTCCGATGAGCCTGGTCCCCGCCGGCCCGCTCGTCCGGGAGGCGGCCGCCGCCGGCCGCGCCGTCGCCGCGTTCAACATCATCACCCTGGAGCACGCCGAAGCGGTCGTCGCCGGGGCCGAGGCGGCCGGGCTCCCCGTCATCCTCCAGCTCAGCGAGAACGCCGTGGCGTTCCGCGGCGGACGGCTGCTGCCCATCTCCCGCGCCGCCGCCGCCTGCGCGGAGGCCGCGGCCGTCCCCGTCGGCCTGCACCTGGACCACGTCAAGAGCACCGAACTGCTCCGCCAGGCCTGCGACGCGGGCTACAGCTCGGTGATGTACGACGGCGCGCACCTCCCGTACGGCGAGAACCTGGAGGCGACCCGGTCCGCCGCCGACTGGGCGCACGCCAACGGGCTGTGGATCGAGGCCGAGCTCGGCGAGGTGGGCGGCAAGAACGGGGCCGCGCCCCTGGACCCGCACGCGCCCGGCGCCCGTACCGACCCCGACGAGGCCCGGCGGTTCGTCGCCGACTCCGCGGTGGACGCCCTGGCCGTCGCCATCGGCAGCAGCCACGCCATGACCACCCGCACCGCCGCCCTGGACCACGCCCTGCTGGCCCGGCTCGCCAAGACGGTGGACGTCCCGCTGGTCCTGCACGGCTCCTCCGGCCTGCCGGACGCCGAACTCGCGGCGGCCGTCGCCGGAGGCATCCGCAAGGTCAACATCGGCACCGCGCTGAACCTCGCGATGACCGGGGCCATCCGCGCCCACCTGACCCCGGCGGACCCGAGGCCGTACCTGGCGCAGGCCCGTACGGCGATGGCGGCGACGGCCGAGGCCATGCTGCGCGCCCTGAACTGATCCGCCGTACCGGGCCGGTGCGGTGCGGGCGGCACGGCGCCCCGCCGCACCACCGGGTACACCGCGCGCCCGGGCCCGGTGCCGCCGCCGAACCCGGCCGCTCCGGGTCCTTCCGAATTCTTGGAACAGGTTCTAGTCTGACCGCCGCCACGCCAGCGACCGGCTGGACCGCGAGACCCCCGGAGGCGCCGTGCACCTCGAATACACGCCTGAGCAGCAGCAGTTGCGCGCCGAGCTGCGCTCCTACTTCGCCGAGCTGGTCCCGGAGGACGTCTACGCCCGCTACGAGGACCCGGCCGCACAGAAGCGCTTCTACCGGGAGACCATCCGCCGCCTCGGCGCCGACGGGTGGCTCGGGGTCGGCTGGCCGCGCGAGTACGGCGGGCGGGGCATGTCGCCCATGGACCAGTTCATCTTCTTCGACGAGGCCGCCCAGGCCGTCGTGCCGCTGCCGCTGATGGCGCTCAACACCGTCGGGCCGACCCTCATGCAGTTCGGCACCGACGAGCAGAAGGCGTACTTCCTGCCGAAGATCCTGGCCGGCGAGATCGACTTCGCCATCGGCTACAGCGAGCCGGACGCGGGCACCGACCTGGCGGCCCTCGCCTGCCGCGCGGTCCGCGAGGGCGACGAGGACACCGGCACCTACGTGGTCAACGGCCAGAAGATATGGACGACCAACGGCGACACCGCCGACTGGGTCTGGCTCGCCGTCCGCACCGACCCGGCCGCCCCCGCCCACAAGGGCATCACCATGCTGCTCGTGCCGACGTCCGACCCCGGCTACTCGTACACCCTGATCAACACGCTCGCCTCGCACGACACCACGGCCAGCTACTACGAGGACATCCGGGTCCCCGCGAGTCGCCGCGTCGGCGCGGAGAACAAGGGCTGGCGCCTGATCACCAACCAGCTCAACCACGAACGCGTCACCCTCGCCGCCCACGGCACCATGGCCATCCGCGCCCTCCACGACGTCCAACGCTGGGCCGCCGGCACCAGGCTGGCGGACGGCCGCCGCGTCATCGACCTCGCCTGGGTCCGCGGCCGCCTCGCCCGCACGCACGTCCGGCTCGACGCGATGAAACTGCTCAACTGGCAGATGGTCAACGCCGTCCAGGCCGGCACCCTCACCCCCCAGGACGCCTCCGCGGTCAAGGTGTACGGCTCCGAGGCCCGCCGGGACGCCTACGCCTGGCTCATGGAGGTCGTCGGCGCGGCGGGCTCCCTCAAGGACGGCTCGGCCGGCGCGGTCCTCCACGGCGAACTGGAACGCGGCTACCGCAGCGCGGTGATCTTCACCTTCGGCGGCGGCAACAACGAGATCCAGCGCGAGATCATCTCCTGGATCGGCCTGGGCATGCCCCGCGTCCGCCGCTGACCGGCCCGGCCCGGCCCGGGCCGCCCGACGGCGCCGCCGGCCGGTCGCCCGGCCCGCGGCACCCGGGCGCCGCACGGATCTGCGGACGGATCAGAAGGAGGTCCAGGTGAAGGCCGCCCGGTCACCCGCGTTCAGCTTGAACCGGCAGCCGCCGACCGGGGTGGGCGTCCCGTTCACCGAGACGCTCCAGTACGCCGAACCGCCGCCGGGGCGGGCGGGCCCGGGGCCGGTGGCTTCGCGCTGCGGACCGTGACCGTGGGAGGCAGTGCGCGTCGCACCCGGGTTCTCCGACTCACGGCCCGGACGGGCCGTTCACGGTTGCAGGTCAGCGCCGGATTCACATGGGCTTCCCCCGGCTGTGCGCGCATTCGGTGGTGTGCCCCGGCCCGTGGGGGCCGGGGCAGCTCGCATCGTACGGGCTGTCAACTTCCCTCAGGCAGAGGTGATTTCGGCGCGCACCGTACGGGCCGCGCTGACGAGGTTCACCAGCGAGGCCCGGGTCTCGGGCCAGCCGCGGGTCTTCAGGCCGCAGTCCGGGTTCACCCACAGGCGTTCGGCCGGGATGGCCTCCAGCCCCTTGCGGAGCAGGGCCGCGGCCTCCTCGGCGGACGGGATCCGCGGGGAGTGGATGTCCCACACGCCCGGACCCACCTCGCGCGGGTACCCGGCGCCCGCCAGCTCGTCGGCCACCTGCATGTGCGAGCGGGCGGCCTCCAGGCTGATGACGTCGGCGTCGAGGTCGTCGATGGCGCGGAGGATGTCGCCGAACTCGGCGTAGCACATGTGCGTGTGGATCTGGGTCTGCGGCCGCACCCCGGAGGTCGTGAGGCGGAAGGCCTCGGTGGCCCAGGCGAGGTAGCCGGCGTGGCCGGCGGCGCGCAGCGGGAGCGTCTCGCGCAGGGCGGGTTCGTCGACCTGGATGACCGCCGTGCCGGCGGCCTCCAGGTCGCCCACCTCGTCGCGCAGCGCGAGCGCCACCTGCCGCGCGGTGTCGCCGAGGGGCTGGTCGTCCCGGACGAAGGACCAGGCGAGCATGGTGACCGGGCCGGTCAGCATGCCCTTGACCGGCAGGGCCGTCTGCGCCTGGGCGTAGGCCGTCCAGCGCACCGTCATCGGCTCGGGGCGCGAGATGTCACCGGCCAGGACCGGCGGGCGGACGTAGCGCGTGCCGTACGACTGGACCCAGCCGTGCCGGGTCGCGAGGTAGCCGGTCAGCTGCTCGGCGAAGTACTGCACCATGTCGTTGCGTTCGGGCTCGCCGTGCACGAGCACGTCGATGCCGCTCTTCTCCTGGAAGGCCAGGACCTCGCGGATCTCGTCCTCGATGCGCTCCTCGTACCCGGCCGTGTCGATGCGTCCGGCCCGCAGATCGGCGCGTGCCGTGCGCAGTTCGGTGGTCTGCGGGAACGAGCCGATGGTCGTCGTGGGCAGCAGCGGGAGCCCCAGGTGGGCCCGCTGGGCGGCGGCCCGCTCGGGGTAGGGCTGGGCCCGGCGGGTGTCGCCCGCGGTGACGGCCGCGGCGCGGGCCCGTACGGCGGGGTCGTTGGTGATGGCCGAGCCGGTCCGGGAGGCCAGGTCGGCCCGGTTGGCGGCGAGTTCGGCGGCGATGGCGCCGGTGCCCTGGGCCAGCCCGCGCGCGAGCGTGGTGATCTCGGCGGTCTTCTGCCGGGCGAAGGCGAGCCAGCGGCGGATCTGCGGGTCGACGTCCCGCTCGGCGGAGGCGTCCAGCGGGACGTGCAGCAGCGAGCAGGACGCGGCCACGTCCACCCGGTCGGCGAGGCCGAGCAGGGTGCCCAGGGTGGTCAGCGACTTCTGGTAGTCGTTGATCCAGATGTTGCGGCCGTTGACGATGCCGGCGACGAGCCGCTTGCCGGGCAGTCCGCCGACCGCCGCCAGGTCCGCCAGGTTCGCCGCGGCGGCCTCGGTGAAGTCCAGCGCCAGCCCCTCCACCGGCGCCTTCGCCAGCACCGGCAGGGCCTCGCCGAGCCGGTCGAAGTAGGAGGCGACGAGCAGCTTGGGACGGTCGGTGAGGGCGCCGAGCTCCCGGTAGGCGCGGGCGGCGGCGTTCAGTTCGGCCGGGGTGCGGTCCTGGACCAGCGCCGGCTCGTCGAGCTGCACCCACCGGGCTCCGGCGGCGCGCAGGGCGGCCAGCACCTCGGCGTAGACGGGCAGCAGCCGGTCGAGCAGGGTGAGCGGCACGAAGTCGTCCGCGACGCCCGGAGCGGGCTTGGCCAGCAGCAGGTAGGTCAGGGGCCCCACCAGGACGGGCCGGGCGGTGTGCCCCAGTGCGAGGGCCTCCGTCAGCTCGGCGACCTGCTTGCCGGGGTCGGCGGTGAAGACGGTGTCGGGGCCGAGCTCGGGCACCAGGTAGTGGTAGTTGGTGTCGAACCACTTGGTCATCTCCAGCGGCGCCACGTCCTGGGTGCCGCGGGCCATCGCGAAGTAGCCGTCCAGCGGGTCCGCCTCGACCGCGGCGCGGTGGCGGGCGGGCAGGGCGCCGACCATGACGCTGGTGTCCAGGACGTGGTCGTAGTACGAGAAGTCGCCGGTCGGGACCTCGTGGATGCCGGCGTCGGCGAGCTGGCGCCAGTTGCCGCGGCGCAGCTCCCGGGCGGTCTCCCGGAGGGCGTCCGCGTCGACGCGGCCCTTCCAGTAGCCCTCGACGGCCTTCTTGAGCTCGCGGTTGCGGCCCTGGCGGGGGTAACCGTGGACGGTGGCGCGGGCGGCCGTGGCTGCGGACTCGGTTGTCACGTGACTCTCCTTCGCGAGCGTGCGTGTCGTGAGACAGCCCGGAACCGCGGGGGAGGGGTGACGTGCCGGACGGTCGCCGCCGCCGCGTACGGGGTACGCGCGGACACTCCGCCTGACATCTGCGCCGACCCGCCCACGAGGTCACCGGGATCACCGCACGCGAACGGACGCGTGCGGGCAACGGGCAGGTCTTCGGACTCGCGGGCTCGCCTGCCGGTCTCCCGGCGGGCACCTACTGGCCGTCGCTTCCCAGACCCGTACGGGCCCAGTGCGTATGACGGCGGTCGTTCCCGCTCACCGCTGCGGGGCAGTCCCGGATTCCCACCGGGTTCCCTCTTACGACGCATCCCGCCTGGCGGACGGGGCGAACCAGCTGCAGGGGCAGCGTAGGCCCCCGCGGTCGAGAACGGCCGGAGATTCCCACATCGCGGACCGTGAACTGAGACACGTGGGACGGGTGGTGTCGTTGGGGCGGGGCTCACGGGGTGCGGACCGCAGTGCGCAACGGTGTGGGGAACGGGGTGCGGAGGCGGCCTCGGCGGCGCGCGGTCCCCCCCCCCGGGACCCCGTGCGCGCGGTCGCGGCCTTCCGGGCGCCCTCCGGGCCTTCCGGGCGCGGCACCGGGCTCCCGCGCGCCCGCGCGAAGCCGGAACCGCCGCGGGCCTGCCGTGCGCGGGCGCGCGTCGGTAGCCTGGAAGGTCCGGGTGCGCCCGCGACAGGGAGGTACGGCGATGGGTACGGACCGAGGCACCCCCTCACACGGCACCCCGTCGACCGGAGGAGCACCGGACTCCGCCGGACCGACGCACCCCGCACCGGGTCCGGAGGCCGCCGCGGCGTGCCCGGCGCCCGGTGCGCGAACCACCGCGACGCGCCCCGCGCCCGGCCCCGATCCGGGGCTGTACGGGCCGGATTCCGTCACCTGGCAGTGCCACGGCGACCCGGTGATGTGGATCGCCGGGGTCCGCGCGCTCTACCTCCAGGCCCTGCACCCGCGCGCCGTGCGCGGCGTCATGGAGAACAGCGACTTCCGTGCCGACGCCTGGGGCCGCCTGCTGCGCACCGCCGACTTCGTCGGCACCCTCACCTACGGCACCACCGACGCCGCCGAACGCGCCGGCGCCCGCGTCCGGGCCATCCACCGCCGACTCTCCGCCACCGACCCGCGGACGGGCCTCCGGTTCCCCGTCGACGACCCCGAGCTGCTGCTGTGGGTCCACTGCGCGCAGATCGACAGCTTCCTGCACGTCCTGCGCCGCTCCGGCGTCCCGCTGACCCCCGCCCAGGCCGACCGCTACGTGGACGAGAACCGTGCCAACGCCCGCCTCGTGGGCCTGGACCCGGCCGCCGTCCCCGCCGGTACGGCGGCCCTGGCCGCGTACTTCGACGCGGTCCGCCCCGTCCTCGCCGCCGGTGCGGACGCGCACGCCGTGGACGACTTCCTCCGCAGCCCGCCGATCCACCCCCTCCTCGTCCCTGGCCGAAACCTGCTGTGGCGTCCGCTCGCCGGCCTCGCCTACGCGAGCCTGCCCGGCTGGGCCCACCGGTTGTACGGCCGCCCCGCTCCGGCCCCGCGGAGCACCACCCGTCGCCTGCGTCTCACAGGTCACGCCTTGCGCAGTATTCCCGCAGGTTTGCGCTGGCAGTTGCCACCGGGCCACATCGTGAGAGCGATGCGTCGCCTGGGCCCCGGGAGTCGCCCCTCCCCGTACACACTGCGTACATCAGCGGCCATACTGGACGGGCCGGGGAGGGCGTGGCACAACGACGGGGGCGACTTCAAGACATGGCGGAGTCCAGACTGATCCAGGGCCGGTACCGGTCGCTCGATCTGATCGGGCGCGGCGGCATGGGCGAGGTGTGGCGCGCCCGCGACGAGTCGCTGGGCCGGCAGGTCGCCGTGAAGTGCCTGAAACCGATCGGCGCCGAACAGGACGCCCACTTCACCCAAGTCCTGCGCGAGCGGTTCCGGCGCGAGGCGCGCGTCGCGGCGGCCCTGCAGCACCGGGGCGTCACGGTCGTGCACGACTTCGGCGACGACAGCGCCACCGGGGGCTGCCTCTACCTCGTCATGGAGCTGCTCGAAGGCCGCAACCTCAGCCAGCTGCTGGAGGACAACGAGGCCCGCCCGCTCCCCGTCGAGGTGGTGCTCGACATCGCCGAGCAGATGGCCGCCGCCCTCGGCTACACCCACGACCAGGGCGTGGTCCACCGCGACCTGAAGCCGGCCAACATCATGCGGCTCACCGACGGCACGGTGAAGATCTGCGACTTCGGCATCGCCCGGCTCGCCCACGACATCGGATTCACCGCCAAGCTCACCGGCGGCGGCATGGCGATGGGCACCCCGCACTACATGTCGCCCGAGCAGATCGCGGGAGGGGAGGTCGACCACCGCAGCGACCTCTACTCCCTCGGCTGCGTCCTCTACGAGATCGCGACCGGGGCCCCGCCCTTCGACCTCGGCGACTCCTGGTCGGTGCTGGTCGGCCACCGCGACACCGCGCCCGTGCCGCCGCGCGAGCACCGGCCCGAGCTGCCCGAGTACTTCGATCGGGTGGTCCTGGACCTGCTCGCCAAGCATCCCGAGGACCGGCCGGGCGACGCCCGCCACCTGCACCGCCGCCTCGTCGAGGCCCGCGGCGGGGCCCACGGCGGGCCGCCCGGAGCCCGGGCGCCGCTCCCCGAGTGGGCCCGGGACATGACCGCCGGCCGCAAGGCCGGCATCGAAGCCCGCCCCGCGAGCGGCGCCTGGGCCGTCCTCACCGGCTCCTGGACGGCCCCGCGCACCTCCGACCGCCCGTCCTCCGACCGCCCGGACCACGGCACCGCGACCGGGGCCGCCGTCGCGGCCGCCTCCCTGCCGTGGCCCCAGGCGGGTGCCGACGCCGTCCCCGGCGGCCCGCGCCGCCCCGCGCCCGCCGAGGACCCGCGACTCACCGCGGAGTACGGCGTCCCGCGCCTCCCCGGCCCGCGCGAGACCGGCCCCGACGCCCTCGCCGCGGGCCACACCCGGGCCTTCGCGCTCAGCCGGGCCGGCCGTCCCGAGGCGGCGCTCGCCATGTACACATCCGTGGCCGAGGGTCGGGCGCGGGTCCTCGGCCCGGACCACCCCGACACCCTCGCCGCGCGCCAGGAGACGGCGTACGAGCTGGGCCGGCTCGGCCGCCACCACGAGGCGCACGCGATCTACCGCGCCGTGCTCCTCGCCCGCGAGCGCACCACCGGCCCCCGCCACCCCGACGCCCTGCGCTGCCGGCACAACCTGGCCTGCGCCCTGGGCGCGCTGGGCCGGTTCGCGGAGGCCCACACGGCCGCCGCCGAGGTCGCCGCCGACCGGACCGCCGTCCTGGGCGCCGAGCACCCCGACACCCTGCTGACCCGCTACGAGGAGGCGTACGCCCTCGGTCGCCTGGACCGCTGGCAGGAGGCCCTGTCCGGCTTCCGCGAGGTGGCCGCCGTACGGGAGCGCGTCCTCGGCCGGGACCACCCCGACACCCTGGCCGCCCGGTACGAGACCGGCATCGCACTCGGCCGCACCGGCAACAGCGCCCAGGCCCTCGACCTGTTCCGGGCCCTGGTCCGCGACCGCACCCGCGCCTACGGCGCCACCGACCCCGAGACCCTCCGCGCCCGGCACGTGCTGGGGGTCAACCTGGGCCGGCTGGAGCGCTGGGAGGAGGCGGTGGCCGAGGCCCGCCAGGTGGGTGCGCTCCGGGCCCGGTTCCTGGGCGCCGAGCACCCGGACACCCTGATCAGCCGGCGGGAACTCGCCGCCGGCCTCGGCCGGCTGGGCCGCTGGGAGGAGGCGCTGCCCGTCTACCGGGACCTCGCGGGCATCCGGGAACGGGCCCAGGGGGACGCGCACCCGGACACCGCCCTGGCCCACGCCGACGAGGCGCACTGCCTGGAGCGACTCGGCCGGGTGTGCCACCGGGAGCCGTGACCCCGAAAGCGCCCCGGCCCGGGCCCCGCCTCCCCGGACCGCGCTACGCGAGGGGTTCGATGACCACGATCGGGATCTCGCGGTCCGTCTTCGTCTGGTACTCGTCGTACGCGGGCCAGTGCCCGACCATCACCGGCCAGTACGCGGCACGCTCCTCGGGCGTCGCCGTGCGCGCCACGCCCTGGATGACCTCCGGACCGACCTGGATGCGGACCTCGGGGTGCTCGGTGAGGTTCCGGTACCAGAGCGGGTGCGCGGAGTCGCCGCCCTTGGAGGCGACGATCAGGTAGCGGCCGTCGGCCTCCCCGTAGATGAGCGGGGTGCGCACGGGCTCGCCGGAGACCCGGCCCACCGTGGTGAGCAGGAGGGTCTGGGTGCCGTTCCAGCGGTGGCCCTCGGCGCCGTTCGAGCCCGCGTACAGCTTCACGTGGTCCAGCTGCCACGTGCCCTCCCGCGGGTCGTTCGGGTGGTCCCAGTCGATGTCCTTCGTCATGGGGATCGGCCTTCCTTCGTGTCCTTCGTGCCTCTTGCGGGAACGCTCAACGATCCTTGCCAACGGCTCTTCCTGCCCGCAGCCACGCCGTCCATGCCCCGGCGCCGCACCGCGGGCGCATCCGCGCCGCCCCCCGCCGGGGAAGAGCAGGAGGACGGCGGCCCGCGCCCGCGGCCACCGCCCGGCCCTCGAACCCGGACCCGCCACCCAGGGAGCGGTACCCATGCCTTCCGACACCACGGTCCCCCTGCCGCGGCGCCCCGTCCCGCTGCTGCTGGTCCTCCTCGCCGTCAGCTACGCCGTCGCCGCGCTCGGCGGCCTCGCCGCCGCCGACGCGGGAGAGGTCTACGCCTCCCTCAGGCTCCCCGGATGGGCGCCGCCGGGCTGGGTCTTCGGGCCCGTCTGGACCGTGCTGTACGGCACCCTCGCCGTCGCGGCCTGGCTCGTGCTGCTGCGCGGGACGGCCGCGGCCCGCCGGCCCGCCCTGGTGTGGTGGGCCGCCCAGCTCCTGCTGAACCTGCTGTGGACGCCGCTGTTCTTCGGCGCCGGGGCGTACGGGTGGGCCCTGGTGGACATCGTGCTGCTGCTCGCCGCCGTGGTCGGCACGGTCGCCGCCTTCGCCCGTGCCCACCGACCCGCCGCCTGGCTCCTGGTCCCGTACCTGCTGTGGGTGGCGTTCGCGACGGCGCTGAACGGCGCCGTCCTGGTCCTCGGCGGCTGAGCGGGGCGCGGACGGGGGCGCATGTTCGGCGGGCGCGGGGGCAGTGGGCTGTCCAGGAGGCAGCGCCGGCCGGCGGTGCCGGGACGACCTGCGAAGCCGAGGAGCGACCGACCGTGAACGACACCATGTGGGCCTACCGGACCGGCATCATCGACCCCACGGGGGAGGACCTGATCGGTTTCTCGGTGGAAGCCGTAGACGGCGGCATCGGCAAGGTGGACAAGCACTCCGTGGACGTCTCCGACGCCTACCTCGTCGTCGACACCGGGGTGTGGATCTTCGGCAAGGAGGTCATGCTCCCGGCGGGCACCGTCACGGGCATCGACCGCGAGGCCCGTACGGTCTACGTGGACCGCACCAAGGAGCAGATCAAGTCGGCCCCCGAGTTCCACCGCGCGCACCACCTGGGTGACCCCGACTACCGCAACGAGATCAGCAAGTACTACGGCGGCATGGGCCCGCTGGGCGGCCCGCTGGTCTGAGGACCCGTCGGGCCGGCCGTCCGAGGCCCGTCCGACGGACCACCCGTCCGCCGGGTCCCGGGACAGTGCTCCGCCCGGCCCGTCGTCGCCACCGGCCCGGCCAGCACCCTGGTGTCCACGCCCCGCTCGCGCAGCCGCTCGTCGAGGCCGGTGCGGTGGAAGGCGCCGATGTCCGCTCGCCGACCTCGATGCCGCCGGGCCGCGCGAGACGTCGGCGAGCCCGCTGCCCGGGCGCCGTGCGGCGGTGCCGGGTGCTCGACGCGGACCAGGACCACGGGCTCGCCCGCGGCGCGGAACGCCTCCGCCAGCCGGCCGCACCGTGCGAGCACCTCGTCCCCCGAGTGCGGGGCGAGCGGCAGGGCGATGACGCGCGGCATCTGGTCGATCGGCACGAGGGCGCGGGTCGCGCGGGTCGTCGTGGACGGCACGCCTGGACCGCATGGCCCGGCTGCTGGGCCGCGACTGGCAGCGGCCCGACCGGGCGCTCGAACTCCAACTCGCCTTGCGCATCGCCCGGGTGGCGCGGGCCGCGGGGAGCGCCCCCGGCCGGCGCGCCCTAGGCCGTCTCTTTCGGATCGTGCCGGGCCCGCGGCGTCTGGCACCGTGCCTGGCCGCACTGCCGAGGCGACCACGTACGTCCCGTACGCGAGCGCCCCGGCAGCACGCCCAGGCACGGCACCAGACGCCGCGGGCTCGGCCGACAAGATCCGAAAGAGACGACCTAGTCGGCCGAGCGGGTCCAGCCGATGGGGTCCAGGCGGGCGGCGTCCGCGGGGCGGTCGTCGGAGAAGAGCAGGCGGCCCGGTTCGGACACGCGGACGACGTCGACGTAGACCCCCCGGCCCACGTAGCGGCCGGTCGCGGCGTGGCGGAAGCGGAGCCGGACCTCGCGGCCGGCCCAGGCCGCCGTCAGCGGCGCTTCGAGGCGGTGCCACACCCGTCCCGACCAGCCGCCCGCGCAGCCGCGCGGCCACTGCTCGGGGGTACCGCCGGTGGACCGGACGGTGCTGAACGGCAGGGGCCGCCAGGTCTCTCCGTCGGCCGACGCCTCCAGGTGGAACGCGCCCGCGCCGGGGACGGTGTCCCACCACACCGCGCAGCGCAGCCGGGCGGCGGCGCCGGCCGGGGTGAGCGGAGGCAGGGTGAGCGTGCCGGAGCCGCCGGGGGAGATGCCCGAGAACCAGGCCGCGCCCCCGTGCCGGGTGCGGACCGGTACGGCGCGGGCGAAGCGGTTGCCGACGGCCACCCGGGGCGCGCTGCCGGCCCGCCAGGTGCGCACGGGGTGGACGGCGTTGCCGAGCAGGACCAGGAAGGAGTCGGTGGAGGGGTCCAGGACGAGGGAGGTACCGGTGAACCCGGTGTGGCCGGCGGAGTGCGGGGTCGCCATCGCCCCCATGTACCAGTGCTGGTAGAGCTCGAAGCCCAGGCCGTGGTCGTCGCCGGGGAACGCGGTGTTGTAGTCGGTGAAGAGCAGCTCGACGGAGCCGGGACGCAGGATGCGCCGGCCCGCGTAGGCCCCGCCGTCGAGGAGGGTGCGGGCGAGGACCGCCAGGTCCCAGGCCGTGCCGAAGACGCCGGCGTGGCCGGCGACCCCGCCGAGGGCGTACGCGTTCTCGTCGTGGACCTCGCCCCACACCAGCCCGCGGTCCAGGCCGGACCACGGAGGGCGCTGCACCTCCGTCGCGGCGGTCACCCTGCGCCAGGAGAGCGGTGGGTTGAACCGCGTGCGGTGCATCCCGAGCGGAGCGGTGATCTCGTCGTGGAGCAGGACATCCAACGTGCGGCCGGTGATCCGTTCCAGGAGCAGCTGGAGCGTGATGAGGTTCAGGTCCGAGTACCGGTAGACGCTGCCCGGGGTCTCCTGGGCCTGCACCGACCACAGCAGCCTCAGCTGTCCCGCCCGGGTGGACTCCTGGTAGAAGGGCGCCCAGGAGCGCAGCCCCGAGGTGTGGGTGAGGAGCTGACGGACCGTGATCCGCTCCTTCCCGCCGCCGGTGAACTCGGGGAGGTGGCGGCGCACCGGCGCCTCCAGCTCCAGCCGTCCCCGTTCCATCTGCTGGACGGCCAGGATCGAGGTGAACAGCTTCGTCAGCGAGGCCAGGTCGAAGACGGTGTCCTCGGCCATCGCGATGCGCTCGGCCGCCGGGTACGCGGTGGCCCGGTCGGTGCGGCCGTCGTAGTCCGCGTACCGCACGGCGTCGCCCATGGCACGGTGCAGGGCGACCGTGCGGCCCCGGCCCGCGAGGACCACGGCGCCCGCGTAGTAGGGGTGCTCGGGGGAGGGGCCCAGGAAGCGGCGGGCCTCGTCGGCCACCCCCTCCAGATGCCGCTCCAGCAGCCCGGCCTGCCGCGCGGACCCGTAGCGCAGGCGCAGGCCCTGGAGGGCGCGCCGCTCGGCCGGACCGCCCGCGGCCGCGGAGCCGGCGGGCAGCGCCGCGTGCAGGACCAGCACCCCGCCGAGCGCGAGCAGCCGCGCCCCGAGCCGCCGCCGGCTCACCCCGCCCCCGGCGTGCGCCCCGGAGCGCGCGCCGCCCCCCGGCGTGCCGTCCGCCGTCGCACCGTCCCCCGTCGTGTGGTCCCTCGTCGTGTGGTCCCCCGTACCGTCCATGCCCGGCCCTCCTGTTGCTGGCTGCGCCGCACGCTAGTGGGTATCTGCCCGCCCGCCGCCCAACCTCCGCACCGACCGGCCCGCAAAGAATCTGACACTGCATCAGAAAATCTCTTCCCTCGGTCGCCGGGCTGCGGCATCCTGCCGCCCATGGAGACGGAGCTGAGCAGGACACTCGGAGTCGAGCACGCCATCTTCGGCTTCACGCCCTTCCCGGCGGTGGCCGCGGCCATCACCCGGGCGGGCGGATTCGGCGTGCTCGGAGCCGTTCGCTACACCGACCCCGGCGAGCTCAAGCGCGACCTCGACTGGATGCAGGCGCACACCGACGGCAAGCCCTACGGCCTCGACGTGGTCATGCCCGCCAAGAAGGCCGTGGACGGCATCAGCGAGGCCGCCATCGAGGCGATGATCCCGGAGGGCCACCGCGACTTCGTCCGCGACACCCTCGCCCGCTACCAGGTGCCCGAGCTGGCCGAGGGCGAGGCCTCCGGCTGGCGCATCACCGGCTGGATGGAACAGGTCGCCCGCAACCAGCTCGACGTCGCCTTCGACTACCCCGTCAAACTCCTCGCCAACGCCCTCGGTTCCCCGCCCGCCGACGTCATCGCCCGCGCCCACGACCACGGCGTCCTCGTCGCCGCCCTCGCCGGCAGCGCCACGCACGCGCGCCGCCACGCCGAGGCCGGGATCGACGTGGTCGTCGCCCAGGGCTACGAGGCGGGCGGCCACACCGGTGACATCGCCACCATGGTCCTCGTCCCCGAGATCGTCGACGCCGTCGCCCCGCTCCCCGTCCTCGCCGCCGGCGGCATCGGCAGCGGCGAGCAGATCGCCGCCTCCCTCGCCCTCGGCGCCCAGGGCGCCTGGCTCGGCTCCCTCTGGCTCACCACCACCGAGGCCGACCTGCACTCCCGGGCCCTCACCGAGAAGCTCCTGGCCGCCGGCTCCGGAGACACCGTGCGCTCCCGCGCGCTCACCGGCAAGCCGGCCCGCCAACTGCGCACCGAGTGGACCGACGCCTGGGACGGCCCGGACGGACCCGGCCCCCTGCCCATGCCCCTCCAGGGACTGCTGGTGGCCGAGGCCGTCTCCCGCATCCAGAAGCACGAGGTCCGGCCGCTGCTCGGCACCCCCGTCGGGCAGATCGTCGGCCGGATGAACAGCGAACGCAGCGTGCGGGCCGTCTTCGACGACCTCACCCGCGGCTTCGAGCAGGCCCTCGACCGCATCAACCGCATCGCCGGCCGGGCCTGAGCCGGCGGCGGCGGACCGAGAGGAGCGAGCAGCAGCATGACCGACACCCAGCACCCGAACGGCTTCTGGGCCCAGGCCGCGGCCGACCCGGACCGCACCGTCCTGGTCACCCCCGCGGGCGAGGAGTGGTCCGCCGGCCGCCTGCACGCCGCCGTCAACCGGCTCGTCCACGGCCTGCGCGCGGCCGGCCTGGAGCACGGGGACGCCTTCGCCGTCGTCCTGCCCAACGGCGTCGAGTTCCTCACCGCCTACCTCGCGGCCTCCCAGGCGGGCTTCTACCTCGTCCCCGTCAACCACCACCTCGTCGGCCCCGAGATCGCCTGGATCGTCTCCGACTCCGGCGCCAAGGTCCTCATCGCCCACGAACGCTTCGCCGAGGCGGCCACCGCCGCCGCCGACGAGGCCGGGCTGCCCGCGAGCCACCGCTTCGGGGTCGGGGGTGAGGGGACCGGCGGCGGGGGGACCGGCGGCTCGGAAACCGCGGACGGCGCCCCCGCCGGCTTCCGGCCGTACGCGGACCTCCTCGACGGGCAGCCGGCGGCACCCCCCGAGGGCCGCACCCTCGGCTGGGTCATGAACTACACCTCCGGCACCACCGGCCGCCCCCGCGGCATCCGCCGCCCGCTGCCCGGCAAGGCCCCCGAGGAGACGTACCTGGGCGGCTTCCTCGGCATCTTCGGCATCCGCCCCTTCGACGGCAACGTCCACCTGGTGTGCTCCCCGCTCTACCACACGGCCGTCCTGCAGTTCGCCGGTGCGGCCCTGCACATCGGGCACCCGCTGGTCCTGATGGACCGGTGGAGCCCGCAGGAGATGCTCCGGCTCATCGACGACCACGCCTGCACGCACACCCACATGGTGCCCACGCAGTTCCACCGGCTGCTCGCGCTGCCCCAGGAGACCAAGGACGCCTACGACGTCTCCTCCATGCGGCACGCCATCCACGGAGCGGCGCCCTGCCCCGACCACGTCAAACGGGCGATGATCGACTGGTGGGGCCGCTGCGTGGAGGAGTACTACGCGGCGAGCGAGGGCGGCGGGGCCTTCGCGACCGCCGAGGACTGGCTGAAGAGGCCGGGGACCGTCGGCCGGGCCTGGCCGATCAGCGAACTCGCCGTCTTCGACGACGACGGCAACCGGCTGCCCGCCGGCGAGCTCGGCACCGTCTACATCAAGATGAACACCGGCGGCTTCAGCTACCACAAGGACGAGGGCAAGACGAGGAAGAACCGCATCGGCGACTTCTTCACGGTCGGCGACCTCGGGCTGATGGACGAGGAGGGCTACCTCTTCCTCCGCGACCGCAAGATCGACATGATCATCTCGGGCGGGGTCAACATCTATCCCGCGGAGATAGAGTCCGCCCTCCTCACCCACCCCGCGGTCGCCGACGCCGCCGCCTTCGGCATCCCCCACGCCGACTGGGGCGAGGAGGTCAAGGCCGTCGTCGAACCCGCCGAGGGGTTCGAGGCGGGCGACGCCCTCGCGGCCGAGATCCTGCACCACTGCGAACGCCGACTGGCCGGCTACAAGCGCCCCAAGACGGTCGACTTCATCGGGGCGATGCCCCGCGACCCCAACGGCAAGCTCTACAAGCGCCGGCTGCGCGACCCGTACTGGGAGGGCCGCGACCGCGCCGTGTGAGCACCGCCCGCCGCCCGCCGCCCGGCCCCGGCCGCCGTCCTCCCGTGTGGGGGCGGCCGTCGCGGCCGGGCGGCGGCCGTCCCCGTCCGCCACGCCCGGGATGTTCGTGAGAATCGCCACGTCAAGGCCCCGGAGGCGCGCCTTGCTGCGCATGAGGAGGACAGTTCTGGCAACTTGGCTGATATGAGTACGGCAACGCACAGATCCCCTTTGACCGACTGGACCGTCCTGGTCCCCGTGGTGGCACTCATCGCGCTCGTCTTCAGCTGGGGACGCGATCTGCCCTCGTACGCGGTGATCCTGGTGTCCCTCTGCCTCGCGGGCGCGGTGCTGGCGGCGGTCCACCACGCCGAGGTCGTCGCCCACCGGGTCGGGGAACCCTTCGGCTCGATCGTCCTCGCCGTGGCGGTCACCGTCATCGAAGTGGCGCTCATCGTCACCCTGATGGCCGACGGCGGACCCAAGACCGCGTCCCTCGCCCGGGACACCGTCTTCGCGGCCGTCATGATCACCTGCAACGGCATCGTCGGCATGTCGCTGCTCGTCGGCGCGCTGCGCAACCGCGTCGCGGTCTTCAACGCCGAAGGGTCCGGCGCGGCCCTGGCCACCGTCGCGACCCTCGCCGTCCTCAGCCTGGTCCTGCCGACCTTCACCACCAGCAAGCCCGGACCCGAGTTCTCCACCGCCCAGCTGACCTTCGCCGCCGTCGCCTCGCTCGCCCTCTACGGCCTGTTCATCGCCGTCCAGACGGTCCGTCACCGGGACTACTTCCTGCCCGTGGACACCAAGCGCATCCGCAAGGAGGCGGCGCAGGCCGCCGCGGCGGCCGCCGCGGGCGAGGACGACGAACACGCCGAGCCGCCCACCTCGCGCGCCGCGCTCATCAGCCTCGGCCTGCTGCTCGTCGCCCTCGTCGCGGTCGTCGGCAACGCCAAGGCCGTCTCCCCGACCATCGAGAAGGGGGTCGCCGACGCCGGGCTGCCCAACGCCGTCGTCGGTGTGATCATCGCCCTCCTGGTGCTGCTGCCGGAGACCCTGGCCGCCGTCCGCGCCGCCCGCCGCGACCGCGTCCAGACCAGCCTCAACCTGGCGTACGGATCGGCCATCGCCAGCATCGGCCTGACCATCCCCGCCATCGCGCTGGCCTCCGTGTGGCTCTCCGGCCCGCTGCTCCTCGGCCTCGGCCCGATCCACATGGTGCTGCTCGCCCTCACCGTCGTCGTCAGCGCCCTGACCATCGTCCCCGGCCGCGCCACCCTGCTCCAGGGCGGCGTCCACCTCGTCCTGTTCGCGGGCTTCCTGTTCCTCGCGGTCAGCCCCTAGGCCGTCTCTTTCGGATCTTGCCGGGCCCGCGACGCCTGGCACCGTGCCTGGCCGCACTGCCGAGGCGACCACGTACGTCCAGTACGCGAGCGCCCCGGCAGCACGCCCAGGCACGGCACCAGACGCCGCGGGCTCGGCCGACAAGATCCGAAAGAGACGGCCTAGCCGACCGTGCCCCGGCCCGGCGCGGGCACAGTCCCCGCGCCGGGCCGGCCACCTCGTCAGCGGAGCTCGCGCGGCCCCACCACCTTCAGCCGCGGCGAGGCCAGGATGTCCCGCTCGCAGAAGCGCGAGGTCACCCACCGCTCCTGCGAGAACAGCCGGGTCTGGTCCGCGGAGTACGCCGACCGCGAGTTCGAGGACTGGCCGTACGTCAGCAGGGTGCGCGCCACCGGGCAGCCCCCGCCGTTCCAGCCGACCGCCTGGATGTGGCCGGAGCCGTGCACGACCTCCGGATAGCCGCCGGCCGCCGCGTTCCACGGCGCCTCGATCTTGTTCCACACGCCGAACGCCTCCGTACCGCCGCCCACCGGCAGCCGCTCCCCGCCGCGGACCACGAACTGGTGCTCGCCGAGCGGTGCGTCCAGCGCGATCCCCGCCGCCCGGAGCTCGGCGACCGCGTCGGCGAGGGCGCGGCCGATCCCGGGCGCCGCCCGGTCCAGGGTGTGGGGCGTGCGCGCGGGGTCGGCCGCCGAGAACGGCACCAGCCACAGGTCCTTCGCGGCCGTCGCCGCCGTCAGCTTCCGCCAGAACCGGTCGAAGAGCAGCGCGCCCCGGCTGGAGCCGTCCGCCGTACGGTCCCAGCCGGCCAGCACCGCACAGGCCGCCGACACGTCCACCGGGGCACCGTCGCCGCCCGTCGCCGTGCCACCGGGCAGCGCCGCGCACGCGGCCGCGGCGTCGGCCGCCGCCGGGTCGCCCGCCGGTACCCGGTTCGCGAGCTGCTGGGACTGGAGGTCGGCCACGGTCAGCCGGCCCCGGGCGGCCATCGCCGACGCGTCCTCGATCGCGCCCCGGGTGCGCAGCGCGCGGGGCGGCGACATTGCCCCGGACGCGCTCGTAGCCGGTCAGCGGCCGCTCCGGGTTGGCCAGCCAGGCGCTGTCGTTGGAGTTGGCGAAGGGTCTGCCGCACGATGCATGGCAGGTGGGAAGGATGTCGCTGTGCCCAGGCCTTGTCCCCAGGAGCTCCGCGAGGACGTCGTGCGGGTCGCGAGGAACCGCGGTCCGGGCGTCACGGTCGAGCAGGTGGCCGCCGACTTCGGCGTCCACGCGATGATGTTGTGGAAGTGGATGCGCCGCGCGGACATCGACGACGGCGTGAAGCCCGGGACGACCAGCCAGGAGAGCGCGGAACTGAGGGAAGCGCGTCGGCGGATCAAGCTGCTGGAGCAGGAGAACGAGGTCCTGCGGCGGGCGGCGGCCTATCTGTCGCAGGCGAACCTGCCGGGAAAAGGATCTACCCGCGCGTGAAGGATCTGGCCGGCGACGGGGTGCCCGTTACGGTCGCGTGCCGGGTGCTGAAGCTCGCCAGGCAGCCCTCCTACCGCTGGCTCGACGAGCCGGTGACCGCAGCCGAGGTCGAGAAGGCCCACCGCGCGCAGGCGCTGTTCGCCGCGCACCGCGACGACCCGGAGTTCGGCTACCGCTTCCTGGCCGACGAGGCCCGCGACACGGGTGTCGGCATGGCTGACCGCACCGCCTGGCGGATCTGCCGGGACAACCAGTGGTGGAGCGTGTTCGGCAAGAAACGTGGCCGGGCCAAGAAGGCGGGCCCGCCGGTCCACGACGACCTGGTGAACCGCGTCTTCACCGCGACCGACCCGGACCGCCTGTGGCTCACCGACATCGCCGAACACGCCACCGGCGAGGGCAAGCTGTATCTCTGCGCGGTCAAGGACGCCTTCAGCAAACGCGCTTGGCAGCGAACGCCCCGGACAACGCCGTCGCCCGGCGACAGAGCGTCGCCGGATGCATCCTGCACAGCGACAGGGAATCGCAATTTCGCTCCCGGAAACTCGTCCGGGCCCTCGGCCGCCACCAGATGGCCGGCTCGATAGGAAGAGTCGGGGTGGCCTGCGACAGCGCGGCCATGGAGTTCTTCCCGGCCGCCTGACCCCCGTCGAATACGAGACCGTCATGACCACGTCGGCTCTTCAGGTCGCGTGACCGAACCTGTCACCCAACGCCGCATCAGACCCGGACGACCCCGCAGGGGTTGATCGAAACACAGCTCCCGGTGGATCGCGAGCCGTAAGAGTGCCCCGTCGAGACCGTGCTCGCGTGGACCGGTCCGGGCGTGCTTGCCGGACGCGACGATGAGCAGATCGGCCTACTGCTCACCGGCCACGCCAGCACGGTCGCCTCCGACGTCCGGCCGCGCCGATCAGCTGCCGAGGGGCAGTGGGCCCGGGCGCTCGCCTACGTCGTCCTGCGTGGGGTGGAAGGCCGGCTGTCCGCGACGCCGGAGAGCACCGTGCGCTGAGTTCGGAGCCGCGCCCGTCTCGTCCGCTTCCTCTACCAGGTGACGGGCAGTTCCGTCGGCCGGGTGAACAGGTAGGTGTCCGGTTCCCAGGCGATGTCCTCGTGTTTG
This sequence comes from Streptomyces subrutilus, assembly GCF_008704535.1. Taxonomy (NCBI): domain Bacteria; kingdom Bacillati; phylum Actinomycetota; class Actinomycetes; order Kitasatosporales; family Streptomycetaceae; genus Streptomyces; species Streptomyces subrutilus. The sequence goes on from NZ_CP023701.1 coordinate 6,682,101, forward strand.
GCGGCCAGGGTCAGGTCCGGCAGATGCGTGAAGAGGGTCGAGAGTGCCGTCTGGAGGTACAGGCGGGCGATGTTGACGCCGAGGCAGAAGTGGGGGCCGGTGCCGAAGGTGATGGCCGGGTCCTCTCGTGTGCCGCGGTCGAGGCGGAATCGCTCCGGTTGTTTGTAGTGTTCCGGGTCCCAGGTCGCGGCGACCCAGGGGGTGACGACGGCGTCGCCGGCCCGGATGCGTACCCCGTGCAGCTCGGTGTCGGCCAGTGCGACGCGGGGCATGGAGGTCATGCCGTTGTGGTGCAGGCGCAGGAGTTCGGCCACTGCGGTGGGCCACAGCCCGGGGTCACGCCGTATGCGGGCGAGCTGGTCGCCGTGCCGCAGCAGGGTGTAGACACCGGTGGTGACCGGGCCGGTGACCGGTTCCGCGGAGGTGACGAACAGGTACATCACCGTGGCGTGCAGGTGCTCCGAGGTGATGGTCCCGTCGTGGTGGGCGCGGATCAGTGCTTCGACCGGGTCGCGCGGTTCGCGTTCGACTTCGTAGTCGGCGCTCTTGGCTTCGATGACTTCGGTGGCGAAGTCGAGCATCCACCGGGTGGAGGTGTCGATCTTGGCGGCCGGTGTCGTGTAGTCGACCTGCGAGCGCAGCCGGGGCACGATCTTGCGGCGTTGGCGTGGTGCCACGCGCATCAGGTCGCAGGCGAGGGTCGCGGCGAGCGGATGTGCGTAGGCGCGGTGCAGGTCCGCGGGGTTGGGGCCGTCGCGCAGTGCCGTCGCCAGGTCGGAGGCGGCCAGGGAGATGGCGGGTTCGAGGGCCTTCGCGGCGGCCGGGCTGAAGAACGGCTGGACCACGCGACGTACGGTGGTGTGCTCGGGCGGGTCGAGGTTGAAGATGCCGCCGGGCACGCTGTTGAAATCGTCTCCGGCGATGCGCTGCCCGCCGGGGCAGGTGAGGTCGCGGGAGAAGTTGCGGCTGGATCCGATCGCGGTGATGTCGGTGCGGCGGGTCACCAGCCAGGCACGGTGGCCGGAGGGGAAGGTCACCTGCGCCACCGGCCGTTCGCGCCGCAGGAGGTCGAACATCTCGGGCGGCAGGCCGTGCCCGCGGGTGGGGAAGGAGTCGGGCCAGGTCAGTTCATCGGGAATCGTCGTCGCCACGGTCGTTCCTCTCATCGGTGAGCACGGACAGGGCGTGGCCAGCCCCTACGGCGAGCCCGGGTATCCGGCCGGCGGCCACCACGTCGTAGACGGGCACCCTGCGGTGGTAGACGAACAGGGCGCTGGGTCGCGCGAGCATTCCGGCCGCGTCCAGCAGCAGCGGGGCCTCGGCGAAGATGTAGCGGGTATTGATCTCGATCTGAGCCGGAGAGGGCTCCGAGTCGGTGGAGGTGGCCAGGGCCGTGCGGGTCATCGCGTGCACCGCCTCGCGCATCGGCGCCTGCGTGCGATAGGCGTTCTCGATGCGGGCCCGGCTCTTCTGGTAGCGCGGGTGGGAGGCGAAACGGGTCATCACGTGGACCCGCTCGTCCGTGTCGGGTACGCCGCAGTCGGCCAGGGTCCGACGTGCGACGTTGCGCATGGTGTGGATGACGCGCTTGGAGCGCTGGACCGCGTGCCGCGGCGTCTTGCCGGCGGATATGTAGCGCAGCGCCGATTCGGGGGCCCCGGGGAGGACCACGTGCACGTCGGAGAAGGATGCGGCGGCGCTCTGGCACAGGTCGGTCACGGTCTGCGTGGAGTAGAAGGAGTTGAACGGCGACAGGCCCAGCACCAGGGTGCCGTACCGCTCGGCCAGGCGAGGGTCATGGAGATCCAACCCCTCCACCCGGAATCCGCTGGCCCCTGGGGTGTCCGGTGCCGCGTCCCCCGGGGGATCGTCCACGCCGGCGAGGGGCGGTGCGCTGTTACGAACTCGGCTCATGGCAGATGCCTTCCTTCTCTGATGGGGTGGGGCGGGGTGGAACAGAGAATCCGCTCGTGGGAAGCGGCTCACTCCTGCGGGGCTACGGCGGTTCCCTCCGACGGACGGGCACGGCCGTCGGATACCGCCTCAGGGCCGGCGTGCGCGTCGATGATCAGCGCGTGAGGGCAGTCGAGGTAGTTCGCCCAGAACGCCTCTCCATACCGTGCGCGGCCCTCTTCGGACACGGTCGGGCGGATCCACGAGACGCGGTCGAATCCGGCCGTCTCGAAGGCCCGCTCGTGCGCTGCCACGGACCAGCGGAAGAAGTCCAGGTCCAGCACCTCCTGCCCGACCCACGCCCGCAGGTGCCCCGGCGTGCCCTCTGCCGGTGACCGCTGCGAGCTCAGGAGCATGCCGTAGCCCCGGTACCACTGCGGATCCGTGGAGAACCCCGGGTTCAGGACCGCGGCCACGAACCGCCCGCCCGTCGCACGCAGCGCCCGACGCGCTGTCGCACAGAACCCCCCCAGCACCTCCAGGCTGGACGCGTAGGGCAGCACGTACACGGCCGTGACCACGTCGAACGAACCGGCGATGTTCGCCAGCTCTCCCGCGGCGGGATCGGCGGCGTTCGCCGCCAGGTACTCCACACCCAGCCCCTCGTGCTCCTCGCGCCGCCGGGCGTGCTCCACCATCGCGGCCGACTCGTCCATCCCGACCACCCGCGCCGCGCCTTCCCGGCGCAGTCGGCGCGCGTACAGCCCGCTGCCGCACCCCAGATCGAGCACGCTGCGCCCGGTGACGTCACCGACCGTGTTCAGGAAACTCCATGCTTCGACGTGCTCCCGGAAGGGCATCTCCTCCATGCTGTGCTCGTACGCCGACACCACGGTGTCGAATTGGGACTCCACAGCTACCTCCTGATGAGTAATCCGATTCAGCCGCCCCGAGCGACGGGGCACTGCGCCCCGGCCCGAGCCCCGGCACTTTCACACCCGTCCGGTGCCAGACCCGCACACGGTTGAGGAGCGAACCCGCAGGCTCCCCGGTCCGCCCGGCAAAGGGCGGCGCGGAGCCCTGTCCGGCCCGTCTCGGCGGGGCCGGCGGGCTGAGGCGCGCGGGCGGGTGCCGGACCGTACCCCCGCGAACCCACCCGCAGTGGCTGATTGCCTGTGTCCATCCTTGTGACCGCGAAGCGGCCCGCGAAAGCTGTGCACGGGAGTTGAACCGTGCACGTGTTGAACGCTTGCGTCCTCGTGAAAGACCGGGCGTCGATCGTCCACTTCCCGTCGGCATCGGAGGTGGCGGTCGTCCTCGAACCGTCCACGCCACCCTTACGGCCGTCGTCCCGGTCGTCTCCTCCACCGTCGGAACCTCGGCCCGCTCGGTGATCCGGCCGGGCTCGCGGGCGGCCGATACGGTGAACGCTGCCGGTCTCCCCATCGGCTGCGGAGCAGCCGCCCGCTGACGGGCGGTGGCTGCGTGCCCCGTGCGATGAGCCGGTTCGACGTCGACCCGCAACAGACCACGCGACGCAGGACAGCGTCGGTGCCACTCGGTTCGAAACGCGCCGCGAAGGTGACCGTAAGCGGGTCCGGATGAGCTCGCCCCCGGGTTGAGGTGCGGGTGCCGCGCCGAGGGACGTCGTTGTGCTGGGTGCCTGAGTGCGAGTGGCCCAAGCGGAACGGTTTCCCCGGTGAATCACCGATGGGGTCGGCACGTGGATGACGTGACGGCTATTGTCGAAGGCATATTCAGTCCCTCATGGATGATCCCCAAGCGTTTTCGGTCCTCGGGCTCCCGTGGCACCCTCAGGTGCCTCTCTCGGCCGCGCCGCCGGAGAAGGAGACCAAGGCCTCGGCCGCCTGTCGGCCGGTTCACACGTCAGAGGTGTTGCCGGACGGATGCGGTGATGGAGCGGCGCCCTCGGGTGCCCAGTTCGGAGACCACCTCGTCGGTCCGGACTCGTTCCCGGGGCGAGCCGGTGCCGGAGAGGAGTCCCCGGCAGGGTGAAGAGGTGACACGGGCGGTGGGCCGAGCGGCCGGGCCGTGCCACACACCCCGGTCGAAGGCGTCCGCGCTCGTGTGATCTCGTGAGGACAGGAGAACGAGGCAGCGTCAACCGTCGGGCCGGGCTGGAGGCCCAGAGCCTTGGACGGTCTCCAGCCGCTGCCTCGGCACCTCCGCTGTAAAGGACGCCGGACCTCGTGGCCGTCAGTGCGGGGCGGGGTTCCCGGCCATGGACGGGCCAGTCTGTCGGTGCCGCTCCGGTTCCGGAGGCGGTACGCGCGTGCGGCCGGGAACAGGCCGGTCGGCATGTCACTCACGCGGGCTGGAGGCACGGTCGCGTCAATCCTTCTCGCCGCGTTCCCCCCGGAGCCGGGCGGGGACTGGGGACTGGAGGGGAAGGTGCTGGCTGCGGCGCGATCGCGTGGCACCGTCGTTCAGGGGTTGGCCGGCCGGTTGCGCACAGGGCGGGTGGAAGAAACCGCGAGCGCCGCGCGGGCGCGCTCCAGGGTGGCGGCGGCCTGGGGGTGACGATGGTGGATCCGCAGGCCCCGGCGCAGCGAGACGAGGGCCTGGCGGGCCCGGACCGAGTGCAGATAGGGGTACAGGTCGAGGAAGGTACTCCAGTGCTGGCAGGCGGCCTCCAGGTGGCCGATGCCGAGTTCCGTGTCGGCGAGAGCGGCCAGTGTGAGCGCGGAGGTTCTGCGCTGGTCCGGGGTGCGTTCGAGCAGGGATATCTCCCAGCCGTGGATTGCCTCATGCGTCCGGCCGAGGACGAGGAGGGTCCGTGCGGCCTGGTAGTGGAGTCCTGCAGACGTGTACATGGTGAAGGGGCCTGGCGGACCGGTGGCCAGGGCGTGCTGTGCCTGTGCCGCTTCGAGATCGGCCCGAGCCGCCCGGTCCTGTCGGTGGTGGGCCCGGGCAAGGGCACGCTGGTTGAGGAGGAAGGCCTGGGTGGCGGGCTCCATGTCCGGCCCGGCGGCGTTCATCGCCTCCTCCACGAGACGCAGGGCCTGCGCCCGGAATCCGAGGCGCAGGGCCTGGACGCTCATCGCGCGCAGGGTAATCGAGTAGACGTCTCGGTCGCCCGCGTCATGGGCCAGAGCGAGGGCGGCGTGGAAGTAGTGCTGGGACAAGCTCGCGTATCCGGCGTCCGCTGTCATGACGGCCAGCACGTGGACGAGTTGCGCCGTCCCTGAGAGCAGTTGGCGGCGCACCGCCGACGGGGCCTGCCGCGACAGCACCCGGCCGACGTCGTCAGCGAGGTAGAGGGCCAGTGCGGAGCGGGCATGGGCCCCGCCGTGCCGGTCGGCCAGGCCGGCAAACAGCACGGACATCTCCTCCAGCGTCCGCACCTCGGCCCGCTCGGTGATCCGGGCGGGACCGCGGGCTGCCGGTACCGTGAACGAAGCCGGTCTCCAGACCGGTTGCGGAGCAACCGCCTGCTGATAGGCGGCGGCTGCGAGCCCCGCGTGATGAGCCGGATCGACATCGGCCCGCAGCAGAGCCACGAGACGCAGAACGGCGTCGGCGTCACCCGGTTCGATACGCGTGAAGGGGACCGCAGCCGGTCTCTCCAGCCCGGTTTCCCCGGCAGTGACCGGGCGCCCAGTCCGGTTGCTGAACGCTGCCGCGACCAGGTCGGGAACCGGAGAGCGCGGCCGAGAACCGGAAAGCCAATGAGCGACCGACGTGCGGTCATAACGCAACGTCACACCCTGTTTCCCGGCGAGAGTGTTGACCGCACGGGCCAGCTCGGCCGCACTCCAGCCGGACTCGGCGAGCAGCGCGCTCAAAGACTGGTTGGGGTGGTCCCGCGCCATGGCGTCATTCCCAGAAGCTGTCCATGAACAGATGAAGAAACATGCTATGGAAAAGAATCCCACGATAAGGGCGTGGAAGTCACCCCGTCTGCAGGCGACGAGCATGCTCGGGGGGACGGCCTGGACGCTGCGGTGCAGAAGGCGTTCACGGGCCCGGCACCCAAGAGTCCGGGCGCGCTCGTAAGGGCCCTGGCCAAGCAGCTCGGAGAACATCAAGCGGCGGCCGCCCGGGCCGTCCGTCGGGCCGGGCGGTGGTGCTGCGCCCGCCGGGCCGCGCTGGGACCGGGTGGTGCTGCGGCCGTCCCGAATCCGCCGGGGTCGCGAGGATGGTGCGCCGCAGGCCCGTGTTCCGGTCGCCGGTCGCCGGCGTCGGGACTGTGGCGGGCGCCCGGGCCGTCCGCGCCTTGTCTCGTCGTCGCGGACAGGACTGCCCGGCCGGCCCGGGCTGCCGCGGTGCTGCCCGTCGTTGCCAGCGCCGCGCGTTACCCGCGTCCCGCCCGCCCTCCCGCCACCTGCGCTCGGCCGCTCGGGCTGGTATCCAGTGGTGCTGGTGGCTGCCCGCGCCCGCTGCCGCTGCTGCCGGGCCCTGCCGCGTGTTGCCCTGCAGGGGTGCGCCGGCAGCGGGCGCGGGCACCGGGCGCGGTGTCCTCGCCGTGCCGTCTTGACGTCGACTTCTACCCCGACTGCTACCACCCAGTTACCTTGCGGGGATGGCAAACGTGAGGAAGCAGACCCAGCTGAGGCTGGAACCCGAGGTCCTCGAAGCCGAGGAAGATGCGGCCGCGGCCCGCGGTCTGGACTTCACGGCCGCGATGATCCGGTCGGCGTCCATCGCGGGATCCAGCAGCGCGAGGACGGCCGGGGAGGACCCGAGGGCGGCCAGGCGGCGGCGGATGCCGAGGGGGAGTCCGGCCTACATGTTCGCCAACGGCCGGCGCCCCGATTCCCAGCCCTGCACCGTGGTCAGGTCCACGGCCAGGTCCACGGCGAGGAGCTCGGCGAGCGCCTGCTGGGTGGCCGGGACCGACGTCCGGGCAGCGCGCAGCACGAAGCCGCTGATGAGACCGGCGCGTAAGGGCCGGTGCGGAGGTGCCCCGAGCCGCTCCTCCCGGTCTACGACCTGCCCGCGCGGCTGGCCGAGCAGGGGATCGGTGATCCCGCGTCCTACGTCCTGGAGAACGGGCTCCATGCGGAGGTACTGCCGGAGTCCCGGGCCTACTTCGAGACCCTGGAGATACCGGACGAGCTGCTCGCCGGCATCGAGGAGCTGTGCTTCGACGCAGGGGCGGACGTCTTTCGGCACTGCGCCCCAGCCTGGGACGGCGAGGACGACCTGTTCGACGTCCGTTCCCTCGACGACCTCGACCTGCTGCCCAACCTGAGGGAGGTCACTTTCGCGGAGGACGGCGTCCTGGCGGTGCCGGACGCGACGGAAGTCTTCGCCACGCGAGGCATCGACACGGACTGAGTTCGGTACCGACGCCGGCCGAGCCCTTCGCCGGCGTTGTTCTTGAAGCTGATCCGTCCGGGCGTCACCGTGATCCACGCAGGTTCGAAGGTGACCTTGTTGACGGAGCCGCCTGAGCAGTTTGCCAAGAAGGCTCGGCTCGCCGGCGAAGAAAGGTACGCGGACATCAGATCCCCTGTCTGTCGAGTACGACGACCCGTCGACAGCTCCCAGTCCTGACGCATCGGCGCGCAGCGGCCAGGACCTGACGTCGGCGGCAAAACTCCACCGCCCCGAGCGGACCGCAGCCGCGCCGGCACCCGCCCGGTGATCTTTCCGCGAACCTCAGCGGAGCCCCCCCCCAGCCTGTGGGAACTGTGTGTAGTCCCGGCCCCGCAGTACGATTGCCCTGGTCGAGCGTGGCCCGCTCGGCGGGCTCCGGCTCGGTGGTGCGGAGGTAGTCGTACAGGGTTCGAGCGACCTCAGCCCCCCGGATGCGGAGCATCACGCGGGGTGGCCGGTGGTGACTGTGCCAAGACCTGACGTTGCCGTGGGAACACGTCAGACGCGCGCTGCAGATAACCGTGACAACTGGAGTGAGGTCGTGCAGTGATGCGGATCGGCGAGCTGGCCAAGGCCGCGGGAGTCAGCTCCCGCGCGCTGCGCTACTACGAAGAGCAACGACTGATCATCCCGGACCGCAGCCCAAGCGGCCAGAGGCACTACTCCCAGGAGTCGATCGATCGCGTTCGCTGGATCCAGGCCCTCTACGCCGCCGGCCTGAGCAGCACAACAATCGCCGACCTGTTCCCCGGCACGGTCACCGGCTTGACGGCTGCCTCCGTAGTCGACCGTCTCACAGACGTACGCAGGCGCATCGATGCCCAGGTCAGCGACCTCCTGGCCACCCGCGACCGCCTCGATGCACTGATCGACACCGCCATCGCCCCCCACGAGGGTTGCCGTCCTCCGGCTACACCTACGCGGTGATGGTCCCCGGGCGCACCGCCCCACGATTTGCCCTTGACGTCGACGTCAGGTTTTAGCGTCGGGAGACATCGGCAGGCGGCGGCGCGTCCCTCGCGTCCCCGCCCGTGTGACCTATCCCAGGAGATGGCCATGAGTGAAGCATTCGGTTTCCGTGAATTCGGCGGCCCCGAGACCCACGTGTTCTTCGACCGGCCGGACCCGGTCCCCGGACCGGCCGAAGTCCTGATCCGGGTGACGGCTGCCGGCGTGAACCCTTCGGACTACAAGCTGCGCGCCGGCATGGCACCGGCCCTGTATGAAGGGCGCCCCTTCCCGCAGGTGCTCGGAGGAGAAGCGGCAGGTGTGGTGCTGGACGTGGGAGCCGACGTCGAGGGACTGGCCGTCGGCGACAGCGTGTTCGGGTCCGCGCTCACCGGCGCCGGAACCTACGCAGATACCACGGTCCTGCACGGCAGTTACACCGCGCGCAAGCCCGAAGGACTCCGCGACGACTGGGCGGCGGCCATCCCCGTTGCAGTGACCACCGCCCTGGACGCGGTCGACCAGCTCGATCTGCCCCGCGGGGCGACGGTACTGATCAGCGGGGTCGGAGGAGGCGTCGGACTGGTGACCGCGCAGGTCGCCCGCGACCGGGGACTGCGTGTCATCGGCACCGGCAGCACAGCCAAGCGAAACGCTGCCGAAGCACTCGGCGTGACCTTCGTCGACTACACCAGCGGAGATGTTCCCGCCCAGATGCGCACCCTCGTGCCCGGCGGCGTCGACGGTGTGGTGGACCTCGTCGGCGGACCGTCCCTGCGCACGCTTGCCCCGCTGGCCACTCATCGAGAAAAAGTCGTGTCTGCGGCCGACCCGACGGTCGCCGACCTCGGTGGTGCGATGGTGATCCGCCGTGCAGACCGCGCCGATCTGGAACGCGCGGCCGATCTCCTGGTGGAGGGGCGTATCGACCCCCACATCACTTCCTACCCGTTCGCCCAGGCAGCCGAAGCACTCGCCCTGGTGGAGGGCGGGCACGCCCTCGGCAAGGTCGTGATCGACATGACAACAGCTGCCGCTTGATCCCGGTGTGGCTGGTGTCGGGCCTGCCGTCGTCATGGCGGGTGCTGTGACGGGCATCGGTGACCTGGCCATGCGGATGCCGACGCGCTGCCTCCGGGGCGGCAGGAGACGGGCATGGAGCCCGCGCCCGATCAGCCCGACGCGACCGTCATCGGCGGGAGCGGTGATGACGGCGGCGGCCTGGACGACCTCGTTGCGGGTGGTCTGGAGGGCGATGGTGAAACGGCAGTGGTCCGGATCGGTGCGAGGTGGCGACTCGGCGGTCTCGACCATCACGGTGCGCAGGGTCCGGTAGAGGGAGAGCAGGGCCCGCATCCCGTGTTCGACGCCTGCCGGGTCGCCCGAGCGGCACCGGCCGCCCGAGGGCCCGTCCGTACGAAGATCGACACTTCGCGCGAGAGCTTCCAGCGGGCTGGGTGCGCGCGGCCCGGACTGCGGCCGTGTGGTCCGCCTCGGGTGGGTGGCGTCGGTCGCGACGGTGGAGGTGGGTGCGTGAAGGCGAGCGGGTGGCCGCCCGCTACGCCGTGGGGTCAGGCGATGACGGTCACGTTCCCGGCCTGGGGGTCCTTGGGGCCCGGCGTGACCTCGAACTCGACCTTCTGGTTCTCCTCCAGCGAGCGGGAGCCGGACTGGATCGCGGAGAAGTGGACGAACACGTCCGGGCCCCGCGATCTGTCCCTGGTGCCACCCGTTCGGCCCCGGGCGGCCGCCTGGTCAGACGTTCCCGCCGATTGGGCCGGGAGGCGGTGGACGGCGGCCGCCTCCAGGACCTCGCACCGCTGCCCTCAGCCGGCCCGAAAGCCGGCTGAGGGCAGCGCACGACACCGGTCTGACTTCGCCGGGGTCGGGGCTCAGGGGCAGGTGGCCAGCAGGATGGAGATGACGGTGCAGGTCGCGGACGCGGTGTCGTTGGCCGGGTTGGGGTCGGCGGGGGCCGAAGCGGTGCGTGTCCCGGTCACGGTGACGTGGCCCAGGGAGAGCAGGTGCAGCGGGACCTGGAAGGTCTTGTTCACGCTGGTCGCGTTGGCGATGGGGCCGTAGGTGCAGGTGACGGTGGTGGACGCCACCGTGCATCCGGCGGACAGGCCGGTTGCGGTCGCGCCGGCGGGCAGGGTCGCGGTGAGGGTGGCCGAGGTGACGGCGCTGGGGCCGGTGTTGTGGGCGGTCAGGGTGTAGGTGAGGTAGGGGACGAGGATGCCCAGGTGCGGCTGCGCGGTCAGGTTGACGTCGATGTCCGCGGCCGGCGGCGGCAGGTAGGTGTACTGGTCGGCGGCCGTGACCGGGCTGGTGCCGCCGGGCGTGGTGACCCGGACGTCGACGGTTCCGGCGGCGTGCGCCGGAGTCGAGACGGTGCAGGAAGTCGCTGTGCATGTCACGCCGGTGGCGGGGACGCCGCCGAAGTCGACCGTCGAACCCGTCAGGTCGGTGCCGGTGATCGTCACCAGGTCGCCGCCCGCGACGGGGCCGCTGTTCGGGGTGACGGAGGTGACGGTGGGGGTGTTCTGGGTGAAGACGAACACGACCAGGCCGTCACCTGCGTTCGCGCCGTCGGTCAGAGTGATGTTGGTACCGGTGGCCAGGCTGGATCCGCCTCCTCCGCCGCCTCCTCCGCCGCCGGTGTTGCCGTTGCGTCCGCCCGCTCCGCCTCGTCCGCCGCCGCCGTAGCCGGCGCCGCCCCGGCCGCCCGCGCCCGTCGTGACGGGGACGGACTGGGTGACGCCTCCGCCAAGACCGTTGGGGAACGCACCAGGCGAGCCGCTGACGCCTGTGTTCGTCGCGCCGACGCCCCCGGTACCTGCGGCTCCGCCGCCGGTCGCTGTGCCCGGGCTGCCGCCGGTCCCGCCCTGGGCGTCGGGCACCACACCGTTGCCGTCGCCGCCCGCGCTGCCGCTGTCACCGCCGGGCGAGCCCGGGAAAGCCGGGCTGCCGACGCCCGGTCCGCCGGCGCCGCCGCCGGATCCGGCGGTCAGCAGCGGGGCGTTGGTGTTGGTGGTCACCGCGACCAGGCCGCCGCCGGTGCCCGGGATGCCGATCGTCGGGTTGGCCGGACTGGTGACGCCGTGCACGCCGACAGCGACGTTGTAGCTCTGGCCGGGGGCGACGGGGATGGTCGCCACCAGGTGCGCGCCCTTTCCGCCGGGGGTGCCGTCGGCGGCGGGGCCGCCCCCTGCCCCGTCGAGGGTGACGGTGGCGCTGGAGACGTTGTCGGGGACGGTGATGCTGCCGGTGCCGCCGGCCGCGCAGGTGATGGTGGTGGTGGGGCCCACCACGACGGGGACGCCACAGACTCCGGCGGCGAAGGCCGGGGTGGCGACACTGACCAGGCCGGCGGTCAGCAGCGCGCCGGTGCCGGTCAGGGCCGCCAGGCGGTGGCGCATCGGCTTGACGCGTGGGCGGGGAGGAGCGGCTGGTGCCATGGGGCGTCACGACCTTCCGGGTGGACGCGCCGCCGTGGTCGGGGCCCGGACGGGCCCCTGGGTCCCCACCGGCGCGATCGTACCGATCTCGGCGGGACCACGGCGTCGTTGACGTGACGCGGGGCGACCCTGCGTGTCCACGCTGGCACGCCACGCACGCCGTATGTGCCTGAACCGGTGAACCGGCCAGACGCCGCGGCGCATTGGCCGCGAAACGCCGTCGATCCGCGAACGGCCCTACCGGCCAGCGGGGGCGCTGCCCGCCCGCTGGAGCGCTTGCCCGATTCTGGACAGTGATGAGGTGATGACAAAACGTGATTATCAGAGGAGGCTTGCACCCGCCCGGCCTAAGCCGGCCGTCTTCGACAGGAGCCTCATGAAGATCACGTCTTCGTCCGTCGGCACCATCACCACCGCCCAGCCCACCCCGCAGATGACCATGGCCAAAGGCACCGACAGCCGCATCCTGATCGCCACCAACACCAACGGCCTGATCTACACCGGCTGGATCACCGCCGACAGCACGAAGACCTCCAACACCTACGTCAGCGCGCAGGCCAAGACCGCCGGCACGCCCGTCGCCGCCGCGGCGGCCGACGGCCGGATGGCGGTGTTCTACCGGGACCCGGGAAACCAGCTGATGTACCTGCGGGAGAAGGCCGACCACACCGGCTGGGAGAAGCCCGCCTGGGTGGCCGGGGCACTGCTGCTCGGCGACCCGGCGGTCGGCCGCATCGCCGACGGCCGGATCGAGCTCTACCTCACCGGAACCGACGGCGTGCTCTACCACACGTGGGCCACCGCCCCGGGCGCCGAGGGCTGGCCACCCGCCCAGAAGATCGGCGGCGGCAACGTCCGCGCGCTGGCGACGGCGTCCACCGCCGACGGCCTGCAGGCCTTCCTCCACGTCAACGGTGCCGCCCAGCTCTGGATGATCCAGCAGACCCCGCCCAGCGGAACCTGGTCGGCGTTCACCAACCCCGCCAACAACATCACCGGCCCGCTGGCCGTCGCCCCCGCCAGGAACTTCCCCCTGATCGGAATGTTCCCCGCCCCGGACGGCACCCTGCTCAGCGTCCAGCAGAACACCGCCGGAACCTGGAGCGGCCCGGCCCCGCTGCCGTTCGGCCAGCCGGCCCCCAACGCCTACCCCTCGGTGCGGCCGGTCCTGCTGCCCGGACCGACCCAGCGCCAGCTGATCGCCGTTGTCGCCGGCGCCGGACAACAGTGGATCCTGGAAGAGCCCGCCACCGGCTCCGGCCCCTGGACCGTCCTGCAGCACACCCCCAAGGACGCCGCCGGAAAAGTCCTCGGCCAGGCGGCCACCCTCGACGGCACCACCCTGACCGTCGCCACCAGCTACGCCTCCGGCCTGCAGTACGACACGTACACCTGCACCGCCTGACCACCCCCATGCCTCACGGAGGACTGTGACGCTCCGCCGCCATCGGAGACCGCGTACCGGGGGAGGGCCGTGCGGACCGCGCGGCCCTCTCCCGCGTCCCCGGGGGACCGCCCACCGTCGGGATCCCTACTCCGGAACGGCAAAGACAACTGCGCGTCCCCGCCGTCGCGGCCCGCGTACGGGACGAGTTCGCGGACGTCCGCGCAACACCAGCCGGACGGGTGGGGGAACTCGCCGCGCTCTGCAAACCGCTCCAGTCCGTCGCCCGCGGCGAATACGCCGACACCGCGGAACCTCTCATGAATCGAGCCGAAGCCCTTGCCGGCCGCCGGCCACCCGTACCACCCCGGCGCTGACAGGCACGCCGTGGTCGTGCGGGGCGACCGGCCTCACACGGCGGCGTGCCCGGACGTCCTTCGAGGCCCTGAGGGGGTGTCGATTCAGCCATCGGCGGCAAGTCGCTGATCAAGGTGGAGGTTTGGCGTCACCATCAGGAGCCGACAGATGACGGATCGTGCAAGGGAGGAGGATCGTGGGTGAACTGGTGAACGTCCCCGACCGGTATCGAGGTCACGGTCGGCTCCGGCGCCGCGAAGCGATGTCGGAAACGATCGGGTCGTAACCTGCCGCGACGGATACGGTTCGCACCGTAATGACGCTCCAACCGGTTCCGGGCCGGGGCGCCGTACCGCAGGGCCCCCGGTACCCGGGCCGCCTACGCCCCGACGGTCGTCTTCCGAGGGCGGGGCCGCAGTCGTGCGGGGGATTCGGTGAGGCTGAGCCAGCCGGAGGTGGAGCCGTCGGGGGCGTAGCCGTCGCCGAAGCAGCGCGGGGCGAGGTAGCGGTACGCCTGGGTGCCGCCGATGAGGTGGTCCACTCCACCGGGACGGTGCGCCACGCCATGCGCACCACCGACCGCTGCGCGCACCCGGGCCCGCCAGGATCGGGCGAGACCTCCCATCACACACCCCCTGACCGCGACCTGATCGCCAGCCCAGCGCAGCGCTGGCAAGGGAAAGCGTCCGGGTGACGGATCTGGCCGGAATGGTCTCCAGCCCGGCGAAACCATGGTCAGGGAGTCGGCCGGCGGTGCGCACACCGATGCGTCCGCCGCGCTGAGAGCGGGGTCGTCCATGGAGCTTCCTCCCGCACCCGCCTTCCGCACCCCACGTGCCATCTGCCCGTACCGGACTCAACGCGCGAGGGCCGTCCGGATGGGCTGGAATGGGATGGTTCAGGCGAGTCGGAACGAGGATGGCGCCATGCCCTGGCAGTGCGCCCTGCTCCGTCCCTCAGCCCTCGGCGCCCGGCCACGCCGGCCAGGGGCCGTATCGAGGAGGCCATCATGGCCACGCATCGCACTCCCGTGGTGTTCATCCACGGCCTGTGGCTCCATTCGACCAGTTGGCAGGGCTGGGCGGACACGTTCCGCGACGCCGGTTACGAACCGGTCCTGCCCGAATGGCCCGGCGTCCCGGCAACCGTGGCGGAGGCCCGCGGCAGGCCCGAGGGCCAGGGCGGTGTGGGCCTCGCGGAGATCTCGCAAGCCCACGCCGACGTCATCCGGAGCCTCGATGCCCCGCCCGTGCTCGTCGGACACTCCGTCGGCGGTTTCATCGCGCAGCACCTGCTCGGCCAAGGGCTGGCCGCGGCGGCCGTCGCGATATGCCCGGGCCAGATCAAGGGCGTCAAGGCCGTGGGGCCAGCCCAGGCGAAGTCGACGTTCGCCTTCCTGCGCAACCCCGCGAACACCAAGAAGGCCGTCTCCCTGGACCAGGCACAGTTCCGGTACGCCTTCGCCAACGCCGTACCGGAGGAGGAGTCGGCCGAGCTCTTCGAACGCTGGACCATCCCCAGCCCGGCTCGGCCGCTGTTCCAGCTGGCCCTGGGCAACTTCACCCCGCACTCCGCAGCCGAGGTCGACACCGGCAACCAGTCGCGCGGACCGCTGCTTCTCATGTCCGGCAAGCTCGACCACACCGTCCCCGATGTGCTGACCCGCGCCACCTACAAGCAGTACCGGCACTCCAGTGCCGTCACCGAGTACCAGTGCTTCAAGGACCGGGGCCACTCCCTGATCGTGGATCACGGCTGGCCCGACCTTGCGGAGGCATCCCTCGGCTGGCTCCGCAGAACAGCCCCCATGGCCGCAGCCGGTTGACGGTGACCGCCTCTCCCTCTTTGCAGGGCGGCGTCCTCCTGGCGTCGCCTGTCCTTCCCGCACCTACCACCCGTGCCCGGAGGCTACCGGTCTGTTCAGGTGTGCGCGGTCTCGCGTGCGCTCCGGCCCGGTGCCGTACCGAGTCAGGACCGGTCGACGTCGAGCTCAACCAGAACCTCCCGGCCTCCGGCGGGTCCCGCAGGGCCTTGCGCCGCTCCTCCGGTTCACCTGCCCCCTTCGCCGTGCGTGCCGTCACGTGGGCGCGGCGGCTCCGTCGTGAAGCTTCTCCATGATTCCGGACACCGGCCCACGGGTCGGACGTACGGACCCGCCGCGCACCGCTGCCAGCAGGCTCCGATCATGACCTTGCGGATCGCTCTGCCAGACCGCTGTGACTGTCGGAGATCACCAGGCGGACACCGCTCAGGCCGCGTTCGCGCAGCGCGCGGAGGAACCCGCTCCAGAAGACCTCCGTCTCGCTGTCCCCGACCATGACACCGAGGACGTCGCGGCCGCCGGCCTCGGTGACACCGGTCGCGATGCCGGTCGTGGAGCCGCCGCGCGGGCAGGTCGTGGCGGGCGGGGTCGGCAGGGGGTGGTTGTGAGGGAGGCGCGGGGGACGGGCTTGGGGTCGGCGCCCGTCAGCCCGTTTCCGGGCCGGGGCCCGGACCCGGTCTGGGCCGCGGCTCCGGGGGCGGCTCCGCCGCGTCCTCGGCCGGGAGGGTGCCGCGGCGCCGGAGCCGGCGCAGGGTGAGGTGCTCGTGCACGATGCGGCCGACGAGCGCCCCGCCGTAGACCACGAAGCCCACGCCGACCAGCCAGGACTGAACGACGAGGAGGGTGCCGAAGGGTCCGTACGTCACGGCGTTGGAGGCGATCAGCGGGGAGAACACCAGCTGCGAGAAGAGCCGCAGCCCCAGCAGCCCGATGCTCGTCGCCACCGCCCCCGGGACCAGCGCGCGCCACCGGACCCGGCCGCCGAGCAGCAGTCGCTGCGAGGCGACGAAGAACAGGCAGGTGCCGAAGAGGTCGCCGACCGTTCCGAGCGCCGTGCCCAGGGCGTCGCGCGACGGCGCCGGGATGGCGACCAGCAGGCCGAGGTAGCAGACCAGCAGCGCCAGCCAGACGACGTGCCGCCACATCGTGTGCCAGCGGGCGGTGGGCAGGTCCCAGACCTTCTCGTAGCCGGTCTGTACGGCCGAGCCGAAGGTCAGGCCGAAGACGGCGAGCGCGGCCAGTCCGAACGCGGTCGTCTGCTCCAGCGCGAGGTCGGCCGCGCCGAACAGCATCTCGACCCGGCTCCGCGAGGCCGCCGTCACGCCCAGTGCCTGGCCGAGCCAGCGGCCGAAGCCCGAACCGCTGCCGGGCGCCGCGGCCGCCACGACCACCAGCAGCGGTACCAGGGTGAGGAACCCGAGGGCCGCGAAGCCCATCGCCCGGTGCATCAGCTCCATCTCCCGGCCGCGGCTCCAGGCCAGACCGGCCGCGGAGCCCTGGAGCCGGTCGGGCAGCTGTCGGAGGGTCGAGTTCACGACTCATGGCCTACCCGGCGGGGACCGCCGGGTCCCGGAGGCCGGCCGTAAATCAGCCCGACGGGGTGGTTTCGCCGCGGCGTCGCCGACCCGATCGGGCCGCCGCCGCTAGCCGGCCCCGCGCAGGTCCACCAGCCGCTTGATCTTCCCCACCGAGCGCTCCAGGGTCTCCGGCTCGACCACCTCGACCCGCACCGAGACCCCGACGCCCTCCTTGACCGCCCGGACCACCGCCGCAGCCGCGGCCTCCCGCTGGGCCGCCGCGGCCTCCCGGCGCGCCTCCACCCGTACGGTCAGGGCGTCCATCCGCCCCTCACGGGTCAGCCGCAGCTGGAAGTGCGGGGCCAGGGCGGCCGTCCGCAGCAGGATCTCCTCGATCTGCGTCGGGTAGAGGTTCACCCCGCGCAGGATGATCATGTCGTCGCTGCGTCCGGTCACCTTCTCCATCCGGCGGAAGGCCGGACGGGCGGTGCCGGGCAGCAGCCGGGTCAGGTCCCGGGTGCGGTAGCGGACCACCGGCATCGCCTCCTTGGTGAGCGAGGTGAACACCAGCTCGCCGAGCTCGCCCTCCGGGAGCACCGCGCCGGTCAGCGGATCGACGACCTCCGGGTAGAAGTGGTCCTCCCAGATGTGCAGCCCGTCCTTGGTGGACGCGAACTCCTGCGCCACCCCGGGGCCCATCACCTCCGACAGCCCGTAGATGTCCACCGCGTCGATGCCGAGCCGCTCCTCGATCTCGCGGCGCATCTCCTCGGTCCACGGTTCGGCGCCGAAGACGCCCGTCCGGAGCGAGGTGGAGCGGGGGTCGACGCCCTGCCGCTCCATCTCGTCCAGCAGGGTCAGCATGTAGGACGGGGTCACCATGATGACCTCGGGCCGGAAGTCCCGGATCAGCATGACCTGGCGGTCCGTCATCCCGCCGGAGGCGGGCACGACCGTGCAGCCCAGCCGCTCGGCCCCGTAGTGCGCGCCGAGGCCGCCGGTGAACAGGCCGTACCCGTAGGCGACGTGCACCAGCTGGCCGGGCCGGGCGCCCGCCGCGCGCAGCGAACGGGCGACGACGTCGGCCCAGGTGGAGAGGTCCCCGTCGGTGTAGCCGACGACGGTGGGGCGGCCCGTGGTGCCGCTGGAGGCGTGGAGGCGGCGCACGTCCTCGCGCGGCACGGCGAACATGCCGAAGGGGTACTGGTCGCGCAGGTCGGTCTTGGCGGTGAAGGGGAAGCGGGCGAGGTCGGCGAGGGAACGGCAGTCCTCGGGACGCACCCCGGCCTTGTCGAAGGACTCCCGGTAGAAGGGCACCCGCTCGTAGGCCCGCCGCAGGGTCGCGCGCAACCGCGTCAGCTGGAGCGCGCCCAGCTCGTCGGCGCCCAGCCGCTCGCCCTCGTCGTGGATGTCCGCGTACGCCGCCATGCCCTCACCCCATCGTGAATGCCCGACCGATCATTCGGTACACGATCGGAGCTTGCCAGGGCCGGGCGGGGAAAAGCAATGGTCCGGGCGGGCGCGCGGCCGCGTCCGGGCCGGTGCGGCGGACGGCGGGACGGGGCTGCCCCGTACGGGTGAGCGTTTTCGCCCACACCGGGGATCCCCGGCGCGGACAGGGGTGAACGAGGCCCCCGGCGCGTTCCCCGCCCGGGGCCGGAGCGTTGCACGGGGCGTGAGTACACCGAAGAGCAGCCCCATACTGACCCGCCACGGCCGCCGCGAGCCCGGCGCGGCCACCGCGTCGCCCGGCCCGATAGTCGTCCACTCCTCCACCACCCGCGGCAACACCCTCACCCTCGCCCTCACCGGTGAGATCGACCTCCTCGGCGCCGGCCCGTTGCGGGCGATCCTGTGCGCCGCGGCGCGGCAGGGCGTCACCGGCCTGGTCCTGGACACCTCCCGCGTCACGTTCGCCGACTCCGCCCTGCTGCGCGTCCTGGACACCTGGCCCGGCGGCGGCCGGCGGCTGCGGCTCGTGAACCGCTCCCGCGCCGTCCAACGGCTCCTGGACTCGGTCGCACCCGTCGCACCCGTCCCACCCGTCGTACCGGTCCCGGCGGGTTCCGGTGCGCATGCCGGGCACGCGGCCGGACGGCTGCCGGGCCGCGCGCCCGCGGGGTCCACGTCCCGGGGGGACACGGCGCCACCCGGCTGTCGTCCGCGTGGATCGGGGGAAGCGGCGATGCGGTGACGTTCACCCTCCTCACCGCCGTCCCGATGCTCCTCGCCGTGCTGCTCCTGAAGTGGGACCCGGGCCGCCCGCGCCCCCGCCGCCGGCGGGAGGCCGCCGGCCGCCCCCTCGTCCGGAGCCACCACCGCCCCTGCCGGGCCTGACCCGCCCGAACGGTCCGCCCGCCCCCTGCGCGCAGGGGGCGGGCGGACCCGTCCCGGCCGTCGCGCACGCGGCCTAGGGGGGCGCGCCGTCGCCCCCGGGCCGCCGTGCCGGGCCCCTCGCCGTACCTCCCGTACGCCGTCGGCCGGCCGCTTCAGCCGGCCGCGGCCTCGGCGTAGCGCCGGGCCAGCCGGGCGAAGGCCGCCCTGAGCTCCGGTGGGCCGACGACCTCGACGTCGGCGTCGAACCTGCCGATGGCGGCGGCCAGCCCGGCCCACGACCACGCGCCCAGGACGAGCCGGCACCGGTCGGGCCCGAGCTCCTCGACGAGCCCGTCGCAGCCGTACCGGGACACCGCGGCGGCGGGCAGGTCGAGGAGCACCTCGCCCCGGCAGGGCCACCCCTCCGGGCCGTCCGAGCCCCGGAACCTGGCCGTCACGAAGGCGGCCACGTCCCCGCCCGGCAGGGCGCGCGGCGCGAACCGCGGGCCCGTGGGGACGCGCGGGACGATCCGGTCGGCCCGGAAGGTGCGCCAGTCCTCGCGGTCGAGGTCCCAGGCGACCAGGTACCAGCGCCCGCCCCAGGTCACCAGGTGATGGGGCTGCGCCCGGCGCACCCGGGGCGCGGTGCCCGCCCCGCCCGACGCGCCCGGCGCGCCGACGGGGGCGTAGTCGAAGCGCAGCACCTCGCGGGCGTGCACGGCGGCACTGAGCGTCAGCAGCACCCCGCCGTCCACCTGCGGGGCCGGCCGGTCGGCGGTCCGCTCGACGGTGGTGACCCGCAGGACGTCCATGTGGTGGCGCAGCCGCGCGGGCATGACCTGCCGGACGGTGTTCAGCGCCCGCTCCGCCGCCTCGCCGATGCCCGCACCGGAGGCGGCCGCGGTCTGGAGGGCGACGGCGAGCGCCACGGCCTGCTCGTCGTCGAACAGCAGCGGCGGCAGCTCGGAGCCCGCGCCGAGCCGGTACCCGCCGTCCGGGCCCTTGGCCGAGGCGATCGGATACCCCAGCTCGCGCAGCCGGTCGACGTCCCGGCGCACCGTGCGCGGGCTGACGTCCAGCCGTTCGGCCAGCAGCGCCCCGGGCCAGTCGCGCCGGGTCTGGAGCAGGGAGAGCAGCGAGAGCAGCCGCGCCGAGGTTTTCTGCATGTCTCCATCGTGGCCCGAGAAGCGGACACCCTCTGGCCTCTTCTCGTGCCAGTGTGGGCCCGATGCGGCCGGACAGTGCGACGGGGCCCACCCGGCAGCCCCTCCCACCCCCTCACCCCCTCACCCCCACGGAGCGAGATGGACCAGCAGACGCACACCTCCGGTGTACCGGCCGAGGCCAACCGGACCGGGGCCCCCTCGGCCCCCGCACCGGCGCCCGGCTCCGCACCGGTCGCGGGCGCGGCCCGATGACCGTGCTCGACGCCCGGGCGCTCAACCGCGCGACCCTCGCCCGGCAACTGCTCCTCGATCGCGCCGACCTGCCCGCCCTCGACGCCGTCGCCCATCTCGGGGGACTGCAGGCGCAGGAACCGCAGGAGCCGTTCGTCGGGCTCTGGTCGCGCCTGCGCGGTTTCCGACCAGCGCGGCTCTCGGACCTGTTGACCGGGCGGAGCGTGGTCCGCACCCACCTCATGCGCCGCACCGTCCACCTCCTCACCGCCGACGACGCCCTGGCCTGGCGCGCGCGCCACGACGCCATGCTGCGCCAACGCGTGCTCGGTACGTACCGCCGAGAGCTCGCCGGGGTGGACCTCGACGCGCTCGCCGCGGCCGGCCGGGAGGTGATGGCCGACGGAGAGCCCCGCTCGATGGGCGAGCTCGCGCGGGCGCTGGCCGACCGCTGGCCGGAGCCCGGCACCCGGGCCTTGGGCGAGATGCTCGTCGCCGCGCTCGTCCCGATGGTCCAGCTCCCGCCGCGCGGCCTCTGGCGGACCAAGGCGGGCGTGCGCAACGTCCCGCTCGCCGCATGGCTGGGGCGCGCCCCGGCCCCGCTCCCGGACGACGGCTCCGACCCGGTGGGCCAGGCGCTCGTACGGCGCTACCTGGCCGCCTACGGCCCGGCGGCCTCCGCCGACCTGCGCGCCTGGTGCGGCCTGGCCGGACTGCCCGCCGCGGTCGCCGCCCTGCGCGGCGAGCTGGTCTCCTTCCGCGACGAGCGCGGCCGGGAACTGCTGGACCTCCCCGACGCGCCGCGGCCCGACCCCGGCACACCCGCCCCGGTCCGCTTCCTGCCCGCCTTCGACAACGCGGTCCTCGGCTACCACGACCGCGGCCGGATCATCGACGACGCCCACCGCGGCCTCTCGGTCGCCGGCGAACGCGTCGTCCTGGTCGACGGCCGCGTCGCCGCCACCTGGACCGTCCGGGCCGGGACCGTGGCCGTCGCCCCACTGCACCGGTTGACCCCGCACGAGCGCACCGCCGTCGCCGAACAGGGCCGCGAACTGGCCGCGTTCCTCTCCGACGGCGAAACCCGGAGCGTCTCGCTCGCCGGGGCGTAGGCGCGCGGCCCCGGCCGCTCGGCGCGGTGGGCCCACCCGCCCTTCTGCGGGGGACGATCGGGGCCGTCGCCGGGCCGGCGGCCGTGCTCGCGGGAACCGGCGGCCCGGCGCGTCGCAGGGCCGTGTGACCATGACTTCTCCGGCACGTCAGCACCACATGGGGGGACCATGCGCACCCGAACCACCGCCGTCTCGGCCCGACTCGCCGCCGCGCTCGCGGCGCTGTGCGTCCTGGCCGGCTGTACCGCCTCCGGCGAGGCCCCGCGGACGGGCTCGGCCGGCGCTGCGTCCGCCCCGGCGGCGTCGGCACCGCCCGCTCCGGGAGCCGGCTCCGGGTACGAAGGGCCCCGGCCGCAGGACCAGAACCTCCTGGCCTGGACCGGCGACCCCAACGACGCGGGACACGTCACCGCGCAGAGCGCCGCCGGGGTCGGCGGGCGCGTCACCCTGGTGCGGCTCGTGCTGCGCGAACGGATCACCTGGTCCAACGTGTGGCTCGGGCTGGCCGGCGTCGACCCGAACGCCCGGCTTTCCCAGTGCCACCTCGGCGTCTACGACGCCCGCGGCACCCTGCGCGCCTCCACCGCGGACATCGCGCCGCAGCTGATGACCGACGCCGTCGCCAAACCACTGCCCCTCGCCCAGCCCTTCACCGCCGAGCCCGGCACCTACTTCGTCGCCCTGCTCCTCAACGGCACCTGGGCCACCAACGCCCTCACCCTCAAGGCCACCGGCGCCGGCATCTCGGTCAACGCGGGCCTGACCCCGCCGAACCTCCGCTACAGCACCGTCCTGACCGGCCAGACCTCCCTGCCGGCCACCGTGAACCTCGCCGAACAGTCCACCAGCACGATCAACACCGGCTGGGCCAGCCAGTGGTACGCCGTCTCCTGACCCGCAGCCCCATCCGGACCCCCACCCACCCACCCGTACCCGCCGCCGCACGGCGCCGCGGCCCGTGGCATCGTGGTGCCATGCCCATCGAGGTCCGCCCGGCTGTCCGCTTCGACGACGTCCGTACCCTCGTCGGTCCGAAGTCGCCCACGGCCAACGTCTGTTGGTGCCTGAGCCACCGGATCCCGTCGAAGCTCAACAACGAGCTGCGGGGGCCAGCCCGCGGTGAGTACGTCGCCGGGCTGTGCCGCCAGGAGCCCCCGCCGGGGGTCCTGGCCTACGACGGCGCCGAGCCGGTCGGCTGGGCGGCCGTGGCACCGCGTTCGGCCACCTCCTTCGCGCACAGTCGACGAATCCCGCACGTCGACGACCTGCCGGTCTGGTCCCTGTGGTGCGTCCGGGTGCGCCCCGGACACCGCGGGAAGGGCCTCTCGCACGCCCTCATCGCGGGCGCGGTCGATTTCGCCCGCGCCCAGGGAGCGCCGGCCGTCGAGGCCTACCCGCTCGACAACGGCGACGCCAAGGTCGACCTGACGATGGCCTACGCCGGCCTCCGCGGGAACTTCGAGCGCGCCGGCTTCACCCACGCCGCCGACACCACCTCGGTCCTCGCCGGCCACCCCCGGGTGCTGATGCGCCGCGACCTGCGCTGACGGAGGGTGCCGGGCCGGGTGCGGGGCGTCCCGTGCGCCGCCGCACGGGGAGCGGCCGCGGGAGGGGCGGCGTACGGTCGGAGGAAGAGACTCCCGCCGACGGGTGAAGGGAGGCGGCGCCCATGTCCGTCATCGACCCCGCGGTGTCCGTGCGGCTCGGCGCGTCCAGTGCCCGGCGGCTCGTCGGACTGCTCGCCGAGGTGGCCCAGCTGCTGGAGGACCCGGGCCCCCTGCGCCTCACGACGGCCCAGGCCGACGCGCTGGGGCAGGGGACGGACCGCGGCGAGCTGGTGGAGTGGACCCGCACCCTGGCGGCCGAACTCCGGGCCGGACTCTGACCGTCCGGCCCACCCGGCCCGAGGTCCGTGCGCGTCGCGTGAGACCATCCGTGCGTGTCGGACGAGCCGAGCGGTGTGCGCGCGTTCCCGGACGGGGCCGGGTCCCCGTCGTACTCGGTGCGCGCCCGCAGCGGTCGGCGCCTGGCTCCCCTCGCCGCCGATCCCGCCGTCGCGCGGGCGTTGGCGGCCCTGCTGCTCGACGCGGCCGACACCGCGGTGATCCGGCAGACGGCCGGAGCCCTCGTCCGGGCCGGGACGCCGGCCGCCCTGCGGCTCCTCGCCGCCGGATGGGGCGCGGCCGATGACCAGCAGGCCGACTGGTCGGCGACCGGGGTGCACGACGCGCTCGCGGAACCGGACGGCGCGGACCGGGCGGCGGCCGTGTCGGCGTACGGCCGGCACCTCGCCGGGGACCCGGACGCTGCCGTGCGCCGGGGCGCCGCGGACCTGTGCGACGTCGCCGAGAGGGCCATCCGTCGGCCTGGGAGCACGGGCGGTGCCGAGCCGGCGGACCGCGGGCGCCCTCCCGTGCGCCGGGTCCCGTCGTGAGCGACGGGGGAGCGCCCCCGGGGCTCGGCGCCGTCGGGGAGGAGCGGCCCGCGCCGCCCTTCGACCCGGAACTGCACGCCGCGCTGTACGCCCGGACCGGCGGGGCCCGGGAGCCGGTCACCCCGCAGACCCTCGCGGCGGTGCAGGAGCGGGACGCCGCGGTCCGGCCGCGGCCGACCCTGCGGGAACTGCGCGACGGCGGCCGGTTCGAGGTGGCCGAGCTGCTCGCACCGGGCCCCCGCGACGGGGCCGGGCGCGGTCCGGACGTCGCGCTCGTCAGCGCGCGGCCCGCCGGGACCACCGGGCCGCTGCCGGTCCTGTACTACCTGCACGGCGGCGGCATGATCGCGGGCAATGCCCGGTCCGTCCTGCCGCGCCTGCTGCGGACCTGGGCCCTGCCGCTCGGGCTCGCCGTGGCCTGCGTCGAGTACCGGCTGGCGCCGCGGACGCGCTACCCCGGAGCCGTCGAGGACTGCTACAGCGGCCTCGTGTGGGCCGCCGGACACGCGGCCGAGCTGGGTTTCGACGCGGACCGGATCGTGATCGGAGGCAAGAGCGCGGGCGGCGGGCTCGCCGCCGCACTGGCCCTGCTGGCCCGCGACCGCGGCGGGCCGGTCCCGGTCGGCCAGCTGTTGCTGAGCCCGATGCTCGACGACCGCGGCGACGGCTTCTCCAGCCACCAGATGGCCGGCCGCGACACGTGGGACCGCACCTCCAACGCGACCGCGTGGCAGGCGGTCCTGGGGGACCGTTACGGCGCGGCCGACCTGCCGCCCTACGCGGCCCCGGCACGGGCCGCGGACCTGTCCCGGCTGCCGCCGGCCTACGTGGAGGTCGGGTCGGCCGAGACCTTCCGGGACGAGGCCGTGGCGTACGCCGATGCGATCTGGCGGGCCGGCGGAGACGCCGAACTGCACGTGTGGCCCGGCGCCTTCCACGGCTTCGACACCATCGCACCGCGGGCCGCGCTCAG
Source organism: Streptomyces subrutilus (assembly GCF_008704535.1). NCBI lineage: Bacteria > Bacillati > Actinomycetota > Actinomycetes > Kitasatosporales > Streptomycetaceae > Streptomyces > Streptomyces subrutilus. Next base: position 6,707,055 of record NZ_CP023701.1, read on the forward strand.
CCGGGACGCCGGCGAGGCCCGCACCCGCTGGCTGCGCAGGATCCTCGACGGCCGCTGAGGGGCCGGGGGCGTACGTGCCGGACCGGGCGTACGTGCCGGGCCGGGCGTACGTGCCGCGGGCCCGCCCGGGCGGCCGTCGCCGCCGTGCGGCCCGTGCGCTGCGCCGTACCGCTCGCCCCGCGGCGCGCCGTCAGCCGGCCGCCGCGGTGTCGGCCTCCGTCGCCACCGACTTGGCCCACCGGTAGTCCGCCTTGCCGCTGGGCGAGCGCTGGATGGCGGGGGCCACGACCAGCTGGCGCGGGATCTTGTACCCCGCCAGCCGCGTGCGGCAGTGGCTCTGGATCTCGTCGAGGGTCGGTGCCTGCCCGCCCGCCCGGACCTGGACGACGGCGGCCACGTGACTGCCCCAGCGCGGGTCCGGCACCCCGGCGACCAGGGCGTCGTACACGTCCGGATGGGACTTGAGCGCCTGCTCGACCTCCTCCGGATAGACCTTCTCGCCACCGGTGTTGATGCACTGCGAACCGCGCCCCAGCACGGTCACGATGCCCTGCTCGTCCACCGTGGCCATGTCCCCGAGCAGCACCCACCGCTCGGACCCCTTCCGGAAGAAGGTCTCGGCGGTCTTGGCGGGGTCGTTGTAGTAGCCCAGCGGAACGTGTCCGCGCTGGGCGAGCCGCCCCGGCACGCCCAGCGCCACCGGTTCGAGGGTCACCGGATCGACCACCTGCGTACGCTCGTTGACCTCCAGCCGGAACCCCTTCTCCGGTCCGGAGTCGCCGGTCGCCTTGCCGTTCGAACCGGACTCCGACGAACCGAAGTTGTTGAGCAGCGCCACGTTCGGGGCCAGCCGCTGGAACTCGGCGCGCACCGTCTCCGACATGATCGCCCCGGAGGAGGAGACGCTGAAAAGGGAGGACAGGTCGGTCCCCTTCAGCGGGCCGTTCAGGGCGTCGATGAGGGGCCTGAGCATCGCGTCGCCCACCAGCGACACGCTCGACACCTTCTCCTTCTCGATGGTGCGCAGCACCTCCTCGGGCGCGTACTTGCGGTGGATGACCACGCGCTGGCCGTAGTTGAAGGCGATGAACGAGGTCAGCGTCGACGTGCCGTGCATCAGCGGCGGCGCCGGGAAGAAGGTGAGCCCGGAGCCGCGCGCGGCGACCCGCTCGGCCAGCTCCTCCGGCCGCCCGACCGGTTCGCCGGTCGGTTCGCCGCCGAACAGCCCGGCGAAGAAGAGGTCCTCCGCCCGCCACATCACGCCCTTGGGCATGCCGGTGGTGCCGCCCGTGTAGATGATGAAGAGGTCGTCGGCGCTGCGGGCCGGGAAGCCGCGCTCCGGTGAGCCGGCCGCCTCGGCGTCCTCGTACGGCACCGGGGCCACGGACGGCTCCGGGCCTCCTCCGGGGGCCGCCCCGACGCGGATCAGGTGGCGCAGCCGGGGGGTCTGGGGGAGGGCGGCCGCCACGCGCCCGGTGAACTCGCCCTCGAAGACGAGGGCGGCGAGGTCGGCGTCGTTGTAGAGGTAGACCAGCTCCTCTTCGACGTAGCGGTAGTTGACGTTGACCGGGACCAGGCGCGCCTTCAGGCAGGCCAGTACGGTCTGCAGGTACTCGACGCCGTTGTAGAGGTGCAGGCCCAGGTGCTCGCCGGCCCTGAGTCCGCTGTCGAGCAGGTGGTGCGCGACGCGGTTGGCCGCCGCGTCCAGCTCCGCGTACGTGAGGCGGCGCTCGGCGCCGGTCCCGGGGTGGTCCACGTACACGAGGGCCTCACGGTCCGGAACCACGTCCACGACCGACTCGAACAGGTCGGCAAGGTTGTACTCCACCGTTCCTCCTGACCCTCGAACTGCCCTGAAGTGCCCCGGCGTACCCGAGTCCGGGCGCACGGCTGCTCCGCTCGGCGGTCATTAGAGCGCCGCCGGCCACAAGTGGGAAGGGCGTCACCCAAGAAAACTGACTGGGTGTCAGAAAACTCTTGAACTGCACCCGCCCCTACTGCAACCTGTTCTAGGTCTTGAGACGGGAGGACGGCAATGGGTGGGACGGAACACCTGACCGTGGAGCGCCACGGCGCCACGCTGGTACTCACCATGAACAGGCCCGAGACGAAGAACGCGCTCTCGCTGCCGCTGCTGGTGGGGCTCCACGACGGCTGGCTGGAGGCCGACGCCGACGACGCGATCCGCTCGGTGGTGCTGACCGGCGCGGGAGGCGACTTCTGCGCCGGCATGGACCTCAAGGCCCTCGCCGGGAAGGGCATGGCGGGCGACCGGTACCGCGACCGCCTCAAGGCCGACCCCGACCTGCACTGGAAGGCGATGCTCCGTCACCACCGCCCGCGCAAACCGGTGATCGCCGCGGTGGAGGGGTACTGCGTGGCCGGCGGCACCGAGATCCTCCAGGGCACCGACATCCGGGTGGCGGCCGAGGGCGCCACCTTCGGCCTCTTCGAGGTCAAGCGCGGCCTCTTCCCGATCGGCGGCTCCACGGTACGGCTGCCGCGCCAGATCGCGCGCACGCACGCCCTGGAGATGCTGCTGACCGGTCGGCCCTACTCGGCCGGGGAGGCCGCGCGGATCGGACTCGTCGGACGGGTCGTCCCCGACGGGACGGCGCTGGAGGCCGCGCTGGAGATCGCGGAGCGGGTCAACGCGTGCGGGCCGCTGGCGGTGGAGGCGGTGAAGGCCTCGGTGTACGAGACCGCGGAGCTGACCGAGGCGGAGGGACTGGCGTCCGAACTGCTCCGCGGCTGGCCGATCTTCGACACCGCGGACGCGAAGGAGGGCGCGCGGGCCTTCGCCGAGCGCCGTCCCGCCGTGTACCGCCGCGAGTAGCCCCGGCCGGTGCCCGTGCCGGTGCCGATGCCGGTACCCCGCCCGGGGCCGCCCCGCGGACCCGATGCGCGCACCGGCGCCCGCGCGGCCGCCGCCGGCGACGACGGCTCCGCCCCGGCCGGGCGCGTGCACCCCGGCCGGGCGCGTGCACCCCGGCCCGGGCCCCGCACCCCGGACCCGGATCCGCACCCCGGACCCGCACCCCGGACCCGGATCCGCACCCCGGACCCGTACCCCGGACCCGGCCGAACGCGCGGCCCCCGCCGTACCCGCAGTCGGAACCAACCGCATCGGAGATGAGCGTCATGACAGCCGCCCCGCCCCCCGAAACGCTCCGCGCCCCCCTCGTCGTCGAATTCCCCTTCACCCGCTCCCTGGGACCCGTCCAGAGCGCCTTCCTCACGGGGCTGCGCGAAGGCGTCGTGCTCGGGGTGAAGACCTCCGGCGGGAAGGTCATGGTGCCGCCCGTCGAATACGACCCCGTCACCGCCGAGGAGATCCGCGAGCTCGTCGAGGTCGCCCCCACCGGTACCGTCACCACCTGGGCCTGGAACGCCAGCCCCCGCCCGAACCAGCCCCTGGCCACCCCCTTCGCCTGGGTCCTGGTCACCCTCGACGGCGCCGGCACCGGCCTGCTGCACGCCCTCGACGCCCCCGGGCCCGACGCCGTCCGCACCGGCATGCGGGTGCGCGTGCGGTGGGCCGCCGAGCGCAGCGGCGCGATCACCGACATCGCCTGCTTCGAGCCCTGCGACGCCGGCCCGGACGACGGCGGCCCGGACTCCTGCGACGGCGCGCCCGCCCGCCCCCACGACGGGGCGTTCGCCGACCCCGTCACCGGCATCGTCGCCGCCGCCCGGCTGGACTACACGTACACCCCCGGCCGCGCACAGACCGCCTACATCAACGGCCTCGCCGAACGGAAGACCGTCGGCGAACGCTGCCCGTCCTGCCACAAGGTGTACGTCCCGCCGCGCGGCGCCTGCCCCACCTGCGGGGTGGCCACCACCGACCGCGTCGAGGTCGGCCCCGCCGGCACCGTCACCACGTACTGCATCGTCAACATCAAGGCCCGCGGCCTCGACATCGACGTCCCCTACGTCTACGCCCACATCGCCCTCGACGGCGCCGGCCTCGCCCTCCACGGCCGGATCGGCGGCATCCCGTACGACCAGGTCCGCATGGGCCTGCGCGTCGAACCCGTGTGGACCGAAGGCGGCCGCCACCCCGACCACTACCGCCCCACCGGCGAACCGGACGCGGACTACGACGCGTACAAGGAGCTCATCTGATGCCCGCCACGCCCGCCCGCCCCGTCCGGCCCGCCACGCCCTCCGCACCCCCCGCGCCGAGGAAGCGGCGGTACGCGCGCGAGGTCGCGGTCGTCGCCTTCGCGCAGAGCGACCACCGGCGCCGCACCGACGAACTCAGCGAAGTCGAGATGGTCATGCCGGTGCTCCACCAGGTCCTGGCGCAGACCGGACTGAAGACCGGCGAGATCGGCTTCACCTGCTCCGGATCGAGCGACTACCTCGCCGGCCGGGCCTTCTCCTTCACCATGACCCTCGACGGCGTCGGAGCCTGGCCCCCGATCTCCGAATCGCACGTCGAGATGGACGGCGCCTGGGCCCTCTACGAGGCCTGGGTCAAGATCCAGACGGGTGAGGCCGACACCGCGCTCGTCTACGCGTACGGCAAGTCCTCCCCGGGCTCGGTGCGCGACGTGCTGACCCGCCAGCTCGACCCGTACTACGTCGCCCCGCTCTGGCCCGACGCGGTGGCCCTCGCCGCCCTCCAGGCCCGCGCACTCATCGACGCCGGCGACACCGACGAGCAGGCCCTCGCCGCCATCGGCGCCCGCAGCCGCGCCGACGCCGCCGCCAACCCGCACGCCCAGCTCACCGGCGTCGTACCGCAGGGCGACCACCAGGTCGCCCCGCTGCGCACCGGCGACTGCCCGCCCGTCGGCGACGGCGCGGCCGCCGTCGTACTGGCTGCCGGCGACGTGGCGCGCTCGCTGTGCGCGCGGCCCGCCTGGATCACCGGCATCGACCACCGCATCGAGGCGCACGGCCTGGGGCTGCGCGACCTCACCGACTCGCCGTCCACCCGTACCGCGGCCGAGCACGCGGGGCTCTTCGACGGGCCCGTGGACACGGCCGAACTGCACGCGCCGTTCTCCTCGCAGGAGGTCGTCCTGCGCAAGGCGCTCCGCCTCGGCGGCCCCGGCGACGGCGTGGCCGTCAACCCCTCGGGCGGGGCGCTCGCGGCCAACCCGATGATGGCCGCGGGCCTGATCCGGATCGGCGAGGCGGCCGCCCGCATCCACCGCGGCGCGTCCGACCGGGCCGTCGCACACGCCACCTCAGGCCCCTGCCTCCAGCAGAACCTGGTCGCCGTCCTGGAAGGGGACCGAGCATGAGCGCCTCCGGCAAGGAACCGGTCGCCGTCGTCGGGATCGGCCAGACCAAGCACGTCGCCGCACGGCACGACGTCTCCATCGCCGGACTGGTCCGCGAGGCCGCGTCCCGCGCCCTCGCCGACGCCGAACTGGGCTGGCAGGACATCGACGCCGTCGTCATCGGCAAGGCCCCCGACTTCTTCGAGGGCGTGATGATGCCGGAGCTGTACCTGGCGGACGCCCTCGGAGCGGTCGGCAAGCCCATGCTCCGTGTCCACACGGCCGGTTCGGTCGGCGGATCCACGGCGCTGGTCGCCGCCAACCTGGTCGCCGCCCGCGTCCACCGGACGGTCCTGACCCTCGCCTTCGAGAAGCAGTCCGAATCCAACGCCATGTGGGGCCTCTCGCTCCCGGTCCCCTTCCAGCAGCCGCTGCTCGCGGGCGCGGGCGGCTTCTTCGCCCCGCACGTGCGTGCGTACATGCGGCGCACCGGCGCCCCCGACACGGTCGGCTCGCTCGTCGCGTACAAGGACCGCCGCAACGCGCTGAAGAACCCGTACGCCCACCTGCACGAGCACGACATCACCCTGGAGAAGGTCCAGGCCTCGCCGATGCTGTGGGACCCGATCCGCTACTCCGAGACCTGCCCGTCCTCGGACGGGGCCTGCGCGATGGTCCTCACCGACCGCGCGGGCGCGGCCCGTTCGCCCCGGCCGCCGGCCTGGGTGCACGGCGGGGCGATGCGCAGCGAGCCGACCCTCTTCGCCGGGAAGGACTTCGTCTCACCGCAGGCCGGCAAGGACTGTGCGGCGGACGTCTACCGGCAGGCGGGGGTCACCGATCCGCGCCGGGACATCGACGCGGTCGAGATGTACGTGCCGTTCTCCTGGTACGAGCCCATGTGGCTGGAGAACCTCGGGTTCGCGGCCGAGGGCGAGGGCTGGAAGCTCACCGAGGCCGGGGTCACCGAGCTCGACGGCGACCTCCCGGTCAACCCCTCCGGCGGGGTGCTCTCCACCAACCCGATCGGCGCCTCCGGCATGATCCGCTTCGCGGAGGCGGCCCTCCAGGTGCGCGGGCAGGCCGGGGAGCACCAAGTCCCGGACGCCCGGCGGGCGATGGGGCACGCCTACGGCGGCGGCGCGCAGTTCTTCGCGATGTGGCTGGTGGGGGCGGCGGAGCCCGTCTCCTGAGGCGCGCGGGGTGTTCGCGCGGGGTGCCGGACCGGTCGCGGGGCGACGCACCGCGGCCTGTGCGGCACCCCGCGCCGGTGGTTAACCTGGCCCCGGACGACGTACCGGGAGGAGCACGCACGTGGCCGACAGCACGACTTCACCGACCCTCGCAGGCTGGGGGAAGCCGGATCTCGATCTCACCGGGGCCCAATGGCGGTCGAGCAGCAGCGGGGCGGGCGACGTCCAGATCGCCTTCGTCGAGGGGTTCATCGCGATGCGCAACAGCGAGCGCCCCGAGAGCCCGTCGCTGATCTTCGCGCCGGACGAGTGGCACCGGTTCGTACGGGACGCCCGCGGCGGGGAGTTCGACCTGACGTAGCGCCCCGGCGGAGACGGGCCACCCAGAGCGCACGGCCGGACGGACGCGGCGCACCACCGGGCGCGGAGCCGCCGCCCCGGTGGCGCCCGCCGGCCACCCCGGCCACCCGGCCCCGCCGGTGGCGCGAGCGGCGGTGCGAGCGGCGGCCGGTGCGGTGCGTCCGGCCGGGCGCCGACCGTTCCGGCGGCGCGGAGCCGGCGGTCGACGAACGGTTCCGGCCATGTCGCGTGCCGCGCATCCGCTGCACCCCCCCGCCCGAGCCGGCGGTGCGGAATCGGGCATATGGGGGTCATGGGTAGGGTGTCGGCATGACTGGAGAGCGCGACCTGCGGAGACTGCTGAGCGGCATGCGGCCCGAACTCAATGAGGGTCACTACGTCTTCTGTACGATTCCGGCCACATCCCCTGTCCCAGCCGGCATCACCCCCGTCGCGACCGTCCTGGAAGCCGAGGGCCTCACCCTGGTCCTCCGTCAGGAGGACGCCGACGCCGCCGGCCTCGCCTACGCCTACACGGCCGGCTGGATCACCCTGCGGATCCACTCCGCCCTCGATGCCGTCGGCCTCACCGCGGCCTTCGCCACCGAGCTCGGCGCACACGGTCTGAGCTGCAACGTCATCGCCGGCTACCACCACGACCACCTCTTCGTGGCCGCCGACCGCGCCGCCGAGGCCGTGGCCGTCCTGGAGGACCTCGCGGCCCGCTCCGCCCGCGCCGACCGGGACTGAACCCCCGGGCGCACCGCCTCGCGGCGCCTGCTCCGCCACTCCCTCGCGGCGCCGCGAACCGAAGATCGGATCATTCGCCCGGTACCCCTTCCGCCTCACCCGCACGGGCGTACGCTGACCCTCCCGAACAGGTCAAGGGGGGTACCAGCCATGACGGAGCGCCGGGCCCGCTCGCGGCGCACCGTGATCGAACGCGAGGCCGAACTCGCCACCGTGGACGAGGCGCTCGACCGGCTGACGGCCGCCGCACCGCACGCCGGCGGCGCCCTGCTCGCCCTCTCCGGCCCGGCCGGCCTCGGCAAGACCACCCTCCTCGCCGAACTGCGCCGCCGCGCCAACACCCGCCACTGCACCGTCCTCGCGGCCCGCGGCGGCGAACAGGAGCAGGGCCAGCCCTTCCACGTCGCCCGCCAGCTCCTCCAGCCCCTGCTCGCCGCCGTCCCCGAGGACGCCCTGCGCGCCGTCCTCGGAGGCTGGTACGCCATCGTCGGACCCGCCCTCGGCCTGTGCGCCCCGGAACAGGGCGCACCGCCCGACCCCCAGGGCCTGCGCGACGGCCTCGACTGGGTCCTGACCCACCTCGTCGTCCAGCGCGCCCCCGTCGTCCTCGTCCTCGACGACGCCCACTGGGCCGACCCGGAATCCCTCGGCTGGCTCGCCGCATTCGCCCCGCGCGCCGAACACCTCCCGATGCTCCTCGCCGTCGCCTACCGCCCCGACGAACTGCCCGCGCACGCCGAGGCCTTCCGCACCCTGCCCGGCCGGGCCGGACAGCGCCCCCTGCACCTGGCCCCGCTCACCCCCGAAGCCGTCGCCGCCCTGATCCGCGAGACCCTCGGCGACCACGCGGAGGACCCTTTTTGCCGCGAGGTCTGGACCCTCACCACCGGAAACCCCTTCGAGACCGTCGAACTCGCCGCCAAGGTCCGGGAGAAGGCCCTCGCGCCCGTCGAGGGGAACGCACCGCTGCTGCGCGACCTCGCCGCCGCCCAGCACGGCAGCGGGCTCGTCGCCCGCCTGCAACGCCTCGGCCCCTCCACCGTCCGCTTCGCCTGGGCCTGCGCCGTCCTCGGCACCGCCATCCCGCGCGACCTCGCCGCCCGCGTCGCGGCCACCGGCGCCGAGGAGGCCGTCGACGCCACCGGCCGGCTCCGCGACGCCCGCATCCTCGCCGCCGCAGAAGAACCAGACGCGGGACTGGAGTTCGTCCACCCGATCATCGCCACCGCCCTCTACCGGTCCATCCCCGACGCCCTGCGGGTCGCCCTGCACGGCAACGCCGCCGCGGCCGCCGTCGACGCCGGACTCGGACCTTCCGCCGCCGCCCGCCACCTCCTGGAGACCCACCCCGAGGGCGACCCCTGGGTGGTGCGGACCCTGCGCGAGGCCGCCGCCGAGAACCTCCGCGCCGGCGCCCCCGAGGCCGCCCGCCGCCAGCTCGCCCGAGCGCTGCGCGAACCCCCGGACTTCGACGAGCGCGCCGCCGTCCTCTACGAGCTCGGCTGCGCCTCCCTGCTCACCGAACCGGCCACCACCGCCCACCACCTGCGCGAGGCCCTCGCCGAACCCTTCGACGACCCCGCCCTTCGCCAGGGCATCGCCATCCGCCTCGCCCAGGTGCTCGCCCACAGCGACCACCTCTTCGAGGCCTCCGAACTGCTCGCCCGCGAGATCCCGCGCACCCAGGACCCCCGCGCCCGGCTGCGCCTGCAGTCCGAGCAGTTCATGTGGGACGCCTTCAACGCCGCCGAGCCCGACTCCCCGGCCCGCTCCCGCCGGCTGGCCAAGCTCGCGGACCGGCTCGGCGCCCGCGACCTCACCGAGCGCTACGTCATCGGACTGCGCGCCTGGGACGCCTGCCTGCGCGGCGAGCCCGTGGACGTGGCCCTGCACCACGCGGGGCGGGCCCTGGCGGAGCCGTTCAGCTGGGCGTACGCGGACCGCGGGTTCGAGGTGCCGGTACTGACGGCCATGGTCCACCTGTACGCCGACCGCCCCGGCCGGGCCGAGGAGCTGTTCGACACCGGTACCGCCGAGTTCGAGGAGCAGGGCTGGCGCGGCGCCCACCTCTCCTTCGCCCACAGCCTGCGCGGCTACATCCGCTACCGCCGCGGACGGCTCGTGGAGGCCGAGGGCCTGGCGCGGGCCGGACTGCGGCTAGCCGAACGCGTGGGCCCCCGCACGCCGGTGCACTGGTACGCCATCGCCATCCTCGTCACCACCCTGCTGGCCCGCGGCAAGCCCGACGAGGCCTGGGAGCTGGCGCGCGAGCACGACTTCGCCCGGCCCTTCCCCGCCGCGGTGGTCTTCCCCGACGCCCAGACCGTCTACGCCGAACTGCTGCTGGCCCGCGGTGACGCGAAGGCCGCCGCGGCCGAGCTGGAAGCGGTCGACCGGCGGCTGACCCCGCGCGGCATCCAGAACCCGGCCTGGTGCCCGTGGCCGCTGCACCTGGCCCGCGCCGTCGCCGCCGACGACCCCGGGCGGGCCCGCGGCCTCGCCGCCGAGGCGGTCCGGCGGGCCCGTGCCTTCGGCGCGCCCTCCGCCATCGGGCAGGCCCTCACCGCGGCCGCCGAGGTCGCGGACCCGCAGGACCGGGGGCCGCTCCTGCGCGAGGCCGTGTCCCTGCTGTCCGCGTCCCCGGCCGGGTACGAGCTGGCCCGCGCGCTCGCCGCGGCGGGTACCCACGCCCGGGACCCCGACCTGCTCACCCGCGCCGTCACGACGGCCCGGGAATGCGGCGCCGACGCCCTCGCGGCGCGGACGGCGCAGACGCTGCTGGGCCTGGGCGGCGCCGTGCCGAGCGGGTCGTCCTGGCAGGACGACCCGACCGAGGAGGAGCTCCGGGCGGCCCGCCGGGCCGTCCACGAGGACGCGGCCGGCGCCGTCCCCGCCCCGGACCGAACCCCCGCCCCGGAGCTGTCGGCGGCCTACCGCAAACTCGGCACGGACCGCCCCGGCCTCCCCGCCGCCCTGGCGGCCCACGCCCGCACCCGAGCTTGACCCGTCGCGAGCCCCGACCCGTAGCCCGACCCGTCCCGAGGCCCGGGCTCCGACGGCCCCGGCAGGGGGACGCGGGAGCGGGCGGGACGGGGGCCGGGATGAGGGGCCCGGGGCCGGGGGAGGCCTCCGGCCACGTACCATGGCGGCATGTCCTTCCTCCGCCGCCACCGCGCCGCCACACCCGCCGGCCCGGACTTCGACGTCCTGGCCATGGACCCGGGGGACTGGCCGGGCAATCTCGGGGCCGGGCTGCTGCCCGCGCCCGACGGCAGCTGCCAGGGTGTCTTCCTCCGCTACGACCTGTTCGGCGGACGCGGCCCCGCGATGATCATCGGCAACCTCCCCGAAGGTTCCCCCGCCCGGGACCTCTCCGAGGGCCAGGTCCCCTTCGAGGTGGCCCAGCTGCTCGACGCGCTGGAGAACGACGAGGACGTCGAGGTCACCGGCGCCGAGGACTGCCCCGTCATGCAGGGCGACAACCTCCTCATCGTCCGCAAGATCAAGCTGTCGGAGTCCCGCATCTCCTGCGTCCAGTTCGACCGCAGCGACAACGTGCTGGTCACCATCGCCAGCTGGGACCGCCCGATCACCGACGACCTCTACGCCCTCCTGAAGCCGCTCCCCGCCGAGCTCTTCCAGCAGGGCTGACCGGGCGGTCCGCCCGGCCCACCGCGGACGACGGCCCGAGCACCGCGGCGGACAGGGCGAAGCCCCGCGGCGGTGGGGGCCACGGAGCTTCGCGTAGGGGGACGGGGCCGGGAGCCGCGGGCTCTTCGCCCGCCGCACCCTCCCCGGCGGTCAGCGCGTGCCGACCGCCGCACGGACGGCCCGACGGGCCATTCCGACGTCGTCGTGCAGCCGGCGCAGCAGCAGCCGCTGCTCCTCGCCGGAGGCGACGACCGAACCGGCGGGCAGGGTCCCGGCCGGGGAGCCGGCCAGCATCGAGCGCTGGATCGCCGTCTCCGCCATCCGGATCTCCCGGGTCAGCACCAGCATCAGGTTCACCAGGAACGCGTCCCGCGCGGCCGGCCCGGCGGACTGGGCGAGCCGGCTGATCTGGGACCGGGCGGCCGGGGCGTCGCCCAGTACCGTCCACAGCGTCGCCAGGTCGTAGCCCGGCAGGTACCAGCCGGCGTGCTCCCAGTCGAGCAGCACCGGCCCGGCCGGGGACAGCAGCAGGTTGGACAGCAGTGCGTCGCCGTGGTTGAACTGGAGGGACGTGCCCGACAGCTTCACGCCGTGCAGCAGTTTCTGCAGGTCGCCCAGGTCGCGGTCGGTCAGCAGGCCCAGTTCGTAGTCGCGGACGATCCGTCGGGTGTAGTTCAGCGGGGTCCCGAACAGCTCGGCCGGCGGACGCCATTGGTTGACCCGGCAGACCGCGCCCAGGGCGGCCCGCAGGTCCACCCGCGGCGGAGCCTCCACCGGGTGCCGTTGGAGCGCCGCGACCCGGCCCGCCATGCGCTCGACCACCAGGGTGCAGTTCTCCGGATCGGCGGCGATCAGCCGCGGGACCCGGACGGGCGGGCGGTGCCGGACGAACGCCCGGTACGCCGCTATTTCGTGGCAGTACCGCTCACGCCACTCGGGCGAGTGATCCAGTAACACCTTCGCCACCGCCGTCATCCTCCCGGTGGTGCCCACCAGGAGCACCGACCGGCCGCTGCGCCGCAGCACCTGGACCGGGGCGAACTCCGGACAGATCCGCTGTACGGAGGCGAGGGCCGTGCGCAACTGCGCCCCCTGCGGCCCCGAGAGGTCGATCCTGCCGCTCAGCGGCTGTGATCCGGTGCCCGGCATCCGCCGGGCCCGGGCGGCACCCTGGACCGCGGCCGTCGGACGGGCGGGGTCGAGGTAGGGGCCGCCGCCCGCCTGGAGGGTGCGGTGAGACCGGACCGGTGCGGACACGGAGGACGTTGCTGCGTACATGGCGTTACGGATCCCTTCGTGCGCCGACGAGTTGCGTACGCCGCCCCGCCGGATTGCGGCTTCACCCTGGGGAGTTCCGCCGTGGTACCGGGGCGGGGAGGCGCATTCCTACCTGACACCCGGGCGGAGGTGGCGAACCATCGGGCGTGCCCTGGCGAAGCCTGGCGAATAGTCACCGGGCATCTGACTGCGGGTTACTGTCAACTCAGCCGAGAACCTGGGGGCTTGACGTGAGCAAAGGTCCGAACACCCGCCTGAACGACCTCTTCGGCCTGGCCGGCTGGTCGAAAGGCGAACTGGCGAGGATGGTGAACCGGCAGGCGGCGGCCATGGGCCACCCGCAGCTGGCCACCGACACCTCGCGGGTGCGGCGCTGGATCGACCTGGGGGAGACCCCGCGCGAACCGGTTCCCACGGTACTGGCAGCCCTGTTCACCGAGCGGCTCGGTCGTGTCGTGACCATCGAGGACCTCGGGTTCGTACGGCAGCGGCGCTCCACCAAACGGCAGCCCGACGGGGTACAGGAGAACCCCGACGGAATGCCGTGGGCGCCCGAACGCACGGCCGCGGTCCTCACCGAATTCACGGGAATGGACCTCATGCTCAACCGTCGCGGTCTGATGGGCGCGGGCGCCGTGCTCACCGCCGGCTCCGCCCTCAGCAACGCCATGCACGACTGGCTCCACACCGACCCGGCCCTCGCGAAGGAGGCGCACCGCTCCACAGGGGGCTTCCAGGCCGATCCCGCGGGCTACGACCGCTACGAAGCGGCCCCGATCGGCTCCCAGGAGATCGACGCCCTGGAGCGCTCCGTCGAGGTGTTCCGCGCCTGGGACGCCTCCAGAGGCGGCGGCCTCCAGCGCAAGGCGGTCGTCGGCCAGCTGAACGAGGTGGGCGGCATGCTCGCGTACCACCACCCCGACCACCTCCAGCGCCGGCTGTGGGGGGTGGCGGCCAACCTGGCGGTGCTGGCCGGCTGGATGTCCCACGACGTGGGCCTCGAACCCACGGCGCAGAAGTACTTCGTCATCGCCGCGCACGCGGCGCGCGAGGGCGGCGACCGGCCGCGCGCCGGCGAGGCGCTGTCACGGGCCGCCCGCCAGATGGTGCACCTCGGCAAGCCCGGCGAGGCCCTTGACCTGATGAAGCTCGCCCAGTCCGGCTCCGGCGAGCAGACCCTGCCGCGTACCCGCGCCATGCTCCACACCATCGAGGCCTGGGCCCAGGCGGCCATGGGCAAGGGCCAGGCCATGCGGCGCACCCTGGGCGAGGCGGAGGAGCTGTTCGTCTCGGACAAGGGCGACGTGCCGCCGCCCAGTTGGATGCAGCACTTCGACGAGGCAGACCTGCACGGCATGGAGGCGCTGGCCTACCGGACGCTGGCCGACCACGACGCCAAGGCCGCGCCCGTCGCCGCCCGCCACGCGAAGGAGGCGCTGCGACTGCGCGGCGACGGCCACCAGCGCTCGCAGATCTTCGACTACCTGTCCCTGGCCTCGGCCTGCTTCATCGCCGACGAGCCGGAACAGGCCGACCGCTACGCCCGGCTGGCCCTGGTGTCGATGAACGAGACCTCCTCGCACCGCACCTGGGACCGGCTGCGCGAGATGTACCGGCTCACGGGCCAGTACGCGGGGAACGCCGGCATCGCCGACCTCCGCGAGGAGATCGAGCGCGCCCTGCCCGACAGCCCCGCGCCGCGCGGCGGCCGCGGTACGGAGGTGTGACGGCCACCGCCGTCACCCGGGCCGCCCGCCACCCCGTCCGGCGTACGGGGAGACGCGAAAGGCCGCGCCGTGCGGCGCGGCCCCGAATCCCCTCCGTATCCGTCCCGAGGGCGGTTACCCGCTCACCCGGGCCACGAGCACGCAGGCGTCGTCCTGCCGCGCGTCCCCGCGCCGGTCGAACTCCTCGACCACCGTCCGTACGCACTCCCGCGCCGAGCGCGCCGCCGAGAAGCGCGCCGCGAGGCCCGACAGCCGCTCGGCCCCGTCCGCGCGGCCGGTCTCGATGCCGCGCGGGGCCAGTCCGTCGGTGTACAGGACGAGGACGTCGCCCGGTTCGAGGTGGACCTCGGCCTGCCCGTACACCGCGTGGGAGGTCGCACCCAGCAGCACGCCCTCGGGCGGCGGCAGGGCGCGCGCCGCACCGCGGCGGAAGAGCAGGGGGGCGGGGTGGCCCGCCTGCGCCCAGGACAGGACGCGGCGCGCGGGATCGTACCGGCAGCAGACGGCCGAACCGAGGGCGGGCTGGGGTGAGGTCTCCAGGAGCTGGTTGAGGCAGCCCATCAGGGGGCCGGGCTCGATGCCGGCCACGGCCATGCCGCGCAGGGCGCCCAGCACCAGCGCGGTGCCCGAGGTGGCCGCCACCCCGTGGCCGGTCAGGTCGCCGACCGTCAGCAGGGAGTGTCCGTCGGGCAGTTCGAGGGCGTCGTACCAGTCGCCGCCGATCAGCGCGCTCGTCGCGGAGGGCAGGTAGTGCGCGGCCACGTCCAGCGTGGCCGCGCCGCTGTGCGGGAACCGCAGGGAGCCGCGCCACGGGGGGAGCACGGCTTCCTGCAGCTCGACCGCCAGCCGGTGTTCGGTCCGCGCGGTCTCCCGGTGGCGCCGGAGCGAGTCGTGCGACTCGCGTACCGCCCGCTGGGTCCTGCGCAGTTCACTCACGTCACGGAGCACCGCCCACATCGAGGCGGTGCAGCCGTCGGAGTCGAGCACCGGCTCGGCCCTCATGTGCAGCGTCCGGACGCACCCGTCGGGCCGGACGATGCGGAACTCGCCGTCGATCGGCCGGCCGTCGACGAGGCAGGCGGTGACCCAGGCGGTGAGCAGCGGCCGGTCCTCGCAGAACAGGGTGGAGCCCAGTTCGTCGAGGGGGAGCGGGCCGTTCTCGCGGGACCGGCCGAAGATCCGGAAGAGCTCGTCGGACCAGTGGACCTCGTCGGTCAGCAGGTTCCACTCGGCGCTGCCGGCGCGGGTCGGGCGGTCCGCGGGTCCCGGCTCGGGCGCGGCGCGGGGGAGTTCGACGGTCCCGGCGGCGGGCGGCAGGCCCTCCCGGAGCTGGCCGAGGTGCAGTCCGAGGTCGTCGAGGTGGTGCACGGCGAGGTCGCACAGGGCGCGCTGCCACCGGCGCTGGGCGTCGTCGTCGGTCAGGGTGTCGACGAGGGTGTCGCGGCGGACCGCGTCCACTTCTCCCCGGAGGCGCCGGGTCTGCGAGATCAGCGCGTCCACCGACCCCGGTTCCGGCGGCTGCGCGGATCGGTCCGCGAAGAGGTGGGACGGCATGAGAACTCCGATACAGGCGCGGCACGGCCAAGTCTGAAGGAAGGACCGGTCACGACTGTGGCACAGCCCACGACGGGCCGTAAGCCGTTTGGCAACATCCGCGACGTTCTTGCTCCCGGCATATGTCCGAGGCCTTCCGGCCCCTCGCGGGCGTACGAACGAATCAAGTCAGCGGCCCGCCGCGCACCGGTCCGCACCCCGGAACGGGTCGTTCCGCCAGAGCGCCCGCGCCCGCGTGCGGTTCCGTGGCTCCGGCGTCCCGTCTGCGGTAACCGGCGGTACGCGAGCGGCGTACGGGAACCGGCCATCCGTACGGAGCGGATCGATCGTACGGCCGAGGTGTGCGAGGTGCGCGGGCCGGCGGCGCGTGCGCCGACGTGCTCCGACGCGTCCCCGCGCGGCCCCCTCGAACGGGGGACCCCGGCGACCCCGGCACGGCTCCGGGCGGAGACGGGACACCCGTCTCCGCCCGGATCCGGCGGCTCAGCCCAGCAGCTTCTGCTTCGCCCTCTGGAACTCCTCCTCGCTGAGGTCGCCCCTGGCCTTCAGCTCGGAGAGCTTGACCAGGTCGTCGGCTCCGGCGCGGCCGGGATCCTTGGCGGTCTCGCGGATGTAGGCGTTGAAGGCGTCCTGGCGTTCCTGTGCGTGCTGCACCTCGCGCTTGCCCATGTTCCTGCCCCGGACGATCACGTACACGAGC
This sequence comes from Streptomyces subrutilus, assembly GCF_008704535.1. NCBI lineage: Bacteria > Bacillati > Actinomycetota > Actinomycetes > Kitasatosporales > Streptomycetaceae > Streptomyces > Streptomyces subrutilus. The sequence continues at coordinate 6,723,484 of NZ_CP023701.1, forward strand.
ACGCCCAGGAAGGGGATCAGGATGAGGAACAGGAGCCACAGCGCCTTGACCCACCCGCTCATCTCGTGGTCGCGGAACACGTCCACGACGACCCGGAAGAGCAGGATCAGCCACATGACCCACAGGAAGATCCACATCACGGTCCAGAACGCGCCCAGTACCGGGTAGTCGTAGGCCAGGTAGACAGATCCGTCCATGGCCGTCCTCCTTCCGTACCCGATCACCATCGCAGTGCACCTCCAAGATCGCCACTGGCCGCTGTGCGACGGGTTCACGGCAGGACACAGCCGACGGAACCAGATGAACCGCACAAAGTAGACGATCATGCCGAAATGAGGCGTATCAATGCGAAACGTGTGCTGGTCGGTGAGCCGCTCGACACCGCGCGCCTGGGCGAGACCCTGCTGCCCAAACGGCTCGCCCTGCCGATCTTCTGCAGCGACCCGCTCTCCTCCGTGGCCTACGCCACCGAGGAGATCCTGCTGATCCTCGCCCTCGGCGGCGTCGCGCTGCTCCACCTCACCTGGTACGCGGCCGCCGCCATCGTCTTCCTGCTCGTCGTGGTCATCGCCTCGTACCGGCAGACCTGCCACGCCTACCCCGGTGGCGGCGGAGCGTACGTGGTCAGCTCGGAGAACCTCGGGCCCACGGCCGCCCTGACCGCCGCCAGCGCCCTGCTCGTCGACTACGTGATGACCGTCGCCGTCTCCGTCGTCTCCGGCGTCGCCGCCATCACCTCCGCCATCCCGGCGCTCAACGGCCACCAAGTCCTGCTCTCGGTCGGCTTCGTCGTCCTGCTGACGCTGATGAACCTGCGGGGCGTGCGCGAATCGGGCCGCGTCTTCGCCGTTCCCACCTACGGCTTCGTCCTGGTCGTCTACGTCATGTTCGCCTTCGCCGCCGTGCGGTTGGCGACCGGCGAGACCATCCGCGCCGAATCCGCCGACCTGCCCATCACCGCCGAGGGCACCTACGCCGGCCTGGCCCTCGTGCTCCTCGCGATGCGCGCCTTCGCCTCCGGCTGCACCGCGCTCACCGGCGTCGAGGCCATCAGCAACGGCGTGCCCGCCTTCCGCAAGCCCAAGGCCAGGAACGCCGCGAACACCCTGGCCGCGATGGGCGTGCTGTCCGTGACCATGTTCGTCGGCATCACCGTCCTCGCCATGACCTACGAGGTCCACGTCGCCGCCGACCCCACCGAACTCGGCCTGCCCCCCGGCACCGCGACCTCCACCGCCCTCGCCCAGATCGGCCGGGCCACCTTCGGGAGCTGGCACTTCCTCTTCTACCTGCTCCAGACCGTCACCGCCGGCGTCCTGATCCTCGCCGCCAACACCGCCTTCAACGGCTTCCCGATGCTCGCCTCGATCCTCGCCAAGGACCGCTACGCGCCCCGCCAGCTCTTCAACCGGGGCGACCGGCTCGTCTACTCCAACGGCGTCGTGCTGCTCGCCCTCGCCGCCATCGCCCTGATCGTCGCCTTCGACGCCGAACTGACCCGCCTCATCCAGCTGTACATCATCGGCGTCTTCGTCTCCTTCACCCTCTCCCAGGCGGGCATGGTCCGGCACTGGAGGCGCGAACTGGCCTCGCCCGCCACCCCGCGCGAGAAGCGGATCCACATCCACCGCAGCCTCGCCATCAACGCGGTCGGCGCCACCCTGACCGCCCTGGTCCTGGTCATCGTCCTCATCACCAAGTTCACGCACGGTGCCTGGCTGGTCGTCATCGCGATGCCGCTGCTCTTCCTCGGGATGAAGGGCGTGCGCCGCCACTACGACCACGTGGCCCGCGAGGTCGCCGTCGCCCCCGGCGCCAAGCCGCGCCGGCCCGCCCGCCACCACGTGGTGGTCCTCGTCGCGTCCGTGCAGGCGCCGACCCTCAAGGCCCTCGGCTACGCGCAGGGCCTGCGGCCCGACACCCTGACGGCCGTCACCGTCGCCGCGGACGAGGAGGAGGCCGCCCGGCTCCGCGAGGCCTGGGCCGCGCACGACCCCGGGGTTCCGCTGAAGATCCTCCACTCGCCCTACCGCGAGGTGGTCGGGCCGGTCCTGGCGCACGTACAGGAACTGGCGTCGGACGCCGCGACGGACATGCTGTCGGTGGTCATCCCGGAGTACGTGGTCGGGCACTGGTGGGAACAGCCCCTGCACAACCAGAACGCGCTGCGGCTCAAGGCCCGTCTGCTGTTCACGCCCGGGGTCGCGGTGATCGACGTGCCCTTCCTGCTGGAGTCCGCCAAGGCCGCGAAGCCCACCAAGCCCGCCGACACCGCCGCGGCCCCCGGTCCCCGCGATCCCGAGGACGGCCCCTAAGGGGCGCCCCGCGGACCGTGCGGCTCCCGCGGCGAACGCGCGGCGGGCACCGGTCCGGCCCGGTCGCCGGCCCGGTGATCCGCGCGGGGTCCGGCGTCCCGCTGGAGCACCGCCGCGTGGGCCAGGGCCAGTTCGACCACGTGCCGCGGATCGGTGAGGACCCGGCCGGTGAGCTGCTCCAGCCGGCGCAGCCGGTTGGAGACGGTGTTGCGGTGGCAGTACAGCCGCTGCGCGGCGTGCGTCGTCGAGCCCCGGCACGCCAGCCAGGTGCCCAGGGTCTCCAGCAGCACCCGGCGGTCCTCCGCGGGCAGCGCCAGCACCGGCCCGAGCACCACCTGGCGCAGCCGGCCGGCGAGTTCGTCCTCGGCCGCGACCAGCGCCGCCGGCAGCCGCTCGTCCAGCACGGCGGTGCCCGGACCGCCGGACCGGGGCGCGGTGCGCAGCGCGAGCAGCGCCAGCCGGTGCGCGCGGGCCAGCTCGGCCGGCGCCTCCACCACCGGGCTGACCCCGGCGCGCACCCCGAGCGGGGCCAGCAGGTCCCGAACGCAATCCAGCGGGTGGTGGCCCAGCTCCACCAGGCCGCTCTCCCCGTCGGCACGCACCCGCCACCACACCCGCGGCGCGTCCGGACCGCCGGGCCCCTCGGGGAGCGGCGCCCCGGGTCTCGCGCCGCCCGCCGCCGCATCCGGTCCGCCGGCGGCCACCGCGACCACCGCGAAGCGGCCGCGCTCCGGCAGCCCGAACCGGGCCGCCGCCTCCGCGGCGAGCGGACCCGCCGCACCGGCCGCGCCGTCCAGCAGGGCGTCGAGGAGGGCCGTGCGGCGCTCGCGGTCGTGAGCGCCGCGGGCGGTCTCCACGAGCCGGTAGGACTCGGCCACCGCGTCGGTCATCTGGTCCAGTACGTCCCACAGGGCGGCCGCGCCCGGCAGCAGCCGGGGCAGCGCCGCCCGGTCGTGCGCGGCCACGGCCTCGGTGAGGGCCAGCCAGAGGGCCCGGCCGCCCCGGCGGTAGGCGCGCAGCAGCGGAGCGAGCGGCAGGCCCCGTTCGGCCCGCAGGGCTCCGGCGGCGCGGGAGTCGGCCAGCTCGACCGGCAGCCCGCGGGAAGCGCGGACCAGACCGTCGACGGCCTGGCGGAGGTGGCGGTGGACGTGTTCGCGCAGCTCCGCCCGGCCCGACGGGGCGGCGCAGGCGGGGTCTTCGGCCAGCATCCGGTCGGTGAGCCGGTCCGCCGCCGCGGCGAGCCGGCGGGACAGGTCCTCGCGTATCTCCTCGATGATCCGCTCCATGACGGGCAGCGTGACACGGGGGAGGGGGCACTGGGGAGGGCCGCGACCGGGCCCGTCCACTACCGTGACCGGAGCACTGCACATGAAGTGATCACCGTGGCGCCCGTCGCCCCCGCCCGGCGCGTGCCCCGTGCCCGGCGCCCGCGCGCGCCGGCGCAGACCCCGAGGACGCCCCCCATGCGCCAGAACCCGGAGCGCCGCACCGCGCTGCTCGACGCCGCCATCGAGGTGCTGGCCCGCGAGGGCTCGCGGGGCCTGACCCTGCGGGCGGTGGACGCGGAGGCGGGCGTGCCGACGGGCACCGCCTCGAACTACTTCGCCCACCGCGGGCACCTGCTCGCGCAGATCCTGCACCGCACCCGCGAGCGGCTGGTCCCGGACCCCGCCGACCTGACCGGCCCGCCGGACACCCGGATGCTGCTCGGGCAGCTCCGGGACCGCATGCGGCGCGAGCGCAGCGTGCACGTCGCGTGGCTGGAGCTCCGCCTCGAAGCCACCCGCCGCCCCGAGCTCCAGGCCGAACTGACCCGGTTCCAGGGCGCCGAACTGGAGGCCAACGTCGCCTGGCACCTGGACGCGGGCCTGCCCGGGGACCGGCAGGGCGTGGTGCTGCTGTACCTGGCCATGCTGGGCCTGATCGTGGACGACCTGACCGTGCCGGCGCTGCTGGAGCCCTATCCGGTGGAGGGGCTCATCGCGACGATGGTCGAGCGCCTCCTCCCGCAGGACCCCGCGGACTGACTATCGTGCCGGTCGGGGAAGCACCCCGCGGCGCGGGGCGGACCGTGGGGAGCGGGAGATGGCGGACACGACGGGGGACGAGGACCGCGGGGCGGTCGGCGGCGGCGAGGGCGGCCGGAGCCGCGGCGCCGGCCGCGACACGGGCCGCACGGGAGGCGTGGCCGGCGGCGGGATCCAGTGGCTGGCCGACTGGCCGGACTGGTTCGCCGGCCTGACCCTCGCCCGGGGCATCGGCCCCGCGGAACTCGCCGCGCGACTCGGCGCGCTCCCCGGACCGGGCCCGGGGCCGCTGGACGCGGGGCAGGCCTGGCGGCTGTACGACACGGTGGACGGGGACGCGGTCGCCCGCGTCGGCACGTGGGCCGGTTGGGCCTTCGCCGTCGAACACGGGCTGCCGGCCGGCGGCGAACGGCTGGCCGAGGTCTCCCGGGCCGGTGTCGAGGCCGTCCACCTCGACCCCCAGCCGGACCGCCCGCCCCGGCAGTTCGCGTACGCCCGGGACGGCGAGCTGGTGTGCTGCTTCGGCCTCGGCGAGGAGTGCTGGCGGGGCGGCCACCGGCCCGACTTCCTCGTCCCGGAACTCGTCGCGGCCAAGGTGCTCGCCCCCGACGGCGGCTGCGCCGCGTCCGACGACGAGCCCGGCCGGGACCGCGACCGCCGCACTCTCGCGGTCCTGGAGCACCGCTTCGGCCTCTCCCTGCCGCGACACCTGATCGAGTCGGCCGCGCTCCCGGCGTACGTGACGTGCACGCGGTAGTGGGGGCGCACGGACGGCGCGCACAGCGGCCCGGGTGTCACCGGCGTACCACCGACGCGCGGTGATCTTATGCCCGGTACGGCGCGAGTCCGCTGGTCTTGGAGCCGGCGAGCGACTTGGATGGCAGGGCCACGCCTCGCACCGGAGCAGGGGGACCCCTCATGGGCACCGACCACAGCCGCAGCGGCAGCACACCCACCCTGATCGGTTCGGTCCAGCGCGCGCTGCGGCTCGTGGAGGTGATGTACGCGGAGGGCGGGGCCACGGCGAAACGGCTCGCACGGCTCACCGGCATCCCGCTGCCCACCGTCTACCACCTGCTGCGCACCCTCAGCCACGAGGGTTACGTGCGCCACGAAGAGGGTTCGTTCCGGCTCGCGGACGACCTGCCGCTCGCTTCGTGATCAAAAGATGACGGGTTCCGGCCAAGCTCTCACGCGGTTCCGCGCATGTTCCAGCGGAAAATGCCAGAACCCCCTTCCGCCCTGTGGAAGTTGAGTAAGTTCCCTCCTGTCGCGCCGTACGACCGTGCACCCCGCACGTCCGGCCGGGAGGGGAGCCCCGCGTGCCCGGGATCGACGAATGCCTGCTCGAAGCCATGGCCCTGCCTGGTGCGCGGGGGGCCGCGCTGGTCGACTGGAGCAGCGGACTGGCCCTCGGCACCGCCGGTGACTCGCCCGTGGGCGACCACGAGACGACCGCGGCCGAGACCGCCGAGCTGGCCCGGGCGGCCGCCGAGTACGAGTCCTTCGCTCCCTCGGAGGACGAGGCGATACCCGGCGCGGGCGCGGGCACCGGCCCGCCCGTGGAGGACCTGATCGTCACCACCCGTACCGGCTACCACGTGCTCCGCTTCGTCGAGACCAGCTTCGACAGCAGCGTCTTCCTGCACCTCTGGCTCGACCGGACCGAGGGCAACCTCGCCCTCGCCCGCCACCGGCTGCGCAACCTCGCCGAGGGGCTGGTGCTGAGATGACCGCCCCGGCTCCCGCTCCGTCCCCGATGACCGCCGTCTCCCCCCTCCTCACCCGCCTCGCGGCCGAACGCGCCACCGGCGCCCTGCTGCGCGACCGCGGCACCCTCTTCCTGGAGGACGGCCGCATCGTCCACGCGGAGAGCCCGGCCACCCCCGGCCTCGACGTCCTGCTCACCACCGGCGGCGGCCTCGCCCCCGAACGCTGGCGCGAGGCGATCGACCGGGCCGGCGCCCGCCGCCAGGTCGCCCGCTTCCTCGTCGACAGCGGCGGCCTCGCCGGCGGCGAGCTGGAGATCTGCCACCTCGCCGCCATCTTCGACGCCGCCTTCTTCGCCCTGTCCCCGGGCAGCGGCCCCTCCCGCTTCCGCCGCGGGGCCACCCACTGGATCGGTTCCGTGCGCTCCGTCCCGGCCGCCGCCGTGGAGCGCGAGACCCGCCGCCGCCGCGAACTGCTCGACGCGGTCTGGCCCTACCCCCTGCTGGACACCGCCCCGGTGGTGCCGCGGGCCGCCGCCCCCGGGCAGACGGTCACCGCCCGGCAGCGGCTGCTGCTGCACCGGGCCGACGGCGTCCGCACCCCGGCGGACCTCGCGTGGGTCCTGGGCCGGCCCGCCTTCCACACGCTCCTCGACGTGCGCCGCCTCGCCGCGGCCGGGCTCGTCGAGACCCCGCACGCCCCTCCGGCGCCGGTGGTGGAGTCCCTGCCCGACTGGATCACCCAGGCCCAATCCCCGGACGTGGCGCTGCTCCGCCGGTTACGCGACGCACTGGAGGCAAGCCTGTGAGGCTCCCGCTGCGACCGGCCCTGCGCGCCGACCGCTCCGAGCGGAGGCAGCCCGAGAGGCAGCCCGAAAGGAAGAAGTCCGACATGAGCACGGTGCCCGCCGAAGCGGAGGCCGAGATACTCGCCGAGCTCCGCCGGCTCCGGGCGAGGGTCCCCCAGCTCACCGGCGCCCTGGCCGCCAGCGCGGACGGTTTCGTCCTGGCCCAGGACAGCGCCGCCGCCGAGGCGGAGACCGTGGCGGCCCTGACCGCGGCCGCCCTCGGAGTGGCCCGGCGGCTCAGCGACTGCACCGGCCAGGGCGGCTTCCGCGAGCTCCTGGTCCGCGGGGAGCACGGCTACGTCGCCACCTACGCGGCCGGCCGCACGGCCGTCCTCACCCTGCTCGCGGAGCCGCGGGTCAACGTGGGGCGGCTCCACCTGGAGGCCCGCCGCTCCAGCCAGCGGATAGCGGAGCTCATCGACCACACCCTCGGCCTGCGCGGCCCCCGGGCCCCCTCGGCGTAGCCCGGCCGCCCGCACCACCGCACCACCGCACGCCAGCGGCGCCCGCACGTCACCGGACGTGCGAACGGCGCATCCCGCAAGGAACAGGGAACAAGGAAAGAGGAACCGTCATGGCCAATGTGGAAACCGCCCTCAAGGAAGCCACCACCACGATCGAGGGGGCGCTCGGCGCGGCCCTCGTCGACTACGGCAGCGGCATGGCCCTGGGCACCGTCGGCGGCGGCAAGGACCTGGACCTGGCCGTCGCCGCCGCGGGCAACACCGACGTGGTGCGCGCCAAGGTCCGCGCGATGGAGATGCTCGGCCTGGCGGACGAGATCGAGGACATCCTCATCACCCTGGGCAGCCAGTACCACCTGATCCGGCTGCTGAAGGCCCGCGGCTCCAGCGGCTTCTTCCTCTACCTCGCGCTCGACCGGAACCGGGCCAACCTCGCGATGGCCCGGCACCAGCTGAAGAAGATCGAGAACGAGCTGGAAGTCTGACCGAGGGGCCCGCTCCGGGCCCTCCACCGGAGGCCTTCGTCGAGGTGGCGGGCGGCTTAATTCTTTGCCGTCCGCCCCGACGATCTGCCGGGATATGTCCAAGATGGTGGGATTTTGCGAATCTGGTACAGCGATAGGATGCTGTCATCAGCCGATCATCGATAAAGCATAAAACGCTGGAGAAGTCGCCACCCATGCCCCCGCGCTTGAGCATCGTTGTCCCCGTCTACAACGTCGAGCTCTACCTCGACGAGTGCCTGGAGTCCCTTGCCGCTCAGACCTTCACCGACTTCGAGGCCATTCTCGTAGACGACGGCTCCACGGACACCAGCGCGGTCATCGCCAAGGCCTTCGCCGCGCGGGACAACCGGTTCCGGGTCGTCATGCAGGAGAACGCAGGTCTCGGCGCGGCCCGCAACGTCGGTGCCCGGCACGCGCACGAGGACAGCGAGTACCTGGCCTTCGTCGACAGCGACGACACGATGCCCGACTACGCCTACCAGCGGCTGATCGACGCCCTCGACGAGACGGGTTCCGACTTCGCGGGCGGCAACGTCAAGCGCTTCCGCTCCGTCGGCATGCAGCAGTCCTGGGGCCACCGGGCCGCCTTCGCCAAGACGCAGCTGAAGACGCACATCTCCAGGTTCCCGGCGCTGGTCACCGACCGCACCGCGTGGAACAAGGTCTACCGGCGCACCTTCTGGAACGAGCACGGCTTCCAGTACCCCGAGGGCATCCTCTACGAGGACGCCCCGGTCAGCATCCCCGCGCACTACTTCGCCACCAGCGTCGACATCATCAGCGACTGCGTCTACCACTGGCGCGTCCGCGAGACCGGCGAGCGCTCGATCACCCAGCGCTCCACCGACCCGGTCTCCCTGATCGACCGCGTCACCTCCGTCCGCCTGGTCCGCGAGGCCCTCAAGGCCAAGGAGGGCGCCAAGTACGCCCGTTACCTGCGCGACTACGACTACAACGTGCTGAGCGAGGAACTCCCGCTCATCTACAAGTACGTGGGCGAGGGCGGCCCCGACTTCCGCGCCGCGTTCGTCAAGGAGGTCGGCGGCCTGGTCCGCGAGATCGGCACCGGCCCCTGGTCCGACCTGACCGTCGCCGACCGCCTCAAGGCGTTCCTGGCCCGCGAGGGCCGGGTGGAGGACTTCATCGCCCTCCAGGAGCACCAGCGCGACTACCACTACAGCGTGCCCGTCAAGGGACTGGCCCGCCCGGTGGCCGACTACCCGTTCCTCCAGGGCCGTCCGCCCGTGCCCGCCAAGATCCTCACCCTCGGGCCGCGCGAGCGCCGCGTCGTCAGCCGCCTGGAGCAGGCGGTCTGGGCCGACGGCAAGCTGCTCCTGCGCGGCTACGCCCTCCCCGGCCACCTCGGCGCCGAAAGCCGCCTGGGCACCCGCAAGATGCTCGTCTTCCGCGAGGGCGGCAAGCGCCGCCGCTCCGTCGTCAGCGCCCGTACGGTCGCCGCCCCGATGGCCACCGTCAACTCCCCGCACCTCGCCCTGCGCCACGCGGACTGGGCCGGCTTCACCGCCGTCGTCGACCCGACCGTCTTCCAGTCGGGCGGTGCCTGGCGCGACGGCGTGTGGACCACCTCCGTCGCCGTGACCGGAGCCGGCGGCCTGCACCGCGCCCGACTGCGGGGCGGCGAGCACGACACCGGCCAGAACCCGCCCGCGCACTGGGTGGCTCCGGACGTGCGCGTCCGGCCGACGATCGCCGGCTCCCTCACCATCCAGGTGGAGGTCGTCCGCGCCCGCGCCCTGGACGTGCGTCCCGCCGGCGACGACGCCGTCGAGATCGCCGGTGAGCTGGCCGCGGCCCTGGGGGCCGCCGTCACCCTGCGGGCCGTCCACGTCACCACCGGCACCGTGCTCGAACTCCCGCTGGAGACCTCCGCCGCCACCGGCGGCCGGACCGCCTTCACGGCCCGGGTGCCCCTGGCCGACCTCGCCGCCGTACCGGACGCGGAGTCCCAGCCCGGCGAGTGGAACCCCGAGCCCTGGACCCTGGCCGTCGTCGCCGCGGACGGGGCCGAGCACCCGCTCGTCCACGACGAGCGCGGCGGCTTCACCGGCCTGGTCGTCCCGCTGCCCGCGGGTGACGCCGGACGCTCCCTGTTCGCCAAGCGCGGCAACAACGGCCACTTGGTACTGTCCACCCAGCCCTCGCCGCCGCTGGTCGACGCGGTGGCCGCCGAGGACGGCGAGCTGACCCTGCGCGGCCGCTTCCTCGCACCCGCCGACGAGCCCTACGAACTGGTCCTGCACAACGTGCACGGCGCCGAGTTCAGCTACCCGGTCACCCGCGACGGCGACACCTTCGAGACCACCTTCGCGCCCGTCCTCCCCGAGGCGTACGCCGGCCGCACCACGCTGCCGGAAGGCCGCTGGTGGCCCACCCTGCGCCCGGTCGCCCAGGGCGGAACCACCGCCGGGCTGCTCGGCGTCGACCGCGGCGCACCGGTCCAGATCGGCGCCGGCATCCTCTTCTCCGGTCCGCACGCGCTGACCGTCCAGGGCCGCCGCATGCGCGTCGAGACGCGCTTCTACGACCGCATGGTGCTCGTCTCGGACCCGCTGCTGAGCCCGCACGACCGGTCCAACTTCGCCCAGCGCGTGGCCCGTGACGAGACCTACCCCGCGCAGCGCGCCCTGCCGCTCAAGGACACCGTCGTCTACGACGTGTTCCAGGGCAACGGCGCCGGCGACTCGCCCCGCGCCATCCACGAGGAACTCCTGCGCCGCGGCGAGAAGCTGGAGCACATCTGGCTGGTCCGCGACGGCCGCGCCGAGGTCCCCGCGACCGCCCGCGCCGTCCAGTACGACAGCGTCGAGTCCTGGGAGGTCCTCGCCCGGGCCCGCTACTACGTGGTCAACTCCAACGTGCCGCGCAACTTCCGGCGCCGTACCGGGCAGACCGTCGTGCAGACCTGGCACGGCACGCCGATCAAGCAGATCGGCCACGACTACGTGCACGACTACTACACGAGCCCCGAGGTGCTGGAGGGCTTGGAGCACGACAGCGCGCAGTGGACGCTGCTCGCCTCCCCGAGCTCCTACGCCACCCCCGTCCTCCAGCGCGCCCTCGGCTACGCCGGCGAGGTCATAGAGTCCGGCAGCCCGCGCACGGACGCGCTGGTGCGGCCCGACGCACAGCGGATCGCGGAGGTCCGGCGCCGGCTCGGCCTCCCCGAGGGCAAGAAGGTCGTCCTGTACATGCCGACCTGGCGGGAGAACCGCGAGGGCTTCTCCGGCGGCTACAAGCTCGACCTGCACATCGACCTCGACGAGGCCCGGCGCCGGCTGGGCGAGGACCACGTCCTGCTGGTCCGCGGTCACCACAACGTCGGCGAGCAGGTCCGCGAGGGCGTCCGCGACGGCTTCGTCGTCGACGTGTCCCGCTGGCCCGACGCCACCGACCTGCTGCTCGTCGCCGACGTCCTCATCTCGGACTACTCCTCCGCGATCTTCGACTTCGCGCTGACCGACCGGCCGATCCTGCTCTTCACGTACGACCTGGAGCACTACCGCAGCACGCTGCGCGGCTTCAACTTCGACCTGGAGGCGAAGGCCCCCGGCCCGCTGCTGGCGGACTCGGCGAGCCTGATCGAGGCCGTGCGCACGGCACAGTCCGTGGGCGAGGAGTACGCGCAGGCACGGGCGGCGTTCCGGGCCGAGTTCTGCGACCTGGACGACGGCGAGGCCGCGAAGCGCGTCGTCGACCGGATGCTCGGCGTCACCGGGTCTTCCGGGGCGGCCGGCGCCACGTCGAACTGACCCGTACGAGCGAATTCCGCGCTGACACGGACCGGCCCCGGGCCCACCGATGAATTTCGGGCCCGGGGCCGGTCTGTATGTGTGGGGCGGCGTCCGGCCGCCCCCCACACCCGCCCGGAGGCAGTCATGGCCAGCAGCAGGGGATTCACCACGTGCCTGTGGTTCGACGGCGACGCGGAGGCCGCCGCCGACTACTACCTGTCGGTGTTCAAGGACGGCAGGCTCGGCCGGATCGGCCGCTACAACGAATCGGGCCCGGGCCGGGCCGGTGACGTGATGGTCGTCGAGTTCGAGATCAACGGACAGCGGTTCATCGGCCTCAACGGAGGCCCGCAGTTCCCCTTCACCGAGGCGATCTCCTTCCAGATCCGCTGTTCGGACGAGGCCGAGGCCGACTACTACTACGAGGCGCTGACGAGGGACGGCGGCCGGGAATCCGAATGCGGCTGGGTCAAGGACAAGTTCGGGGTGTCCTGGCAGGTCACTCCGGACGAGGCCATCGACCTGATCTCCGACCCCGACCCGGGCCGCGCCGCCCGGGCCACCGCGGCCATGATGACGATGAAGAAGCTGGACGTGGCCGAGATGCGCCGCGCCGCCGACGCCGGCTGACCGGGACCGCCCGCGGCCCGTGCCCATCGCCGGGCCGCGGACGGCCTGTCGGCCCGGCCGTCAGTCCCCGTGCGCGAGGCGGGCCGGCAGCGCCGGCAGGGCCGTGCCGATCGGCTCGCGCACGAGCTCGTCGGCCCGCGCGTCGTACGGGGTCTCCTCCGCGTTCACGATGATCAGCCGGGCTCCGGCCTCCGCGGCCATGCCCGCAAGCGACGCGGTGGGCTGGACCCGGAGGGTCGGTCCGACGGCGACGCACACCTGGCACCCCCGCGCCACGGCCATCGCCTGCCCCAGCACCACGGGATCCAGGCGCTGTCCGAACATGACGGTGGCAGCCTTGAGGATGCCGCCGCACGCCGGGCAGGCCGGATCGGGGTCACCGGCGGCGACCCGGGCCAGCGCCTGCGCCCTGCCCGAGGGCGCGTGGCAGCCGGTGCACACCACCGAACGGGCCGAGCCGTGCGGTTCCGAACACCTTGTGCGCGGGCAGGCCGGCCAACTGCTGCAGGCCGTCCACGTTCTGGGTGACGACCCGCACCGGGGTCCCGCCGGGTTCGAGCTCCGCCACCGCCCGGTGCGCGGCGTTGGGCCGGGCCCCGAGCGCCCCGATCTCGGCCCGCATCCGCCAGGAGCGGCGCCGGACCTCCGGATCGGCCATGCAGGACGCGTACGTCACGAGCTTCTCGGCGTCCGGATCGCGGCGCCACAGGCCCTGCGGCCCGCGGTGGTCCGGGATCCCGGAGTCGGTGGACATTCCTGCCCCGCTGATCACGGCGACGAGCGGCTTTCCCATGCTCCGACCCCGGGGACGCGCGCCGGGGGCCGCGACCGGATGACGGCAGGCGCCGATCGTCGGGCCCGGTGGGCCCGTTGCCGATCGGTCCGGTGAATCCCGCCCCCCACAGGAGTGAGTCCGGGCCGCGCCCCTCCCGGTGCGACGGCCCGGGCCGCTACAAACCGGTCATGAGACTCATGCCGTACCGCCCCCGCGCTCTGCTGCTCACCCTGCTCGCGCTGCCGGTGCTGTCCGCCGCCCCGGTCCTGGCCGCCGAGGCGGCGCCGGCGGCCGCGCCGGCCGCGGCCGGGCACCGCCACGAGCACTCCGCCGCCGAGATCGGCCGGTTCCTGACCTCGTTCTACGGTGTCCACGGGCCCACCGGCTACTACCGGGAGCACCGGGTCTCGCAGGTCCTGAAGGACAAGCAGACGGGCAGCCCGGACGCCGACGTGCTGCTCTGCGCACAGAACGCCCCGCAGGACGTCGGCATCGGCCCCGTCACCGTGGCGCGGTCGGCCGGCGTGGGCTGGGCCACCGTCACCACCCACTGGGCGGCCGGCGCCACCGACACCTTCACCGCGTACGTCCGCCTCGACTCCCTGCCCATCCGGCTCGACGACGTCATCTGCGCGGGCTGACGGCCGGGCCCCGGCGACCGGCGACGGCCGGCCGGGCACCGCTGCGGGCCCGGCGCGGCATCTGGTACAACACCGGGCATGACGGGAACGGGATTCGAGATCGCCCGGGCCGGCGCCGCCGACCTGGAACGGATGCGGGACTGGGCCGAAGAGGAGGGCTGGAACCCGGGGGACTCGGACCGGTTCGCCTTCGCGGCGGCCGATCCGGAGGGCTTCCTCATCGGCCGGCTCGACGGCGAACCGGTGGCCTGCATCTCGGCGGTGCGCTACGGGACCGGCTTCGGGTTCATCGGCTTCTACATCGCGCGCCCGGCCGTCCGCGGGCAGGGATACGGCATCCGGCTGTGGCGTGCGGGGATGGAGCGGCTGAGCGGGCGGCTCGTCGGCCTGGACGGGGTCGTCGCCCAGCAGGACAACTACCGCAGGTCCGGCTTCCGCTCCGCCTGGAACAACGTCCGCCTCGAAGGGGTGCCGGAGGGTGCCGGGGCCCCCGACGGCGTCGAGCTGGTGGACGCCGCGACCCTGCCGCTCGCCCGACTCGCCGCCTACGACCGGCGGTTCTTCCCCGAGCCGCGCGACGCCTTCCTCGCCGCGTGGACGGGCCTGCCCGGCCGGACCGCGCTGGCGGCCGTGCGCGACGGCCGGATCGAGGGGCTCGGGGTGGTCCGTCCGTCCGCCGGGCCCTCCCGGGTCGGTCCGCTGTACGCCGCCGGTCCGCAGGTCGCGGCCGCCCTGCTGGGCGCACTGGCCCGGCACGCGCCGGGCGGGCGCATCGCGGTGGACGTGCCGGACGCGAACCCGGCGGCCACCGCGCTCCTGACCGGACTGGGCCTCGCGCCCACCTTCGAGGCCGCCCGCATGTACACGGGACCGGCCCCCGCGCTCGACCTGGCCGGGATCTACGGAGTGACGAGCCTCGAACTGGGGTGATGGCAGGAGCAGTTGACGTCTATCCTCCGGCCCTTACGAGCCTTCGGCATGGACGGGCAGAGCCCCCGGTGGGCCGGACGGCGGTCGCACGGCGCCGCCCGGCCCCGGTGCTGCGGGTGCCGCGGGTGCTGCGGGTGGTGCGTGTCGTACGGGTGACGCGGGATCAGAAGTCGAACAGCGCGCCCTCGGTGCTCCGCAGGATGCACGGGTTGCCGAAGGTGTACGTGTAGCTCAGCCGCCGGCCCTGCCACACGCCGTCGGCCGTCACGGTCATCGGATTCCACTCCCTGGTACAGGCCGCGTCGGCGGCCGGCGCGGTGAGCGCGTCGAGTTCGCCGCCGCTGCCGCGTAATTCGCGGCAGGCGGCGGTCCGGGCCGGGTGCGTGCCGCCGGGCGTCGGCGCGCAGACGAGCGTGACCGCGCGCACCACGGTGCCGGTGTCCGCGTCCCCTCCCGCCGTCAGGCTGAGCACGAGCGCGGACGGCGCGTACAGGCTCGCCGTGCCCGCCGGGGCGGCGTCGGCCGCCACCGGCCAGGCCAGCGCGGTGAGCGCGCTGAGCGCCATGGCGGCGGAACCGAGACCGAGACCCCTTGCGATGGACCGCATTTCGAACACTCCCTCGGGTTGATGGTGCGGATAGCGGACAGAGTCTTGCCGAAGCGGAGCGTGAACGCCCGTTCGGCCCCCCATTTCCCGTCACCGATCGTGTACGGATGACCGCAGACCGCAGCGGTGCGTTCCGTCGCGACCTGTGGTGCAGCGCTCCGGGGAATCGGCCGAACACCGCTGGGGAAACCCGGTCGAAACCGTCGGGCGGCCTGCTTCGGGGGCGTGCGGAAGCCCTCCCACCGTCCGGTGGGAGGGCTTCCGCACGCCCCCCGAAGGAGAATGCCGCCGATGCGCCCCGCGCGCGCCGCCGCCGCGCGGTGCGAAGCCCGGGCGGTCAGCCCGGGGTCACGTGCGGGGCGTACAGGTCGAGCAGGCGGGTGCGGGTCTGGTGCAGCCGCAGGGCCAGGACGCGCCCGACCCAGTGGCCCACCGCCGACCCGAAGGCGGGATCGGCGTCCATCAGCAGGCGCACGCGGGTGCCGTCGAACTCGTAGGCGCGCACCGGTGTCATCGCCTCCGCGGCCAGCTGCCACACGTACGGCGGGAACAGCCACGACCAGCCGACCAGCTCACCGGGGCCCAGGCTCTCCACCGACGCCGGCCGGCGGCCGGGTACCGGGATCTCCAGGGTCACCGTGCCCGAGCGCACGATCCAGAAGGACTCGGCCCGGGTGCCCTCGGCGAAGATCCCGGCGCCCGCCGGGAAATGGACCTCGCGGGCCTGCGACATCAGCCGTCCGCGGTGCTCGGTGGACAGGACGGCGGCGATCCGAACGGGAGAAGGTGTGCTCACGACGGCCTCCGATCACGACCCCCCGCTGGCTCCTCTTCCCCCAGTGTCGCCGACGCCCGCCCGATTCCGACCGGTGCGTCGGCGCTTCTTTCCGGTGCCGGCCCCGCCGGGGTGCTACTCCTCGGCGCCCGCCTCCAGGCAGGCCAGCTCCATGGAGTCCAGCACCGCCTCGTGGGTGCGCCGGCTCAGCTCCGCGACGCTCTCGATCTGTGCCGTCGCCCAGGCCGCCAGGGTCATCACCAGGACGCGGAGCCCGTCCGTGCCGTACTCGGCCAGGATCGAGTCGGCGACGATCATGGCGTCCTCGGGCACCTGCTCCGGCGGCTCCAGGCCCGCCAGCCCGCGCAGCATGCCGAGGGTGCGGCGGGAGATCTCCGGGGTCATCCGCGCCAGCCGCATGTCTTCTTCGTCGTCCATCAGCCCTACTCTCCGGTGCCGTGCCGGTCCCCCCAGGGGCACCGTAGAGGGCGCCGGCCCGGCGCGTGAGGGGTTTCGCCGCGTGACCCAGGGTGTGCGGGCGACAGCGGCCGGTTCCGGCGGGCCCGCGTCCGGATCGCGCCCCCGCAGGGGCCCGCACCCGCCGCCCTCCTCGCGACCGGCCCGGGGCCCGGGTCGGCAACCGATTGGGCATCGATGTGCCAAGTGGCATGAACGCGACGCCAATCCGTCCTAGGGTGCGCCCGTACACATGGTTTACGGACGGCTCTTCGGCTGTTTTCGGCCATGCGTGCGCCCGGCCGCGCTGTCGACGGCCGGACCGCAGATCGATGTGGGGGGTTCATGCGTAGATCCAGAGGGCCGGCGGCGGCGCTCGCCCTGTCCTTGTCCCTGTCCTTGGCCGGCACCGGTGCGGCTATCGGCCTCGGGTTCGTCCCGCAGGCGGCGGCCGTCACCCCGCCGGTGGCCTTCACCGCCGACGCGCTGCCGACCTGGCAGGCCAACGGCGTCGTCTGGGCGCTCGCCGAGACGGCCGGCAAGGTGTTCGTCGGCGGCACCTTCTCCGCCGTCCGCCCGCCGGCCGGCGGCGCGGGCGGCGAGCAGCCCGCCGTGAACTTCGTCGCGCTCGACGCGGCCACCGGGGCGCCGACCGCGTGCACCCTGTCCTTCACCGTGGGCGGCGGCACCGCCACCGTCCGCGCGCTCACGCTCTCGCCGGACAAGCAGACCCTCTACGCGGGTGGCTACTTCGGGGCCGTCAACGGGACGCAGGTCTCCAGCCTCGCCGCCATCGACGTGGCGACCTGCACCGTGAAGACCTCCTTCCGGCCCGCGTTCGCGGCCACCGTCCGCGCCCTGGCCGTCACCGGCGACACCGTCTACGCGGGCGGCGACTTCCTGAGCGTCGCCGGCCAGCAGCGCGAGCGCTTCGCCGCGGTCGACGCCGACACCGGGGCGCTGCGGCCCTTCACCGCCGACGCCGACGAGCCCGGCCGCGCCGTCGAGGTGACCCCGGACGGCAGCAAGGTCATCCTGGGCGGCGACTTCTTCACCGTCAACGGGACGGACACGCACGCCCTGGCCGTCGTCGACGCCGCCAGCGGCGCGCTGGCCAAGGCCTACCCCGGCTTCATCGAGACCAACTCGGTCGTCAAGGACATCGCCACCGACGCCACCGGCTTCTACACCGGCAACGAGGGCACCGGCGGCGGGGTGTTCGACGGCCGCATCGCGCTCGACCTCGCCGGCCTCGGCCAGCGCTGGCGCGACACCTGCCTCGGCGCCACCCAGGCGGTCCTCCCGTACCAGGACGTGCTGTACAGCGCCTCGCACGCGCACGACTGCTCCAGTGTCGGGGAGTTCCCCGACGGGCAGCGCCACCACCTCCTCGCGCAGCCGACCACCGGCACCGGCAAGCTCGGCTGGGCCCCCGACACCAACGACGGCATCGGCGAGGGCATCGGCCCGCGCGTCATGACGGTCGGCTCCAAGGACGGCGTCGAATACCTCTGGGTCGGCGGCGAGTTCACGGCCGTCAACGGGGCCGAGCAGCAGAGCCTGACGCGCTTCGCCTCCACCGGCGACACCGGCGCCCCCACCGTGCCGCTGGCCGGCGCGGTCAGCTTCAGGCCCGGAGAGGTCCAGGTGCGCTGGCGCACCAGCCTCGATCCGGACGACAGCGCCCTGACCTACCGGATCTACCGCAACGGCGCGGCCACCCCCGTCGCCACGGTCACCGCGGACTCGCTGTTCTTCCGCCGCCCGCAGGCCTCCTGGACCGACACCACCGTCGCGGCCGGCCAGTCGTACAGCTACCGGGTGACGGCGACCGACGCTGCAGGCAACGCCAGCGCGCCGTCCCAGACGGCGAGCGTCACCGTGCCGACCTCGGTCGACGCGTACCCGAACCAGGTCCGTACCGACGGGGCCCAGCAGTACTGGCGCTACGACGAACCGGCCACGCCCTTCGCCCCCGACTCCTCCGTGGGCGGCAACCAGAGCGGCGTGCACCTGAACGCCCCGGCCCTGCGCCAGTCTCCGGGCGCGGTCACCGGCGCCGGCACGGCGATCGGCTTCGACGGCGTCGACACCCAGGTGTACGGGGAGCAGCGGCAGAACGTGGGCAGCGCGTACAGCGTCGAGACCTGGTTCAGGACGGACACCACCCGGGGCGGCAAGCTCGTCGGCTTCGGCAGCAACCAGGCCCGCACCAGCAGCCAGTACGACAAGCACGTCTACATGACCAACGACGGACGGCTGGTCTTCGGCGTCTACACGGGCGCCACCCGCACCATCACCACCAGCGCCGCGTACAACGACAACACCTGGCACCACGTGGTCGCGACCCAGGGGCCGGGAGGGATGGCCCTGTACGTGGACGGCGTGCAGAAGGGCACGCTCAACGTCACCACGCACGAGAACTACTCGGGCTACTGGCACGCCGGCGGCGACAACCTCAACGGCTGGCCGGACCGGCCGACCAGCGACTACTGGGCGGGGCAGCTCGACGAGACCGCCGTCTACCCGACCGTGTTGAGCGCGGCGCAGGTGCACAACCACCACGCCCTCGCCTCCGTCCCGGCCGACACGGTGGTGGAGGTGACCGCGGCCGAGGACACCTACGCCAACGCCGGAGCGCCCGGCACCAACTACGGCACCTCCAGCTCCCTCGCCGTGCGCGGCTCCTCGTTCTACGCGAGCTACCTGCGCTTCGACCTGCCGCCCGCGCCGGCGGGCACGGTGCTCAAGTCGGCCGTGCTGGGCGTGAAGACGAGCACGATGGGCGGCGCCGGCACCGTGGACACGATCTCGGTGGTCCCGGTCACCGGCGCGTGGACCGAGGCGGGCACCACCTACGCCACCCGCCCGGCCCTGGGCGGTCCGGCGCTCGGCACCTTCGCGGGCATCCCGGACGGCTCGGCCGTGCACACCACGGGGCTCGACGCCCCGACCGTGGCCGCCGCGCTCGGCACGGGCTACGGGCTGGCGCTGACCGGCACCGGTACGGACGCGCTGTGGCTGTGGTCCTCGCAGGCCCAGGCGGCCGAGGGCACGCCGCGGCTGACGCTGACCTTCGGCGCGCCCTGACCGGCACGCGGATGAACGGCCGAGGGGGCGCGGACCGCGAGGTCCGCGCCCCCTTCGCGCGTCCGGCGGGCCGTCCCGCGCCCCGCGGGCGTCCCTAGGCCTGGTCCCCGTGGTGCACGTGGGCCAGGACCTGCTGGAGCAGCGCCCTGACGTGGTCGTCGTGCAGCTCGTAGACCACGCTGCGGCCGTCGCGGCGGCCCGTGACCAGGTCGAGGTGGCGCAGCAGGCGCAGGTGGTTGGAGACGGTGGGCTGGCCGAGTTCGAGGTCCCCGGCGAGATCGCCGACCGAGCAGGGGGAGTGCAGCAGGCGCGCCAGGATGCGGACGCGGGCGGGCGAGGACAGGCCCTGCATGACCTCCGCGACGGCGGCCGCGTCCGACTCGGACAGCAGGGGCGGGGTGGCGGCCGTGGGTTCCATGGCCGCCACCCTAGATCAGCAGGTCAGGACGTGCACAGGTTCACATATTCAAAAGTGCTGATATGTTGATGTCATGACTGAAGCAGTGAAGGCCCCGGAGCGGGTGCGGACCGAGGACGAGGCGCGGACGCGGGAGAAGGCGCGGACCGGGGGCGAGCGGAACGGGCCGACGACGGCGACCGGGGAGCACGCGCACGGCCACGGCCACGGCTTCCTCGGCGAGCGGGCCGAGCTGGTCAGCGCGCTCCTCTCCCTCGCCGTCTACCTCACCGGCCTCGCCCTGCAGCTCACCGGCAACGGCGGCCCGGCGAGCCGGGCCCTGTTCGTCGCGGCCTACGTCTTCGGCGGGTTCTTCACCCTCCGGGAAGCCGTCGCCACCCTGCGCCGCGGCCGCTTCCAGGTCGACTTCCTGATGCTCGTCGCCGCGGCGGGCGCCGCCGCCATCGGCCGTTGGGAGGAGGGCGCGGTCCTCCTCGTCCTGTTCAGCCTCGGCCACGCCCTGGAGGGGTACGCCATGGGCCGCGCCCGGCGCTCCATCGAGGCCCTCGGCGACCTGGCCCCGCGCACCGCCCTCGTCCGGCGCGGCCCGGCGGACCCCGTCGAGGTACCGGTGGAGGCCCTGGCCGTCGGCGACACCGTCCTGGTCCGCCCGCACACCCGCGTCCCGGCCGACGGATTCGTCGCCTCCGGCTCCGGCAGCGTCGACCAGTCGCCCCTCACCGGCGAGAGCGTTCCCGCCGACAAGACCCCCGTCGCCGACCCGGCCGCCGCCCTCGCCGACCCCGCCGCGACCGGCCCCGACAGCCGCGTCTACGCCGGCACCGTCAACGGCGCCGGCACCCTCGACGTGGTCGTCACGCGGCTGGCCCGGGACAACACCCTCGCCCACGTGGTCCGCCTCGTCCGGGACGCCGACCAGCGCACCTCGCCGACCCAGCGGTTCACCGACCGCTTCCAGAAGGTCTTCGTACCGGGCGTGCTCGCCCTCGTCGCCGTCCTGCTGGCCGCAGGCGCCCTCGCGGGCGAGCCCTTCACCGACAGCTTCTACCGCGCCATGGCCGTCCTCGTCGCCGCCAGCCCCTGCGCCCTCGCCATCGCCACCCCGGCCGCCGTGCTGAGCGCCGTCGGCCGCGCCGCCCGCGGCGGGGTCCTGGTCAAGGGCGGAGCGCCGCTGGAGGAGTTCGGCCGGCTGCGGACCATCGCCTTCGACAAGACCGGCACCCTCACGGAGGGCCGCCCCCGCCTCACCGAGATCGAACCGGCCGCCGGAGCCGCCCGCGAGGAGCTGCTGCGCACCGCCGTGGCCGCCCAGCGCCTCAGCGACCACCCGCTCGCCCGGGCCGTGGTCCGCGACGGGACACCGCTGGTCACCGGCGGCCCGCTGCCCGACGCCGGGAACCTGCGGGCCGTCATCGGCCGGGGCGTCGCCGCCGAGTTCGAGGGCGAGCCGGTGCACATCGGCAGCCTCGCCTACGCCGACACCCTGACCGGCCCACCCGTCCCGGCGGCCCTCCGGGACCGTACCGAGGAACTCGCCCGCACCGGCCGCACCACCATGCTCGTCCGTCGCGGCGACCGCTGGCTCGGCATCCTCGGCCTGATGGACGCCGCCCGCCCGGAGGCGGCCGGCACGGTCGCGGCCCTGCGCCGCCTCGGCGTGGTCCGCACGGTGATGCTGTCCGGCGACGACCAGCGGGTGGCCGACGCGGTCGGCCGGGCGGTCGGCCTGGACGAGGTGCGCGGCGGGCTGATGCCCCAGGACAAGGCCGCCGAGGTGAACCGGCTGCGCCGCACCGGCCGTACCGCGATGATCGGCGACGGCGTCAACGACGCCCCGGCCATGGCCGGGGCCACCGTGGGCGTCGCGATGGGCGCGGCCGGCTCCGCCGTCGCCCTGGAGACCGCCGACATCGCCCTGATGTCCGACGACCTGGGCCGCCTGCCCTTCGTCACCGGCCTCAGCCGCAAGGCCAGCCGCATCATCCGGCAGAACCTCTGGCTCAGCCTCGGCATCGTCGCCGTCCTCGTCCCGGCGACCGCGCTGGGCCTGGGCATCGGGCCCGCCGTCCTGGTGCACGAGGGCTCCACCCTGCTCGTGGTCGGCAACGCGCTGCGGCTGCTCCGCCACCCCGACCCGGCCTGACCCGTCGCGGCGCCCCGCCCGCTGTCAGTGGTGCGGCCTACGCTGGCACGACGGGCACCGCCGCGACGGCCGGGGCCCGGGTGTCCGACGACGGGGGAGAGACGGATGAGGATCGAACTGCGCGACACGCTGGACGCGGACCTGGAGGTCTTCTGGCAGCACTCGGCCGACG
Source organism: Streptomyces subrutilus (assembly GCF_008704535.1). Taxonomy (NCBI): domain Bacteria; kingdom Bacillati; phylum Actinomycetota; class Actinomycetes; order Kitasatosporales; family Streptomycetaceae; genus Streptomyces; species Streptomyces subrutilus. Next base: position 6,745,742 of record NZ_CP023701.1, read on the forward strand.
TCCGGGTCCAGCGCATGGCCGCGATCACCCGCGAATACCACTACGACCGCGAGCACTTCGACGACCACTGGGCCAAGGCGCGCACCGACCCGGGCGTGCTGCTGCGCACGGTGGTGGCCGACGGGGCGGTGGTCGGGCACGCCGCCGTCTTCGGCCCGCCCGAGGAGCGCGAGGTGACGTACGTGATCGGGCCCGACCACTGGGGGCTGGGCATCGCCACGCGGGCCCTGGCCGAGCTCGTACGACAGGAGGGGACCCGCCCGCTCCACGCCGGGGCCGCCGCCGACAACGCGGCCTCGCTCCGGGTGCTGGAGAAGTGCGGGTTCACCCCGACGGGGCTCGCCCGCGACTTCGCCATGGCCCGCGGCGAAGAGGTGGACGTCCTCCTGCTCACCCTGGACTGAGCCGGCCTACGGCCGCGGGGGCGTCCCGCCCGCCCACGCCCAGCGCACCTCGCCGTCCTGCCGGTGCGGGGTCGGGCGGAGCCCGCAGGCGGCCGCGACCGCCGCCGAGGCGGCGTGGGCCGGGTGGACGTGTGCGAGCAGCCGGCCGATCCGCAGCTCGCGCAGCCGGTCGGCCAGCGCCCGGGCGGCCTCGGTGGCGATGCCGCGGCCCTGCCAGCGGCTGCCGACCACCCAGGCCAGTTCGGCTTCGGCCGCCGCCGGGGCGATCGTCGCCTGGACGGTTCCGACCAGGCAGCCCTCGGAGCGCAGCCGCACCACCCAGTTGCCCCAGACGACGGCCGGGTCGGGGGAGCCGGCCGAGAGCCGTCCGTACCGGGTCCGGAGCGCGTCCGGTGGCAGGGGCGCACCGCCGATGAAGGCGTGCAGGGCCGGATCGGCCAGGACGCCGGCCATCTCCGCGGCATGGGAGGGCAGGACGGGCAGCAGGTCGAGGCGCTCGGAGGCGAACGCGGCACGCAGCAGGGCGGCGCCGGGCACCGGGAGCGGGCCCGGGTCCGGCTGCGTTGCCGCGGCCGGGTCGGCCTCCGCGGGGCCGGCGTCGGCGGGGCGGACTTTGCCGGCGGCTCTCGGGCGCGGTACCCCGTCCACGGACAGGCAGATCCCGAACACCCGGTCGTGGCCGGTCCAACCGTTGACGTGCCCCCGGTTGTTGCCGATCTGCACGCGCCGGCGCGCAGCGTCCACGGCCGTCACCAGGTGGAGGTGGACCGTGCCGGCGACGCGGGCCAGCACGATGTCGCCGACCTCGACCGACGCCGGGTCGACCGGAGCCACCCGGACCGGCCGGCCGCCGTGGACCAGCGGTGCCATCGAACCTCCGGCCGGCCGGAACTCCACGGTCTCACCACGGCCGACGCGGTCCGCCACTGCTTCGAGCATGCCCATCGGGCGAGTGTGCCCGAACGCCCGCGCGACCGGTACCGGGTTTCACGGCGGCCGCCCCCGGCCGCTCCGGTCAGCGCGGGGGCTCCACCTCCAGGAAGCGGCGCCGGCGCGGCCCCCGGTACAGCAGGCACACCCAGCCGAGCCCCTCCAGCACGGCCGCGCAGGCCGTCAGCCGCTCCTGCTCCTCCCCGGCGGCCCCGCCGCCCGGCGGACCCAGCCAGGTCACCACCGCCCGCCCGGGACCCGGCCCTTCGCCCACCCGGTACCCGGTCCGGGTGCGGCGGCCCTCCGCGTCCACGGCCGACGGCTCCAGCCCCGCCGCCTCCAGTGCGAGGGCCACCGCGCGCGCGGGCAGCCGCACCTCCCAGGGCGCGGGCACCCCCGCGCCCCCGGGTCCGTTCACCATCCGGCGGATCTGCACCAGCCCCTCGTAGGCCGTCCGGAGCTCGGCCTCGCGTCCCGCCCCGGGCTCCGCGCCGTCGCCGGTCGCGGGCTCGAAACCCTGCCCGGGCACCGTCATCCCGCACCACCCCGCCCGCCGTCTGAGTACCTCACGCCCAACGGCCTGAGTATCCGCCCCGATTCCCCGCCGCGCGCCCGCTGGTCGAATGGGGCCATGACCACCGACGCCCCGCGCGGCACGACCCCCCGCCCGCGCATCCAGCACGTCACCACCGCCGGTTCGGCCCTGGCCGTGGCCCTGCTGCCGCTCGTCGTGGGCGTCCTGCTCGCCAAGGGCCTGGCCGCCGACCCGCTCACCCCCGTCAACGCCCTGATCACCGGCGGCGGCCAGCGCGCCGGGCTCCCGCGGGCCGAGTGGCGCCGCCGCGGCCGCGCCACGGTACGCCACCTGCGCACCGCCCGCCGCTGCGTCCACCTCGGCCCGCTCCGGTGACGACCCCGGCCCGCGCGACGCCACCACCCGGCCGGCGCGGCCGGGCGGACCCGGTCTACGGCGACGGGCGCCGCCCGCTCAGCCAGCTGTCCGCCGCACGCGGGGAACGGAGCCGGACCACCACGAGGGGGGCGAAGCGGGGGTCGGTCGTGCGGCGCAGGATCTCCGCGCGGCGCGGTCCGAACTGCCGCCAGGCCCACCACACCGGGTGGTCGGAGCGCAGCCACTCCCGCCACTTCTCCCGGTTCCCGCCGAAGAGCCGTTCGCGCGTCAGGCTCCGGCGAAGCGACCGCAACAGCACCCGCCGCATGACCACGTGCCGCGGGTGGTCGAGCCAGACGATCGTGTCGGCCCGCTCCCACAGCAGGTCCCGGACCGCCGGGTAGCCCAGCGAGTCGAAGACCCAGCACTCCGCCCCGGCCAGCCGCCGCGTGTCGGCGGCGAAGGCCGGGTTCACCGCCCAGTCCGGGCCGGCGAAGTGCAGCGCGTCCATCTCGTGGTACGGCAGCCCGAGCCGCCGCTCCAAGGCCCGGGCCATGGTCGACTTGCCCGCCCCGCTGATCCCGACCACCAGTACGCGCCGCATCCCGGCACCCTAACCCCGGGCCGGCGCGACCCGCCCCGGGGCCCCCGTCAGGAGGCGGGGGACAGCGGCTCCTGGAGTTCGGTGACCCACTGGTCCCGGTCCTCCGGGCAGGCGAGCGACAGCTCCCTCGCGTACCCGGCGGAGCGGTACCCGTGGGCGTCGATCCACCGGGCCAGCGTCTGCGAGGCGGGCAGCACGCCGTCCATCGACCCCCGGTGCACGAGGGTCGCGGCCCGCTCCACGGCGGGCAGCGTCACGATCCGCACCCCGCCCCCGAGGTCCGCCGCCCGGACGCCGGCCGCCACCGGCAGCGCCGCGCGGACCAGGATCGCCCCCGCCCCCGCCTCGGTTCCCGCCCCCGGCTCCGGTGCTGAGGCCGCCGGCGTGCCCGGCGTGCCGGGTGAGGCGCCGGAGTCCGGCGCGTCCTCGTACCGGGCGATGCCGGGGCCCGTCGGGACCACACCGGCCCGGTCCAGGCGGCGGCACAGCTCGCCGAAGAGCGGGCCGATCACCGGGCCGATGTCCTGCGGTTCGTAGCTCTGCGCGATCGCGCTCAACTCGGCCACCCGGACGGGCGGGAGGCTCTTCACGACGACGTCGTCCACGGGCATGGAACCCTCGCTCTCGATGGTTCGGAGCCTCGCCTCGACCTGGACCAGCCGGGCCGCCGCGGCGGCCATGGCGCTCTCCAGCTCGGCCTGCCGCGAACGCAGCATGCCCCGCAGCTCCTCCACACCCACCTGCGCGTCGAGGATCGTCCCCACCTGGTCGAGGCGGAAGCCGAGTTCCTTGAGCGCGATGACGCGGTTGAGGCGGGCGAGCTGCCCGGCCTCGTAGAAGCGGTAGCCGGTGAACGGGTCGACACGGGCCGGGCGCAGCAGTCCCAGCGCGTCGTAGTGACGCAGCATGCGGACCGATACCCGGCCGTGCTTGGCGAAGTCTCCGATAGTGAACATGACGCTCTCCAGTGCAGGGCCTGACACAGGGAGAGGGTCAACCCCTGGCCGTCGCCCCCCTGGTCAGCGACCGTACTCGCGCAGGCAGAGGTCGACGATGGCGGGCGGCACGGTGCCCTCCGCCGCATCGCACAGCCGGTCCACGGTGGTGGGTGCGACGGGCTTGCGGCGGGGGTGGGCGGTGGCCGGTCCGGGCGGGCGGACCCGCCGGGGCGGCGCCGGCTTCGCGGCCCTCCCGGCCGCCGGACGGCTTGCCTCCGGCGACGGCCGGCCGGGGTCGGTGGCCGGCGCCGGGTCCGGCTCGGCCGTCACCGGGACCGGCAGCCTCCCGAGCGGCAGGGCGTCGGGCTGGGGACGTGGTGCGGGCCGGTCCGGAGCGTCCAGGGGCGGAACGGCGCCACGTGCCGGAGTCAGGGCCTCCGGGCCGACCGAGACGCAGCCCGCGCTCGCGAGGAGCGCGACGAGGGTGAGGGGCACGGCCCGGCGCAACTGCATCCGACCACCATGCCGTACGGCCGGGCGCGCCGAGGCCGCCGCTCACGCGTCCGGGTGACGCGGACCGGTGCGGGGAACCGTTCGGGCCCGGGGACGGTCGTGGCCGGCCGGGTACGGGCCGCCGATCGGGCCGATCCCGATGGTCCGGGGGTCCGGTGGTTCGGGGGCGCGGTGGGGAATGCGGCGGGGGCCGCGGGGGATTGGTACCTCCGTAGGGGTGACGGGGGAGGCGCGACCTCCGGCGCTCCGCACCGCCGTGTCCTGCCCACCAGCCCGTTCGTCCGTACGGAGTGCCGTTCCATGACCTCAGCCGCCGCGCCCGGCAGCCCCGCGCCGTCCCCCCGGCACCGTCCTCCGGCAGCCGCCGATGCCCCGGGCCGCACCACCGCTCCCGGTCCCGCCCCCTGGAAGGGCTGGGCGGCCGTCTGCGCCGTCGCCCTCGGCATCTTCTGCCTGATCACCTCCGAGCTCCTGCCCGTCGGCCTCCTCACCCCCATCGGGGGCGCCCTCCAGGTCTCCGACGGCACCGCCGGCCTGATGGTCACCGTGCCCGGTCTCGTCGCGGCGCTCTGCGCGCCCCTCGTCACCGTCGGCGCCGGGCGCCGCGACCGGCGGCTCGTGCTGTGCGTGCTCATCGCCCTGACCACCGCGGCGAACCTCGTCGCCGCCTTCGCGCCCGGCTTCACCGTGGTCCTGGCGGCGCGGGTCCTCGTCGGAGCGAGCCTCGGCGGTTTCTGGGCCATCGCCGGCGGCCTCGCCGTGCGCCTCGTCCCCGAACGCCACACGGGCCGCGCGACCGCGCTGATCTTCGGCGGGGTCCCCACGGCCTCGGTGCTCGGCGTGCCGGCCGGGACGCTGCTCGGTGAACTCGGCGGCTGGCGGGCCGCCTTCGCGGCGATGGCCGTCCTCGGCGCCGTGACCCTCGCCGCGCTGATCCTGCTGCTGCCCCCGTTGCCGCCGACCCGGCACGTCGCCTTCGCCGAACTGCCCGCCCTGGTCCGCGAGAACCGCGGGGTGCGGGCCGGGATCGCCGTCACCTTCCTGGTGGTGACCGGGCAGTTCGCCGCCTACACCTTCGTCCGCCCCGTCCTCCAGGACGTCTCCGGCATCGATCCCGCCCACGTCAGCACCCTGCTGCTCGGCTACGGCGTCGCCGGCGTCGCGGGCAACTTCCTGGCCGGGGCGCGGGACGCCCGCCGCACGCTGCTCGTGGTGAGCGCCTCGCTGGCCGTGGTCCTGGCGCTGATGGCCGCCGTGCCCGGGGCCGTCGCCGGGACCGCGCTGCTGCTGGCCTGGGGGCTGGCGTACGGCGGGGTGTCGGTCAGCCTGCAGAGCTGGATGACCACCTCCGCGCCGCGCGCCACCGAGGCCGCCTCCTCGCTCATGGTCGCCTCCTTCAACCTGGCCATCGCCACGGGCGCGCTGCTCGGGGGGCTCGCGGTCGACGGCATCTCCGCGTCCGCCGCCCCGCTCGGCGGCTCCGCCCTGATGCTCCTCGCCGCCGTCACGGTCCTGACGGCCACGGTCCGCCGCCCGGACGCGGTCGGCACGCCGAAGTGACGGAACGGTGCGTCGGGGACGGATCGGGCATCCGGCTTGACCCGGGGCATCCCCGGGGGGGGGGAAAAGAGTGCGCCGATCGAGAACCGTCGCGCGAGCCGTCCTTCGGAGATGTCCCAGATGCCCGTACCCGCCTGTCCGTCGCCCGCCCCGCCCACCGGTCCGACCGCGCCACCGGTCCGGCCGCGCCACCGGTCCGGCCGCGCCACCGGTCCGGCCGCGCCACCGGCCGGCGCGGGGACGCTGCGCCCGGGCGACGGCGGGGCCGAGGTGCGCGCCCTCCAGGAGCGGCTCCAAGGCCAGGGGTTCACGTACGTCTCCGTCACCGGGCTCTACGACGACCGGACCCGGCGCGGCGCGGCCCGGCTCCAGAGCGACCGGGGCATCACGGGCGACCCCGAGGGCGTCTACGGCCCGGCCACCCGGGCCGCGTTCGGCTGAGCCGGACTCACCGGCCCCCGGCGACCCGCAGGACGGCGCCGGTCGTGTAGGAGGCGTCGGGGGACAACAGCCAGGCGACGGCCCCCGCCACCTCCTCCGGCTGCCCGGGCCGTCCCAGCGGGATGCCGGCGGCGGCCCGGGCCGGACGGCCGGGGTCGCCCATGGCGGCGTGCATGTCGGTCTCGATGATGCCGGGCGCCACGGAGTTGACCCGGATGCCGTCCGGGCCGAGCTCCTTGGAGAGCCCCACCGTCAGCGCGTCGACGGCGGCCTTGGTGGCCGCGTAGTGCACGTAGTCGCCCGGGCTTCCGAGGGTGGCGGCGGCCGAGGACACGTTCACGATCGCCCCGCCGCCCGCGACCGCCATGTCCCGGGCGGCGCGCCGGCAGCACAGCAGGTAGCCGAGGAGGTTGACCTCGACCACGCGCCGCAGGTCGGCGGTGGCGGCGTCGGCTAGCCGGCCCAGGGGGCCGGTGACCCCGGCGTTGTTGACCAGGCCGTCCACCGTGCCGAGTTCGGCCCCGGCGATGTCGAAGAGCCGGTCGACGCCGCACTCTTCGGAGGTGTCGCCGCGCACGGTCGCGCAGCGGCCCCCGAGCGCCCGCACCCGATCGGCCACGGCCTCGGCGGCCTCCTCGTCGTGGAGGTAGCCGAGCGCCAGGTCGTGCCCGTCCGCGGCGAGCCGGAGGCAGACGGCCGCCCCGATCCCCCTGCTGCCGCCGGTGACGACGGTGACCGGACGACGTGCCATGGGGGCCTCCTGCGAGCGGGTGCGACGTGCGGCGCCGGCCTGGACGGCCGGCCGGTGAGCGCCGCGGGCGCGGCAGGCTAACACCTCCGATATCCGCTGGACCAGCGGCTATGGGCCGATGGAGAGTGATCGTGCGGCACGCGCCGCACCACCGTGCACCCGTGTGCGCCACCCCGTACCACCGTGCACCACCGCGTGCCACGGTGCACCACCACGCGCCGGCCCCCACCGGCCCATCGTCCGTCCCTGCGTCCGAGGAGACCCCATGTCCACCCTGCGGGTGACCGCCGAAGAGCTGACCGTCCACGAGCATCCGAACGCCGACGCGCTGGAACTGGCCCAGGTCGGCCTCTACCGGGCCGTCGTCGCCAAGGGCGCCTACCGCACCGGAGAGTTCGCGCTCTACGTGCCGGAGCAGGCGGTCCTTCCGGCAGCGCTCGTCGACGAGCTGGGCCTGACCGGCCGTCTCGCGGGCGGCAACGCGGACCGGGTCAAAGCGGTCCGGCTGCGCGGCGAGCTCTCGCAGGGGCTCGTGTGCAGACCGCGCGCCCTCGCGGACACCGACCTGGCGCGCGCGGCCGAAGAGGGTACGGACTTCGCCGGGCTCCTCGGCATCACCAAATGGGCTCCGCCGGTCCCCGCGACCATGAGCGGCGACGCCGAACCGGCCCCCGATCTGATGCCGTGGACCGACATCGAGAACCTGCGGCGCCACCCGCAGGCCTTCGAGCCCGGAGAGCCCGTCGTGCTCACCGAGAAGGTCCACGGCACGGCCTGCCTGTTCACGTACGTCGTCGAGGGCGGCCGCTGCCTGGTCTCGTCCAAGGGCTTCGGCGCGAAGGGCCTGGCGCTCAGGGAGGACGAGCGCAACGTGTACTGGCGGGCCGTGCGCGGCCACGGGGTGCCGGCGGTCGCGGCGGCCCTCGCCGCCCGGCTCGGCGCGACCCGGATCGGGATCTTCGGCGAGGTGTACGGCGCGGGTGTGCAGGACCTCGCGTACGGAGTCGGCCCGCGCACCGCCGACACCCCGCCCGGATACGCCGTCTTCGACGTCTCGGCCGAGATCGACGGGCAACTGTGCTGGCTGGATCCGGCCGAAGCCCTGGAGCCCGGCGAACTGCCGACGGTCCCCCGACTGTACGAGGGGCCGTACGCCCTCGACCGGGTGCTGGAGCTGGCCAGCGGCCGGGAGACCGTGTCCGGGCGCGGACTGCACCTGCGCGAGGGCGTCGTCATCCGGGCGGCGGCCGAGCGGTACAGCCCGGTGCTGGGCGGCCGGGCCGTCGCGAAGGCGGTCAGCCCCGCCTACCTGACCCGCAGGAACGGCACGGAGTACGAGTGAGCGCGGGCGACGCGCCCTCCCGGAGGTGACCGGCGCCTGACCGCCCGCCCTGTCGACGCCGCGCGACCGCAGAGGCGTTGACAGGGCCGGAGTCCCCCCTCGATCATGCCGGAGAGCGCTCTCCCGCTCTCCGCTCTCCGGTGCAAGGGGTCGATCGGTATGGACGACGGTGACGAGCCGGGCCGGCTCGTGGACAAGCTGGACCTGAGCGGGTGCGTGCGGCTGCTGACCGGTGACGACACCTGGCACACGGCCGCCGAACCGGCCGTCGGGCTAAGCCGGATGGTGTTCTCCGACGGACCGGCCGGCGTCCGCGGGCCCGGCTGGGACGAGACGTCCACGGCGGCGGTCCTGCCGTCCGCCAGCGCACTGGGCGCGCTCTGGGACGAGGACCGGGCGTACGGCCTCGGTGTCCTGCTCGGCGAGGAGGCGCGCCGCAAGGGCGTCGACGTGCTGCTCGCCCCCACGCTGAACCTCCACCGCAGCCCGCTCGCCGGCCGCCACTTCGAGTGCTGTGCGGAGGACCCGCTGCTCGCCGGGCGCACCGGTGCGGCGCTCGTCCGCGGGATCCAGTCCCGCGGGGTGGCCGCGACCGCCAAGCACTACGTCGCCAACGACTCCGAGACCGAGCGGCTGACGCTGGACGCGCGCGTGGACGAACGCGTGCTGCGAGAGCTGTACCTCGCACCCTTCGAGGCCGCCGTCCGGGCCGGGGTCTGGCTGGTGATGTCGGCCTACAACCGGGTCAACGGGGCCAGCATGAGCGAGAGTTCCCTGCTGTACGAGCCGTTGAAGGGGGAGTGGGGCTTCGACGGGGTCGTGGTCTCCGACTGGGGCGCGGGCCGCTCCACGGTCGCCTCGGGCCGCGCGGGGCAGGACCTGCTGATGCCGGGTCCCGAAGGGCCGTGGGGCGCGGCGCTCGTGGACGCCGTGGAACGCGGACTGGTGTCCGCCGAGGCGGTACGGGACAAGGCGCGCCGCCTGCTGCGCCTCGCCGCCCGCGTGGGCGCGCTGGCCCCGGAGGGCCGGGAGGGCCCGGAAGGCCGGGAGGGCCGGGAGGGCCGGGAAGGCCGGGAAGGCCCGGGGGCCTCGGCGGACCCGGGAGCCTCGGCGGACCCGGGGGCCTCGGAGGGCCCGGAACCCCCGGCCGGGCTCGTGACGCCGGCGACCCCGGTGGCCCCCGTGACCCCGGTGGCCCCCGTGACCCCGGCGACCTCCGTGACCCCGGTGACCCCAGTGGCCCCGGCGACCCCCGTGGCCCTAGTGGCCCCGGTGACCCCGACGACCCCGGCGACCCCGGACGTCCTGACGGCACCGAAATCCCCGGCCCCGCCTGTGCGTCCGGTGGTGGTGGGCGCGGAGCAGCCCCCGATCGCGGGGCAGCCCTTGGCCGGGCCTCCGGCCGAGGCCCGGTGCGAGCCCCGGCCCCGGGCCTCGGGAGAGCCCGGGCCCCAGGCGTTGGCGGAGCCCCGGCCGGAGGCCGTGGCCGGAGCCGGGTGCGGGCGGTCGGTGCACGCCGTCGCACCCGCGGATCCGGCCGACCGGGAGGCGAGGGGGCGGGCGGTGTTGTGCGAGGCCGCCGCCGCGAGTTCCGTGCTGCTGGAGAACCGGGGCGTGCTGCCCCTCGACCCCGCCGCGCTCGCCACCCTCGCCGTCATCGGGGCGCACGCCGCCGATCCGCGCGTCCAGGGCGGCGGCAGCTCCGAGGTGTTCCCGCGCGAGGTGGTCACCCCGCTCGCCGGGCTGCGCGACGCCCTGCCGCCGGGCGTGCGCGTCGTGTACGAGCCCGGGCCGCCCCCGGAGGGGACCGGAGGCCCGGCGCCGCTCGGGCCCCGGCACGCCCGCGACCCCGAAACCGGTGCGCCCGGCGTACGGCTGCGCGTGCTCGACGCCTCCGGAGCCGTCCTGCACCACGCGCACCAGCCCTCCGGCCGGGTCCTGGAGCCCGAACTGCCCCCGGGCGCCCACTCCGTCGAGCTGGCCGCCGTGCTCCACCCCGACGTCACCGGGCCCTGGACCCTGGGGCTGGGCGGCTTCGGCGCGCTCCGCCTCACGGTGGACGGGGCGGCCGTGCTGGCGGGGGAGTACCCGCCCCGCACCGACGACCCGGCCGTCGTGCACGTGCGCCCGCCCCAGCACACCGCCCGCGTCCACCTCACCGCCGGCCGTCCCGCCCGGGTCGTGGCCCGCCGCCGGCTGGCGCCCGGCACCGGCCGGGCCACCGTCCTGACCGCCGCCCCGCCCGGCCCCGACCCGGCCGAGGCCCTCGCCGCGGCCGTGGCTGCGGCCCGTGGCGCCGACGCGGCCGTCGTGGTCGTGGGCACCACCGAGGGCGCCGAGTCCGAGGGCCACGACCGGCGGACCCTGCGCCTGCCGTCCCCGCAGGACCGGCTGGTGCGGGAGGTGGTGCGGGCGAACCCCCGTACCGTCGTCGTCGTCAACGCCGGCGGCCCCGTCGAACTGCCCTGGCGCACCCGCCCGGGAGCCGTCCTGCTCACCTGGTTCCCCGGTCAGGAGGCGGGCGCCGCCCTCGCCGACGTCCTCCTCGGGCGCACCGAACCCGGCGGCCGGCTCCCGACCACCTGGCCCGCCGTCCTCGCCGACGCACCCGTGCGCACCACCCGCCCCACGGCCGGGGTCCTGCCGTACGAGGAGGGGCTGCACATCGGCCACCGCGCGTGGCTGCGGGCCGGCCGGGCCCCCGCGTACTGGTTCGGCCACGGGCTGGGCTACACCACCTGGGCCTACGAACGCCTCGGCCCGCCCGAACCGGCCCCCGGCGGCTACGAGATCCCCGTCGAGCTCCGCAACACCGGCGCCCGCGCGGGCCGCGAAGTGGTCCAGGTGTACCTGGCGCGGCCGGACTCGGCGGTGGACCGGCCGGTGCGCTGGCTCGCCGGATGGGCCGCGGTACGGGTCGGCGCGGGGGAGCGGGTCACGGCGTACGTACGGATCGACGCGCGGGCCCTGCGGCACTGGTGCCCGGCGGAGGGCGGCTGGACCGCGGAGCCGGGCCGGTTCACGCTGCTGGCGGGCCGCAGCGCCGGGGACCTCCCGCTGCGGGGGGTCCTGGAGGCCTGAACCGGGGGCGCTACAGTGCCGCCATGGACATCGGGGGGCGTACGGGAACGGATGCGCGGGCGGGTACGGGGGCCGGTGCGGCCGCGGGTGCGGGCGCCGCGACCCTGGAGGACGTGGCCCGCGCGGCCGGGGTGTCCCGGGCCACCGTCTCGCGGGTGGTCAACGGGGTCCGCAACGTGGACCCGGCCATCCAGCAGGCGGTCCGGCGGGCCATCGCCGCGACCGGGTACCGGCCGAACCGGGCGGCCCGCTCGCTGGTCACCCGCCGCTCGGGGGCCGTCGCCCTCGTGGTGTGCGGTGCGGGCGCCGAATCCGGCCGCGGACACGACGAGTTCGCCGCGGGGGTCCTCCAGGACCCGTTCTTCGGGCGGGTGGTGGGCGGCGTGGTGCGGGCGCTGCGGCCGCGCGGGGTGCACCCGGTGCTCATGTTCGCCGACAGTGCCGAGGACCGTGCCGAGGTGCTCGCGTACGTGGCGCAGGGCGGCGCCGACGGAGCGCTGCTGGCCACCACGCACCCCCGGGACCCGCTGCCGGGGATGCTGGCCGGGGCCGCGCTGCCGGCCGCGCTGTTCGCCCGCCCGGCGGCGGGGGTCCCGATCGACCACGTGGACCTGCGGCACCGGGAGGGCGGGGCGCTGGCGGCCCGGCACCTGCTGGCGCGCGGGTGCGGCCGGCTCGCGGCCATCGGCGGCCCGGCGGACGTGCCCGCGAGCCGCGAGCGGCTGGCGGGGTTCCGCGAGGCGGCGGGAGGGCGGGTGCGCGTGGCCGAGGGCGGCTTCACGCTCGACGGCGGCGAGCGGGCGATGCGGCGGCTGCTCGCCGAACGGCCTGAGGTGGACGGGGTGTTCGCCGCCAACGACCTGATGGCGCAGGGGGCCTGCCTGGTGCTGCGCGAGCACGGCCGCCGCGTTCCGGAGGACGTGGCGGTCGTCGGCTTCGACGACTCGGGCGCGGCCGCGGCGTGCCGGCCGAGGCTGACGACGGTGCGCCAGCCGGTGGAGGAGATGGCCGCCGAGATGGTCCGCCTGCTCCTGGACCGCGTCGCGGGCGCGGCCGCCCCGGAACCGGTCTCGGTCCTGTTCGCCCCCGAGCTGGTGGTCCGCGACTCCGCCTGACGCGTCGCGCCCCGGCAGCCCGGTCGCCTGCTCGCCCGGCCAGCCGGTCCGGACCGCCGCCCCGGTGACCGGGGCCTACGCCCGGCGGGCCGCCGCCGCTTCGCCGCGGACCTCCAGGGCCGTGCGCCAGCCCGGGGGTTCCGCCCGCGGTTCGGGGGCGGCGCGGCGGCCGCCCGTCGTGAAGAAGGCCGACAGGGGCAGGGTGGCCGCGCCGACCGTGACGGCGTCCGGGCCCAGGGAGCCCATGCCGATGGAGACCCGCCCGGCCGGGTGGCGCAGGGAGTAGCGGGTCGCGTGCTCCCGGACCGAGGCCAGGATGTGCGGGGCCAGCATCAGCCCCGCCCAGCCGCCGATCAGGATGCGCTCCGGCCGGAACAGGTTGATCAGGTCGGACAGGCCCGCGCCGAGGAACTCCGCCGTCTCCTCCAGCACCGCCAGCGCCACCGGGTCGGCCGTCCCGGCCGCCGCGAGCAGGGCCGAGAGGGCCTCCTCCTCGTCGGCCGACTGCGCCGGTCCGCCGCCCAGTTCGGCCCAACGGGCGAGGAGGGACTCCGCGCCCGTGTACGCCTCCAGGCAGCCCATCGCCCCGCACCGGCAGCGCCGCCCCCGTACGGACACCGTCAGGTGGCCCCACTCCAGCGGGGTCCCCTCCGTGGTGCCGCCCTCCGGCGAGCCGTCCGTGATCAGGCTCGCGCCGACGCCCGAGCCGAAGAGCACCACCACCGCCTCGCGCGCACCGCGGCCGGCCCCGAACCACATCTCGGCCTGGCCGAGCGTCCGGGCGCCGTTGTCGATGATGTACGGGACCTCGTCGGGCAGCGCCCCGGTGGCGCGCAGCAGCGCCTCCAGCGGCACCGCGTTCCAGCCGATGGTCTGGCCGTGCACCACGGTGCCGCCCGGCGCCGCGCGGTCCACGATGCCCGGGACGCCGATGCCGACGCCGAGCAGCCGGTCGGTGCCGACGCCCGCTTCGGCGAGCACGGTGGCGATGCCCGTCCTGATGTGGTCGACGATCGGGCCGACGTCGTAGCAGCCGCGGGGAAGCAACGGCAGTTCGGTGCGCGCCAGTTCGGTCAGCGCCAGGTCGAACAGCTCGACGCGCACCCGGGTCTCGCCGACGTCCACGCCGATCATGTGCGCACTGTGCGGCGTCACCCGCAGCAGGGTGCGGGGCCGGCCGCCGTCCGAGTCGACCACGCCGGCCTCCTCCAGCAGTCCGTCGGCGACGAGTTCGCCCACGACGTTGCTGACGGACCCGGAGCTCAGACCCGTGGCCGGCCCGAGTTCCTGCCGGCTCATCGGCCCGCCGAAGTAGAGCCGTTGGAGCACGGCGCTCCGGTTTCCGCGCCGCAGGTCCCGCACCGTTCGTCCGCTACGCCCCGTGGTCATCTGGCCCCTTCCGCAGTGGCGTCGGCGCCACGTCGCTCGCAACATACCCTTGCGCGACCCCTTGACGCGACCCTCTGACGGGGCTTAACTCACGTCCTAAATTAAGGCCTGGACAAAAACGGGTGCAGCGGAGACGCCGGAGAGACGACACCCGGCGTCCCCCCGCCGCCCGACCGGCCTTCCCCCGACCCTGCCGAAAGGGACCGAGCCGCCATGCGCAGAACCAGAGCCGCTGCCGCCGCCGCTGTCGCTGTCTCCCTCCTCTCCGCCGCCACCGCCTGCGGCGGTGGGTCCACGGGCGCCGAGGGCGGTTCCAACACCGCCCCCAAGGAGCTCACCTACTGGGCTTCCAACCAGGGGCCCGACATCACGGCGGACCAGGCGACGCTCGGTCCGGAGCTGAAGAAGTTCGAGGAGCAGACCGGCATCAAGGTCAAACTGGAGGTCGTCCCCTGGTCGGACCTGCTCAACCGGATCCTCGCGGCCACCGCCTCCGGCCAGGGCCCCGACGTCCTCAACATCGGCAACACCTGGTCCTCCTCGCTCCAGGCCACCGGCGCGCTGCTCCCGTGGACCGCGAAGAACTTCGACGCCATCGGCGGCAGGGACCGGTTCGTGGAGTCCGCCATCGGCTCGGCCGGAGCCGCCGGCCAGGACCCGGCCGCGGTGCCGCTCTACTCGATGTCGTACGCGCTCTACTACAACAAGAAGGTGTTCCAGGAGGCGGGCATCGAGAAGCCGCCGGCCACCTGGGACGAGATGGTCACCATCGGCCGGAAGCTGTCCAAGGACGGCAGGTGGGCCCTGGGCGCGGAGGGCTCGAACCTCTCCAACAACATCCACCAGGCCTTCGTGCTCTCGAAGCAGCACGGGGCCGAGTTCTTCGACGCCGCCGGCAAGCCCACCTTCGACACCGCGGCCAACGTCGACGCCGTCAAGCAGTACGTGGACCTGATGGCCAAGGACAAGATCATCGCGCCCGGCAACGCCGAGTACGACAAGAACCAGTCCCTCCAGGACTTCTCCAACGGCAAGACCGCCATGGTCCTGTGGCAGAACGCCGCCAGCACCTTCAAGGCGCACGGCATGAAGGAGGGCGACTGGGGCGTGGCCCCCGTCCCGGTCCCGGCCGGCGGCGCTCCCGGCAGCGGGAAGAACACCAACTCCATGGTCGCCGGAATCAACCTGGCCGTCTTCAAGAACACCGACAACACCGACGGCGCGCTGAAGTTCGTGAAGTTCATGACCAGCGACGAGGAGCAGAAGATCCTCAACAGGACCTACGGCTCCATCCCCCCGGTCAAGGCCGCCCAGACCGACCCCGCCTTCGCCACCGACGACCTCACGGTGCTCCGCAACACCCTCTCCACCAGCGCCGCCCCGCTCCCGCAGGTCCCCGAGGAGTCGCAGTTCGAGACGGCCGTCGGCACCGCCGTCAAGGAGCTCTTCGCCGACGCCGCGGCGGGCCGCCCGGTGACCGCCGAATCGGTGAAGGCGAAGCTCACCAAGGCCCAGCAGCAGATGTCGAGCTGAGTCCCGTCCCATGACCTCAGCACCCACCACGCTCCCACCCGACGCGAAGGCGGGGGGCCGCGCCGGCCGCGCCCCCGCCGGCGGGCCCCGCCCCGGTCGCGTCCGCCGCCCCGGACGCCTGCGCCGTACCGCCCTGCCCTACCTCCTCCTGCTGCCCGCCCTCCTCCTCGAACTGCTCATCCACCTGGTCCCGATGGTGATGGGCATCGTGATGAGCTTCCGCCAGCTCACCCAGTTCTTCATCCGGGACTGGTCCCGGGCGCCCTGGACGGGCTTCGACAACTACCGCCTCGCCGTCGACGTCAACCGGCCGGTCGGCGAGGCCCTCCTCGGCTCCTTCCTCACCACCTGCCTGTTCACCCTGCTCTCGGTCGGCCTGTGCTGGCTGCTGGGCACCGCCGCCGCCGTGTTCATGCAGGAGACCTTCCGCGGCCGGGGCTTCCTGCGGGCGCTGTTCCTCGTCCCGTACGCCCTGCCCGTCTACGCGGCCGTCATCACCTGGGCGTTCATGTTCCAGCGCGACAACGGCATGGTGAACCACCTCCTCCACGACCAACTGGGCCTGGGCGGGGCCGAGCACACCTTCTGGCTGCTCGGCGACAACAGCTTCTGGGCGCTGCTGACGGTCTCCGTCTGGAAGGGCTGGCCGTTCGCGTTCCTCATCGTGATGGCCGCCCTGCAGAACGTCCCCAGGGACCTCTACGAGGCCGCCGCGCTGGACGGCGCCGGCATCTGGCAGCAGATCCGGCGGATCACGCTGCCCTCGGTCGGCGCGGTCAACCAGGTGCTGATCCTGGTGCTGTTCCTGTGGACGTTCAACGACTTCAACACGCCGTTCGTCCTCTTCGGGAAATCGGCCCCCGAGGCCGCCGACCTCATCTCCATCCACATCTACCAGTCGAGCTTCGTCACCTGGAACTTCGGCACCGGCTCCGCCATGTCCGTCCTGCTGCTGCTGTTCCTGCTGCTGGTCACCGCCGGATACCTGTTCTTCACCACCCGCGGCCGGAAGGACGCCGATGCCCGCTAGAGCCCGCAGCCCGCTCGACCCGCCGCTGTCCTTCCGGGTGATCCGGACGATCTTCCTGACCCTGCTCTCCGGCTTCGTCCTGCTGCCCGTCTACGTGATGGTCACCAGCTCGCTCAAGCCCCTCAAGGACGTGGCCGGCCAGTTCCGCTGGATCCCCAGCGGCCTCACCATCCGCCCCTACATCGACATCTGGCACACCGTCCCGCTCGCCAAGTACTTCGTGAACTCCCTGATCGTGGCCGGCACCGCCACCGTCTGCTCGGTGGTGATCGCGATCTTCGCGGCCTACGCGGTCAGCCGCTACCGCTTCCGCGGCAAGCGGCTGTTCACCGTCACCGTGCTGTCCACCCAGATGTTCCCCGGCATCCTCTTCCTCCTCCCGCTGTTCCTGATCTTCGTGAACATCGGCAACAGCACCGGCGTCGCCCTCTACGGGTCCCGGGGCGGTCTGATCCTCACCTACCTGACCTTCTCCCTCCCCTTCTCCATCTGGATGCTCATCGGGTACTTCGACTCCGTCCCGCGCGACCTCGACGAAGCGGCCACCGTCGACGGCTGCGGCCCCCTCGGCGCGCTCTTCCGCGTCGTCATCCCCGCCGCGGTGCCCGGCATCGTCGCCGTCGCCGTGTACGCCTTCATGACCGCCTGGGGCGAGGTGCTCTTCGCCTCCGTCATGACCAACGACGCCACCCGCACCCTCGCGGTCGGACTGCAGGGCTACTCCACGCAGAACGACGTCTACTGGAACCAGATCATGGCCGCCTCGCTCGTCGTCAGCATCCCCGTCGTCGCCGGATTCCTGCTGCTGCAGAAGTACCTGGTGGCCGGACTCACGGCAGGAGCCGTCAAATGACCCTTTCCGAAAGCCTCCCCATGACCGACGCGCACCCCGTCGACCTCGGCGCGCTGCCCCGCGACTTCGCCTGGGGCACCGCCACCTCCGCCTACCAGATCGAGGGCGCCGTCGACGAGGACGGCCGGGCCCCCTCCATCTGGGACACCTTCTCCCGCGTCCCCGGCGCCGTCGACGGCGGCGACACCGGCGACACCGCCTGCGACCACTACCACCGGTGGCGCGAGGACATCGCCCTGATGCGCCAGCTCGGCACCAACGCCTACCGCCTCTCCATCGCCTGGCCGCGGGTGCTGCCCGGCGGCGACGGACCGGTCAACGCCAAGGGCCTCGACTTCTACGACCAGCTCGTCGACGGCCTGCTCGCCGCCGGCATCGAGCCCTCCGTCACCCTCTACCACTGGGACCTGCCCCAGGCCCTCCAGGACCGCGGGGGCTGGCCCGAGCGCGCCACCGCCGAACACCTCGCCGCGTACGCCGGCCTGGTGGCCGAGCGGCTCGGCGACCGCGTCACCCAGTGGGCCACCCTCAACGAACCCCTCTGCTCGGCGTGGATCGGCCACCTGGAGGGCCGGATGGCCCCCGGCCAGGCCGACCTCACCGCGGCCGTCCGCGCCTCCTACCACCTGCTGCTCGGCCACGGACTGACCGCCCAGGCCGTCCGGGCCGCCGCCCCCGGCGCGCGGATCGGCATCGTCAACAACCTCTCCACCGTCGAAGCGGCCACGGACAGCGACGCCGACCGCGCCGCCGCCCGGCGGATGGACGGCCACGTCAACCGCTGGTGGCTCGACCCCGTCCACGGCCGCGGCTTCCCCGCCGACATGCGCGAGGTCTACGGAGTCGACCTGCCCGAACGCCCGGGCGACCTCGCCACCATCGCCGCCCCGCTCGACTGGTTCGGCCTGAACTACTACTTCCCGCAGGTCGTCGCCGCCGACCCGGACGGCCCCGCGCCCTACGCCCGCCAGATCGAGCGCCCCGGCGTCCCGCGCACCGGCATGGACTGGGAGGTCGACGCCCACGGCCTGGAGACCCTGATCATGCGGCTGCACGAGGAGTACGCCTCCCCGCAGATCCGGATCACCGAGAACGGCTCCTCCTACCCCGACACCGTCGCCCCCGACGGCACCGTCCACGACCCCGAGCGCGCCGCGTACCTGACGGCCCACCTCGCCGCCTGCGCCCGCGCCGCCCGCCGGGGCGCGCCGGTGGCCGGCTACTACGCCTGGTCCCTGCTCGACAACTTCGAGTGGGCCTACGGCTACGACAAGCGCTTCGGCCTCGTCCACGTCGACTACGCGACCCAGCGCCGCACCGTCAAGACCAGCGGCCGCCACTACGCCGGCATCATCGCCGCCCACCGCGCCGGCTGACGCTCCCACCCGCCGCGCCCGCCCCGCTTCGCGGGACGGGCGCGCCGTGCGTGGTGGGATGGGCCGTGGGGGAGGGGTCCACACCCAGCACACGGAGAGGTCGGAACATGGCCGAGGCCACCATGCGGGCGATTGCCTACGAGACGTACGGCGGGACGGAGGTGCTCTCCGAGACCCGGCTGCCGGTTCCCAAGGTCGGACCGGGCGAGGTGCTCGTGCGCGTGAAGTGCGCCGCGGTCAACCCCGTCGACTGGAAGATCATGGCGGGTGGGCTCGACGCCATGATGGACGTCGTGCACCCGGTCGTCCCCGGCTGGGACGTGTCCGGGACCGTCGAGCGCGTCGGCATCGACACCCCCGAATACGCCGAGGGCGACGAGGTGATGGCCTACGCCCGCAAGGACTACGTGCACGGCGGGACCTTCGCCGAGTTCGTGACCGTCCCCGTGCGCGCCCTGGCGCACAAGCCCGCCTCGCTCGGCTGGGCGCAGGCCGCCGGACTGCCCCTGGCCGGCCTCACCGCCTACCAGGTGCTCACCCGCCTGGGCACCGGCGAGGGCGACACCGTCCTGGTCCACGGCGCCGCGGGCGGCGTCGGCTCCCTGGGCGTCCAGATCGCCCGCGCCCTCGGCGCCCGCGTCATCGGCACCGCCTCCCCGCGCAACCACGAGCGGGTGCGCGCGCTGGGCGGCGAGCCCGTGGCCTACGGCGACGGACTCGCGGGCCGGGTCCGCGAGCTGGCCCCCGACGGCGTCACCGTCGTCGCGGACTTCGTCGGCGGGGTCCTCGACGTCACCCGCGAGGTCCTGCACGACGACGGCCGCCACGCCTCGATCGCCGACCCGACGGTGACCGGGTCCGGCGGCGAGTGGATGTGGGTGCGGCCGAACGGCGGCGACCTGGCCGAACTGGGCCGGCTCGCCGACGCGGGCCGGCTGACGGTGACCGTCGCCGAGACCTTCCCCCTGGCCGACGCGGCCGCGGCCTTCGCCCTCAGCCAGGAGGGCCACACTGCCGGCAAGATCGTCATCGAGGTCTGACCCGCGTCGCGGCCGCTGCCGCCGAGCGCCGCGCGCTACGCTCGGCGGCGGTCCGGCGCGACGGCGCGGCGGACGACACGACCGCGGGAGGTCCGCACGGCCGCCGTCAGCCGCGAACGCCTGACCAGGACCCTCACGTTCTGGCTGCGTCCGGCCTTCACGCTCCGCGTCGTCAACCGCTTCCAGAAGGTCGCCGGGTTCGACCGGTCGATGGCGCTGGCCTCCAGCGCGCTGACCGCGCTGATCCCCCTCGCCGTCCTCGGTGGCGCCCTCCTCGACCTCGTGGGCGACCACGACGTCGCGGACGAGATCATCGACCACTACGGTCTGACCGGCGGCGGCGCCCAAGCCGTCACGGACCTGTTCGCCTCCACCGCCGACGAGGCCGCCAGCACGGGCGCCGGCATCGCCGGCACCGTCTTCGTGGTCATCTCCGTGCTGGGGTTCTCCCGGGCCGCACAGCGGGTGTTCGAACAGGCCTGGGAGCTGAAGCCCCTGAGCGTGCGCAACACGCTGAACGGGCTGTGGTGGATCGCGTGCTCCGCCGCCTTCCTCGCCCTGAACGGCTGGATCTCGGCCTCCCTCGACCAGCGGCGCCTGGGACTGGCGTCCGCCGCCTGCCAGGCCGTCCTGTCCGTCGGCTTCTTCGTCCTGAGCGGCCGGATCCTGTCCGCGAAGCGGCTCTCCCGGACGGAACTGCTGCCCTTCGGCGTGCTGGCCGCCGTGCTGGCCGCCTGCTACTCCGTCGGCGCGAGCATCTACCTCCCGCACCTCTTCGACTCCTACGCCACCGCCTACGGCGCCGTCGGGGCGGTCTTCGCCCTGATCTCCGCCCTCTTCGGCGCGATGCTCGTCGTCGTCGGCTCCGTCGCCCTCGGCCGGGAGGTCCACGACGAGCTCGGGCGGATCCGGGCCGGGCGACGGCCGGCCGACGACGAGGTGCGGCGCGAGTGGGACGCCGTCCTCGACGAGATGCGCTCGCGCTGGCGCACCGCCCGACGGCAGCTCTCCCCGCGCCGCGACCGGGACCCGCCGCCCGGCTGACGCACCCGGCCGGACACCGGACCGCGCGCCGCCCGGCGGAGTGGAAGGGCGGCGCGCGGAGCGCGCGGGGAGGTGCGCGGGGGAGGGCCCGGAGGGAGGGGCACCCGCCGGACGTCCGGCAGGGGCCCCGGTCGGGGGGTCGGATCAGGCGTAGACCCCGAAGTGGAACAGCGAGTAGCCGTAGCCGGTGCCGCGCTGGGTCAGTTCCAGCCGGACGTAGCGGCCCGACGCGGTGATGTCGAAGTCGTCGATCCCGCCGTCACCGGTGGACGTGGCGTACGCCGTCCGCCAGTTCCGGCCGTCGTCCGACACCCTGATCGTGTAGGCCTTCCCGTACGCGCCCTCCCACACGAGCTGGGCGTGCTTCAGCTGCCGCACCGATCCCAGGTCCACCTGGAGCCACTGCGGGTCGGCCCAACTGCTGGCCCAACGCGTGTCGTTGCGGCCGTCCGTGGCCAGCTGCGGGGTGCACGGGCAGCCGCCGTAGCCGTCGTTCTGGAAGGTGGACGCCGTGGTGGGCCGGTTCAGCGCCACGTCCGTGCCCGCCACCGGCGGCGGGACCACCCGCACCGAGCGCTGCTCGACGCCCACGTTGCCGCGCCCGTCCTTCACCTTCACGTACAGCTTCCACACGCCGGTCTTCGCCGGAGCGGTGACCTTGAGGGTGCCGCCGCCGAGGTGCGTGGAGGGGGCCGACACCAGGCCGCCGCCCCCGTCGACGTACTTGCTCCCCCAGAGGACCTCGTACGCGAGCGCGTCGCCCTCGGGGTCGGTCGCGGGTGCCCGGACGGTGAGCTCCCTACCGGCCGGGACGGCTCCCGCGTCCGGCACCGACGGCACGGACACCGTCGGCGGCAGGTTGTCCCCGGCCGTGTTCCCGCCGTACGCCCGCTTCACCGCGTAGTACATGGACCGGCGCTCCCCGGCCGGGGTCAGGTTGAACCAGTGGCCGCCGAAGTCGTACTCGGTGCCGTAGTGGAAGACCGTCGCACCCAGCGCGACGCCCTGGTGGCCCTTCACGCAGTTCCAGGCGTTCGTGTAGCCGTCGGCCTTGGCCTGGTCGCCGGGCTCCAGCGGGACGCCGTTCGCGTCGTTCGGCACCTCCCACTCGCCGGCCGGTCCGGTCTCGGTGATCAGGTACGGCTTGGTGTAGCCGCCCTGCTCCCAGGCCTGCCGGACCCCGCAGACCTCCTTGTAGGAGTTGACGGAGTACAGGTCGAGGTCGGGCGAGTTGCGCTTGTAGTACGGCCACGCGCCCACCCACGCGTCGGTGGAGGTGACCGGGTGGTTGGCGTCGATGCGGTGGACGGCCTTCGCCACGTCGTTGACGAAGGCGGTGTAGGCGTTGCGCTGGTTCTCCAGCTCGGCGCCGCCGTAGCAGTTCTGCAGGCCGAGGACCGACTCGTTGCCCACGTTCCACATCAGCACCGCGGGGTGGTCGCGGTAGGCCTCCACCCAGCGGGAGAACTCGGCCAGCATGGTGTTCTTGTAGGCGGTGTCCGTGACGTAGTCGGTGCAGCCGCCGCTGCCCGGGCCGCCGCCCGGCTGGAGCCAGAAGCCGGCGACCACCTTGATGCCGTTGGCCGAGGCGGCGTCGAACAGCTGGCGGCTGGTCGCGTCGGTGCCCCAGGTGCGGATCGTGTTGGCGCCGAGCGACTTCACGTCGGGCAGCAGCCGTCCGGCGTCGGCCGGGGAGGGGCCCCAGGTCACGCCCTTGACGACGTACGGCGAACCGTCCACCCGGAGCTGCCAGTCGCCCTGGGAGCCGGTCACCTTCACCACGCTGCCGGCGGCGTGCGCCGGAGCGGTGGGCAGTACGGTCACGGCGCCCGCGAGGAGCGCGGCCGTGACGAGGGAACGCATGCGTGCGTGCACGCCGGTACCTCCGTGGGGTGTGGGGGAGTCGGTCACGGCAGTCGGTAGTCCGGGCCGAGGGCGGCGCCCGCCGCGGGGTGGGTCTCGTCGTAGCCGCGGGCGTTGCACTGGAGGCCGCCGCGGATGCAGTGGTCGACCAGGGCCTTCAGCGTCCGGTCGTCCCAGGCGTTGAAGAAGTCGTAGTGGAAGGAGTGGCCGCTCCCGCTCGACAGCCTGACCTGCGACATGTCACCGCTGACCGGGAAGGCCATCTTGAACTCGACCATGGGCAGGGCGACCGGGTGGGTCGGCGGACACACGTTGTCGTTGGAGCCGGGCTTCACGACCGGGTAGGCCATGTGCGCCTTGTGGTCGGGCGTGTCCAGGAACTTCCCGTCCCAGCAGCTGGGCGACTGCATGCGGATGTTGAGCTGGGTCCCGGGCGGGCAGCTCGTCGGGAACTCGGTGTTCTTGAAGCTGTCGCCGCACTCCCAGCCCTCGACCCAGCCGCGGTGGTTGCGGAACTCGGCCGCCGTCTGGGTCGGGCTGCCGACGACGAAGCGCAGGCCCTTGGGGAAGGGGCGCACGCTCTTGTAGTCGGTGACGCCGGTCTTGTAGTAGATGACCTGCGGTCCGGTCGGCAGGACCGGCTGGTTGCCGTTGTAGAGCGTCGGCATCCAGTACCCGGACAGGTCGCCGGGGGCGAGGCAGGCCGTACCGCCCGCGCCGAGCGAGGCGGTGGTGCTGAAGGCGTCGGTGGTGGTGTTGCCCATGAAGGTGTGGTTGTGCGAGGCGCCGGGCCGGCCCGCGTAGACGATCGGGTCGTCCGAGGCGGTGCGCGTGACCGCGCAGTTGGCCTGGAACTCGTGGAAGTAGCGGTCCGGCGGGTTCTCCCAGGACGGGGTGACGCCGGTGACCGGGGGCACGGCCGGGATGTAGCCGTCGCCGTCGGGGTCGTCGCCGCCGGCCAGCGGGGCGGCGGCCGCGTGTCCCGCGTGGACGGCGGCGGTGGCGCCGTCCGGGGAGGCCTGGGCGGTCAGGGCCATGCCGCCGAGACCGGCCGCGGCGGTGACGGCGAAGGCCGCCGACACCAGTAAGGCGGACAGGGTGCGTGATCGGAGTGTCACTTCTGCTCCTCCGGTGGGTGGTGGGGGGACGCCCTCCGGGCGGGAGAGCGCTCTCTCGAACGGCCCGGAAAACGCGGGGCGGCCGCCGGGCCGCCCCGCGCCTCGCGGGGGTTGGGGGTCGGGGGTCGATCGGGCCGATCGGCGATCGATCAGGGATCGATCGGGATCCGCTCGGGGGTGGTCAGGGGAAGGAGACGACGGTCGAGGGGACGGTCGAGGTGCCCGAGGTCGGCGCGCCGATGCCGTTGATGACGTGCTCGTACTGGCCGTTGCCGCCCAGCGAGACGACCAGCAGGTCGTGGAACTTCACGCCCGGCTTCACCGGGGCCTGGAAGCCGTGCTCCTGCCGGATCGTCGGGTCCACGTTGTAGTAGCAGTAGCTGCCCAGGCCCCAGCCCTCGTGGGTGTTGACCGAGTCGGCCACCTTGTAGGCCGCGTAGCCCTTGGTCGAGCCGTTCTGGATCGCCGCCTGGTTCGGTGCGTCGTACGCCTTCTCGTTCTGGAAGAAGATCGTCCGGCCGCGCTCGCCGTTCCACTCCACGTCGTACTTGTTGAAGTGCTCCACGAACAGCCCGGTGGCGAGGACGTCGTCGCCGTTCACCCGGAACCCGTAGTCGGAGCGGTTGGTCTCCCAGCCCACCCCGTCGCCGTGGTCGGCCCGCCAGATCCAGGTGTGGTCGACGATCGTGTCGTCGTTGTTGACGACCATGCCCACGGTGGCCTTGCCCGCGCCCGCGCCGCCGACCCGGACGAACACGTCCTGGACGCTGGTCGGGTTCGCGGCGTGGTCGGCGGAGGCGTTGGCCGGGCCGACCTCCAGCAGGCTCGGCGAGTTGACCGGGCCCGCGTCGATCAGGAACCCGGCGAGCTTCACGCCGTCGACGTCGGCGACCTTCATGGCCGTGACACCGTTGTCCGGGACGATCGTGGCGAGGCCGAGCCCCAGCACCACCGTGTCCGGACGGTTCACCTGGATGGTCTGGTCGACGTGGTAGACGCCGGGGGTGAAGAGCAGGTGCAGGCCCTGGGCCAGCGCCGCGTTGATCGTGGCCGCGCTCGCGCCCGGCTTGACCACGTAGAACTGGTTCAGCGGGATCGAGGTGCCCTGCGGCGCCCCGTTGCCCCAGGAGGTGCCGCGGGCGTTCGTGCGCTTGGCCGGCACGAAGACCTTGTAGTCCGCGCCGTCCAGGTACAGGAACGGCTTCTCGCGGGAGACGGGGGTGGTCTCCAGGGTGGTGTAGGGCGGGTTCGGGTACGACTGCGCCGGCGCGCCCTGGGTGCCCGAGAACACCTGGTTCCACACGGCGTTGGACCAGCCCCCGATCGAGCTGTCACGGGTGTACCACTGCTGCTGCGAGTAGTTGCCGACCTGGCCGTCGATCTTGGAGTCGGCGATGTAGCCGCCGGAGGCCCAGCCGTAGCCGTTGGGAGCGAGGTTCAGCCCGCCCTTGACGTGCATGCGACGGAACGGCGCCGCCTGCGAGACGGCCCAGCGGTTGGTGCCGTTGACCGGGTTGAGCGCCAGGTTCTCGGCCGAACGCCAGAAGTTCTGCGTGGCGTTGCCGCCGAACCAGCCCGCGTCGACGGTCACGTCACCGTTGATGGTGGTGTCGTCGGGGTTCAGGCCCAGGCCCGAGATCGAGGTGTAGAAGCCGATCTGCGCGTTCAGCCCGTTGTACGTCCCCGGCTTGAACAGGAACTGGTAGCGCCCGGAGCCGAACTGCGCGGACTCCTGCTGGGCGAAGACCTGGTCCAGGCGGGCCTGGATGTTGGGCGTGGACGGGTCGAAGACGATCACGTTGGGGCCGAGGTCGCCGCCGCCGGGGATCACCGGGCCGCTGCCGGTGGTGCCGTAGACCTGGAACTCCCACAGCGAGTAGCCGTACCCGGTGGTCCGTTCGGTGCCGTACACCCGCACGTACCGGGCGGTGCCGGTGATGTCGTGGGTGACGTTGCCGCCGGCGCCGGTGGTGGTCGAGTACGCCGTCGACCAGTTGGCGCCGTCCGTGGACAGCTCGACGCGGTACGACTTGGCGGCCGCGGCCTCCCAGCGCAGCGCCACCTGGGTCAGCTGGGCCGGGGCGCCGAGGTCGACCTGTATCCACTGCGGGTCGGCGAACTGGCTGGACCAGCGGGTGCCGTTGTTGCCGTCGACGGCCGCGCCGGCCGGCGTGCCGGCGCCCTCCGAACTGGAGGCGGTGGCCGGCTTGCCCTGGGAGAGCAGGACGGGCGCCGCCTGGGCGGCGGTGCCGGGAAGCAGCACGAGGAGGGCCGCCACCAGCGCGGCGGCGAGGGCCGCCACGGTGAGACGTGGCGGGCGATCGGAGAGGAGGGGCATGCGGGGTGCTCCTGACGTCGTGGATCCGGGGGGATCGAAGCGTGAGTGAACTGCCCGCCGGGGAGGCCGTCAAGGGTTTGAGCGTTCACGAACTGAAGATCAATTGGTGTGTCAATTGGGCATCAGGCCCGTGAACTTGGAGTTTCTTCAATCCTTGTGAAAAGTGTTGACGAAAAAACCCGGCGGCACTCTACTGAGGCTCCTGACCGCTCCGTCCCCCACGCCCACCGGGCGGTACGGAGTCCGTCATCCGTTCGGGAAGTGTCCGATAATCCGGCTCGGGCATTCATGTGCGTTCGTTACTCGTCGGCTGCTCCGTCCAGCGGCCGACGAGCCGCGGCGCCGCCGGACCGGCTGAGCCGCCGGACCGGCGGGGGAGGAGGCGTGGTGCCCTACAGACCGGGGACGTCCCCGTCCGCCGCCTCCAGGGCGCCGAGGGGGTCAGCACGGTCACCGGACCGGCGCCGGTGTCCGTGCCGCCGGTGTCCGTGCGGGTGCCGGTGCCGTACGGGACGGCCCCGGCCCGTCCGGGCAGCGGTGCGAGCGCGACCGGGTCGCGCCAGTCCCACGCCGCACCGGCCCCCGCCGGGGCGAGCCGCACGCCGGCGTCCTCCCGGTGCCCGAAGACGCGCACGCCCGCGAGCCGCGCGGTGAACGGCGCCGTCCCGGCGGCCACCTCGGCCAGCAGGGGCAGGGCCTCCTCGAAGGCGGACTCCGGCACGAAGCCGAAGAGCAGGTTCACGTGCGCGGGCACGCGTCCGTCCCGCGGGTCGAGCCGCGCGCGCAGCTCCTCCCACCGGGTCGTACGGAGGCGGTCAGGCCACCGCCGTGCGCGCCGTGGCCGCTCCGTCCGACCGCGCGGACCCCGCCTCCGGCCGCGGCGCGAACGCGACCGCGGCCTCCACCCCGTAGTGGTCGGAGACGAACAGCCCGTCCGGCCCGGGGGAGTCGCCGCGCAGCGCGGCCCGCACCACCCGGGCCCCGGCCGCCCCCAGCAGGATGCGGTCGAGCCGACCCGGCCGTCCGGCCGGGGAGGCCACCGCGGCCAGCGGATTGGCCACCGGGTCGAAGGTGGGCGTCGCGTCCGCCGGGCCCCGCACCTCGGTCCAGGCGTCCCGCAGCCCCAGGACGGCGGCGGGTCCGCGGTCGCCGGCGCGGCCGTCGTTGAAGTCGCCGAGCAGGGCCAGCCCGGCCACGGCCCCGCCCGCGCGCCCGGGCTCCGGGCCACCGCAGACCGCACCCGACGGCAGAGCGCCGAACCCCTGCGCGAGCAACGCCAGTTCGGCCGACCGCCGCGACGCTCCGTTCGCACTGTGGTCGCTGGTCAGGTGGGTGGCGGCGACGACCAGGGCGCCGGCCGCGGTGTCCACCGTCACCGCGGCGACCGCCTTGTGCCGGCCCAGTACGTGCAGACCCGCCTCCCGCACCGGCAGCCGGCTCAGCACCAGCAGCCCGTACTCGGCCACGTCCCGGCCGCCCGGATCCGTCGCCACGGTGTACCCGGCCCGGACCCAGGGCTCCGCCAGGAGCATGCCGAGCAGCTCCGGCTCGACCTCCTGGAGGGCGATGACGTCGGCGTCGGCGGTCGCGAGGTCGGCCAGCAGCATCGGCCGGCGCCGGGCGGTGGCGATGCGCGGGGCGTCGTACCGGTCCCAGAGGGTGTTCCAGGTCAGCAGCCGCACGCTGTCGGGCCCGTCCTGCCCGGCGGGCTCCCCGGTCCGTGCGGGCCGCCAGAGGCCGCCGCCGTCCGGATCCCAGGCGTACGGGGTCCGGGAGGAGAAGAAGGGTGCGCGCAGCAGGCGCGGGCGGCGCACCCGCCCGGCCTCCGTCGCGTCGAGCAGGTCGACGCCTGTGGCCCGGTCCCACACCGTCTCCCCGTCCGCCTCGACGAACAGCACCCGGTGCCAGGGGACGTCACCGCCGGGCACGAAGGACGGCAGCGGCACCCGCTTCGGGGCGGCCCCGCGCTGGAGCAACCCGAGCACGAACCGCGACGGATCGAACCGCGGGTCCCAGCGGACCCGGTGGTAGAGCTCCTCGCTGGTGCGCATCAGTCCTCCCCGTGGCCGGCGGCCAGGACGCCCGCGGTGTCCTCCACCGCCCCGCCCGCCCCGACGTACCAGGTGCGGTGCGCCTGCCCGGGCCAGGGCGGGGCGAACCGGTGCAGCCGCGCGGTCAGCACCCGCTCCGGTACGGGATCGGGCCGGACGGCGTTGCGCCGGCGCAGCTCCTCCTCGCCGACCAGCAGCACGGCGTGGGTGAGCAGCGCGTCCCGGCGCCGGGCGACCGAACGGGCCAGGCCGCGCTGCCGGTCCGTGAGGGAGGTCGCGTCCCACGCCACCGTGCCCCCGCGGGCCAGGGCGGCGTCCAGCAGGTCCAGGCCCTGGCAGCGGTCCTCCCGGTCCCACACCGAGAACCCGTAGAACCAGCCGTCCAGGTCCTCGTACGCGAGCGAGTGGCGGGCGTACAGGTTCTCCCCGCAGACCCGCCAGCCCTCCGGGATGCCCGCGCGGATCCGCCCGTGGAGCTCCTTGACCCACGCCCGCGAAGGACGGTGCGCGGAGTCGGGCGACCTGGCGTGCAGGCCGTCCGCGTACAGGGTGGTGTTCTCCCCGTCGAGCTTCTCGGTCACCACGACCTCGCGCCCGGCGAACCCGGACAGCCCGGTGGCCCGCACGTCGTCCGCGGCGGCCCCCGGCGACCAGGGCAGGTGTGCCGTACGGGGGCAGTGCGTGCGCATGGACGGCTCCTGCTCGACGGGGCGGTGCCCCTCACCCTAGGTACCACCCCCGGACACATCCACCCGATATCGCCGGCCCGGCCCGGCCCGCGTCAGTCCTGGCCGGCCCCCGCCCGGCGCCGCGCGGGCACCGCCGCGGCCACCCGGCCGCCCGCCGCGAAGTGCAGCCGGTCCAGGCGCGCCGCGTACGGCCAGCCGGCCGCCCGGTAGAAGCAGAGGTCACTGGGGATCGGAACCCGTCGCAGGTCGGCGGCGTGCGTACCGTCCGGGAGCTCCGCGGCCGCCGCGAGCAGCGGGTCCGCCGAACCGGCCCACTCGCCGACGGGAGCGGGCCGCGGCCACGGCTCACCGGTGTTGGGCAGCATCCACCGGGAGTCGCGGGAGACCCGACCCGCGAAGTCCGGCCGCTCGGCGGCCCGGCCGGCCAGCCGCACGTACGTCAGCAGCAGGTCCGCCAGCGATTCGGCGACCAGCGTCACCTCGGGGTACTCGCGCAGTTCCTTCGCGGTGGTCGGCACCGAGAGGGCGTAGCCCCACTGCCCGCTCTCGCGGTCGACGCGGATCTGCACCAGGGCGCCGCTGCGACCCGAGTCGATCCGGGCCAGCGGCCAGTACGTGCCGTCGCCGCCGAGCATGCGGTGCAGCTCGGGGTCGACCGCGGGCCCGTCCGTCCCGGCCAGCAGCCGCAGCCTCGGCAGACCGGCGACGCGGACCGCGCCCACCTCGCGCAGCACGGCCCGTACGTCCTCGGGCACGGGCACGGCCCAGCCGTCCATGTCGGCGTCCGAGCAGCCCGGTTCGAGCTCCACGAAGCCGGGATGCCGGCCGGCCAGCTCGCGCAGCCCGGCCACCGCGCGCGGGCCGGCGTCCGCGGGGACGGTGTGGCGGCGCACCGGCCGCCCGAGGAAGTCGCCGCTGACCACACTGCGCAGCAGCAGGGCGCGCCCGTCGCCCACGAACCGGAACTGCACCTCGCTGCTCCCGGTGTCGGCCGTGTTGTGCGCGGTGGAGAAGTACGGCTCCCAGGCGATCGCGCACGGGTAGCCGGGCAGGGCGCGCAGGTCGACGAGGTCGGTCAGCGGATCGCCGCGCCCGACGAGCGCGGCGAGTTCGGAGTCGGTGCCCTCCGCCACCTCGACGCTGGAGGAGGCCGTCGCGGTGACCTCGGCCCGGGGCCGCTCGGACACCCCGTCGGCCAGCCGGGATGCGAGCGAGGCGAGCCAGCCCACGAAGTCCGCGGCCTCGACCGTCACGTCCGGGTCGTACCCCGACGCGTTGACCCCGACCACCGGTCCCCAGCCGTCGTCCCCGACGCCGACGACGAGCTCGCCCTCGCCGAAGTCGAGCTCGCCCAGGGTCCAGTAGCCCTCACCGAACACCGCGCGGCCGCGCGGCCCGAAGCGGTAGTCGTGCTCCTGCGTCTCCAGGCCGCCGATCTCCCGCAGGACGAGCCGCACGTCGGGCGGTACGCGGACCGTCCACGCGTCCAGTTCCGCGTCGGTGAAGCCGTCGAACAGTTCGACCTCGTCCGCCCGTTCCCGCGCCAGGGCCTTCAGCGCCCGCACGGCCGCCGACGCCGCCCGCACTCCCGCGTCGTTCATGTCCCCTGCTCCCGAGTCGTCCGGCTACGGCTCCGAAGAATATCCGCGGCTCAGCGGCACAGGGCCACGATCGCCGGAGAGATCGTGCCCCGCGCCGCAGCGCACAGGGGCGCCATGTCCCAGGTCCGCCGCGGCGCGGGCCGGGACGGGGCCCGGGGCTTCGGGGCCGGCCGCGCGCGGGGCGCGGCGTGCGCCGCCGGGACGCGGCGCACGGGCGGGGCCGCGCGGTCGCGGCGCGGGCGCGGAGCCCCGGTGGGCGGGGCGGCGGAGGCCGTGCGGGGGGCCGGGGGAGCGGGCGGGGCGGCGGACTCCACCGGGCCGGGGAGCCGGCCCAGCGGGGCGGCGGCGAGGGTCGGGGACGTGGATCCGGTGCGGTCGGCGGCGGGCCCGGGCCGCACGGCGGCGGGCGGAGCGGGCGGTCGTACGGTCACGCACCCGGTGGCCAGGAGGAGCGCGGCAAGGGTCAGGGGCAGGGCCCGGCGCAGCTGCATCCGCCCACCCTGCCGCACCCGGGCACCGGCGCCCGCACCCCGTCACGCGGACGGGTGACGGGGTGTCGGGCACTGGTCGCGAGGACGGTCCCCGGCGCCGCCGCACGGTCGAGGAGGGGCCGGGCCCGACCCCGGGCGGCCAGGCGCAGGGCGTGCTCCAACGGGCCGCGGCGCAGCGGGCTGTGGGCCCAGGCGCGCTGCCAGGCCCAGGTGGCGGCCAGTGCCGTCGCGCTGAACCCGGCCCACGCCGACCAGGAGGCCACCCCGTGCGCCGGGCCGGCCAGCACCAAGGCGTGGACCACGTACGCGCTCAGGGCCATCGCCCCGAGCACGGCGAGCGGCCGCAGCAGGCGGGCGCCCGTCCGGTGCCGGGCGGCGAGCGGGAAGAGCCCGATCAGGGCGCAGCCCACCCCCGTGTTGCCGAGGGTCTCCAGCGGGGTCTGGCTGTACGCGTCGGCCACCAGGAGCCAGTCCCAGGAGGTGCTGGGCACCGCGCCGTACTGCCCGCGCAGGACCTCGCGTACCGGGTCGGCGGCGGTCAGGGCCTCGGGGTGGTGGACGGCTATCGCCGCCAGCAGCCGTTCCCGGGTGCCGAACGCGTGCGTGGCGAGCCAGGCGGAGCCGTAGCCCGCGACGGCCGCCGCCGCGCCCCACACCGCCATCCGCAGGGCCGCGGCCCGTTCTCTCACGTCGCACAGGCGGGCGAGGGCCATCCCGGCCAGCACGTACGGGAAGTAGGTGGCCAGCGGGTACGCGCCGGTGAGCAGCAGCGCGAGCAACGCGTCGGACACGCCGTCCCGGCCGGTCAGCCCGGTGGCGTCGGGGACCAGCCTGCGGCCGGACGCCCCGTACCCGAACACCGGGCCCAGCAGGAACGACAGCAGGGGGCCGGCCGCGATCGAGGCCCCCGCGACGGCGGTCAACACGGGGGTGGAGAGCCGGGTGAAGGGTTCGGCGGCCAGGAAGTACACCGCGAAGAAGGCCAGGATGACGAGGATGCCGGGCCACAGGGCGGCGAGCCACAGCCCCAGCGCGGCCAGCAGGGCGCAGCGGATCAGCAGCGGGCGGTAGCGCTCCGCCCACCCCTCGGGCCGGTCGGCCGGGTCCTGGCCGCGCTGGGCGAGGACCAGGGAGAAGCCCGCGAGGAGGGTGAAGAGGGCCGGGGCCCGGCCGTCGGCGGCGACCATCAGGTAACGGGCGCCCTCGGGCTCGGGGCCGGGCCCGACGTGCACGGCGAACATGCCGAGGACGGCGAGCCCGCGCACGGCGTCCACCCCGGCCAGCCGCCCTCCGGCAGGGGCCGGTGCGCGGCCGGCTCCCCGCAGCGGCGCGGGGTCCGGCCGCGGCGCGGGGCCCGGCGCCGCCCCGGCTGCGGCCGTCCGGGGAGTCAGTCGCACGTCACGCTGTCGCGCGGGGTGTAGCGGGTCTTCATCGTCTCGCGCTTCGTCTCCTTGCCGCCCTGGACGAACACCCGGTCCACGGCGACGTCGAAGCCCTCCAGCGGGGTCTGCGGCTCGCACTTGGGCCCGCCGTCCTTGCGGGTGGCGGGCTGCCTGACATGGGTCCGGGGACCCTGGGTCGCGCGTATCTCGTCGTACTTCTTCGTGCCCAGGAAGGTGATGGTGACGGAGGTGTCGCCGGCCTCGGCCTGGATGTAGACGGCGTTGCCGGAGTCGTTGGCGAAGCGCAGGTCCAGGCTGCCCCAGGCGACGGTCGCCTCCCGGCCCTCCGGGTAGCGCTCTATGTAGAAGGAGTGGGCGCCGTACTCGACGGGCTTGACCCCCGCGAAGAACATCGCGTTGAAGACGGTGGTCGCGACCGCCGACACCCCGCCGCCCGAGGCCTTCTCGTACTGGCCGTTGTTGATGATCAGGCCGTCGACGAAGCCGTTCTCCCTGGTCCGCTCGCCGACCGTGCGGTTGAAGCTCCAGGTCTCGTCGGGCAGCACCAGCGAGCCGTCGATCAGCTCGGCGGCCCGCCCGATGTTGGTGGTGCGGTACGCGGCCTGCTCGAAGGAGACCGTGAAGGAGGACACCTTCTCCCGGATGCCGAGCTGCTGCACGGTGCTCCCGGAGAGCCGGGGCCGGGCCTCCACGGTGGCGACCTCGCCGGTGCGGGCCGCCGCGCCGGAGCCGGTGAGCAGCGGCAGCACCACCGCGCCCAGCGCCTTCTCGTCGACCTGCCGGCCGGGTCGGCCCTCTTCGGCGACGGAGACCTTCCCCGTGCCGTCCAGCCGGAGCCGTGCCTCGGTGGGGGCGGGGACCGCCTGGCGCAGGGGTCCGGCCAGGGCGGGATCGGCGAGGAGCGCCTTGGCGTCGAGGGCGGGGGCGAGCCGTCCCTTCCCGTCGTCCTTCAGGGTCAGGTGCGCGGAGAGGACGGCGGGTCCGACGGATATGCGGGTGCCGGCGACGGTGAGGACGACGGGTGCGGAGAGCGCCGGCTGCGCGAACTCCTTCAGGGCCCGGTCGGTCTCCTGCTTCCCGACGCGCGGCTCCGTGCGCCGCACGGGCAGTTCGAGGGGGTCCGCACCGGTGTGCGGGTGTCCGTCGCGCAGCGTGTCCAGGGAGCCGTCCACGTCGAGGCCGATGCCCGTCACCGGGGCCACGGCCTTCGCCTTGCCCTTCTCGAAGGCCACCGACCCCTCGCGCGGCTCCCGGCCGGTCTTCTCGGCGAGGGCGCCGAGCGAGGCGCGGGCCGCCTTCTCGTCCAGGCGGACCACGGGGCGCACGTCGGGATCGCCGGACGAGAAGAGCCGGCCGATGACGGTGAACGGGTCGGAGCCGGTGCGGGCGGCGCGCTCGACCGTCGCGGCGGTGTCCAGCGACAGCCCGAGGGCTGCCGGGTCGGCCCGCTCGGTGCGCTCGTCCACGCGCAGGGCGAGCGGCGCGGCGGCGGCCGGGCCCAACTCCCGATCCAGGGCCCCGCGGGCCTCGCCGCGGCTCATGCCGCCGAGGTCGACGCCGCGCACCTTCGTGCCCGGGGCGATGTCCCCGCCGGCCAGCAGCAGCCCCGCCGCGTACAGCCCGCCGAAGCCGAGGACCGCGGCTCCGCCGGCCGCCGCACCCGCGAGCGCCGGCCCGCTCCACCGCCTTCCGGTGGCGGCCGGGGCGTCCGTGGGCGAGGCGCGTCGCATCTGGGGGTCTCTCCTTGGCCGCGGTGACGTGGTCGGACCGGCGGTTTTCACGCCGCCGGTCCGCACCGGGGAATGTACCAAGATCTACATAACCAGGTAATAAGGAGGTATAGGAGTGGCAAAGCGGGATCTGTCGTTCCGGTTCGCCGGCCGCCGTAACCCGGGACCCGCGACCGCGGTTGCACAGCCGGCGGGTCCACCCACGGTGAACGGAGTTCCGATGCCGCAGCTGACCGACAAGGCCGTGCCCGACCAGGCCGCTCCCGCGCCCGCGGGCACCTGGATGACCCCGGAGGCGTACGGCGCCTCGCGCGCCGCCCTGTGGACCGGGGCCGTGGTCCTGGTCACCGACACCGACGGACGGGTGCTCGTGCAGAGCGTCGACTACCGCACCGACCGGCTGCTCCCCGGCGGGGCCGTGGACGCGGGCGAGGCCCCCTCCGCGGCCGCCGCCCGCGAGGTGCGGGAGGAACTCGGCGTCGACGGGCGCTACCCGCACGGCCTCGCCGTGGACTGGCTCCCGCGCGACACCCCCGGCTTCGCGCCGGAGATGGGCTTCCCCGGCGAGATCCTCTACGTCTACGACGGCGGCACCTGGACCCCGGAGCGGATCGACGCCGTGCGCCTGCCCGACCAGGAGATCACCGGCATCGATTTCGCCGAACCGGCCGACCTGCCCGCCCTGATGGACGCCGGCGACGCCCGCCGCGTCCTGTCCGCCCTGCGCGCGCGCATCGCCGGCGGCGGCCCGGCGCTGCTGGAGGCCGGCCGGCCCACCTCGCCCACCGCCCTCGACCGCCTCGAAGTGCTGCGCACCCGCCGCACCCCCGAACGCGGCACCTGGCACCCGGGGGCGGTGCCCGACCGGCTGCCGGTGCGGGAGCGCTCCGGCTGGCTGTTCGCCCCGGACGGCCGGGTCCTGCTCCTCGTCGCCCGCGCCACCGGCGCGGCCCACCTCCCGCCCCCGCCGCCCGGCGCCGCGGTGCTGGGCTACCGCGCGGTGGAGGACGACGGCACGGGAGGCGGAGCCCGGCTGCGCGCCGTCGCCCGAATCGCCGCCCTCCCGCCGGCCGCCGACCCGGCGTACGCCAGGCTGCTGGCCACCCCCGAGCAGGTCCGCGAGCTGAGCGACTGGGGCCCGGCCGGCGCCGCCGAACTGGCCGCCGTCCACCGGGCCCGGGCCGGCCTGCGCCTGCCCGCCGCCGTCCGCACGCCGCCCGCGGAACTCCCGGACGGCGCCGTCCGCTGGTGACGCGGCGGCGGCGGGGTGGGGGCGGGACGCGGCGGGGGCGCCGGCGCCGGTGCGCCGCCATGACCGGGAAATCCGGTCCGCGCGGGCCGCCGTCCCCCAGCATGGGCCCATGAGCGACAGCGCGATCACCTACACCCTGTACATCCAGGCCGACCCCGCCAGGGTCTGGCAGGCCCTCACCGAGCCCGCGTTCACGCGCCGTTACTGGGGCCTCAGCTTCGAGACCGACTGGGCGGTGGGCTCGCGGATGGACTGGGTCGAGCGCGGGGCGCGCACCAGCGACCCGGCCCAGGTGGTCCTCGACTGCGTACCGGACCGCCGGCTCTCCTACACCTGGCACACCTTCACCCCCCAGTGGGCCGCCGCGGCCGGCATCGGCGAGGAGCTCAGGGCCGAGCTCGCGCGGGAGCGGCGCACCAGGGTCACGTACGAGATCGAGCCGGTCGGCGACACCCTCGCCCGACTGACCGTGCTGCACGAGGACTTCGAACCGGGCGGCACGCTGATCGGCATGTGCGGGCGGGCCTGGCCACTGCTGGCCTCCAGCCTCAAGACCCTGCTGGAGACGGGCGCCCCGCTGCCCGAGCCGGGCCACGACGGGGAGCAGGGCCAAGGCGGCCACGAGGCGCACGAGCCCCGCCGCACCGGCGACGCGGGCACGTACTGACCCCGCACGGTCCCCGGCCGGCCCGGGCGGGCGCGTCCCCGCCCGGCCCCGCACGGACCCGTCTCCCGCCCGCCTGGGATCGTGTGTACCGACCACGAACCAGGAGCGTCAGCATGGACTTCGACCACCACGACCCCCTGTCGGAGGACTGGGAGGGTGCCCCGCGCACGGCGAAGGACCGGCTCACCGCGCAGTCGCTGGTGGACTGCGTGTTCTTCGCCGTCGGCCGGCCCCGCGACTGCTTCATCAAGTCCTTCGCCTTCGAACAGCTCTGAGGGGCCGCGGCCGCGGCGGACACGCCCGAAGGCACCCTGGTCACCGGCCGTTCACGGTCGTCGTGTGCAATGGATGCCATGGGGAGAGGGAAGAAGAGACAGCGGCCCGCCGGTGCGCCGGGCGCGGTGCCCGTGCCGTCCGCGAAGACCGGGCGGGCGCGGTCCGGCGCCGCCCCCGAGCACTGGCGCTACGCCGGCCACCTGGAGGCCCTGGAGGCCGTACCGGACGAGGCCGCCGAGGCGGCGGCGGTCGCCGCCGTGCTGCGCGATCCCGACCCGGTGATGGCCGAGAGCGCCGTGGTCACCCACCTGGACCGGCGGGCCGTACGGCTGCTGGCCGACGAGGCCTTCCCCGGCTGGGCGCAGGCGCTCGCCGCCGTCCTGGCCGGCCGGGCCTTCCCCGAACGCCGGCTGCGCGAGTGGACCCTGCTCCGGGCCATCACCGGGGGCGGCCCCTGGTCCGCCGCGGAGCTCACCGCCGCCTCCGACTGGTGCCAGCGCACCGCCGCCCGGTCCCTGACCTCGTACGAGGCGCTGGGCCTGCTCGCCGGGGAAGCCCGTACCCGCGCGGTCCGCAACGCCGCCGCCCAGCGCCTGCGCAGGCACCGGGCAGCCTGACGGGCCCGGGCCCCGGCGGCCCGCCGGGGCGGTCCGTGCGTCAGTTGGCCTTGCGGACGCGGGCCGCGCGCCGGGCCTCGGCGGTGAGCCGGGCCTCGGCCGTCTTGCGGGACTCCTTGCCGCGGCCCGGCCGCCCGGGGCGGGTACCGATCCCGTGGAAGCCGAGCTCGGTGCCCGAGGGCCTGCCCTTGGCGTCGGTCGGAGCGGAGCCGGACAGCGGCACCCCGGACGGCGCCTTGGCCCCGGTGATCCGGCTGAGCGCCGCCTCACCGGAGCGCACCTGGGTGATCTCGGGCCGGATGCGGGCGTCGGCCATCAGGCGGACCATGTCCCGGCGCTGGTTCGGGGTGACCAGGGTGACGACCCGGCCGGACTCGCCGGCGCGCGCCGTACGGCCGCCGCGGTGCAGGTAGTCCTTGTGGTCGGCGGGCGGGTCCACGTTGACCACCAGGTCGAGGTCGTCGATGTGGATGCCGCGCGCCGCGACGTTGGTCGCGACCAGCACGTTGACGGCCCCGGTCTTGAACTGCGCCAGGGTCCGCGTGCGCTGCGGCTGCGACTTGCCGCTGTGCAGGCCCTCGGCCCGTACGCCCATGGCGCGCAGGTGCTTCACGAACTGGTCCACGCCGTGCTTGGTGTCGAGGAACATCAGCACCCGGCCCTCGCGGGCGGCGATCTCGGTCGCCGCGGAGATCTTGTCGGCGGCGTGGATGTGCAGCACGTGGTGGTCCATGGTGGTCACCGCGCCGGCCTGCGGGTCGACGGAGTGCCCGACCGGGTCCTTCAGGTAGGTCCGCACCAGCTGGTCGACGTTGCGGTCCAGGGTGGCCGAGAACAGCATGCGCTGGCCCGCGTGGTGCACCTGGTCCAGGATCTCCGTGACCTGGGGCATGAATCCCATGTCGCACATCTGGTCGGCCTCGTCGAGCACGGTGGTCGTCACGCGCTCCAGGTGCACGTCCCGGCGGCCGATCAGGTCGCCGAGCCGCCCCGGGGTGGCCACCACGACCTCCGCGCCGGTGCGCAGCGCGCCGACCTGGCGGCCGATGGACAGGCCGCCGACCACCGTCGCGATCCGCAGCCCGAGGGCCTCGGCGTACGGGGTGAGCGCCTCGGTGACCTGCTGCGCGAGCTCCCGGGTGGGTACCAGGACGAGGGCCAGCGGGCGCTTGGGGTCGGCCTTCTGGCCCGCGGTGCGCGCGAGCAGCGCCAGGCCGAAGGCGAGGGTCTTGCCGGAGCCGGTCTGCGCGCGGCCCAGCACGTCCCGCCCGGCCAGGGCGTTCGGCAGGGTCGCGGCCTGGATGGGGAAGGGCTTCTCGACGGCCCGGGCGGCCATCGTCTCCACCAGCTCACGGGGCAGGTCGAGCTCCGCGAACGAGGCGACCGGGGGGAGGCCCGGCGTCGTCGTCCTGGGCAGCGTGAACTCGCCCTGCGGTCCGAGGGTGCGGGTGGCCTTGGCGCCGGACTTTCCGCCGCCTTTGGCGCCGCCCTTCGCACCCGCCTTCACACCGAAGCGCCCATGAACTGACGGGTTCTTCATGCAGAACCTTTCGAAGCAAGAACAAAAGATGGTCAACCGCCCATGGTACCAGCGGGGCCTAGGCGCCCTCGGCGTCCGACCGCGGGGGCCCGGCTCCCCGGACCGGACCGGACCTGTGCCAGGTGGGCGCGGGTCTCGGCGGACGCGCGCGCGAACCAGTCGGCGATGACCGCGGTCTCGTCGGGGGTGTAGTCGACCGAGGAGAGACATCGAGTGCGCACGGCGATGTGGACCTCGGCCACATCGTGGCCGGCTGGACCGGTACCGCGCCGGCCCTGGCGGGCTGCGCCGGAGCGGGGGCCGCGGTGTGCGCGGGGTGGGCGCCGGGGACGGCCGCGGCTGAGTCCCGGGCCGCGCGCTTCCCCCGATGCGTGGACGGGGCGGTCGGAAGTTCGAATGTCCGCGGCGCCCCGGTTGGCCGCGTTGGGCGTGTGGTGCGCGCGGCCGTCGGGCAGGATCGAAGCGGCCGCGCGTGCGGCCCGCAGTGGAACGTTGAGAAGGATCAGCCAGATGGCAACAGGCATCGTGAAGTGGTTCAACTCGGAGAAGGGGTTCGGGTTCATCCAGCAGGACGACGGCGGCCCGGACGTGTTCGTGCACTTCTCCGCCATCGAATCCACCGGCTACCGGTCGCTGGAGGAGAACGCGAAGGTCGAGTACGACGTCACCCAGGGCCCCAAGGGCCCGCAGGCCGAGCGGGTGGTCCCCCTCTCGTAGCGCCGCTCCACGAGCCCCGTCCGTGATGCCGAGCCCCGCCGGTCCGTCCGGCGGGGCTCGGCACGTCGCGGGGGGCGGGGCGCCGCTCAGGCGGAGTGCAGGGCGAGCAGGAGCCGCCACAGGCGCTCCGCCAGGCCGGCCGCGTCCTCCGGGACGGCCCCGTGCAGCCAGTCGGCGAGGACGCCGGTGAAGGCGGCCGCGACCGCCGAGGCGACCAGCTCCGGGTGCGGCGCCCCGGCCGCAGCACGCTCGGCGCGGGCGCGCTCCCGCAGCTCCCGGTGGAGGCGGTCGCCCAGCGGGCCGCCGCCGCCCGGCAGCAGCAGGGTGCGGTACAGCGGCCCGTGCTCCGCGACATCGGCCAGGAAGGCCGCCAGGGCGCCGGGGGGTCGCGCGGGGGCGCGGGCCCCCGGGATCGTCTGCCACGCGTGCAGGGCGTCCACCCCGGCGCGCACGACGTCGGCGCAGGCGTCCACGGCGAGCGCGGTCAGGTCCTCGTAGTGGAGGTAGAACGTGGCGCGGCCGACGCCCGCACGGCGCACCAGCGCCGAGACCCCGACGTCGGTGAGCGGCCGACCGGCGCACTCGGCGAGCAGGCTCGCGCGCAGCCGGGCCCTGGTCCGGGCGGTCCGGGGGTCCTCGGGCGGGCTCATGCGGCCAGCAGCGCCGCGCCGAGGGCGAGTGCTCCGGGCAGTGCCTGGGCGACGAGGATGCGGCGGTTGGCGGTCGCCGCCCCGTACACCCCGGCGACGACCACGCAGAGCAGGAAGAAGACCTGCGTGGCGAGGGAGCCGGTGACGAGCGACCAGACCAGGCCCGCGGCCAGGAAGCCGTTGTAGAGCCCCTGGTTCGCGGCGAGCGGGGCGGTGAGGCGGGCGGTGTCGGCGTCGAAACCGGACAGGGCCCGGCCCGGGGGCCGCTGCCACAGGAACGTCTCCAGGACCAGGAAGTACAGGTGCAGCGCGGCCACGAGGCCGATGAGGATCAGAGCGACCGTGTCCAAGGCCGCCTCCACTTCTCGGGAGGGTGCGGGCGGGGGTGCGGGCAGCGTGACGTCGTGGTGACCCACTTCCTGGACAACTGTACAGGAAGTGTGGTCCCACGATCGTCGTACCGCGGGCCCCGGATCCCGGGCGGCTCAGTCCTCCCGCACCGTGATGGCCGAGACCGGGCAGGCCCGGGCCGCCTCGCGGACCAGGGCACTGCCCGCTCCGTCCTCCCGTCCCGGCAGGAGCTCGCTGAAGCCGTCGTCGTCCTGGGTGAACACGTCGGGCGCGGTGAGCGCGCACTGGCCGGCGCCGATGCAGACGCCGGTGTCGATGTCGATCCGCAGGTGTCCGGTGGGCACGGGGCTCACCAGGCCACGGGCAGTTCGAGCATGCCCTGGATCGTGTCGCCGGGCTTGAAGGGGATGCTGTCCGGCTCGGCGTCCAGGCGCAGCCCGGGCAGCCGTTCGAACAGCGTGCTCAGCGCGATCTCCATCTCCGCGCGCGCCAGGTTCTGCCCCAGGCACTGGTGGATGCCGAAGCCGAACGCGACGTGGTGCCGGTTGGGCCGGTGCCAGTCCAGCGCGTCGGGCTCCTCGAAGACGCTGTCGTCGCGGTTGATGACCGAGGTGGAGAAGACGACCCCCTCGTCCGTGCGGATCGTCTCCCCGCCGATCTCGATGTCCTCGGCGGCCACGCGCAGCATCCCGTCCGCGATCGACAGGAAGCGCATCAGCTCCTCCACGGCCGTCGGCATGAGGGACGGCTCGGCCCGCAGTTCGGTCAGCTGCTCCGGGTGGCGCAGCAGGGTGAACGTGCCGAGCGAGATCATGTTGGCCGTGGTCTCGTGCCCGGCGACCAGCAGGATCAGCGCGAGGGCGACGAGCTCCTCGACGTCGATCTCGCCCGTCTCCAGGCGTTGTGCGATCAGCTCGTCGAGCAGCCCGTCGCCCGGCTCGCGGCGCTTGCGCTCGATGAGGGCGGCGAAGTACTCGTCGAGCCGATGCCGGGCGTCCTCGACGTCGGACTGCCCGGGCCCGCGCAGCAGCCGGCGCGACTGCCCCTCGAAGAACTCGTGGTCGTCGTACGGGACGCCCAGCAGGGCGCAGATGACCATGGACGGCACCGGCAGGGCGAAGGCGCTCACCAGTTCCGCGCGGGGCCCGGCGGCGATCATCTCGTCGATCAGCCGGTCCACGGTCTGGTGGATCTGCGGGCGCAGCGCCGCGATCCGTTTCACGCTGAAGCGGGGGATGAGCATCCGCCGCTGGGTGTTGTGCTCGGGGTCGTCGACCCCCAGCAGCGCGGCCCGGCGCACCTGGAGCCCCTTGAACCGCTCGGTGGGGGCGGGGAAGGCGGCGTTCGTGCGGTCGGAGGAGAGCCGGCCGTCGGCGAGCAGGGCGCGCGCCTCGGCGTGGCCGGTGACGACCCAGACGGTGCGGCCGTCGAAGAGGCTGACCCGGGAGAGCGGACGCCCCTCACGCAGGGGCTCGTAGGCGGTCGGCGGGTGGTACGGGCAGGTTCGGTCCTGCGGGAAGGAGACGATCTCTGACATCAAGCACCTCGCAAGCCATGGTTCCGTCGTGCCGGACTCCATTACATGCCTGAGGCACCTATCCTACCTATGCCAGTTTCGGCCACATCATCCGAGTTCGCCCGCACGGCCCCCTCAGGGGTCCGCCGGCTCAGAGGTGGGCGTCCAGGAACTGCCGGAACTCCTCGCCCGTCAGCGGTCCGGCCTGCGTCGCGATCGCCGCGCCGTCCACGATCAGCACCGCGGTCGGGGCGCCGGTCACTTCGAAACGCCTGGTCGTCGCGGGGCAGCGGGTGATGTCGGTGCGGACGGCCGTGAGCCGGTCCCCGTACTCCCGTGCCAGCTCGCCGACGACCTCGTCCATGGCGCGACAGGCCTCGACGGCCTTGGGCCAGGTCCCGGTGAAGTAGGCGAGAACCGGCCCCGTGGCCATCGAGAGCACGAAGTCGAACTCCTGGTCCTCCAGTGGCTGGTGTACCCGACGTGCCATGCGTGCCGCTCCTCGCTCGTGCGCGCCCCCGCGATCGGGAGGGCGGCCCCCATCATCGCCGCTCGCCCGGTGCCCGTTGTCAGTGGCGCCTGTGAAGCTGGCGCCATGGACGACAGGATGCTGCGGCGCCGGGTCTACGGCGCCGACCACGACGACCCCGACCCCGGCCCGCGCCCGGGCCACGTCTACGGGGAGCTGGTGGGCGGCCCG
Organism: Streptomyces subrutilus; assembly: GCF_008704535.1. NCBI lineage: Bacteria > Bacillati > Actinomycetota > Actinomycetes > Kitasatosporales > Streptomycetaceae > Streptomyces > Streptomyces subrutilus. The sequence goes on from NZ_CP023701.1 coordinate 6,788,148, forward strand.
CTGGACGGGCTGCTCCTCGACATCACCGGCTGGAGCGCGCCGCGACTCGCCGAGGAGGCGCGCCTGCCCACCGAGATAGGGCGCCACGGACCCGGCGGCCGCACCCACTACCGGCGCCGGCCCGCCGACCCGGGCCGCTGGGACTGGACCTGCGACAGCCCCTGACCTGACCTGACCCGACCCGGCCCGGCCCGACCCGACCCGACCCGGGCCGGGCCGCCCGGCCCGCGAAGCGGCCGGGGGAGCGTCAGCGGGCCGCGCCGCGGCTCACGTTGCGGGCCCACAGGACCAGCGGGACCTGGAGGGGGAGCCGGCCGAGCGCCGCGGCCCGCACGGCGGGTCCGCGGCTCCGTGCGTCGGCCGCCATCCGCACGTTCGCCGGGAACACCCCGACGAAGAACGCCGCCGCGCCCAGCGCCGCCACCCGGCGGGTGCGCGGGTGGGCCACCCCGGCGGCGAGCGCGAGCTCGGCCACCCCGCTCGCGTACGTCCAGCGCCGCGGGCTGCCCGGCAGCGAGCGCGGCACCATGGCGTCGAACTGCCGGGGAAGGGCCGCGTGGGCGACCGCGGCCCCGGCCAGCAGGCCGGCGAGCAGGAGGGGGGAAGAAGGGCGGCGCGGCATCGCGGATTCCTCTCGGAGGGGGCCTGGCCCGCCGATCCTACTCACGAGTAGGGGTGAGGGGAGGGGCCCGGCGGATCCCGCGCTCGCCGTTCCCGGAAATCCGCCGAAGAATTTTCCCGAGAGCTGTCGATCCGGGCGCTTCCCGTTCGACGCAGGGGTGAGAGGCAGGGGAATACCCCGCCCTCCCGACCGAGGAGTCACCATGCCGCGCTTCCTGACGATGATCCGCATCGACGAGCAGAACCAGCCCGCCGAAGCCTTCCCCGCCGACTTCGAACAGCGCATGGGCGCCCTCCTGGAGGAGATCACCAAGGCCGGGGTCATGCTCGACACGGCCGGGCTGCTCCCGACCTCCGAGAGCACCCGCCTCAGCTGGTCCGGCGGGAAGATCAGCTACACCGACGGCCCGTTCACCGAGACCAAGGAGGTCGTCGGCGGATACTCCCTCACCCAGTGCAAGGACAAGGCCGAGGCCGTCGAATGGACCAAGCGGTTCCTGGAGATCCACCCGGCGCACTGGAACGTCAGCGCCGAGGTCCGCGAGATCCAGGAGATGTGAGGCGGCCGACGTGATCCGGGCGGTCCGACCCGGGACGGACCGACCCGGGACGGTGCGGCCGCGACCCGTGGGGCCGGAGCGGCGGGCCGCCGGTGCGGCGGCGTGCCCCTCCCGGCCGTCCGCCGCCGCCCGTCCGCCGCCGCCCGGCCGCCCGGCCCGGGCCGCCGCCCGCCGCGCCGCGTTTGCCCTGCCCCGTCGCGGCTGCTCTGATGGGTGGCCGTGACGGCAGTGAGTACGGCCCAGGCGGTCGAAGCGGTGTTCAGGATCGAGTCCGCGCGGATCATCGCCGGTGTCGCCCGGATCGTGCGGGACGTCGGCATCGCCGAGGAACTCGCCCAGGACGCGCTCGTCGCCGCCCTGGAGCAGTGGCCGCGGACCGGCGTGCCGGACCGTCCCGGCGCCTGGCTCACGGCCACCGCCAAGAACCGCGCCGTCGACCTCGTCCGCCGCAGGGAGACGTACGCGCGCAAGCTCGCCGAGGTCGGCCGGACCCTGGAGGACGCCCCGCCGCCCCCCGAACCCGCCGACCCGGACGACATCGACGACGACCTGCTGCGGCTGATCTTCACCGCCTGCCACCCCGTCCTGGCCACCGAGGCCCGCATCGCCCTCACCCTGCGCCTGATGGGCGGTCTGACCACCGCGGAGATCGCCCGCGCCTTCCTCGCCCCCGAACCCACCGTCGCCCAGCGCATCGTCCGCGCCAAACGGGCGCTGGCCCGGGCGGGCGTCCCCTTCGAGGTGCCGTACGGGGCCGACCGCGACCAGCGGCTGGCCTCCGTGCTGGAGGTCATCTACCTGGTCTTCAACGAGGGCCACTCGGCGACCGAGGGCGACGACCTGGTCCGCCCCGCCCTCTGCGAGGACGCCCTGCGGCTGGCCCGCGTCCTGGCCGGACTGATGCCCGACGAGCCCGAGGTGCACGGACTCGCCGCCCTGCTGGAGTTCCAGGCCTCCCGGATCGCCACCCGCACCGGCCCGGACGGCGCACCGGTACTGCTCGCCGACCAGAACCGCTCCCGATGGAACCGGATGCTCATCCACCGGGGCGTCGAGGCCCTGCGGCGCGCGGGCACCGGCCCCTACTCCGTACAGGCCGCCATCGCCGGCTGCCACGCGGCGGCCGTCCGCTACGAGGACACCGACTGGGCCACCATCGCCGCCCTCTACGACCGGCTCGTCCGGCTCGTGCCCTCGCCCGTCGTCGAGCTCAACCGGGCCGTGGCCGTCTCGATGGCCCGGGGGCCGCAGGCGGCGCTTCCGCTGGTCGACGCCCTGGCGGCCGAGCCGGCGCTGCGCTCCTACCACCTGCTGCCGAGCGTACGGGGCGACCTGCTGGAGCGGCTCGGCCGGCCCGCGGAGGCCCGCGCCGAGTTCGAACGCGCCGCCGCCCTCACCCGCAACGCGAGCGAACGCGCCCTGCTCCTCGGCCGCGCCGCCCGCCTCTGAGCCCGCCGCACCCCGCACCGGGGGCGGCGGACCGGTTCAGCTCCGGCGCGCCCCGCCGGCCGCGTCGAGCGGGGTGTCCACCGGCCGGCGCGGCGGCGTCAGCGCGATCGGCCGGCCGAACCCGCCGGATCGGGCGACCTCCTGGACCGTCAGGCGCAGCGCCTCCTGGAAGTCGTCCATCGTGCGGCGGGCCGCCGCGGTGTCCACGTACAGCGAGTTCATGTGCAGCCCCGCCGTGTCCCGCTGGAACCAGGAGCACGCGCCGTTGGCCCGCGCCGACCACACGTGCGTCGCGGCCCGCCACTCGTCGTGCCGCTCGGCCCCCCGGCAGCGGCGCATGTCGATGTACGAGAAGAAGTTGACCGGGTAGGGCCAGGAGCGGGCGGCGAACTCCTCGGGCGCCAGCAGCTCCCACGCCCGGACGAACGGCACGTCGACATGGCTGATCATCTCGCCGAAGCCGCTGCGGACCGAGGCCATCACCTGCCCGAAGTCCCGGCCGGGCGAGGCGTCGAACTCGATGGGCAGGGTGTTGACGAACCAGCCCACCGAGTCCGTCCACGTGTCGCGGCCGCGCTCGCTCACCGGCATCAGACCGCGGTAGACCCCGGGCCCGCCCGCCTCGCGCAGGCAGACGGCCACCGAGGCGAGCAGTCCCATGAAGGGCTTCCCGCCCACCGCCAGACAGGTCTTCTCGAACACCTCCGCCTCACCGGCGTCCAGCAGCGTCGAGGCCTCGTTGACGATCGGGTACATCCGCCCCGGCTCCACTCCGAGGTCGAGCGGGAACCGCGGGAAGAACTCTCCCTCCGGCCCCATGAAGGCCCGCCAGTAGTCCAGCCGCTCGTCGCGGGCGTCGATGGACAGGTAGCGGCGGCGCTGCTCCTCGGCGAAGTCCAGGTAGCTGGGGGCGGGCGTGAGGTCGAGCTCCCCGCCGGCGCGCAGGGCCTCGTAGGCGGTCATCACCTCCTGGACGACCACCGGCATCGACATGCCGTCGCAGACGATGTGGTCGAAGGCCAGATAGACGGTCGCGGAGTCCGTGCGGACCACCGCCCCCATGACGAACAGCGGCCACGAGAGGGTGTCGATGCTGCGGCGGAACCGCTCGACCAGGAAGCCGCCCATCCGCTCCGACGTGTCGAACGCGCCCACCTCCCGTGCTTCGAGGGCGAGTTCACCGGCGTCGAACGGCTCGCACGCCAGCTCGCCGGCCAGTCGCCGGAACGCGCAGCGCAGCACCTCGTGGCGCTGGACGAACGCCAGCAGGGCCCGGGCCAGCACCGGTTCGTCGAGCCGGCCGGAGACCTCGAAGGTGACCGCGACCCACGAGGCCACGGGGTCGTCGGCGGCCCGGCTCTCCTCGGCGACGGTGAAGTGCTTGTCCTGGTTGAAGGACGCCCTCCTGCCGGCTTCGTCGATCCGCTCGCCGGCCTCCGCCGCGGTGGACCGCAACTGCCACTCGACCACCCGTCCGGGTGCCACGTGGTGCATCTCCAGAGGAAACTGCCGCATTCCGTCATCCCTTCGCCCCCGAGCCAACCCCCAGGCCCTAACGACCTCCGGACCGGGGAAGTGACGGAATCACCCGCGGGGGAGCGTGCGGCGCAGGTCAGAGGTGCTCGGACGCGGCGTGCGTGTCGGGCCGCAGTTCGATGTGGTCGGGGGCGAGGTCGACGGCGACGCGGTGCTCCATGCCCAGCGCCTCCAGGAACTTCGGGGGCAGCTGGACGCGGCCGGTCCGGTCGAGCATCACGTACTCGCGTTCGCTCACCGACTCGGTGCCGTGCTCGTCGGTGACGACCCGGCGCAGCACCTCGGTGCTGGTGCGGCCGTCGCGCATGGCGACGGTACGGCGGACCTCCCCGGCGACCATGGGGTCGTGGGTGACGATGACGACGGTCGCCCCGAGTTCGCGGTTGACGGTGCGGAAGGCCTCGAAGACCGCGGACCCGGTCTCGGAGTCGAGTTCGCCGGTGGGCTCGTCGGCGAGCAGGACGGCCGGGTTGTTCGCCATGGCCACGGCGATCGCCACGCGCTGCTGCTGGCCGCCGGAGAGCGCCGCCGGCCTGCGGTCCGCCAGCTCGGCGATGCCGAGGGCCTCCAGCAGCTCGGCGGTGCGCACGGCGTGCCGCTTGGCGGCGCCGCGCCCGTTCCCCTTCAGCTGCATCGGCAGGGCGATGTTCTGCGCGGCGGTCAGGAACGGCAGGAGGTTGCGCGCCGTCTGCTGCCAGACGAAGCCGACCGCCTCGCGCCGGTAGCGCAGCCGGTCGCGCGCCGACATCTCCAGCAGGTCGTAGCCGCCGACCGAGGCCGTGCCGGCCGTGGGTACGTCCAGCCCGGCGAGGATGTTCAGCAGCGTCGACTTGCCGCTCCCGGACGCGCCGACCAGGCCGACCAGGTCGCCCTGGGCGACCGTCAGCTCCAGCCCCTGCAGGGCCTGGACCTCGACCCCGGCCGTGGTGAAGATCCGCACCAGCCGGTCGCAGACGATGGCCGTGCCGGCCGCCCGGCCCCGGGGCGCCGCGGCGGCCAGGGCCCGGCGCTGCAGCTCTTCGTACGTGGGCGCTTCGGCGCTCATCGGTTGTCTCCCGCTCTCAGCTCGGTGGTGATCTGGCGCCGCCCGGATATCGCGGCCTCGGCGAGGACGACCCCCGCCACCAGCGCGGCCAGCCCCAGGGCCTGGGACAGTACGGGCCACGGCGCGAGGCCCAGTCCGGTCGGTACGGCGGAGCCGACCATCGAGGACAGGTCGACGGCCGGACCCAGCAGGACGACGGCGGCCGCCGCGACCAGCGCCCCGCCGAACGCGGCGGCCAGCGCCTGCGGCAGGGCCTCGGCCAGGATCAGCGCCACGCCCTGCCGGGGCCGCAGCCCCATCGTGCGCAACCGGGCCAGCAGCGCCGCCCGTTCGGGCGCGGCCCGCACCAGCGTCAGCAGGACGGCCAGCAGGGCGAAGCCCGCCGCGGCCGCCAGCGAGGCCCAGAACAACTGCCCCGCCGAGCGCTGGAGCGGGTCGGAGCCGAGCTCGGCCACGACCTCCGCGCTCGTACGGACCAGGTAGTGCGGGGCCTGCGCCGCCGGTGCGCCGGTGCGCACCAGCTCCGCCAGCCGTGCCGGGTCCGTCGAGCCGGTGGCGAACCACCGGTTGGGCCGGGCGGACAGGGGGACCGCGGCGGTGGCCGTCGGACCGGCCGGAAGGACCACGACGCCGGACCCGTCGCCGGGCAGGACGGGTGTGCCGTCGACCACGGCCGCCGCCCTGATCGCCACGTCCCCGCCCGCGATCCGCAGGTGCAGGGGCGCGGAGCCGGAACCCGCCGCCGCACGGGCGAGGTCGCGGCTGACCAGTGCGGGCAGCGGGGCGCCCGGGGCGGCCGCCAGGACGGCCTGGTCGAACCGGCCCCGCCCGACGGTGCGGGCCAGCTCCGCGTACGCCGCCGGATCGGCGACGACCACGGTGACCTGGACGGAACCCGCCGGGCCGGCGCCGGTCACCGACCCGTCGCCACGGGTCCACACGGGTACGGACGTCCGCACCCCGGGCAGCGCGGCGGCGGCCCGGACCAGCTCCGGCGGCAGCGACTGCCCGTCCGGCGCCGAGATCTGGCCGTCCCCGCCGACGGCCTGGCGGGCCGCCTGGAGCCGGGCGCCCTCCACCGTGCCCAGCACGGTGGCCCCGAACCCGCCCGTGGTGACGGCGAGCAGCAGCGCGATCAGCGGCAGCACCGAGGGACGGGCGCGGTTCCCGGTGCCCCGAGCCGCCCGCGTCAGGCCGAGGAAGCCGACCACCCCGGACCCGCGGCCCGCGGCGCGCGCGACCAGGCCCACCACGGCGGGCTGGAGCCGGGACAGCAGCAGCGCTCCGGACAGGGCCAGCAGCAGCGGGGCGGCGACCAGCAGCGGGTCCAGCCCGGCGCCGGCCGGTGCCACCCCGCGCCGGCGCACCTCGAACACGGCCGCGGCGGTGGCCGCGAGGACGAGGAGCTCGGCGACGAGCCGGCGCCGGGGGCCGGGCCCGCGCGGCGGTGACAGCAGCACGAAGGCCCGGACCGGGAACGCCAGCAGGGAGAGGAGGGCGACGGCCGAGGCCGCCAGCAGGGAGGCCGCCATCCGCGGGCCGGGCACCAGCAGCAGCGCGAGCCAGCAGGCCAGCGCGGAGCCCGGCAGCACGGTCACGGCACCCTCCGCGAGCAGCCGCCGCACGATGGACGTGCGCGAGCCGCCGCGCGCCAGCAGCAGCCGCAGTTCCGCCTCGCGCCGGTCCCCGCCGAGCGCGGCGGCCAGGCACAGGACGACCGCCGCGACGCCCGCCACCCCGGCCGGACCGATCGCGGCGAGCGGGGCGGCGGCCCGCTCCCGGGCCCGGGCCTGCTCGAACAGGTCGGGCAGGCGGGAGGAGATGCGCAGGTCGGACCGGCCGACGGCGGAGGTCAGCCCGGACGCGGTCGGCCCCGCGACGAAGGCCGCGGTCTCCTTGGCCGCGGAGGGCAGCCGGTCTGCCCGCAGCGAACCGGTGTCGACCGGAAGCCGCCAGAAGTACTCGGCGGTCTCCCCCCAGGGCGCGAGCCGGTCGAGGGACTCCGCGGCGATCAGCGCGCCGGCCTGCCAGAACTGCTGCGGGGGCAGCGCGGGGGTGGCGGAGAGACAGGCCTTGGTCAGACAGGGCAGGTCGGTCCAGTACACGCCGTCGGTGTCGGTGGCGTCGTACAGGCCCACCACCACGGCGCGGGCCGTGCCGAAGATGTTCGGACGGGTGTCCAGCACGGTGCCGAGCGACACGTTGAGCGTCGCGGCCGTGCTCCGGGCCAGGGCCACCTCCACGGGCGCGTCGGGCGCGGTGGCGGCCGGCCGCCGACCGGCCACCATCGTGGTGTGCTCGGCCGCCTGCGGCAGGTGGACCAGGTTGAGCAGCGGGTCGACCGTCTCGGGCCGGGGCAGTTCCGGGTTGGCCAGCGCCCGGCCGCGCAGGGCGCGCGCCCCGTGCACCGGACCGCTCGGGTCCAGCCGCAGGGCGTCGCCGGTCCGCGAACGGAGCGTGCCCAGCACGGAGTCCAGCTCCGCCGGAGTCATCGTGCCGTGCCGCGAGGTCGCGGTCGCGGTCAGGCTCGTCTGGCTCGGCCCCCGGTCGTGCAGGAAGGACCGCAGGGCCTGGTCGGCGCCCCGGTCGACGGCCCGCGGCAGCGCGGCCGCCAGCAGGACGGCGACGAACGCCAGCGCGACACCCAGCAGCGCGGCCAACGGGGCCGCGCGCAACCGGGTGCGCACCCAGGGCGCGGGCCCCGGCGCGCGCCGTCCGCCGGGGGTGCGGGCCTGGCCGGTCACATGTCCTCCAGGTTCCGCAGCCGTACGGTGACGTCGCGGTCGTTGCGGGCGCCGCGCACGGCCGACCACAGGGGCACCGCCGCGATCGCGGCGGCCATCAACAGGATGGCGGGGGCCGGCAGGTCCACCAGGACCGGCGGCACGGGGGGCCGCGCGGCCGGGGTCAGCACCACCAGCGGTGCCATGAGGTGGACGATCGCGGCGCCGAGCCCGATTCCGACGGCGCTGGCCAGGCCGACCAGCAGGCCGCTCTCGGCCGCGGCCGTACGGGTCAGCTTGCCGCGCGGCGTGCCGAGGGCCAGCAGCACCGCGAACTCGCGCGACCGCTCCCGCCCGGCGGCCGCGGCGGCGGCCGCGCAGCCGATCGCGGCCAGGACCGCGCAGGCCAGGGCCAGCGCGGCGAGGGCGGACTGCGGGCCCGCGCTCAACGGGTCGTCCAGCAGGGCGGCGGCGGCCTCCTCGCGCAGCTCCACCTGCTGGGCTCCGGCGCCGGCGCGCAGCTCGGCGGCGGCCCGTGCGGGCAGCGGGTCGGAGGCGGAGCGGGCGGGCATCCACCACTCGGCGGCGGGCGGCAGCTCGCGCACCCCGTCGGCCGCCAGCAGCCGTCCGGCGGTGGCCAGGTCGACGGCGAGCGCGGTGTCGCCGGCCACCGGCAGCGAGCCCACGGCCGCCGTGATCCGCACCGGCACGGTGGAATCGCCCAGCGGGACGGGCACCACGTCGCCCACCGCCGCGCCGACCGCGGCGAGGTAGGCCCGGGTGGCGATCCCGGGCACCTCGGCGGCGGGCGGCCTGCCGGGGGTCAGGGCGATCCGGAAGCCGCTGCCCCCGTCGGGTCCGCCCTGGTAGCGCAGCCGCAGCAGCGCGCCCGCGCCCGGCCCGGAGGCCGGAACGGGCAGCACCTCGCCGGGTGGGCCGCCGCGGAGCGCGGGCGGGGCGTCGAGCGTCCAGGCGGGGGCCGGAGCGGGTACGGGCACGGTGACGCCGGGTCCGCCGGGCGCGTCGGCCACGGCGATCCGGCGGACGGTCAGCTCGGCGGGGTCCTGGGGCCCGTCGGCCGCGTCGGCGGACAGGCCGTCCGGCCCGCGGTAGGAGAGCACGGCCCCGGCCAGCGCCAGCGGCTGCGCGGCGGTCCCGAGCGGGGCCCCGGTCAGCGTGTCGAGGTCCACCGAGACGGTGCCGTCGCCGGAGGCGGGCAGGCGCAGCATCGGCGAGCGGTGGGTCAGCCCGAAGCGGTCCCGCAGCAGCAGCCCGAGACTGGGCGCCTCGGTGACGGCCGACGGGCGGACCGTCACGTCCAGGTCGATCCGGCGGGGCCGGCCGGGGAGTTCGATGACGTCGCCGGGGGCCGGGCGGGCCGCCGCGAGCGGTGCGAACAGCTCCCGCACCGGCCGCTCGTCGCGCAGGTCGGCGCGGAGCGGGATCCGCTCGCCCGCGGCCAGCGCGTCCAGGGCGAGCACCTGGGCGGGCTTCCCGCCGGGCAGCTCCTGCCGGGTGCGCACGACCGGGATCACGCCCTCGCCGCCGGGCAGCGCCGCGTACCGGCCGCCCCGGCCCATCGGGGGCAGGTCGCTGCCGGATATGCGCAGGCCGCCGGCGGTGGCGAAGTCGGCCTGGTCCCGCTGCGAGGCGGTCCAGGCACTGTGCTGCCCGAGGGCCAGCACCCCGCTGGACACGGCCAGGACGAGCAGCAGCACCGGCCCCGTGGCCCGCTTGGGGCGGCGGGCGAGCTGCCAGCCGACGAGCGCCGGGCCCAGCCCGCTGCCCCGTTCGGCGATCCGGCCGCCGAGCCGGGCGGCGAAGGGCAGCAGGCGCAGGGCGAGCAGGGTCCCGGCGCACAGGGCCAGCGTCGGGGCGGCGACCAGGACCGGGTCGATGCCGAGCCCGTCACCGGTCCCGGGCCGCGCCGCGGGCGTCCCCGAGCCGCTGTAGCGGTCGAGTTGGCGGTAGGCGATCACGGCCAGGGCCACCAGCGCCAGGTCGGCGCCGGAGCGGGCGGTGCCCGCGACGAGGGCCTGGCGCCGGCCGCTGCGGCGCAGGGCGGCGGCCCCGGCCCCGCGCAGCACGGGGGGCAGCGCGGTCAGCAGGACGCAGCCCGCGGCGCAGGCGGCGGCGACCGGCCACAGGAGGGGGCCGCCGGAGGTGTCCAGCGGAATCCGGGACAGCGGCCCGAAGGAGTGGAGCAGCTTCAGCAGGGGCGGCGTGAGCAGCGGGGCGAGCACCGCGGCGGGTAGGGCCAGCAGCAGCGATTCGACCGTGCCGAGCGTGCCGAGCCGCAGGCGCGAGGCGCCGCGGGCGGTCAGCAGCACCCGTTCCGACTCCTGCCGCTCCGTCAGCAGCCGTGAGACCAGCAGCAGTGCCGCCGCCGCCAGCACGGCGAGCTGGAGGGCGCCGACCATCAGCGTGGAGCGGGCGACGGTCTGCCCGGAGGCCAGTTCGTCCAGCAGCCGGGGCAGTTCGGTCTTCACCTGGAAGCCGGCGGGGGCCTTCAGCGCACCCGCCGCGGCTCCGGCGCCGCCCGGTCCGCCCGTCCCGGGCGCCAGGCCGGCGGCCCGGTCGCGGATCGCTTCCGCCTCGGCGGTGCGCACGGAGCGGAAGTCGGGGTCCAGCAGCGAACCGCGGCCGTTCTGCGGGACGGCGCCGGAGGTGAAGGCGGAGTCGTCGACGAGGAGCGGGCCGTAGGTGGTGAAGCTGCTGACCTGGAGCTCGCGCCCGCCCAGGGGGTCGAGCGTCCAGTACGGATCGGCGGGGTCGGCCGCCCGGTACACGCCGGTCACCAGCACGTCGAGCGGGGCGCCGCCGTACCGGTCGGCCAGCCGCACCTCGGCGGGCAGCGCCGCCTCGGCCAGCCCGAGCCGCGTCAGCGCCGCCCGGGGGACGGCCACGGCGACCCGGCCGGGGGCCGTCTGGGCCTGCGGCCACCGGCCGGCGAGGAGCCGTACGTGCGCGCGGTCGAAGGAGGCGAGCAGCGTCAGGTCGGCTTCCTTGCCGGAGGCCGCCGGACCGGGCAGCCCGTACGAGCGGCTGCGCGCCAGGCTGTCGACGGCGACCGGGACGGGCCCGAACAGCTTGGCCGCGAAAGCGCGCACCGCCTGTTCGTCCGCGCCGCGCGCGCCGGCCGGCCGGTCGGAGGTGACCACGACGGTGGACCGGTCGTGCTCCCGGCCCTGGAGGGCCTGGCGCAGGCCCGCCTCGCCGACGCCGCGGGTGAACGCGAGCAGCGCGGTGAGCACCGTCGTGGTGATCAGTACGGTGAACAGCACGGCGGCGGCGAGCGGCAATCGCCCGCGCAGCCGGCGCATGACGAAGCCGAGCATGTGCCTTGTTCCTCCCCCATCCGGACCCATGGCACCGGATAGCGGACGATGTTGTCAGATTCGAAAGCACAGGGGAAGACTTCTGGGGTGAAGTGCTCACAGAACGATCGCCCCGGCCCGGCCGGACCAGCCGGGCCGGGGCGCGGGGCCGGGTCGGCGGTGTGCTCCTAGGCCGGGTCGAACCAGCCTCCGGGGCACTGGGGGATGCGGGCCGCCAGGCCCAGCAGCAGGCGGACCGGGGCGGAGGCGGCGGACAGCTCCAGGCCGCGGCCGCCGCGCACCCACCGGTCCAGTACGTGCAGCAGCGACGAGTCGCAGAAGCCGACACGGGCCGCGTCGACGACGAGGTGGCGGGCGCCGCGCGCGGCGCCGTCCGCGAGGAGGTCCCGCAACGGGGCGCAGGTGTAGTGGTCGAACTCCCCGGCCAGGGTGACGGCGAGGACGCCGTCGGCCCCGAGCGTGGACCGCAGGCGGGGGAGCCGGTCCGAACGGGCCTCGGGCACGGGCTCGACGGGGGACTCGGACAGGGGCCCGGCGAGGGCGCGGGCGGCGGGCGGAACGGGAGCGTCTATCGGGGCGTCCAGCGGGGTGCGCATGCCCCTCCCAACGGACCGCACCCCAGGTGGGAAGCGGTGGGACGGGGACTTTCACCCACGTGGGCCGCGCCGCCGGGCCGCTCACCGGGTGCGGCGCCGCCACAGCCCGGCCATCAGGTCGGCCGGCAGCGAGGGGTTGGCGGCCGCGGCCTCCGCCAGGGCCGGGTCGCCGCCCAGCAGCAGGTCCGCGAGGACCGCGGCCGGGAGGGCGGGGTGGGCCGCGGCCGACGGCCCGGCCCGGCCGTCGGCCAGGCAGGGCAGCAGGGCCGCGGCCGTGGCGTTCGGATGCACCGCGACGGCCGACAGGGCCTTCCGTACGGGCGGCTCGTGCCCGGCCAGCACCTCCAGCAGGGCCCCGGAGGCGGCCGGGTTGGCGGCCACCGAGGCGTGGACCTGCGCGCCGTGCCGGGCGGCCATCGCGTGCAGCACCTCCTGCGACAGCCCCGGGTGCGGTGCGACGGCCCGGGCCACCGAGGCGTCCGGATCGGCGGCCAGCTCCTGCGCCAGCTCCCTCGGCAGCGTGGGGACCCGGGCCACCCATCGGCGTACGGGGGCCTGCGGCGCGGCGGCCAGCCGTGCGAGCTCCGCCTCCGTGGCCGCGGCCAGCCGGGGCACCGGCTCGGGCGCGGCGCGGGTGGTGGCGGCCAGCGCCGGCAGGAGGTCGAGCGGGAGCCGCGGGTGCCGGGCGGCGGCGCGCCGGACCTCGGTGTGCGCGTCGGCGGCGAGGGCGCGCACCAGGGGTTCGCCGGTGGCGGGGTTCGCGGCGACGGCCGCGCGGACGGCCGGGTCCGGGTCCGCGGCGAACCGGGCGCAGGCGGCGGCCGGCAGGTCGGTGCGCCCGGCGAGCGCCCGCCGCAGCGCTGTCGCGGGGCCGCCGGCGTGGGCGAGGGCCAGCTCCGCGGGGGTCGAGGGGTTGAGCAGGGCCCGCTGCCGGGTCTCGTGGACGGTGGAGGCGTGCGCGCCGCCGCAGGAGGCGTCCGGCCGCAGCTCGCGCTCGTCGGGCGCGGCGTACGGATGGGGGGTGAACGGGACGGCGGGCCCGTCGCAGACCCGGCAGGACGCGGCCGGCGGCAGTGCGTCGCCGGTGATCAGTGCCGCGAGCGCGGCCGGCCCCACCGCCTCGTTGCCGGCGGCCGCGTAACGGACCTCGGCGTGCGGATGCCGGGCGAGTCGGGCGGCGGCGCGGGGGCCCGCCCACAGCGCGAACTCCGCCGTGACCCCCGCGTCCGGGTCGGCGGCGAGGGCGTCCTCGACGTCGGCCGGAAGGCCGGGGCACGAGGCGAGCTTCCACCGGACGGCGGGCTCCGGGTGGGCGGCGAGGAGCCGGGCCGTCGAGGGCTCGCCGAAACCGGCGTCGAGGAGGGCCACGGCCGCGTACGGCTGCCGGACCGGGTCGACGTCGGCGGGCGCCAGCCGGCCGCGGTAGGCCAGCAGGACGGCGAGGGGTTCGCCGAGCGCGGCGAGGGCGCGGGCCCGGCCCGGGTCCAGGTCCGGGCGGTAGGCCAGCTCGGTGGCCAGCCAGCCGGAGGAGGGCTCGTCGCCGGGGCCCGGGCGGGTGGAGCGCTCCACCACCAGGGCGACCAGCCGGTCGAGGAGGGCGGCGGGGAGCGCCGGGTTGGCGGCGAGCCCGTGCAGCAGGTGGTCGGCGGGAGGGTTCACGGGCGGGCTCCGTTCGGCGGGGCGGCGCCGGGCGCGGGGTCCGGCCCGCCGGTCCGGCCGCCGTCCGGGTCGGCGGCGGCCTCGGCCAGGGCTTCGGCCAGGGCCCGTGCGTACGGCTGGGCGGGGTGCGGGCGGGGCAGGACGACGCCGATGTGCCGGGCGGGCCGCGGCGGTTCGACGCGGACCGCGGTCAGGCCGGGAGCCGGGGCCAGCGAGACGTGCGGGACCAGGGAGACCCCGACCCCCGAGGCGACCAGGGTCTGCGCGAAGAAGTAGTCGGTGGTGGAAGCCGCGACGCGGAGGTCGAAGCCGGCGAGCCCCGCGTAGCGGCGCAGGAAGGCCTCCGTCTTCAGGCAGCCCAACACCCAACGGTCGGAGGCCAGTTCGGCGGGCGCGAGCGAGGGCCGGTGGGCCAGGCGGTGCCCCGGGGGCAGGACGAGCCACAGCGGATCCTCCATCAGCGGGACCCAGTCCAGCCCCGGGCGCCGGTCGCGCCGCACCGGCGGCGGCCCGTCGAAGTGGTAGGCCAGGGCGAGGTCGGCGGCGCCGGAGCGGACCATCGGCACGGCCGCCTCCGGCTCGGTCTCCAGCACCGTCAGCTCCACCTCCGGGTGCACGGCCACGAACCGGGCCAGGGCCCCCGGCAGCAGGTGCCGCCCGCCGCTGGTGAAGGTCGCCACCGTCAGCCGCGGCCGCGGGGCCGCGAGCCGGTCGATGGCGCGGCGGACCCGGTCCAGCTCGTCGGCCACCGTCTGCGCCGCCTCCACCAGCAGTCGGCCGGACTCGGTCAGGGTCACCCCGCGGGTACTGCGCACCGCGACCGGATGCCCGAGGGTCCGCTCCAGGGAGGCCACGTGCTGGGAGACGGCCGACGGGGTCAGCATCAGCGCGGCGGCCGCCCGGTTGAAGCTGCCGTGCTCGGCCACGGCGCGCAGGACGCGCAACCGCTGCACGTCGATCATCAGTTGTCCTTACGACGTGTTCAGCCGTTCATCCGTTCCGTCGGGGACGATACAGCGGCACTGTCGTGGGCATGCGAAACATTCTCGTGATCGGCGGAAGCCGGTACTTCGGAAAGACCCTGGTCGCGCGGTTGCGTGACGCGGGGGACCGCGTCACGGTGCTCAACCGCGGCTCCGCGGCCCCGCCCCCCGGCGTCGGACACCTCCGCGCCGACCGCGACGACGAACCCGCCCTGCTCGCGGCGCTCAGCGCGCGGACCTTCGACGCCGTCGTGGACCAGGTCTGCTACACGCCGCTCCAGGCCGCCGTCGCCCGCCGGGTGTTCGCGGGCCGCACCGGGCGCTACGTGATGACCTCGACGATCGAGGTGTACAACCCGGCCACCCTGCCCGGCCCGGCGCGCCCGCCGCGGCCCGTCCCGGTGGCCGAGGAACACCTCGACCCCACGGTCCTGCCGGCCGTGGCCGCCCTCCCGTGGCACGACACGGGCGAGGTCGAGCGGGTGCTCGGCCCCGCGCGCACGTACTCCGAGGGGAAGCGGCAGGCCGAGGCCGTCTTCCTGCGCGAACCGGTCTTCCCGTACGCCTCGGTGCGCGTCGCGCACGTGCTGGGCGGCGGCCCGGCGGACTTCACCGGGCGGCTGGCGCACTACGTCGAGCGGATCGGCTCCGGAACCCCGGTCGACGTCCACGAAGCCCCGTACGCCTCCTCGTTCGTCCACCACCTGGAGATCGCGGAGCTGCTGCACTGGGCGGCGGACGGGGAGTTCACCGGGCCCGTCAACGCCGCCTCCCACGGGACCCTCGACGTACGGGCCCTGTGCGAGCAGGCCGGCCGGGTGCTCGGCCGCCGGCCGCGCTACCGGGTCGTGGCGGCGGGCGCCGAGGCCTCGCCGTACTCCTTCGACCGGCCCTACGCCATGGACAACGGGCGGGCCGCGGCCCTCGGCTTCGGTTTCGGGCGCACCGCCGACTGGCTGCCGGACGCGGTCGCGGAGGCGGCGCGCACGGCCTGACGCCCCGCGCGGGCCCGGCGGGACCGGCCCCCGCGCCCGCGTGCTCACCGGTCACCGGTGCGCCGCTCCAACGGGGTTGCTACCGCCGAGTTGCTCACACTGAACGTGACGCTGCCCGCCCGGTACCGGTCGTCCGACCACTCGATCGGGCGGCCGGCCGCGGTCGCCGAGACATGCCGTTGGCGCAAAAGCGGGCTGCCCCGCCGCACCCGGAGGAGCCGGGCGTCCTCGCTGCCCGCGGCGAGCGCGTCCAGGAGGTGCTCCCCGTGGTGCGCCACCGTGCCGGAGCCCTCGGCCAGGCTGTCCATGACGGACCGGCAGTCCACCGGCATCGCCTCGACCTCGGCCGCGACCCAGTCGGCGTACGCGGTGCGCTCCACCATGACCGGTTCCCCGTCGAGCAGCCGCAGCCGCAGCACGGCCAGCACGGCGCTGCCCGGCGCGAGCGCGAGCCTGGCCGCCTCCTCGGCGGTGGCCGGGCGCCGGGTGCGGGACAGGAAGCGGCTGCCGGCCTCGTGCCCGAGCCCTTCGGCCCACTGGGCGAAACTGTTCAGCTCGGCGAAGCTGTGCCGCCGCTCGTGGCGCAGGACGACCCGGCGCGCGCCCTGCCGGGAGCCGATCAGGCCCTCGGCGGCGAGGGTGGCCACCGCCTGGCGGACCGTGCCGCGCGAGGCGGACCAGCGGGCGGCCAGATCGCTCTCCGACGGCAGCCGGCCGCCGACCGGGAGCGCGCCGGAGAGGATCGCCTCGCGCAGCGCCGCGGCGATCTCCAGATACCGGACCGTGCCCATGCCGTTCGCCCCCTGATCGCGGTGTGCCGGAAGCGTCCGCCCCGGGCACCCATGATCGTCCCAACAGCTGCCGGCACGGCTGCTTTCGGTCATTCTCCGCTCTTCGTCGAGTCGTGCTCCGGGGGACAGGCGCCGTTCACCGGGCGTACAGCGGACCCGGGCGAACTGGAGCCAACTTGTTCAGACAAGTGATTCCCTCGCTTGTCTCCGTCTCCGGGAGAGACCGTGCTCAGTTCCTCCGCCCGTCGCGGTGCGGCCGTCCTGCTCGGCGCCGCCGTCCTCACCACCCTCAGTGCGTGCGGCGCCGCCCCCGACCAGCCCGCCGGCGCCGACGGCGCGCAGACCGGGAAGAAGCCGGGCGCCGCCGTCTCGGCGGCCGACTTCGGCTCGCTGGAGGCCCTCACCGCCGCCGCGCAGAAGGAGGGCCAGCTCAACGTGATCGCGCTGCCCCCGGACTGGGCGAACTACGGCGAGATCATCAAGGCCTTCGAGGCCAAGTACAAGATCAAGGTGAACAGCGAGAACCCGGACGCCTCCAGCGCCGACGAGATCGCCGCCGTCAAGTCCCGCAAGGGCCAGACGCGCGCCCCGGACGTACTGGACCTCGGCATCGCCTTCGCCCGCAGCGGCGCCTCCGAGAACCTCTTCGCCCCGTACAGGGTCACCGCCTGGGACAAGATCCCCGACACCCAGAAGGACCCCGAGGGCCGCTGGTACAACGACTACGGCGGCTACGTCTCCATCGGCTGCGACGCCGCCCGCATCCCCACCTGCCCGCAGACCTTCGCCGACCTCCTGAAGCCCGAGTACAAGGGCAAGGTCGCCCTCAACGGCAACCCCACCAAGTCCGGTTCGGCCTTCGGCGGCGTCTACGCGGCCGCGCTCGCCAACCAGGGCTCCTTCGCCGACATCCAGCCCGGCATCGACTTCTTCGGCCGGCTGAAGAAGAGCGGGAACTTCATCCCGGTCGAGTCGACCCCGGCCACCGTCGAGAAGGGCGAGACGCCCATCTCCATCGACTGGGACTACCTGAACGCCGGCTACGCCGAGCAGTTCAAGGGCAAGGGCGTCGACTGGAAGGTCGCCGTCCCCACCGACGGCGTCTTCGCCCAGTTCTACTCGCAGGCCATCAACAAGGAGGCCCCCAACCCGGCGGCCGCCCGCCTCTGGATGGAGTTCCTCTACAGCGCCGAGGGCCAGAACCTGTGGCTCAAGGGGCACGCCCGCCCGGTCCTGCTGCCCGCCATGACCCAGGACGGCACCGCCGACAAGGACGCCGTCACCCAGCTGCCCCAGGTCCAGGGCACCCCGGCCTTCCCCGCCTCCGCGGAGCTCGACCAGGCCAAGGCCGCCCTCGCCGAGAAGTGGGACAAGGCCCTCTCCTGATGTCCCCCTCCACCACCCCCCGCACGCCGACGGCCCCGCCCGTCGACCGCACCGCCGGCGGCGCCGCCCGCCGCCGGCGGCGCGGCCCGCGCACCTGGCTCGCGGTCCTCCCGCTCCTCGCCTTCACCGGCTTGTGCTTCGGACTGCCGCTCGGCGCCATCGCCTTCGGCGCCGTCACCCGCAGCGACCCGGCGAGCGGCGCCACCGCACTGACCGGCGAACACCTCGCCCGCTCGCTCCAGGGCCCCTACCTGGACTCGCTCATCGGCAGCGTCCAGCTCTCCGCGCTCACCGCGCTCATCGGCGGCGTCCTCGGCGTGGTGATCGCGCAGGCCGTGGTCACCTCCGGCTCGGCGGGCCTGCGCGGCGCCACCCTCACCGCCTCCGGCGTGCTCGCCAACTTCGGCGGCGTCCCCCTCGCCTTCGCGTTCATCGCCACCGCGGGGATCTCCGGAGTCGTCACCCGGCTCGCCGACCTCGGCGGCCTCGGCTGGAACCTGTACTCCTTCACCGGGCTCACCGTGGTCTACCTGTACTTCCTGACCCCGCTGATGGTGCTGGTGATCGCCCCCGCGCTGGACGGGCTGCGCCCGCAATGGCGCGAAGCCGCCCAGAACAGCGGCGCCACCGCGGGCCAGTTCTGGCGCCACGTCGGCCTGCCGGTCCTCGCACCCTCCCTGCTCGGCGGATTCGTCCTGCTCTTCGGCACCGCCTTCGCCGCACACGCCACCGCCGCCGCCCTCGTCGGCGGCTCCGTCCCCCTGGTCACCCTCAAGATCGCGGACGCGCTCTCCGGGAACGTCCTCACCGGCCAGGAGAACGTGGCGCTCGCCCTCGGCCTCGACATGATCCTGATCGCCGGCCTGGTCATGGCCGTCTACCTGCCCCTCCAGCGACGGAGCGCCCGATGGCTGCGATGACCCCGACCGCACCCCACGCACCGGCCGGGGTGCCGGGCGCCGACACCGCGCGCCCGGCACCCCGGCCCGAGCCCCGCCGGGCCGGCCCGCCCCGGCCGCGGATCTGGCGCGGCGCCGTCCTCGCCCTGGCCGGCGCGTACTTCCTCGTCCCGCTCGTCGCCTCGTTCGTCTTCACCGTGCACGTGCCCGGCCGGGGCATCTCCTTCGAGGCGTACACCGGCCTGCTCGCCGCGGACGGCTTCACCCGCAGCCTGCTGCTCTCCCTGGGCCTCGCCGCCGCGACCATCGCCCTGTCCCTGCTGCTCGCGGTGCCCGCGCTGATCGCCGTACGCATCGGCTCCCCGCGCCTGCGCCCCGTGGTGGAGGTGGTGTGCATGCTGCCGCTGGTGGTGCCGCCCATCGCCCTGGTCACCGGGATCACCACCGTGTTGCGCTGGGGCCCCGACCACCTGTCGCGGACCCCGCTCTACCAGACCTTCCTCGCCGTCCAGGACGAGCGGTTCCCGGTCGTCCTGGTCCTCGCCTACACGGTGCTGGCGCTCCCCTTCGTCCACCGCTCGCTCGACGCGGGACTCCGCGCGGTCGACGTGCCGACCCTCGTCGAGGCCGCCCGCAGCTGCGGCGCGGGCTGGCCCCACGTCGTGCTGCGCGTCCTGCTGCCGAACCTGCGGGCCTCCCTCGCCGGAGCCGCCTTCCTCACCCTGGCCCTGGTCCTGGGCGAGTTCACCATCGCCTCCCTCCTCGGCTTCCGGCCGTTCGCCGTGTGGATCGTCTCGATCTCGGGAGCCCAGGCCCGGATGTCGGTCGCCGTCTCCATCCTCAGCCTCCTGATCACCTGGCTGCTGCTGCTCGCCCTCTCCCGGGCCGGCGCCGCCCCCGCCTCCACCGCGACCGCAGCCACCACCTCCCGCAAGGAGTCCTGACCCCCATGTCCACCACCCACCCCGCGGCCGGGAAGCCCGGCTCCGCCGAGCCCGGCGGCGCCCGTGTCGAGTTCCGCGGCCTGCGCCGCGCGTTCGGATCCACGGTCGCGCTCGACGGGCTCGACCTGACCGTCGAGCCCGGTGAACTCCTCGCCCTGCTCGGCCCGTCCGGCTGCGGGAAGACCACCGCGCTGCGCGTCGTGGCCGGTTTCGAACAGCCCGACTCCGGCGAGGTCCTGCTCGACGGGCAGGACATCACCCGGGTCCCGGCCAACCGCCGCGACGCCGGGATGGTCTTCCAGTCGTACAGCCTCTTCCCCAACCTCAGCGCCCGCGACAACGTCGCCTTCGGCCTGCGCGTGCGCAAGGTGCCCGCCGGCCACCGCCACGAACGCGCCGCCGAACTGCTCGACCTGGTCGGCCTCCCGGACCACGGGGACCGCTACCCGCACCAGATGTCCGGCGGCCAGCAGCAGCGCGTCGCGCTCGCCCGCGCCCTGGCCCTGAGGCCGCGCGTCCTGCTCCTCGACGAACCGCTGTCCGCCCTGGACGCCAAGGTCCGGGCCACCCTGCGCGAGGAGATCCGCCGCCTCCAGCTGTCGCTGGGCATCACCACCGTCTTCGTCACCCACGACCAGGAGGAGGCCCTCTCGATGGCCGACCGGGTCGCGGTCCTGAACGCCGGCAGGCTGGAGCAGTGCGCCGCCCCCGCCGAGCTGTACGAGCGCCCCGCCACACCCTTCGTCGCCGAGTTCGTCGGCACCATGAACCGGCTGCCCGGACGGCTCACCGGCACCGGTGCGGGCTCCGGTTCCGGCGCGCCCGAGGTCGAGGTACCGGCCGCGGGCGTACGGCTGCCCGTGGACGGCCCGGTGCCGGCCGCCTCCGACGTGGAGGTGCTGGTACGCCCCGAGAACGTGACGGCGGCCCCCGACCCCGAGGGCGGCGCCGTCGTGGTCTCCGCCTCCTTCTTCGGCTCCGTCACCCGGCTCCACCTCGAACTCCCCGGCGGCCTGCGGGTCAAGGCCGACCTGCCCTCGCGCGACGCCGGTGCCCTGGCGCCCGGTGCCCGCGCCGCCCTGGGCCTGGCCGAACGGCCCGTGCTCGTCGTGGCGAGGACCCCGTGAACGGCCTCGGGGCGGTCCTGTTCGACATGGACGGCACGCTCGTCGACACCGAGGTCCTGTGGTGGCGGACCACCGAGGAGATCGCCGCGGGCCTCGGCCACACCCTCACCGGGGCGGACGCCCCGGAGGTGGTCGGCCGCGCGGTGGAGGACACCGCGGCCCACCTCGTACGGACCGCGGGCGCGGGGGACCCCGCCGAGGTCGCGGCCGCGCTCACCGGCGGCTTCTTCGACCGGGTGGAGGACGGGGCCCCGATGCGGCCCGGCGCCCAGCGGCTGCTGACCGCGCTGGAGGCCGAGGGGGTGCCCTTCGCGCTGGTCAGCGCCTCACCGCGGGTGGTCGTGGACTCGGTGGTCGGCGGTTCGCTGGCCCATGTCCCCTTCGCGTTCACCCTGTCCGCGGACGACACCGCCCGCACCAAGCCGCACCCGGACCCCTACCGGACCGCCGCGGCCCGCCTCCACCTCGCACCGGAGCGGTGCGTGGCCGTGGAGGACTCACCGGACGGAGCGGCCTCGGCCGAGGCCGCCGGGTGCGCCGTCCTGGTCGTGCCGTCCCTGCTGGCCGTCCCGCCCTCGGGGCCGCGGACCTTCGCGGACTCCCTGGAGGCGGTCACCCCCGACGTACTGCGCCGCTGCCTGGCCGCCGCCGCGGCCGCCCGGACCTGAGCCGGGCCGGGCGGCCGGCGGCCGGCCGGGTCCCGACCGCTCCGGAGCAGCGGTTCCCGGACCCTCGTGCATCGACGGCGGCCACGGGCTGCGCGCCGCCCCCGCGGACACCCGTACCGCAGCGCGGTCTACCGCGACGAACCGCGCACGGCCCGGGGCGGGGTCCCGCTCCGGCTCCCGGCGGTCGGGTCCTTCGCGGCGCCCTCGGCCGTCGCCTTCGCCGTCGCCGTACGGGCGGGGAGCCGGCCGGTCCCGGTCCGCCGGAGCCAGACGAGCGCGCCCGCCACCAGCGCCGCACCGCCCGGCAGCCAGCGCGCCGGCCCCTCCGGCAGGACACCGATCACCAGGCCGGTGAGGGCGCCGGTCAGTTGCAGGGCCAGCGACTGCACGGAGAGCGCCGTGGCGCGTCCGGCGCGGGCGACGCGCCGGTGCAGCAGCTCGTTCTGGTTCGGCCCCGCGGCACCGAGCCCGAAGTACACGAGACCGTAGCCACCCGCCGCGAGGGCCATCGCGAGCGGGCCCGCCGACGCCGACGCAGACAGCGACGTCGCGCCGAGCAGCAGCACGCCGAACGCGCCCGCTCCGAGCCCCAGCCGCACCGCGCGCTCGCCGCCGCCCGCGAGCCGGGCCGTGAGCGGCGCCAGGTGGCTGCCGGCCGCCGAGCAGACGAAGCCGGTGCAGGCGAGCACGGAGAACAGCAGCGCGCCCGACTCCGGGGTCCCGGTGAACGCCGCGGCCCGTCCCGGCGTCAGGAGTTCGACGGTGGCCAGGGCGCTGCCGGCGGCCGCCGCGCCGAGGAGCACCCGGCGGACCAGTGCGTCGCGTCCGCCCAGCCGCAGCCCCTCCGAGACGGCCGCCGGAATGCCGCGGAACACCTCGCGCGGGGTGCTCCGGGGGCGGGGAGGCTCGCGGAGCGCGCCGAGGGCGTACAGCGCGAACCCGGCCTCGATCAGGGCCGCCAGCAGCGCCGGGACCGAGAGCGGCAGCACCGCCCCGGACGTGGCCGTGCCCAGCCGCGCGCCGGTGCCCGACGCGCGGGAGAGCAGCCACGGGAGGGCCCCGCCGAGCAGGGTGCCCGCCGCGAGGGCCGCCGACGTCGCGGTACTGCCGCGCGCGAGGCCGGTGCGCAGCCCGGAGCGCGGGTCGCTGCCGGTGCCGGTGTGCGGGCCGGTGTCGCCGCCGGGGCCGGAGTGCGCCTGGACGGTGTCGACGTACCAGGCCTCCGCCGGACCGCTGGACAGGGCCCGCCCGGCGCCCATCAGGGCCATGCCGAGCGTCAGTTGCCAGGGCGCGGTGCCCAGGCCCAGCAGGGTGAAGGCGGCGGCGTTGAGCACGCCGGCCGCGACCAGGACGGGCCGCCGTCCCAGGACGTCGGAGAGCCCGCCGGTGGGCAGTTCGAGCGCGGCCGCGGTGAGGGAGTGCGCGACGAAGAAACCGGCGATGGACCCGAGGGGCATGCCGCGCTCGGTGAAGAGGAGGACCAGCGGGGTGACCGCCAGGCCCATGGGGAGCCAGAAGAGGACGCAGAGCGTCACGTAACGGCGGCGCGCGCTGCGCGGGTCCAGGGCGTACGCGCTCATGCGGCCGGGCCCGTGTTTGTGCCGGGGGCGGTGTCGGCGGCCGGCCCCGTCCGGGGGGCCGGGCCGCGGTCGGAGCCGGGCTCCGCCCCCGCCTCGCCGCCCGCTTCCGGGCCGGACGCCGCGCGGCCCGCGCCCCCGTCCCGGTCCGGCCGGTGGCCGCGCGGCGCGAGGGGCAGGCCCGCGGTCACCAGGACGACGTGGGCGGCCCGCGGATCGTCCGCGTCGCGCGCGGTCAGCTCCGTCAGCTTGCGGCCGAAGGCCTCCCACAGTTCGGTGAGCGACTCGGGCGACAGACGGGGCACCAGGTCGCTGATCCCGGAGGGCTCCAGCCACTCCTGCCCCAGCCGGCCCGCGGCCAGGTCCGCCTCGTGCTGGGCGAGGGCCTCGGCCAGGTGCTCCAGTTGGGCCGTGCGGGCCGCGCCGAGGAAGGCCCGGCTGGCCGGTGAGGCCTCCATCGCCGCGTTGTTCCAGGACGTCACGGAGTGCACCGCCCGCCAGCGCCGCTCGCGCCCGTCGCGGTGGTCCGCCTCGGCCACGAACGCGTACTTGGCCAGGACCCGCAGGTGATAGCTGGTGGAGGCGGAGGACTCGCCGGTCCGGACGGCGAGTTCGCTCGCGGTTGCGGGCCCGTCCAGCCGCAGCAGGCCGAGCATCCGGATGCGCAGGGGGTGCGTGAGGGCCTTGAGAGCCGCCGCGTCCTGCTCGGGGTCGAGGACGCGCCTGCGTTCGTCACCGGTCATTCCGGGAGCGTAAGGGGCCCGAGCCCTTCTCCCAAAGGGTTTTTGCAAAAATTCTTTGGGAGTGGTGCGGCGGCCCGGAGCACGCGCTGCGGGCGGGAGGCCCGCCGCCGGACGCCCGCCCGGCGCGAGGCCGACTAGGCTGGGCGCCACCGCACGGCCGTCGGAGTCCGCGGTCACGGGCAGCACGCCCCGTACGTCCACGACCACTTGGGGGAGCCGTGACCGCAGTGGTCGCGCACACGCGACCGGTCCGGTCGCGCATGGCGGAGATAGACGCGCTGCGGGGCTTCGCCCTCCTCGGCATCCTGCTGGTCAACGCGGCCATGATGGCCGGCCCGTACGGCCTCGGCAGCGTCCACGACCCGGGCGCCTCCGCCCTCGACCGGACCGTCGAGGGCGTCCTGCAGACCTTCGTGGTCGGCAAGTTCTACCTGATGTTCTCGTTCCTCTTCGGCTACAGCTTCACCCTCCAGCTCGCGGCCGCCGACCGCGCCGCAGCCCGCCCCGTGCCCCGGCTGCTGCGCCGTTCGCTCGGACTGCTCGCCCTCGGCGTCCTGCACGCCGTCCTCCTGTACGTCGGCGACATCCTGATCACCTACGCCGTCCTCGGCCTGGTCCTCGTCGCCGCCCGGGGCTGCTCACCGCGGGCCGCGCGCCGCGCCGCCGGACTCCTCTACGGCTGCACGAGCGCGCTGATGCTGCTCGTCGGCTCGGTCTCCCTCTTCCTGTCCGACGCCGAGTCCGCCGACCTGGACGCCGAACTCGCCGCGGACTTCCCCGGCCTGACAGCCGGCTACCGCGGCGACGCCGCGGCCGTCCTGCGGACCAACCTCGACCAGCTGCCCGACGCGCTCCTCGCCTCCCTCCTGATGAGCGGCTTCGTCCTGGCCGCCTTCCTCGTCGGCCTGTACTGCGGCAAGCTGCGCCTCCTCGCCGACGCGGCCGTCGACCGCACCCGCCTGCGTCGCGTCTGCCTGCTCGGCGCGGCCGCCGGGCTGCCCGGCGGCCTGTTCATGGCGCTGACCGCCAGCGGGCCGCTCGGGGCCCGGTGGACGGCGCTCGGCCAGGTCGTCGGCATGGTCACGGCCCCGGCCCTGACCGCCGCGTACGTCTGCGGAACGCTCCTGCTGCTGCGGGGTCCGCGCGGGGCGCGCCTCACGGCCCTCCTCGCGCCCGCGGGGCGGATGGCCCTGACGAACTACCTGAGCCAGTCCCTGGTCATGGCCCTCGTCTTCACCGGCTACGGACTCGCGCTGTACGACCGCCTCCCGCCCGCCGTCGTCACGGCCGGGGCGTGCGCGCTCTACGGCGTCCAACTCGCCCTGAGCACACGGCTGATGACCCGGTTCCGGTACGGGCCCGTGGAATGGCTGCTGCGGGCGGTGACCGTCGGCCACGCCCCCGGCCGGGAGCGCGGCGGGCCGTAGCCGGCGGGGCGGCCCACCGCGGGCCGGCCGGCGCCGCGCCCGGGCAAACCCGTGGGCCCGGGACCGGGAATCACGGAGACTGGAGCCACCGCGTGGCCGGACGCCACCCCGAACGAGAGGCACCCCCAGCATGGACGAAGCCGTTCTCACGCCGGACCCCGCAGCCGAGGCCGCCGCGCTTGCGCCGGGGGAGGAGCCGACGGAGGAGGCCGCGCCGGTCAACACGGTGCGGACCGTCCACGGTGTGACCGTCCTGATCTGCCCCGCCGAGGGCGAGGCCATCAAGGGGGAGCGCGAGGTGCTGGACTTCTGCATCGGCGACGCCTTCCACCACGAGGCCCGATGGGTCGTCGTGCCCGTGGAGCGGCTCGACGGGGCGTTCTTCCGGCTCGACACCCGTGTCGCGGGCGAGATCATCCAGAAGTTCGTCACCTACCGGGTGGGGGTCGTGGTCCTCGGGGACGTCTCGCACCACATCGAGGGCAGCAACGCGTTCCGCGACTTCGTCCGCGAGTGCAACCGGGGCGGCCAGACGTGGTTCCTGGCCGACCTCGCCGAGCTCCACGAGAAGCTCGCGGGCTAGGCCGTCTCCTTCGGATCGTGTCGGTCGAGCCCGGGGCGCCCGGTGCGGTGCCTCGCAAGGCAGGGCCTGGACGCGGTCCGGACTCGGGGCCGGTTCCCGCGCGGGAACCGACCCGCGGGGGACGGCGTTTCATCCGGTGAAGGTGAACAGCGCGTGACACGGGGGGATGCGGAAGATGACGATCACGCTGGCCGAGGAGATCATGCTGCTGTCCCTGGACGACGCGTCCGGGGCCACGCGGCAGCGGCAGGCCGTGGGCTGGGCGGTGGCGGGCGGCATCCTGCTCGAACTGGTCCTGGCCGGGCGGGTGTCGGTCACGGGGAAGTACCTCGAAGTGGTCGATCCCACGCCGACCGGGATGCGGCTGCCCGACAGCCGCATCCCGATGATGGAGGCCTGGATGCGCGGCCGGAGCAAGCGCCGGGTGACGGACTGGCTGGCCAGGGACCACGGCAAGGGCGTGGCCGCCGCGGTGGAGAGCCTGCACGAGCGGGGCGCGGTCGCCGAGGCGGAGCACAGGGTGCTCGGCCTCTTCCCCGTCCGCCGCTTCCCCGAGGCCGACGCCTCGGTGGAGCGGGCGCTGCGCGACCGGCTCGCCGCCGTCGTCCTGGGCGGGGCGGAGCCGGACGGTCGGACGGCCGGCCTCGTCGCGCTGATCCACTCGGCGAAGCTGCACGGCCTCGCGTTCCCGGACCGGCCCCGGGCCGAGGTAGAGGCCCGCACGGCGGAGATAGCGGACGGCCAGTGGGCGGCCGAGAGCGTCCGCACGGCCATCCGCGACACGCAGGCGGCGATGGCCGCGGTCACGGTCGTCACGTTCATCGCGGCCGGCTGACGGCGCCCGGCCCGGCTCGGCCCGCCGCTCGGCCGAGCCCACCGGTCCGTCCGTAGGCCCTCGCGTCCGTAGGCCCTCGCGCCCGCCGCGCCCCGGTGGGGCGCAAGGGACGTACGGCCCCGGTCCGTGGACCGGAGGTCCCGACGGATGGGGTCGGACGCTCTGGCATGCGTTCGTCCCGGCGGGAAGGCTCAGGGTCCCGCCCGAAGACGAAGGAAGGAGCGGTCGTGCCCGGTTCCAGCGCAGCGGCCGAAGCCCGTACCGCACGTCCCGCCGGTAAGGCGCGGCCCGAGGCCGGAGTCCCGCACGCGCCCGGCCCCGCATCCGGTTCCGACGCCGGTCTGCCGGTCGTCGCCGACCCGCAGCGGGTCTCGCCCCTGGACGCGAAGCAGCTCTCCAAGGTGTTCTTCACCCGCCTGAGGACCCTGGAGGAAGGCACCCCGCAGCACCAGTACGTCCGCAACACCCTCATCGAAATGAACATGTCACTCGTCCACTTCGCCACCCGCGGCTTCCGCAGCAGGACCGGCAGCGGCGCCGGCGCGGAGATGGAGGACGTGGTGCAGGCCGGAACCATCGGCCTCATCAAGGCGATCGACCGGTTCGAACCGGACCGCGGCGTCGAGTTCTCCTCCCTCGCCCTCCCCTTCATCACCGGCGAGGTCAAACGGCACTTCCGGGACACCACCTGGGCCGTACGGGTCCCGCGGCGGCTCCAGGAACTGCGCCTCGACCTCGCGAAGGCGCGCGACGCCCTCGCCGCGACCTCCGGCCGCGCCCCGACCGTCCGGGAACTGGCCGGACACATGGGCCTGGCGGAGGAGGCGGTGATCGAAGGGCTCGTGGCGGCCAACGGCTACGCGTCCGAAAGCCTGGACGCGCCGCTCCCCGCGGAGGAGCGGGGCGGACGCGCGCAGTCCCCGTACCGCCAGCCGGTCGCCGAGGAGACCGCCCGGGCGATCGAGCTCTTCGAGGACCTCCACACCCTCGGCCCGCTCCTGGAGCGCCTCTCCGACCGGGACCGCGAGATCCTCCACCTGCGCTTCGAGCGCGAGCTCACCCAGGCCGAGATCGGCGCCGAACTGGGCATCAGCCAGATGCAGGTCTCCCGCATCCTGGCCCGCGTCCTGGCGCGCCTGCGGACGGCCCTGCTCGCCCCGTAGCCCCCGCCGGCTCCGCCGTCCTACGGATGCGCCCCCGGGCCCGCCATCCGCCGGGCGAGCGGGGTCGGGGAGAGGGCCGTCGTCTCCTCGCCGGGCTCCAGCAGCGTGTCAGCGGCGCCCACGATCAGCGGGTCGGGTCGGCCGACCGCGGCGTGGTCCTTGTTGTCGTAGTCCACCTGCCACAGCAGGTGGCGCATGGCCTGGAGCCTGGCCCGGCGCTTGTCGTTGCTCTTGACCACGGTCCACGGCGCGTGGTCGGTGTCCGTCGCCCGGAACATGGCTACCTTCGCCGCCGTGTAGTCGTCCCACAGGTCGAGGGAGGCCAGGTCCGTCGGCGACAGCTTCCACTGGCGCACCGGATCGATGTGCCGGATCGCGAACCGGGTCCGCTGCTCCGCACGGGAGACCGAGAACCAGAACTTGACCAGGTGGATGCCGTCCTCGACGAGCATCGCCTCGAAGGACGGGCACTGGTGCAGGAACAGCCGGTACTCGGCGTCCGTGCAGAAGCCCATGACCTTCTCGACCCCGGCCCGGTTGTACCAGGACCGGTCGAAGAAGACGATCTCGCCGGCGGCCGGCAGGTGCGAGACGTAGCGCTGGAAGTACCACTGGCCCGCCTCGCGCTCCGTCGGCTTGTCCAGGGCGACCACCCGGGCGCCGCGGGGGTTGAGCCGCTCGGTGAACCGCTGGATGGTGCCCCCCTTGCCCGCGGCGTCCCGTCCCTCGCACACCACCACCAGGCGGGCGCCGGTGGCCCGCGCCCACTTCTGCAGTTTGAGCATCTCTATCTGCAGGATCCGCTTCTCGCGGTCGTACGCGGCGCGCCGGACCCGGTGGTCGTAGGGGTGGTTCTCGCGCCAGGTCCTGACCGGCAGGCCCCTGCCGTCGAGCAGCACGGGCTGTTCGGGGCGGGAGGAGTCCACCCGCAGCCCGTCCAGGAGCTGCTCCCGGGATTCGGCCTCGGGCTGTTCGGGCATCCCGCGCACCTTTCTGCAGAGAACGTCCGGCCGGGTCCGATTCGCCCGCCGGGCCGTCGAGCGCCTACCCGCTCCCCGCCCCGCCAATCCGCCCGGTTCGCCGGCCGCGGGGCCGCTCAGCGCAGCGGCGCCCCGGTACCGTCCAGCTGCATCTGCGGCCGTCCGCTGACCAGCAGCCACGCGGGGAGCAGCGCCACGCACAGCAGGGGCAGCAGTCCCGGGTCGGGGGCGAGGATCGCCGCGGTGAACAGGCTGACCCAGCCCTGCCGGGTGACGGCCAGCAGCACCCCGAGCACCCCGCAGGTCACGGCCACCGCCGGGTGCACCGAAGGCACCAGGGCGGTCGCGGTGAAACCCAGGGCCACACCGGCGAAGACGGACGGGAAGATCCGGCCGCCGCGGAAGCCCGAACCGCAGGCCACCAGGACGGCGGCGAGCTTCACCACGCACATCAGGGCGAGCGAGCCCGCCGAGTAGGCGGCCACGTCGGAGGCCAGTTCGCCGATCTCCTCCAGCCCCTTGAACAGGGTGAGCCGGCCGCCGAGCGCGCCGAGCAGGCCCAGCACCACACCGCCCAGCGAAAGCGCCAGCACCGGGTGCGGCAGCAGGTGGAAGAACCGGTGGACGTACGGGAACGCGTAGACGGCGACCAGGGCCACCGCCGCCCCGGCCGTCGCGATCACCAGCGCGGCGACCAGGTCGGGCCAGCGCGGGTGGGAGAACGGCGGCAACGGCAGCCCGAAGGCGGGAGCGGCCAGCAGCGAGCTCGTCAGACCGCCCGCGCCCGCGGCGATCAGCGGGGCGAAGAGCTGGTCCCACAGGGTCGGGGCCCGCCCGCCGGGCACCGCGGGCACGGGCCGCGGCGCGGACACCATGGACTCCGTGAGGATCAGCACGGCCGCGATCGGCGTCCCGAACAGCGCCCCCACCGTGCCCGCCGCGCCGAGCGCCACCCACACCGTTGCCGGGCTGCCGGGAGACAGCCGCCGCCCCAGCCAGTAGGCCAGGGCGATGTTCGCGGCCGTGATCGGGTTCTCCGGGCCCAGACTGACGCCGCCCGCCAAGGCCAGCGCGGTCGCCAGCAGCAGCCCCGGCACCACGCCGGGCGGCAGGGGGGCGTCGACCAGACCCGTGGTGGCGGGGTCGGGGCCGGCGTGCCCGTACACCTTCCACACCACGAGTCCGACGGCGACGCCGGTGGCCGTCAGGACCGCCAGCATCCACGCGACGGACCACCGACCGACCCCGATCGCGTCGGGCAGGGTCTGCCACAGCACGTTCTTGAGCAGGTCGGCAGCCTCGCTCACACCGATCAGCAGCAGGCTCGACCCCACCCCGATCACCAGGGCCGGCAGGACGAAGGGGAGCAGCGCCCGGGCCGGGGAGGCGGGCGGTGGTGTCACGGACGGTGCTGGTGCGGTCACCGGATCAACGTAGCGGTGGATCGGTCCCGCGCAGGCGCAGGCCGTCGTGGATCGGCGCGCTGCCCATCCACTCGGCGGTCAGCACCGCCGCGAAGCAGGCCGTGAGCAGCGGCACGAGCAGCGTGGTGGCCCCGGTCATCTCCACGACGAGCGCCATGCCCGTGAGCGGGGCCCGGACAGCTCGTCCCCGCCCCCGGCCAGCGGCGGATCGATGCCGAGCAGCAGGCCCACGACGGCGCCGATGACGGCCGCCCGGGCGACCGGACCGACCCGGGTGATGCGGTCGCAGCAGGCCGGCGCCCCCGTGACCAGGCTGTTGTCCGCCGCCCCCAGCACCCCCGATGCCGCCCCGAACAGCAGGAACACGGGCAGCAGCGCGAGCGCCGGCGCGTCCGGGAGGGGGATCTCGAACACGGGCCGGCCGCCCACCAGCAGCCGGGAGCAGGCCACCGCCGTGGCCGTACCGATGAGGGTGGCGCGGACCAGCCGCGTCCGGATCGTCCGTGCCCGCCGGGCGCCGGGTCCGCGCGCACCGCCCGGCCGGGGTGCCGGGCCGTCCGGCAGGGGCCCCGGTGGCGGGGGGTGCCGCAGCTCACACCGGGCGGCCGGAACACCGGTGATTCGTTTACCGTTCATCTATATGTGGCTGCGGAGGGGACAGTGTCCCCGGGCCTCACCCCTGCCCGTGGGGAAGATCGTTCGGCTGAAGCCCCACGGAGCCCTTCGCCGAGAGGCGACCGCCCTCCGCAGCCCCACCCAGCGGCCCCGGTCGGTCACCCCCCAGACCGGCCGGGGCTCTCCCGTACGCCGCCCCGCGGCCCGGCCCCGTATCGCGGGCCGGTCAGGCCCGGTGGCGGGCGCGGTGGCCGCCCCGACGGGTGGCGAGCAGCAGCAGGGCGAGCAGCATCGGCGCGATCAGCAGGACCATCGTGGCCATGGTGCGTCCTCTCTTCACGTCCTCGCGACGCCTTCGCGACGTCCTCGTGTGGCACGGATCATCCACCACCCTTCCGCGTCTGACCCCCCGGCCGCAGCCGAAACCCCCCTGTCCTCCGAACGGGTGGCGCTGCGTCGAGGCGCGGCGGGTCGGCGGACGGGCGCGTCGACGGACGGTGCGTCAACCCGCCGCGACGGGGCAGACGCGTCGTCGAGCGCCGCGAACGGGCGGCGGACCGGGAAGCGGAAGGTGACCGCGATGAACTGGACGACTGCGGCCGGCGAAGGCATGCTGGCGGGACCCGTGTGGATCCATCTCGCCGTGATGACGCTGGCACTCGCGGTACTGGTCTACAACCTGGCCGGAGAGCGCCGCTGACCGACGTCCCCGGCCCACCGCGACTCCCGGGCCGAGCCGCCCGGTGGGGCATTCGGTCCGATTTCCGGAGCCGACCTGCCGGAACGCGCGGTACGGGCGACGGGTTTGGGTCAGGGGCCTTGTGGTGCGGGTCTCCGCCCGGGCAGGCTCGGGCCATGAACACAGCCAGGCATGCCAGTGAACGGCTGATGAGCTGGCCTGCGCTCACCGAAGGGCCGGCCCTGTGCGGCAACGGACCCGGGCTGAACGCCGGTTCGCTGGAGATCGTCCACTTCCACGGCGATCACGAGGCCGACGTCCACCTCACCCGCGCGATGATCACCAAACTCCGGCCGGCCCTCGCCGGCTCCAGCGCCGTGCACCTGAGGACGGGCTCGGAATGGGTGACGGTGCGCCTCGACATCGACTCCGACATCGACCTGCTGGCGACCCTCGTCAGCGCCGCGCTGCAGGCCGCCACCCGGGCCGAGGCGGAACCGGGCCCGCGCCCCGGCGGCCCGGCGCCCTGCACGCGCCAAGGCCATCCGACGGCCGTCGTGATCCCCCGTACGGACCGGTGGGCCGAGGGGCCCAGGACGGGAGCGGCGCACTGAACCGGGGACGCGGCCGGCCCGTGCCGGTCGCGGCCGGGCGGCCCGCAGCGGTCAGGGCTGACGGATCGCCGACACCTCGAACTCCAGCACCACCTTGTCGCCGACCAGGACGCCGCCGCCCTCCAGCGCGGCGTTCCAGGTGATCCCGTACTCCTTGCGGCTGATCGGCACCGAACCCTCGAAGCCGACGCGCTGGTTGCCGAACGGGTCCGTCGCGCTGCCCTGGTACTCGAAGTCGATGCCCAGGGACTTGGTGACGTCCTTGATGGTGAGGTCGCCGGTCAGCCGGAAGTGCGTGTCGTCGAGCTGCTCGACGCCGGTGGAGGTGAAGGTGATCTCCGGGTAGGCGGGCGCGTCGAGGAAGTCGTTGGTGCGCAGGTGGCCGTCGCGCTGCTCGTTGCGGGTGTCGATGCTCGCCGTCTTGATGGTGACGGACACGGTGGACCTGGCCGGGTCCGCACCGTCGAAGTGGCCGGTGCCCTCGAACTCGTTGAACGCGCCGCGGACCTTGGTGACCATGGCGTGCCGCGCCACGAAGCCGATCTGGGAGTGCGCCGGGTCGATCGTGTAGGTGCCGGTCAGCGAGGTGAGGGGGGTGCTCGTACTGGTCATGGCCTGCTCCGCGGGGCTCGGGGACGTGGACGGGGACGACCCCTTCACGCTAGCCAGGGCCGACCGCACAGGCGCTCGACCGCGCCCGTACGTCACCCGATCGGCCAGCCGCGGGGGCCGGGTGCGCGGGTCTCCGGATGCCCGGGCTCCCGGCGCCCCGCGGCCCGGACCGCGCGGGGCGGGCCCGGCCGCGGCGCCTTCGGACCGCCGGGTCAGGAACGGACGAAGTCGAGCAGGTCGGCGTTGAACGCCTCCTCGTAGGAGCCGGTCAGGCCGTGCGGGGCACCCGGGTACACCTTGAGGACCGCGTCCTTGACGAGCAGCGCGGACTTCTTCGCGGCGGCGCCGATGGGCACGATCTGGTCGTCGTCGCCGTGGGCGATCAGCGTGGGGACGTCGATGCGGCGCAGGTCCTCGGTGAAGTCGGTCGCGGAGAACTGTGCGACGCAGTCGTAGGCCGCCTTCAGACCGGCCTGCATGCCCATCAGCCAGAAGGCGTCACGGGCGCCCTGCGTGACCGTGGAACCGGGGCGGTTCGCGCCGTAGAAGGACTCGCCGAGCGTCCGGTAGAACTCCGAGCGGTCCTTGCGCACGCCCTCGCGGATGCCGTCGAAGACCTCGACCGGGAGCCCGTCCGGGTTCTCCTCGGTCTTCAGCATCAGCGGCGGGACCGCCCCGAGCAGGACGGCCTTCGCGACGCGGGAGGTGCCGTGCCGGCCGATGTAGCGGGCGACCTCGCCGCCGCCGGTCGAATGGCCGACGAGGACCGCGTCGCGCACGTCGAGGTGGTCGAGCAGCTCGGCCAGGTCGTCGGCGTAGGTGTCCATGTCGTTGCCCTGCCAGGGCTGGGCGGAGCGGCCGTGGCCGCGGCGGTCGTGGGCGATGCCGCGGAAGCCGTTCTCGGCGACGAGCCGCAGCTGGCCGTCCCAGGCGTCGGCGTTGAGCGGCCAGCCGTGGCTGAAGACCACGGGCCGGCCCTGCCCCCAGTCCTTGTAGAAGAGCTCGGTGCCGTCGCTGGTGGTGAAGGTGGTCATCGGGAGTTCCTCCGGTGGGTTCGGTGGGGCGGAGCGCCGGCCGGGCGCGGGGGCGCGGTCGGCCGGCGGACCTCGGTCCAAGGATTGGGGGTCCCGGCGGCGGCCCGGGACAGCGGCGCGCCGGGAGCGGGCACGGCGCGCGCACGTCCCGTGCCCGGCTCCGGCCGCGCCGTCCGCGGGTCCGCCGCGGGCCCGTCACGCACCGACGCTAGGGGCGGCGGCCGGGCCCGCTTGCCCGGCAGCGCACCGGCCGTGTGCCCGCAGCGCACCACGGAAGCACGCGTCGGCCGTGGGACGGGAGGGGCGCGACGCCTCCCGTCCCGCGGTCGCCGCCCGTCCTCAGGCGGGCGAGGCGACGAGCACCGCTCCCGGTATCGCACCGCCCTCTCCGGCCGGCCGCGGTGCGGCGGGGGGCGGGGCGTCCGTCAGCAGCGCGACCAGACAGGTACGGGCGCGGGCCACGCGGGAGCGGACCGTGCCGATCGGACAGCCGATGGCCGTGGCGGCCTCGGCGTACGGCAGGCCGAGGAGCTGGGTGAGGACGAAGGCCTCGCGGCGCTCGGCCGGGATCGCGGCCAGGAGCTCGGCGAGGGCGATGCCGTCCTCGAAGCCCGGGATGCCGTGCGGCTGGGCCTGTTCGGCGGCGGCCTGCCAGTCGCACCGGTCGGAGAGTCTGGGCCGGGCGGCGGCGTGGCGCAGGCTGTCCACGACGGTGCGCCGGGCGATGGACAGCAGCCAGGTGCGTGCGGACGAGCGGCCCTCGAAGCGGTGGAGTCCGGCGAGCGCGCGCAGGAACACGTCCTGGGCGAGGTCGTCGGCCGCCTGGGGGTCGGCGCTGAGGTAGGCCACGTAGCGCCAGACGTCCCGGTGCAGGGCGCGGACGAAACGGTCCGTCTTCACCGGGTCGCCGTCGCGGGCGGCGAGGGCCAGCAGGGTCACCTCCGCGTCGGAGCCCGGTGTGCGCCGGGACGTCCGTCCACCGGGGGGAGGGGAGGCGGGGGAGGGGCGCGCGGGTGCGGCGGGCGGCGCGGGCAGGGCAGGGGTCATCGCCACAGGGTCCTTACGGGCAAGGGGTGTCCGGCGCCGGAAGGGCGGCCGGTGAGGTGGGCGGCCGGGCCCGGGGGCGCGGCCGGTGCCCGAGGCGCGGTCCGGCCGCGGTGGCGGTGGCGTCGCGCGCTCGGGGAACCAGCTGTCAGCGGACAGCGGTTCCCGCGGGCGGACCCCGTGAGGTGATCGCGTGGACGAGGAAGAGCCGCCGGAGCGGGCGGCGACGGCGCGGGCGCCGGGCCCGTAGCCGCGGCGGGAGCGGGGTCGCGGGCCGGTGCGGGTCCACGAGCAGGCGCAGTGGCGACCACAGCCGGGTGGCGACCGCGCGCAGGACGCGGAAGGAGGCCCGCTCGCCGTGGGCGAGCCACAGGCCGCACAGCACGGCGGCCAGGAGGTGCGCGGCCAGCATCCCGGTGGACGACGCGGCGGCGGAGCCGTGGGCGACGGCCGTCTCCGCCGCGCCCGCGGACGCGGCGGCCATCTCGTGCATCCCGTGCGCCGCGTGGTGCGCGTGGGCGGCGGACTCGGGCAGGACCCCGGCGCCCTGCGCGCCGGCGGTGGCCGGTAAGGAGCGGTCGGGCGGGGCCTGGACCAGGGAGAACGCCGCGTGCAGCGCGCACTGGACGGCGACGGCCGCGAGCGTGACGCCGAGCAGCCCGCGCTCCCGGTCCGCCAGCGCCCAGGCGGCGGCGGCCGTCGCGGCGAACGCGGCCCCCAGGGCCCACCAGGGCACCGCCGCACCCGACATGAGGACGTGGCCGGTGGCCGCGAGCAGCACGCAGAGGGCTGCGAACATCGCAGCCCGGACCGCTCGCGGAAAGGGACCCGGCGTCATGGCGGGCTCATCCTCGCACCAGCCTCCCGAGCCGCGCAGCGGCTGCGCACTTCCGGACAGGTTCCCGTGCGGGCCCCGGGCCCGGCGCGACGATCCTCGAACTCTGGGTTCCGGCCGAGGAGCTCGACCTGTTCAACGCCCACCTCGTCGGCGAGATCCAGGTGGCCCACACGTTCCGGTGAGGCGGTGAGACGGTGAGGCGGTGAGGCGGCGGGACCGCGGGACGGGCTACGGTCCGCCGGCCGCGCCCCCCGGCCCCTCCGCCGGCGCCGCCCACAGGTGGGCCAGGGTCGCGAGGACGAGGCGGCATACCTCGTCCGGGTCGGCTCCCGCCAGCGGTTCGCGGGCCACGACCGTGCGCATCAGGCCGATGCCCAGCAGCCAGGCCATCGACAGGTCCGCACGCAGGGGCCCGTCCGGCGCGTCCGAGAGCGAGGCCAGCGCACGCTGGTACTCCTCGCCGAGTTCGCGCAGGGTCCCGGCCGCGTCCTCGCCGCGCCCCACGGAGCGCAGGTACACCTCCAGGGAGCGGTCGGCCGTGCCGGCGGAGCTGTTCGTGAGCATCGAACGCAGCGCCGTCTCGAACAGCTCCTCCGGCGGGGTGGCCCGCACCTGCTCCAGTCCGCCGCGGGCGAGCACCTCCGTGAGCAGCCCCTGCTTCGACCCGAAGTAGCGGAAGAGCAGCGCCTGGTTGGACCCGGCCCGCTCGGCGATGTCCCGTACGGTGGCCCGCTCGTAGCCCCGCTCCGCGAACAGGTCGCGCGCCGCGTGGAGTATCCGCAGGCGGGTGGCCGCGGCGTCGCGTCGGCGGTCGGCCGTCCGCGGGCCCGTGGCTTCGTCCATCGTCGAGGTACCTCGTTCGCCGTGCCGGTCGTTGCCGTCCGCCGTCCGTCCGCACCTGCGGTCCGGACGCGGCCCGTCAGGATAGCCACGCCGAGGCGCCGTTGACCGGCCGGGTCCGCGGTCCTACGTTTGTAAGCAGTCGCTTACATACAGGAGGCCCGCCGTGACCGCACCGGACACCGACACCGACTCCGCCACACCCCTCGCGTACCCCTTCAACTCCGCCGAGGGACTCCAGCTCGCCGAGGCGTACGAACAGGTCCGCGACCGGCCCGGCCTGTTACGCGTCCAGCTGCCCTACGGCGAGCCGGCCTGGCTGGTGACCCGCTACGCCGACGCCCGACTGGTCCTCGGGGACCGGCGCTTCAGCCGCGCCGAGGGCGTGCGCCACGACGAGCCCCGCCAGTCCGAGGGACGCTCCGACAGCGGCATCCTCGCCATGGACCCGCCCGACCACACCCGGCTGCGCTCGCTGGTGGCACGCGCCTTCACCGTCCACCAGGTGGAGAAGCTCCGGCCCCGGGTCCGCGAGCTGACCGCGGGCCTGCTCGACGGCCTGGAGGCCGCCGGACCCCCCGCCGACCTGGTCGACGGCTTCGCGCTGCCGCTGCCCGTCGCGGTGATCTGCCGGATGCTCGGCGTTCCCGAGGAGGACCGCCCCCGCTTCCGGGTCTGGAGCGACGCCGCGCTCTCGACCAGCTCCCTCAGCGCTGCCGAGTTCGCGGCCAACCGCGAGGAACTGCGCGACTACATGCGCACCCTGATCCAGAGCCACCGCGCCGAGCCCCGGGACGACCTGATGACCGGGCTCATCGAGGCCCGCGACGGCGCCGACCGGCTCTCCGAGCTCGAACTCGTCGACCTGTGCGTGGGCATCCTGGTGGCCGGCCACGAGACCACCGCCTCGCAGATCCCGAACTTCGTCCTGACCCTGCTCGACCACCCCGAGCAGCTCGCCCTGCTGCGCTCCCGCCCCGACCTGGTCCCCAACGCGGTCGAGGAGCTGCTGCGCTTCGTCCCGCTGGGCAGCGGCGCCGGCCAGCCGCGCTACGCCACCGAGGACGTCGAAGTCGGCGGGACCCTGGTCCGCGCGGGCACCCCGGTCCTCGTGGCGACCGGCGCCGCCAACCGCGACGCGCTGCGCTTCGGCGCCCCCGGAGTCCTGGACATCACCCGCGAGGGCGTCCAGCACCTCGGCTTCGGCCACGGGGTCCACCACTGCCTGGGCGCCCCGCTGGCCCGCCTCGAACTCCAGGAGGCCGTGGGCGCGCTCATCACCCGCTTCCCGGGCCTGCACCTCGTGGGCGACGTGACCTGGAAGTCGCAGATGCTGGTACGGGGCCCCCGCGTCATGCCGATCGGCTGGTGAGCGCCGTGCCCGGGAAGTGGACCGTACGGGTGGACCGGGGGCTGTGCCTCGGCTCCGGCATGTGCGCGGCCGTCGCCCCCGAGGTGTTCGCCCTGGAGGACGAACACGCCTCGGTGCGGCAGCCGGAGACCGGCGAGGACCCCCGCCTGCTGGACGCGGCGGACATCTGCCCCGCCCAGGCGATCACCGTGCACGAGGACGGCACCCTGATCGCGCCCCGCCGCTAGGCCGTCCCCTCCGGACCGTGCCGGGCGCCGGAGCCGACGTCCGCCACCCCGCGCCCGGCGAACGGGCTCGGGCCGGTCCCGGTTCCGGGTCGCGTGGACCTCCCCGTGGCCGGCCCGGCCGGGGAGTCTTCTCCTCAGGGCGAGGCCGCGGCCCGGTCCGCGGTACGGACCGGGCCGCGGCAGGGCGGGCAGGAGTCGGGCAGGGCGGGGCGTGGCCCCGGTCAGGCCGACGGCACGCCGGCCGCCCGCTCCCGGTCACCGGGCTCCCAGGGCGGGGGCGCGGCCGACTCGGTCCAGGTCGCCAGGTCCGTGCCGTCGAGGCAGACGATCCCGCAGGAGGCGGCGTAGTCGAGGGCCGGGGCGGTGAAGGAGCTGGTGGTCACGACCACCGCCACGTCCGCCTCGTGGACGGCGAAGCAGGTGCCGCCGAAGCGCTGGAGGTCCTGCGAGCCGACGCGGTTGTCCTCGGCGTAGTGCTTGCACTGGATGACGACGCGCAGCCCGTCGGGGGTCGTGGCGATCACGTCGGCGCCCAGGTCGCCCGCACCGCCCACCACCTCCACCGGCGTGCAGCCGTCCCGGGCGCACAGCGCGGCGACGGTGTGCTCGAACCCGTCGGCGTCCACCGCCCCGTGGTCCAGCGCCCGCGTTCCGACGTCCGGCACCTCGGGTTCGGCCGGGGCCGGCGGCAGGGTCGGCACGCTCAGCGCGTCGGCCACCGCCGGTACGTCCGGAGCGGGCGCCGGGGCCAGGACCGTACGGGCGAGGGAACGGCGCCGAACGGGTGAGATGCTCCACCGGGCCAGCGCCAGCCCCGCCAGCAGGACCAGGACGATGGCCACGGGCACCACCGGTATCCCCGGCGCCGCCGCCCCGGCCGTCTTGAGGAACACGGCCACGCCGCCCACGCATATCCCCGCGAGCCCCACGGCCAGCACCACGTCGCGCCCGATCGGCCCGGAAACCCGCCCGACCGCCGCCGCCCTGCTCTCTTCCCCCGATGACGTCATGCGGGAGCCCTCCCTCGATTCGTACGGACGCGTCGTGCACGGCGCCGTTCCCACGCGCCGC
The DNA here is from genome assembly GCF_008704535.1 of Streptomyces subrutilus. Taxonomy (NCBI): domain Bacteria; kingdom Bacillati; phylum Actinomycetota; class Actinomycetes; order Kitasatosporales; family Streptomycetaceae; genus Streptomyces; species Streptomyces subrutilus. The sequence goes on from NZ_CP023701.1 coordinate 6,827,146, forward strand.
GGTCCCGAACCCGCGACGGGTTCGGGACCGCGGCGGACGCAGGTCGGTGCGGGTCAGCGCTTGAAGATGTCCTTCATCTTCTCCTTGGCCTGCCGGGCGTCGCCCTTGGCCTGCTCGGCGCGGCCCTCGGCCGTCAGCCGCTCGTTGCCCACCGCGCGTCCGGCCGTCTCCTTGAGCTTGCCCTTGGCCTGCTCGACCTTGGCCCGGCTCTTCTCGTTGTCCGACACAGCTGATCACTCCCTGGGGGACGGGAACAACGTACGTCCCCCGTCTGACCGCGATCGGCGCCCCCAAACGGAAGATCCGGATATCCCTTTCCGCGGAGATCCGCCCGGTTGCGGGGGCACACTTCGGGGGTAGGGGCGGGTGACGACGACAACCGGCTTGAGGAGGCACCGTGGAGCGGGACAGCGTGGTGGGACAGATCGTGGCCAGACGCAGTGGGCGCACCGTCGAGGAACTGGAGCCCGGGACGGACCTGGCGGAGGACCTGGGCCTCGACGACGTCGCGGTGATCGGGATGCTGGCCGATCTGAAGGCCGCCGGCTACCACGTCCAGGACGGGGTGGACCTGGGCAGCCTCACCACCGTGCAGGCCGTCCTCGACGCCGTCAGCCTGGCGCCGTGACCGGCCGGTGCGGCGGCGCGGGCGCGCCGGACCGGCCTCGTAGGGTGGACCGATGCGCCATCACGATCTGATCGTCATCGGAGCGGGTTCCGGCAACGCCGTCGTCGACGGGTCGTTCGCCGGACTCGACGTGGCCGTCGTCGAGGAGAAGTGGTTCGGAGGGACCTGCCTCAACGCCGGCTGCATCCCCAGCAAGATGCTCGCCTTCGCCGCCCACGTCGCCTCCACCGTCCGCGAGGCCGGTACGTACGACGTGGACGCGGAGCTGCGCGCGGTGCGCTGGCGGGAGCTGCGCGACCGGGTGTTCGGGCGGCTCGACGCCGCGCGGGAGGAGGGCCGCCGAGGACGCGAGGCGGACGACGGGATCACCGTCTACGGCGGCCGGGCCCGCTTCACCGGGCCCCGCCGCCTGGTCGTCGAGCTGCCGGACGGGCCCGTGGAGGTGGCCGCCGACCAGATCGTCATCGCGGCGGGCGGCCGCCCGCTGGTCCCCCCGCCCGTGGCCGACTCGGGCCTGCCGTACGAGACGTCCGACACCGTCATGCGCGTCGACGCCCCGCCCCGGCACCTGGCGGTGCTCGGCGGCGGCTACATCGCCGCCGAGCTCGCCGAGGTGTTCTCAGAGGCGGGCAGCGCCGTCACCATCGTCGAGAAGGAGGAGCGGCTGCTCGGCCCGCAGGACGAGACTGTCGCCGAGCTGTTCACCGACCTGGCCCGCGACCGCTACGACCTCAGGCTCGGCCGGGAGGTCACCGGGGTCGGCGGCCGGCCGGGTGCTCTGCGGCTCACCCTGGACGACGGCTCGACGGTCGAGGCGGACATGCTGCTGGTCGCCGCCGGGCGCGTGCCCAACAGCGACCGGCTGGACCTCGACGCGGCCGGCGTGAAGACCAGGGACGACGGTCGGATCGTGGTCGACGCCTACCAACGGACCACGGCCGAGGGGGTCTTCGCGCTCGGCGACATCTGCACCCCGGTCCCGCTCAAGCACGTGGCGAACCGCGAGGCCAAGGTGGTCGCCCACAACCTCCTGCACCCGGACGACCTGGTGTCGGCCGATCACGACGGGGTGCCGGCGGCCGTGTTCACCCGCCCCCAGATCGCCTCCGTCGGCGCCACCGAACAGGACTGCCGCGACCGGGGGCTGGAGTACCTCGTGGGCACGGCGCAGTACGCCGACGTCGCCTACGGGTGGGCGATGGAGGACACCACCGGCTTCTGCAAGGTGCTCGCCGAACCCGGCACCGGCCGACTGCTCGGAGCACACCTGATGGGCCCGCAGGCCCCCACCCTCATCCAGCCCCTGGTGCTGGCGACGACCCTGGGCATCGACGCGGCCACCCTCGCCGACACCCCGTACTGGATCCACCCGGCGCTGACCGAGGTCGTGGAGAACGCGCTCCTCGACCTCGGTCTGTGAGCGCCGGCGGGACCGGACCCGCGCCCGGTCAGCGGCGGCGGGACCGCCCGCGGGCCGCCCATCCGCTGGCGACGCCGCCGACGTGCAGCGCCAGGACGGCGAGGCCGATCAGCATGAAGTTGGTGGAACTGAAGACGTGGTTGGTCGAGATCTCTGCCGCGTTGATCAGGAACGCGATGAAGAACAGGACTGCGGCGGCTATGCCCAGCATGGTCGGCCCTCTCTCTAGGTGAGGGCCGTGTGCCCCGCCCGGGCGGGTCCATGAGCCGTCGGGCGGCCGGATCGCGTTCTACGGAGCGGGAGTTCGGACGTGGGCGGTGTCGATGACGCAGAACGGGTTGCCCTCGGGGTCGGCGAGGACCACGAAGTCGGGGTCCTCGGGATAGGAGTCCCAGTCGACCCGGCGCGCGCCGAGCGCCACCAGGCGGTCGATCTCGGCCCGCTGTTCGGCCGCGTCGGCCGCGTACAGGTCGAGGTGGACGCGCGGGTGCCGCGGTACGGGGGACGTGCTCAGGCCCAGGGCCAGGCCGGGCCCCGGTCCGTGCGCGGGAACGAGGAGGGTCCAGTCGCGGGGCCCGTTCGCGGGGCCCCCGCCCTCGGGGTCGCGGGGGACGTAGTCGAGCGCCGCGCCCCAGAAATCCGCCGCCCGTCGTACGTCCGCGGCGCCCATGACGATCGTTCCGATGCTCAGCATGGGCCGATTCTGGCAAACGCCGTCCGGTGGGCGGGTGTCGGCGGCCCTCAGGCGGCGTGGCGGGCGCGGCGGCCGTGGCGCGCCCGGGTCTCCGGGCCCTCCCGGCCGGCGGGGCCCTGCCGGTCCGGGGCGTCGGGCACCGCCGTCAAGTGCCTTCCGCGCTGCGCGGGTCGCTCCTCGTGCGGGGCGAGCATGTGCTCCTCGTAGCGGCCGAGGGCCAGCACGGCGCACAGCAGGAGCGGGGGGACGAGGAGCACGGTGAAGATCACGCGAGGGCCCTCCGGCAGGAAGTCGGTCCTCCGCGCGCCTGCCCCGGCCGGCGGACCGGAACCGCCGTCGGGGCCGGATGGCGGAAAACGGACCCTGCCGGGGACCCCGTGCCGTGCGGGCTACGCGGGCTGCCCGGGCCCCGGCGTCGCGAGCGGACTGCGGTCGAGCCGGGCCAGCAGGTCCGCGGGGTCGTCGTACACGGCGGCCGCCCCGGCCCCCTCCAGGTCGGCGCGCGGGATGCCGCCGCACAGCAGCCCCACGCAGGTCACGCCGGCCCGGACGGCGGCCTCCATGTCCCACACGGTGTCCCCGACGAACACCGCCCGTCCGGCCGGCACCCCGGCGAGGTCCAGCGCGTGCCGGACGGGCTCGGGGGCCGGTTTGCCCTCCGCCACGTCGTCCGAGGTGGAGGTGGCGGTGAGGGCGTCGTCCGCGTCGACGGCGGCGCGCAGCGCGCTCAGCTCCCGGTCCTTGGCCGAGGTGACGAGCAGGACCTTCCAGCCGGCCCGCGACAGCGTCCGCAGGAGCTCCGCGGCCGAGTCGAAGGCGGCGAGGCGGTCGAAGTACGTGGCGTAGAGGGTGTCGTGGGCGGCGCTGATCCGTGCGTCGGCCGACCGGTCGCGGTCCTCGCCCAGGAGGTGGCCGAGGAGGTCCTCGCCGGGCAGGCCGATCGCACGGTGGACGGCGTGCATGGGCACGTGGTGGCCCGCCTGGCGCAGGGCCTCCCACCAGGCCGTCACATGGAGGTGGTTGGTGTCGGCGAGGGTGCCGTCGACGTCGAAGAGCGCGGCGCGGTCCACGGGGCCCGTCCTCACAGGTCCCGCAGGGCGGGCAGCAGCTTCGACCCGGCCCACTCCAGGAAGGGCTCCTGCCGGTCGCCGCCGATCTGGACCAGCGCGACCTCGGTGAATCCGGCCTCCGCGTAGGGGCGTACCGCCTCGACGAACGCCTCCACGTCGTCGCCGCACGGGATCGCCCCGGCGACGTCCTCGGGCCGGGTGTGCTCCGTCGCCTGGGCGAAGCTCGCCGGTCCGGGGAGCTCGGCGTTGACCTTCCAGCCTCCCAGCGACCAGCGGAACTGGTCGTGGGCGCGCGCCACCGCCGCGCCGCGGTCGGTGTCGTAGCAGACGGGGAGCTGCCCGACGCGCGGTTTGCCCGCGCCGCCGTACGCGTCGAAGGCCGTCAGCAGCTCCGGTTTCGGCTCCGTGGCGATCACGAGGTCGGCGTGCCGGCCCGCGAGCTCGCAGGAGCGGTCGCCCGAGACGGCGATCCCGATCGGGGGCTGCTCGTCGGGCAGGTCCCACAGCTTCGCGTTCTCGACGTCGAAATGGGTGCCGTGGTGGCTGACGTACCCGCCGGCGAAGAGCGAGCGGATGATGCCGACCGCCTCCTCCAGCATCTCCAGGCGGACGTGCGCGGCGGGCCAGCCGGCTCCGACGACGTGCTCGTTCAGGTTCTCGCCCGAGCCGAGGCCGAGGCGGAAGCGGCCCTCCGAGAGCAGCTGCACGGTGGCCGCCTTCTGCGCGATCACCGCGGGGTGGTAGCGGAAGGTCGGGCAGGTCACGTACGTCATCAGCGGGATGCGCGCCGTGGCCTGCGCGGCCGCCCCCAGGACGCTCCACGCGTACGGCGCGTGCCCCTGGGATGCCAGCCACGGGAAGGAGTGGTCGGAGATGACGGAGAAGTCGAAGCCCGCCCGCTCCGCGCCCACCACGTGGGAGACCAGCTCGCGCGGTCCGGCCTGCTCGGTCATCATTGTGTATCCGATTTGCACCATGTGGAGCGCATTGCCGCGAATGCAACGATCCAAACCCCGCGACCGGCCCCGGACGGCCGCGACCCGGTGGCCGGGAGGGCGCTCACCCCGCGTCCGTGCGGAGTCACGGCAGGTGAAGCACGGTGCCGTGCTTTCCTCCGAAGATCGACGTGAACGCGGATGGAGCGCCCGTATCGGGGCAGCGGCCCCGTGTCGTCATCAGCGTCCGCGTGTCCGCCGCCCGCGGATCGCCCGCGACCCCACCGGAGGCAACCCGTGTCCAGTACGGCTCTCACCGCCAGCGCGTTGCCCGAAGGCCTGCTGGCCCTGCCCGGCGTCTACCAGCCCCAGGCCGACACCCGGCTCCTCGCCGGGGCGCTCGCGCACGAACACCTCGGAGCGCACACGCACGCCCTGGAGATCGGTACCGGTACCGGCGCACTGGCCCTCCACACGGCGCGCCGGGGCGCCCGCGTCACCGCGGTCGACGTGTCCTGGCGCGCCGTGCTCACGGCGCGCCTCAACGCCCTGCGGCGCGGACTGCCGCTCGAAGTGCTGCACGGCGACTTCGCCGCCCGCACCCGGGGCCGCCGCTTCGACCTGATCCTCACCAACCCGCCGTACGTCCCCGCCCCGGCCGCCGCCCCGCCGGCCCGGGGGCCGGAGCGGGCCTGGGACGCGGGCGTCGACGGACGCGCGGTCATCGACCGGATCTGCGCGGACGCCCCCCGGCTGCTGCGGCCGGGCGGCGTGCTGCTGATGGTGCACTCGGCCATGTGCGGGGCCGACGAGACGGCGGACCGGCTGGCCCGCCAGGGACTCTCCGCCCGAGTCACCACCACCGCCTCGGTGCCGTGGGGCCCGGTCCTGCGCTCGCGCCGGGCCTGGCTGGAGCGCCGCGGCCTGGCGGCCGGCGGGGAGCAGTGGGAAGAGCTGGTGGTCATCCGTGCCCGGTACCTCTGACGACGGGGCGCGCCCGGCGGAGACGCCGGACGCGGACCCGCCCGCACCCCCGACGGCCCCCGCACGCCGGGTGAGCGTCGATCCGCAGGGCCCCGTCCTGATCGAGGGCCCGGTCGAGATCGTGCTGGACGACGGCACGGTCGCCCGCTCGGACCGCTTCACGGTCGCGATATGCACCTGCCGCCGCAGCCGCACCTACCCCTGGTGCGACACCAGCCACCGCCCGCGCGAGCGCAGCGCCGCGCCCCCCGAGGACAGGAAGCCGTCATGACACCGCCCAGCCCCGCCCCGAGCACGAGCCCGACGTCCACCGTCGGCGGCGCCCTCCTCGTCGACGGCCGCGGCGAACTCTCGCACGCCGTCGTCGAGGCCCTGCGCTCGGGCCGTGCCCCCCAGTACGCCCCGGGCGCCGTACTGAAGGCCGACCCGTGGGGCGAGGACCTCCAGCTCGCGCTGCACCTGCTCTACGAACTCCACTACCGCGGGGTCGACGGCGTCGACGACGCGCGGGAATGGGACCCGGACCTGCTGTGGCTGCGCCGCGACCTGGAGACCCTGTTCCTGCACGCCCTTCGCACCGACCTCGCCGACGCGCCCCGCACCGCCGAGGAGGCCTTCGCCCCGCTGCTCGTCGAGCCGGTCGACCTCTCCGGCAGCCTCAGCCAGTACCTCGCCACCGAGGGCGAACTGTGGCAGCTGCGCGAGTACGCCGCGCTGCGCTCCCTCTACCACCTCAAGGAGGCCGACCCGCACGCCTGGGTCATCCCCCGCCTCACCGGCCGCGCCAAGGCCGCCATGGTGGCCATCGAGTACGACGAATTCGGCGCGGGCCGCGCCGACCGGGTCCACGCCCGGCTCTTCGCCGACCTCATGGTGGACCTCGGCCTGGACCCCGCGTACGGCCGCTACCTCGACCAGGCCCCCGCGCCCCTGCTCGCCACGGTGAACCTGATGTCCCTCTTCGGCCTGCACCGCGCCCAGCGCGGCGCCCTCGTCGGCCACTTCGCCTGCGTCGAGGTCACCTCCTCCCCGGGCTCCCGGCGGCTGGCCAGGGCCATGCGGCGCTGCGGGGCGGGACCGGCCGCCGAGCACTTCTACGCGGAGCACGTCGAGGCCGACGCCGTCCACGAGCAGATCGTGCGCCACGAGGTCGTCGGCGGCCTCCTCGCCGACGAACCCGGCCTGGAGGCCGACATCGCCTTCGGGTGCGCGGCCACCGTCCTGCTGGAGGACCGCCTCGCCCGGCACCTCGCCACCGCCTGGAACCAGGGCCGCAGCGCCCTGCGCACGCCCCTCCCGTAGCAGCGGACATCCGGGGCCCGGTGCCCGTGCCGCCCCGCATGCGGCCGGGCACACCGGGTAAGCGCGGGCCATGACCGTGAAGAAGACGAGCGTCCTGGTACTGGACTGCGCCGATGCCGAGTCCCTGGCCCTGTTCTACGCCGACCTGCTCGGGGCGGAGGTGAGACCGGGCCCGGGGGCCGACTTCGTCGAGGTGGTCGGCGGCGCCGGCGTCCACCTCGCGATACGCCGCGACACCGGCTACGCCCCGCCGAGCTGGCCGCGCCCGGAGGACTCCCAGCAGGCCCACCTGCGGATCGTGGTCGCCCCGGGCGACCTCGACGAGGCGGAGCGCGAGGCCGTCTCGCTGGGCGCCCGCCCCCTGGAAGCCGACGCCGAGGACGGCCCGCACGACGCCCGCCTGCTCAGCGACCCCGCCGGGCACTCCTTCACCCTGGCCACCAGCGGACCGGCCCGGTGACCCGGCGTCCGGGCGGGGCGCCTCAGTGCGCCTCGCCGGACGCCGTGGTGCAGGCGATGCACTCCGCGTCGATCTGATCGGCGAGCCGGTTCAGCACCCCGGTCATGGCCAGCACGGTCGGCGCATCGGCGTCCGTCTCGTCGGCGTCCGTCGCCTCCTGCCAGTCCTCCGCGACCCGGCGCAGCAGCGCCGTGACCTGCTCGGCCGGGATGAGGAGCCCGCCTTCTTCCGTGGGGATCAGAGGGATGGGGATCTGGATCATGCGGCGAGCCGCCTCTCGCAGAGGTGTCGGGTACGCACCGTTCGGACGCCCCTTTCCCACAACGGCTACCCGGGCAGGCCGCCGCCAACCGGGCGGGCGCCCCGGGAGTCCCGCGGCGCGACCCCGCCGGCGCCGGCCGCGGCGGCCCGCACCGGTCCGGCCGTGTGAGCCGGCGGTCCCGGGGCAGGCGCCCCCCGAGCGGACCCGAACGATCCGTCCGGACGCGCACCGCGGCCGGAGAACCGAGAAGGAGTTGTTTTCGCGTGACGGAGAACGTGTGGACCTACCCCTCGACCTCGGGCCACCTGGCGGGCACCGACCTGACCGGGTACAAGGTCGAGGCGACGGACGGCGGCATCGGCAAGGTCGACAAGCACTCGGAGGAGGTCGACGACGCCTACCTGGTCGTCGACACCGGAGTGTGGATCTTCGGCAAGGAGGTCCTCCTCCCCGCCGGCACGGTGACCCGCATCGACCCGGCGGAGAAGACCATCCACGTCAACCGGACCAAGGAGCAGATCAAGGACGCCCCGGAGTTCCACCGGGACAAGCACCTCGGCGACACCCAGTACCGCGAGGAGATCGCCGTGCACTACAGCACCGGCGGGCCCTTCGGCGGTCCCCACGGCGGCGGTCACCGGGCCTGACGCGCGGCCCTCACCCCGCGGAGCCCCGCGGGGCGACCACGGTGAACAGCGCTCCGTCGGAGTCGGCGAGCGCGACCGAGCGGCCGGCACTGGACGTCGACACCGGGGAGGCGGCCCGCCCGCCCAGGCGGGCGGCCGCCTCCATGGCTTCCTCCAGGTCCGGAACCCGGAAGTGGACGTGCCAGCGCGGGCGGACCAGCGGGTCGGGATCCTCCTCCAGCGCGCCGCCGCTGATGCGGGCCACCGTGTCGTGCCCGTGGCGCAGGACGACGTGGTCCTGCTCGTACGAGACGGTGCAGCAGCCGGGCCGGTCACCGGCCCAGTCGAGCACCTCCCCGTAGAAGATCGCGGCGGCGAAGGCGTCGCGCGTCCGCAGCTCCAGCCACGCGGGAGCGGTGCCGCGCCCGACCGACCAGTCCGGGATCACCTCGCCCTGCCAGAAGCCGAACACGGCGCCGGCCGGGTCGGCGGCCAGGGCCGCCCGGCCCGTACCGAAGGCCAGCGGGCCCACGGCCATGGTGGCGCCGCGCTCCCGGATGCGGGCGGCGGTGACGTCCGCGTCGTCGACCGCGAAGTACGGCGTCCACGCCGAGGGCATGCCCAGCCGCCCTGACAGGGCACTGAGGCCGGCGACCGGCGTCCCGTGGTGGAAGGCGACCGCCGAGCCGTCGCCGACGCGGTCGGGCCGGAACTCCCAGCCCAGCACGGCGCTGTAGAACCGCTGAGCGGCATCGAGGTCCCCCGTCAGCAGGCTGACCCAGCACGGGGCACCGAAGACCTCATCACTCGACGTCGACACAGCTGTCAGCCTCATCTGCCGTTCGCGGGGGGACACGGGACCCTGCCACGTTAGCCCCGCCGCGGGTGCGCGCCCGTGAGGCACGGCGCGGGTCCGGCCAACCGGGCCGCCGCCCGGCGTGCCGTGCACCGGCCCGCACCCGAACGCGACCGGCCGTCAGTTGCGGGAGCGGCCGAAGAACTCCGTCTCCGCCACCGCGACCTGCCGGTCCGTCCCGGTGCCGTACGCCGAGCGCAGCACGATCCGTACCGACACGGTGTTGCGGCCGCGTACGTCGAGCCGCTGGACGCCTCCGTCGTTGAGGGTCTTGTACACGGTCCGCGACCGGCCCGCCGAGTCCGTCACGATCAGCTCCAGCTCCTGCGGACGCGCCTGGTCGGCGGCCTGGCCCGGGCGCTTGGAGGTGCCCGGGGTGATGAGCAGCGCCAGCAGGTCCACGGGCTGGGCGAAGTCCGCCTGGAGGTGCTGGCCGTTGGAGTCGCCCGCGTAGCCGGTGCCCCACCAGGTGTTGGAGTAGTTGTCGAAGGCCGCCTCCGGCCCGTGGCCCTCGGCCGAGTGCGAGGCGCTCCAGGAGGTGGGGCGGATGGCGACGCGCTTGGCGAAGTGGTCCTGGACCGCGCGGGCCGCCGGCGGCCCGCCGATCAGGCCGCCCACCGCCGCGAGCACGACCGCCGACACCACCACGGCCCGCACGATCCACCGCCGCCGCTCCCTGCGCAGGGGAGGCCGCTGCCCCGCGAACGGGCCCTGCCCCGGCTCCTCGCGGCGGGTGTCCAGCGGCGCGGCGCACGAGCGGCAGAACACCCGGTGCGGTGCGTTGGCCGTGCCGCACGCCGGGCAGGGAGGGCCCTGCTGCACGGCGGCCGACGGCTGCGGGGTCCGCACGCGCGGCCGGGCCGCCTCGGGCCGTCCGGGCAGGACCGTCCCGGGCCGCTCGCCCGGCTCGGGCGCCTCGGCTGCGGCCGGCACCGGGACCAGCAGCGCGCGGGCCGCCTCGGACGGGGGCGCGGCCCCGGCAGCGGTGTCCCCACCGGACGCTGCGTCACCGTCGGCCCGCCCGGACTCCGGTGGCACCACGGGCAGCGGCGCGGTGGCCGCCTCCGCGGACTCCGCGGCGTCCGATGCCCGCGAGTCCTCCGCGGACGCGCCCCGCCCCGCCCCGGCCGGCGAGGGGGAAGGGGAGGCGGGTGCGGACGTGGTCCCCGTGTCCCAGCGCAGGAAGGCCCCGCACGAGTCGCAGAAGGACTGCCCCGTCGTACGCGACGGCGCGGCGCACTCGGGGCAGGGGGCGGTGGTCCCGGATTCGGGCATGGTGGTCAGTTCCCTTCCGGAACAGAGGAGTGGAGCGGGGCGCCGGTCAGCACTTCCGCCGTGAACGGCAGGTGCGCGGGCCGCGCCGCCGCGACGACCGCGTGCAGCCGGTGCGCGTCGGCGGGCTCCGGCGCGCGCAGCCGTACGCTGACGTGCAGAGCGGCCCGCGGCGTGCCGGGGAACGGCCCGAGCGGCTTCGCCGACCAGGCGGCGCCCCCGCTCTCGGTGATCTCGGGCAGGACCCCGAAGCACAGGCGCACCGCTTCGGCCAGGCCGTGGCGGGTGCCGCGCCGCCGGTGCAGGGAGGCCGCGGTGGCCACGGCACGGCGGCGGACCTCCAGCGGCTCGCGGCCGTCGAGCTCGGCGCCGACCCAGTCGGCGAGCCAGTCGACGAAGTCGGCCGGGGCGAGCGCCGGGTCGAAGTACGCCTCCAGGCAGTCGAGGACGTTGAACACGGGCGCCAGCATCGCGTCCAGGCCCGTCACGAACCGCTGGGTCAGATCGTCGTCCGCGTACACGGCCGGCAGCGCGAGCCCGAGCGGGTGCGGCGACGCCAGCCCGGCCACGGCCCCGCGCGCGCCCGGCCCGTCGGCCCCGGCGCTCACAGCGCCTCGATCACGCGGACGCGGTGGTCGAAGGGGAACAGCAGCGCCGACGCCCCCAGGTCGACCCGGTCGGTGGCGTCGCCCCGGCGGCCGGTCAGCGGGTCGGCCGGGTGCAGCAGCACCTCGTCGACCAGCTCCACCCCCGGCACCCGCTGGAGGGCCGCGAAGACCTCGCCCGACCGCAGCGACCGGCCGAACGGCCAGCCCCGGCCGTCCGCCCCGCCCGCCAGCGGATCGAGGTACCGGTACAGGGCGTCGAGGGCCTCCTCCCGCACCAGGTCGGTGTCGGCCGCCCGGTAGGCGTGGACCGTGGCCACCACCGTCACCCCCTGGTAGAACGGCGGTCCGACCGCGAGCCGGGTGCCCAGCGGCCGACGCTCGTCGAGGAACCCCGTGATCCGGGACAGCAGTTCGTCCCCCGGCACCAACTGCTCGAAGCGCAGCCGCCCGCCGCGGTCCGTCACCGCCTGCGGGACCACCAGCACGCGCACCGCGTTCTCGCCGGCCTTCACCGGGTCCGCCGCCTCCTCCGCGCCCGCCGCCAGGCACTGGATGCGGGCCGCCTCGGGCGCCGCCCGCCGGGTCAGCTCCTCGTAGTCCCGCGCCGTCACCGCCCGCTCCTGCGCCCGCAGCGCGATGGGCGCCCGCCGCCGCGCCTCCTCGACCGTCTCGCCGTCGACACCGCCGCGGGCCGCCTCCCGGTTCTCCACCCGCGCGATGTACGGGATGGAGCTGCGCAGCACCTGGATGGAGCCCCGCGCCACGTTCCCGCCGCGACCGCCGCCCACCCCGTACCGGGTCGCCCGCACGGCCGCGCCCTTGGCCGGGACCGCGCCGAACTGGCTCAGCGTGCCGTCCGGTTCCCGTACCGCCGGCCCGAAGGCGAGCTCCCCGGTCGTCGCGTCCAGCGTGAAGTGCCGGTCCTGCGGGCCGGAGGCCGCGAAGTCCGCGACCCCCTGCCACCGCTGCCAGCCCTCCCCGTCCGACACGTCGAGCAGCACCTCGCCCACCACCGGCACGTGCGCGAGCCGCACCCGGTGGCCGGGCACGCCCTCCGCCTCCCCGAGCGGCTCCTCCCGTACGGACTCGGCGTGCGAGGCGGTGACCGTACCGCCGATGGTGAAGGCCTCCGCGTCCCGCACGGTCGGCGAGGAGGTGTAGAACGGCTGCCCGGGCCGCGGGGCCGTCACCCGGCAGCGCACCCAGCCGGCCTCCAGCCCGCCCAGCCGGGACACGGTGTGCCCGGCCGGCAGGTGCAGCACCACCTCGCCCGGCCGGTTGAGACCGCCGGTGGAGTCGGAGGAGACCTCGCACCGCGTCCACCCGTCGGGCGTCCACGCCTCCCAGACCAGCGGCGGCTGGCGCGGATCCACGCCCACGCCGTCCACCCGGCTGTCCACCCGCAGGACCGCCGCGCAGCCCGGCACCGCGGCCGACAGCCCGAACAGCAACAGGTCGCCCGGCTGCGGCAGTCCGGTGAACACGGGCACGTCGACCCCCGCCCGCACCTCCTGCGACCGGTCGACGGGCGAGGCTCCCGCACCCTGGCACAGCAGGTGCGCCAGCGTGCACGGCACCAGGGCCAGGTCCCGCTCGGTGGCGAAGACCACCGCCTCGTCGGTCTCCGTACGGCCGGTGGCCACCTCCGTCCCGGCGGGCAGGACCACGGCCTCCGGCTGCGGCGCGGCGAGCCAGAACGTCACCGGGGCCCGGGCCGCCGAGGGCGGGAAGAGGGTGATGCCCAGCAGGTCCAGGAAGGCCAGGTGGTTCTTCTCCGGGACCCGGTTGAGCCGGTAGACCAGCTGGTCGGCCATGTGGGCCACGGCCTCGATCAGGGTGACGCCGGGATCGGAGACGTTGTGGTCGCTCCACTCCGGGCAGCGCTGCTGGATGTAGCGCTTGGCGTCGTCCACGAACTGCTGGAAGTGCCGGTCGTCGAGCCGGGGTGCGGGCAGGGCCATCAGTGTCGTCCGTTTTCGCCGGGAGCCGGGTGGTTGTCTGCGGTGTCGGCCGCCTCCCCGCCCTCGGCGGGGATCACGTAGAAGGGGAAGACGAGGCTGCGCGGGTTGTTGGTGCCGCGCACCGCGTACCGCACGTCGATGTGCAGCACCGCGGGGTCGTCGGGCGCCGGGGTCACCGTCACCTCCCGCACCTCGATGCGCGGTTCCCACCGGTCCAGGGCGGTGCGCACCTCGTACCGGATGCGGCCGGCCGTCGCGTCGTTGGCCGGCGCGAACACCAGGTCGTGCACCGCGCAGCCGAACTCGGGCCGCATCGGCCGCTCCCCGGGCGCCGTCGCCAGGACCAGGCGCATCGCCTCCTCCACCTCGCGGTCCCGCCGGGCCAGCGCCACCGCGCCGCCCGGGTCGATCCGCATCGGGAAGGCCCAGCCGGCGCCGACGAAGTGCTCGCTCATCCGTTCGTTTCCCCCACGTTCCGCCCGTCCCGCCCGTTCCGCACGCTGTCCGATCCCCTCGCATCGCCCGTGCCCGTCACGCCGCCACACCCCTTCCCGGCCGGGTCCCGGCCTAGAACGGCAGGCCGTTGCGCGTGGTGACGCCCATCAGCGAGACCGTCGCCGCCGTGATGCCCACGTTGCCGACCGCCGTGACGGCCACCCGCCCGGGCGTCTGCACGTCCACTCCGAGCCGGGTCTTGACGTCCATGCCCAGGCCCGCCTTCAGGTGCAGGCCGCGGCCCGCGTTCAGGTTCAGCGCGCCCGTCGCCGACAGCGTCAGGTCGCCGCCCGAGTCCACCTCCACCCCGCGGGCTCCGTGAATGGTCACGGTCCCGTCGCTGCTGATGGTGAGCGTGGTGCGGGCCTCGTTCAGCTGCACCGTGAGACCGCCGCCGCCCGTCTGCAACCGGATCCCGCTCGACGCGCGGGCCGCGCCCCCGGCCTCCAGCAGTTCCACCGTGTGCCCGCTGCGCGCCGTCAGGGAACGCCAGTTGACGCGCCCGGCCGTCGGATCGACCGCCGGGATCCCGTCCGGCTCGCGCGTCGCCCGGTCCACCCCGTTGTAGAGCCCGGCCAGGACGTACGGATGCTCCAGCGAACCCCGGTCGAAGGCGCACAGCACCTCGTCGTTGACGTCCGGCAGCAGCAGCCCGCCGCCCCCGGTACCGCCGAACTGGGCCACCCGGCACCAGCCGCTCTCGTACGTGTCCGACAGCCAGGGGAAGCGCAGCCGCACCCGGCCCAGCCCCATCGGGTCCTTCACGTTCGTGACCAGCGCCACCGCCACCCCCGGCAGCGGCGCCGCCGGCTCGCCGCCGCCGGCGCCGCCCGAGGCCAGCCCGTACAGGGAACGGAACTGCCGCCCCGACACGGTCAGCCAGGTCACGTACGGCTGCCCGGAGGCGAAGACGTGCCGCACGCCCGTCGCCGTGTACTTGCCCTCGAACGGGAATCCGGCCCCCTTCACCGCGACCGGCCGGCCCGGCATCAGCCCCGGATTGCCGGTCACCGCCACCTCCAGCTCCGCGAACGAGCCCGCCACGTCGTCCGCGAGCGCCCGCGCCGCGTGCGTGACCTCGGGCGGGGTGGTGTACGGGGTCCGCGTCGCGTCCAGTTCGGCCTTCCCGAAGGCCGCCGTCAGCTGCGCCGCGGTGAGGTCCGCCACGATGTCCGGACTGGTGTCGGCCGGCGCCGGGGCGGCCAGCGGCCGCTTCGTCAGCATGTCCCAGCCGCGCACCGTCACCCGGCCGGCCTGGCCGGCGGAGGTCAGCGCCACCCGGCTCTGCAGGGTGTTGTGCCCGAACTCCAGCACGTACGGGCTCTGCCGCGCGGGCGTGCTGTCCGCGGGCGCGCCCGCCGCGGGCGCCAGCGGGGCGAAGTCGAGCTTTCCGTCCGGGTCGAACGAGAGCCGGACGTCGTTCTCGGCCGCCAGGCGGTTCAGGTAGTCCCAGTCGGTGATGCCGGGCTGCGTGGCCAGCTCGTAGACGGTGGGCGTGGCCGCCACCCGGCCCAGGACGAGCCCGCACTGGGCGGCGATGCGGCGCACGATGTCGGAGGCGGTCATCTGCGGATAGCCCACGACCCGCCGGTTGCGCAGCAGCCGGTGGCCGGGGTCGTAGCCGCGCAGCACCAGCCGGCGGCCCGCACCGGGCTCGGTGTCCACCTCCATCGCGGTGACCTCCCCGGTGAGCAGCGGGGTGCCGCGCACCCCGTCCGTGAACGGGCTGATCACGGCCTTGGAACCGACGGTGAGCTGCGGGTACAGCCGGGTCAGCGTGCCGTCGCCGTCGATGAAGGTCAGCTGGAAGGCGGACGGCACGTTCACGCTCGCGTCCACCCAGCCCTCGGTGAGCAGCGAGGCGAGCGGGTCCGGCAGGATCGATCCGCCCAACTGCACGTGGAGGAGGGTGGTGAAGGTGTTCTCGCTCATGCGGGACGCTCCGAGCCTGCGGGGAGAAGGAGTTCGGTTCCGGGACGCAGCCGCATCGGGTCGTCGATGCCGTTCGCCTCGGCGATGACCCGCCACCGGGTCGGATCGCCGTACTCGCGCCAGGACAGCGAGGCGAGCGTGTCACCGGCCACGGTGCGGTGCACGCGGCGGGCCGACAGGGCGCCCGAGGTGGGGTTCTGGCCCAGCACGGACGCCGGGATCTCGGTGAGGGCCAGGGCGCAGGTGGCGCGCAGCGGAGTCCCGTTGGGGCTGAACAGGGTGTAGGTGGCGCTCGCGCTGGTCACGTACGCGGTGAACTGGACCGTGCTGAACGACCCCCACGAGAACTTCACCCAGGGCGGCGACGGCGCCTCGGAGGCGATGCTCTGCTCGGTCACCTCGCAACAGGACAGCAGCAGTTCCACCTGGCGCTGGACCGTGCCGGAGCCGGGCGTGCCGGAGGCGTCGAGGAACACGTCCACGCCCATCCGGGCCGCGTCGACGCCGGTGAACTTGGGCGGCGCGCCCCGGGTGTAGGCCACCGCCGGTTCGGTGCGCCAGTGCGCGGACCGGGACAGCTGCAGCTGGCGCGGGTTGAACTGGAAGCGGACCTCGCCGATCAGGCCGCCGACGGCGCCGCCGAGCCGGGCGGGCGGCTGGTGGACGGCGAGGGAGGCGCGCGAGAGTCCGGCTGCGGCCCGCCCGCCCGTGGGGGCCGCCACCTCAGACCCCTCCGGCGTCGGTGAAGCCGTGGTGGGCGATCTCCAGGGTCTCGGTGGCCACGGAGGGGCTCGACGGGTTCAGCGTCGGCCCCGTCCAGCGCACCGGGAGCACCTCGACCAGGCCCCACTGGGCGACGACGGAGCCGTCGGCGCGCAGGGCGGCGATCTGCGCGGTGGGGCGGGTGATGCCGGTGGCCAGGGAGGAGATCCATGCGGCGACGCGCGCGGTGTCGGCGGTCAGGGGACGGGTGAGACGGATGGTGGAGAAGGTGACACGGGTCGGGAGTTGCCACACGAAGCCGTTGTTCCCGCCCTCGTGGTGCTGCTCGATCTCGACCTGGGAGGCGAGCCCGTCGCAGCCGTTGAACAGCCCGAGGTTCTGGCCGTCGATGCTCAGCTTGAAGAAGACGGTGGAGCCGGGGTCGGGGAGCGTGGGCATGCGGGACTCTCTGTTCGGGTGCGGGACGTCGGTCAGCGGTCGCGGAGGCGGCCGATGCGTTCGCGGTCGCCGCGGAGCTCGGCGCGCAGGAGGCGCGAGAGCGGGGCCAGCAGGCGGCGGGCGAGGGCGTCGAGATCGGCCTGGGTGGGTTGAGCGGGTTCGGGGGGACCGATCGGGGTGGAGGGGGTGGTGCGGCGGAGGGTGCGGAGGGGACGGGGGCGGGGGGTGCGGTTGGTGCGGGTGCGGGTGCGGGTGCGGTTGGTGAGGGTGTGGGCGGTGCGGGTGCGGGGGTGCTGACGGGTGGGGTGCCCGTGGGGGCGAGGCGTTGCAGAGGGACGGCCCGGGGCGGGGCCGCGGGTGCGGGTGACGGGTGCGGGTGCGCGGGGGCGGACGGGGTGCGCGGGTCGAGGGCGGCGAGCGGCAGGGGTGCGGTCCCGGCGGGTACGGCCGTGGCCCTGCGCAGCACGACGGCGCCCACCGGCCCGGCTCCCGGGGCCGGCTCCCGGGCGGGCCCCACCGGGGCGATGGGCCGGCCGGAGGCCAGCGGAGCCGCCACCGAGGGCGCCCGCTGCACCGGGGCCGCGGGGATCCGCACGGTGGGGAGGGGCGTGGGTGCGGGTGCGGGTGTGGGTGCCGGGACCGGTACGGGTGCGGGTACGGGTACGGACCGGGGCTCCGGTGCGGGGGCGTCCGGGGGTGCCGGTGCGGCCGGGGCCGGCTTGATCGGGGCGCCGATCAGCGGCCGGCGGGCCCGGGTGGACGGCTCCTCGGACACCGCGCGCTGGACCCGTCGTACGAGGGGCTTGCGTGTCCCCGTGCCCGGCGCCGGGGGAGGTGCGGGCACGGAGACGTCCGTACTCGTACCCGGGGGAGGAGCGAGTACGGAGTTCACGGGGGCGCCGACGGCCCGTACCGTCCGCGACGGCACCACGGGCCGGGGCGCGGAGGTCAGCGGCGACCGGGCGGCCGTCACGGCACGCCGAACGGCCGGGGCCGGCGCGGCGGGGGCCTCCGTACGGACCGGTGCGCCGGGCCCGTTGGTCCCGGTCGGAGCACCGGAGCCGGGGACGGCGTCCGGCCGCGCCGGGGTGGCGGGTGCACCGGCCCGCTGGACCGGGGTGGTCGGGGCCGGGAGAGCCCTGGGCGAGGCGGGGTTCGGGGGTGCGTCCGGCGCCACCGCGAACGGGGCCTCCGCCACGGTGGACCCGGCCGCCGTGGGCAGGCGCCGGACGACGGGAAGCTCCGCCTGCACCGGCGGCGCGGGGGCCTGCGCTGGCGCCGGGCCGAACCGTCCCGGCTGGGCCGCTTCCGGCGGGCCGGGCGCGGCGGCGGGCACCGCCGGAGGGCGAACGGGGCCCTGCCCGGGCCCCGTTGCCACCGGCGTGGCCGAAGCGCTGCCCGGTGTCCGGCCGGGGGGCAGGCGTTGCACGGCCGGAGCCTCCGGTGCGGGGGACGCCACGGGCCGGGATACGGGGACGACCGGGGCCGTCTCGGCGGGGGCAGGGGCGACGGGCGCCGCTGCCGGCAGGGGCGCGCGCTGCACGGCCGGGGTGGCCGGGGTGTTCGTGCGGGGAGTGTGCCGGCCGGGTTCGGGTACGGCGGTGGGCAGTGCCGCAGTGGTCCGTGGCGGGGGGGAGGGGGCGGCCTCGTCCGTGGCCCCGGGCACCGCGAGGCGCTGCACGGCCGGGGTGTTCGTGCGGGGAGTGTGCCGGCCGGGTTCGGGTACGGCGAGGCGCTGCACGGCCGGGGTGGCCGGGGTGGTGTGGTCGCCGGGTGGCTCGATGGAGGTCGGGGAGGGGGTCGGACTGGCCGACCGGGGGAGGGGGCGGGGTGTGCCGGGCAGGCCGGGCTCGGCCGAGCGCTGCACGGCGGGGGCGACCGCGTCGACCGGGGCGTCGTGCCGGTCCGACTTGCCGGGGCCCGCAGTCGGTCGGCCAGGACCCGGAGCCGGAGCGGCGGCTACGGGGGTCGCCGGGGCCGGTGCAGGCTCGGCCGGTGCGTCGGGCACGGCGACGCGCCGCACGGCCGGGGCCGTCCTGGCTTCTCGGGCGGCCGGGGCGGTGGCCGTGCGGGGGGTGCCCGGGAGGGGAGGCGCTTGCTCCGGGGCGGGACCCGGGAGGGCGGGTGATGGCGGCGACGGGGGCTGCGGCAGGGCGGCCGTTGACGACGGGGCGGTGCCCTCGGGCCGGGGGCGACGCTGCACGGTCGACGGGGCCGAGGGGGCCGCGACATCCCGGACGGGCGGGGATGCCGGGGCTCCGGAAGCGGCGGGGGCCTCCGGGCTCGTGGTCGGCGGCGGCGTTTCGGCCCGGATCGGTGGCGGGGTTGTCGGGCCCGGAGAGGGCGCCTCGGGTACCCCGGGCCGGGGCTGCCGCCGCACCGTCGCCGGGGCAGGAGCGGTCCCGGTGCCCGGGGTCGCTACGGTCGGCGCCGGTTCGCCCGTTCCCCCGACCACGGGCCGACGTTGCACTGCGGGTGCTGCGGGTGCTGCGGGTGCTGCGGGTGCTGCGGGTGCTGCGGGTGCTGCGGGTGCTGCGGGTGCTGCGGGTGCTGCGGGTGCTGCGGGTGCTGCGGGTGCTGCGGGTGCTGCGGGTGCTGCGGGTGCTGCGGGTGCTGCGGGTGCGCTCGTGGGCAGGGGCAGGGTGTCGGACGCGGTGGGTGAGGTGGAGGGCGGTGGGGCGAGCGGTGCCGGGGTGGCCAGGGGGAGGCGTTGCAGGGCGGGGGAGGGCGGCAGGGAGGTCGGGACCGGGGTGAGGGCGTCCAGGAGGAGGCCGGAGGGGGCCGACGCGGCCACGGTGTGGCCGATCCCGCCGCTGAAGGCCGGGTTCTGCCGCGTCGCCAGCGAGGCCGGGAAGTTCCGGTCGGCCGTCAGCCGGGGCACCCCCAGCACGCGCCGGAGCGGAACCGTCGCCGCCCATCCGCCGTCCGCCGGCGCGGACACCGCCCCGGCCGACTCCGCAGCCGCAGCCGCCACCGGCACCGCCACCGGCTGCGCCGCCGCACCGTCCCGGCGGCGCCGTCCGAACAGCCCCATCCCTCTCCCCGCTTCCCGTCGTGTCCCGTGTTCCCGGTGGCCCCGCTACGCCTCCTCCAGCCGCGCCACCCGCCGTACGTACGCCTGCCGGTCCGCGTGTTCCAGGTCGAGGATCGAGTCCAGGTCCCAGTGGAGGTGGTAGGCCAGGTACGCGGTCTCCTCCTCGACGAGGTCGGCCGCGTACGTCACGATTCCCCCAGGCGGCTCCCGGCCAGCTCGACCTCGAACGCCCCCTCGCAGTGCGGGCACGACACCGCCGCGCGGGTGTGGCCCTCCGCGTTGATCCGCCGGTAGAAGTCCTGGAGGAAGGCGAGGTCGGAGGCGAACATGTTCTCCACCGTCCCGTCGTGCACCGTCATCAGCGTGCCGAGCCGGGTGATCACCCGGCCCAGCAGCACCACCGACAGGTACGCCGGGTTCTCCCGTACGCGGACGTCCCGCAGCGGAACCAGCTCGTCCCGGGCCGTCGCCAGCCGCATCGTGCCGTTGCGGTGCACCGTCCCGGATTCGTCCACGAAGCCGCGCGGCAGTTCGAACCCGAACTCCGTGCGCAGCGGCTCCCGTACGGCGCCGCCGACCGCCGGTGCCGTCGGCTGGGCCTGCGGCTGCGCGGCAACCGCAGGGCCGGGGCCCGGGCCGGTGCCCGAACCCGTCACCGTTCCTGGTCCGTTGCGTCGCATTACTCGATGACCAACTCTTCGAAGGTGATGGTGACCTGCTCCGTGAGCGCCGAGGCGGCGCCCGCCTTCACCGAGCTGACCTCGACCTTCGAGCACCAGGCGTTGCGCAGGTTGTATCGGCGCACCGGGTTGTCCTGGTAGTCCATCATCATGATCGTGGCGTTCTTGCGGGCCGAGCCCATGTCGCCGTTGATCGAGGCGGAGATCCACTGGGTGAAGGCGCTCGACTGGGTCGCCCCGCGCGTCACCGAGCACTGGCCGGCCTTCTTCACGCCGGGCAGCTTCTTGATGACCGGCCGGCCGTCCGCCGAGACCTGCTGGTACTCGATGACGTCCTGCTCCATGGACAGGCTGCTGACCTCCTGGAGGAACTCGACCATCACGCCGTCGATCTGGAGGCCGAAATTGTGTGAGGTGAGGGCGTCACCGGGCTGAAGGGACATGCGGGACTTCTCCTTGTCGCGTGGCGGCTACTGCGGCTACTGCGGGAACGCGGGGTGCGGGGGTGCGGGGCGCCGGGTGCGGTGCGGCCCGGGGTGCGCGGTGCGCGGCGTACGACGGGCTGTTACTCCTCCAGCTCCCCGCCGCCGCCCGAGAACTGGGCCAGCCGGAAGACCACGAACTCGGCCGGCTTGACCGGGGCGATGCCGATCTCGCACACCACGCGGCCCAGGTCCACGGACTCGACGGGGTTGGTCTCCGCGTCGCACTTCACGTAGAACGCGTCCTCGGGCCGCTGCCCGAAGAGCGCGCCCGAGCGCCACTCGTTGACGAGGAAGGCCGAGATGTTGCGGCGGATGCGTGCCCACAGCGCCTGGTCGTTCGGCTCGAACACCACCCACTGGGTGCCGATCAGGATCGACTCCTCCAGGTAGTTGAAGTAACGGCGCACGTTCAGGTAGCGCCACGCCGGGTCCGAGGCCAGCGTGCGCGCACCCCAGACGCGGATGCCGCGGCCGGGGAACGCGCGGATGCAGTTCACGCCGACGGGGTTGAGCAGGTCCTGCTCGCCGCGGGTGATCTGGAGCTCCAGGTCGACGGCGCCGCGCACGATCTCGTTGGCCGGGGCCTTGTGCACGCCGCGCTCGGCGTCGTTGCGCGCCCAGACGCCGGCCATGTGGCCGGACGGGGGCACCACCCGGGTCTGGCCGCTCGACGGGTCGAAGACCTTGATCCAGGGGTAGTACAGGGCGGCGTACCGGGAGTCGTAACCGGCGACCTCCATCCGCCACTTGCGGACGTCGCGGGCGTTCAGGCCGGGCGGCGGGTCGAGGACGGCCATGCGGTCGCCCATCAGCTCGCAGTGCGCGACCATGCCCAGCTGGATGGCCTTGACCTGCTCCAGGTCGATCAGACCGCGCTGGTAGGCGGCCATCAGGTCGGGCGCGGCCACCATGTTGATCTCGTCCAGGGCCTCCAGGCCGCCGAAGCCGGTGCGGTCGGCCGAGTCGCCGATGAACTGCCCGGGCTCCAGCCGGCCGTCCGCGCCGGCCGGTGACACCGGCTCCGTCCCCGCCGCCGTGCGGCTCGCGGGTACGGCGGCCGGGGCGGCGGCGGGCACGGGCAGGGTCAGGGTCTGCGCCTCGGGCCTGGACTGGGCCGCGCCGGGGGCCGCCTCTTCCACCACGATGGTCTTGGACCGCTGGCGCACCTGGGTGACGACGTAGTTGCGCGCCGACTTCTTGGCGCTCACGTCGAAGTCCTCGACGACCGCGTCGCCGTCCTTGACGACCAGTTTGAAGCGGTCGGCGGCGCCCTCGCCCTCGACGTCCTGCACCTCCACGGTGAGGGACCCGCCCGCCGTCAGCCCACCGGTCAGGGCGGCCACCCGGAACGCGCCGAGCGCGACGGCCTCGCCGGCGGTGACCGCCTGCGGACCGGCCTGGGCGGCGACGGCGGGCGCCTGCCCCGCGGCGGACCCGGAGCCCGCCGCCCGCGCGCCCGCGGCGTCCGGGGCGCCGCCGACCCGTACGACGTAGGCCGCGGTGCCGCCGTTGTTGAAGAACCCGTACACGGAGTGGGCCAGGTAGCAGCCGTCCGTGAAGTCACCGAACTCGGCAACGTACTGGGACCAGTTGGTCACCAGGGTCGGATCGTTCAGCGGCCCGAAGGGAGCCAGTCCCACGAACGCGGCGACCGAGGTCCCCACGCCCTCGATGGGCCGGGAGCCGCCGGCGACCTCTTCCACGTAGACGCCGGGGGACAGGTAGTTGGGCACGCGGGGTTCTCCTTGCGGTGGTGTGACGGCCGGGTTCGGGGCCGGGCCCGGGTGCGGAGCCGGGGACCGGCGCCGGGGCGGCCGCCCTCCCGGTGGGCGCGGTCGGTTCCGCAGGCCACTGAGACCATCGCCCATCGCCCTGCCCCGCGGCAGGTCCGGGCGGGCGGTGTCGGGGGCAGCCCGCCCTGCCCACCCGTACACGCGGCGGGCGTCCGAAGTAACGTTCCCCACCGGGGGTCGTCCGCGGCATCGGAGAGCACATGCGGCAGGAACCGGACACGTCGGGCGCGTCGGGGCTGCGGTTCCGCATGCTCGGACCGATGACCGCCCGCGACCACGGCGGGACGCCGCTCGCGCTCGGGCCCAACCAGCAGCGCGCCCTGCTCGCCGTGCTGCTGCTGCGGCGCGGGCGCACCGCGCCCATGGCCGACCTGTGCGAAGCGCTCTGGGGAGAGCGGGTGCCGCCGCGCGCCGTGGGCACCCTGCGGACGTACGTGTCCCGGCTGCGCTCCCTCTTCGAACCCGACCGGCCCGCCCGCGCCCCCGCCCGGCTGCTGCTGTCCGCCCCCGACGGGTACGCGCTGCGGCTGCGCGATCCGGTGCTGGACATCGACGAGTTCGAGCGCGGCCTCGCCGAGGCCGCCCGGCTGCGGACCGCCGGCGCCACCGGCGAGGCGTACCGCACCCTCGGCGGGGCCCTCGGGCTGTGGTCCGGCACCCCCCTGTCCGGGCTGCCCGGGCCGTACGCCGAGGCGCAGCGCGACCGGCTCACGGAACTGTGGCTGAACGCCCGCGAGGACCACTTCCACAGCGCCCTGGAACTCGGCCTGGACCGGGACATCGCGGCCGTCGCCGCGCTGCGCGCGTTCGCGGCCGAACACCCCCTGCGCGAGCGCACCCAGGCCCTCCTCATGCTCGCCCTGCACCGCGCGGGCCGACCCGGGGAGGCCCTCGCGGTGTACGAGGCCACCCGGCGGACCCTCGACCTGGAACTCGGCGTCCCGCCCGGCCCCGAGCTGGCCGCCCTGCACCGCCGGCTGCGCTCCCGGGAACCCGGATCCGGCCCGGGCCCCGGCCCCGCGGCCGCCGGCCCGGGTCCTGCCCGGACCCCGGCCCCCGTCGGGTCGGCGTCCCCCGCCCGCCCGTCCCCTCCCGCGGCCCCTTCGGCCCCCGTCGACCCGTCGCGGGCCGGGACGCGGGCCGAGACGCCGGACGGTGCTGCGGACCGTGTGGTGGACGGGGCCGGGTTCGTAGGGAGGGCGGTGGAGCGGGCGCTGCTCGTGCGGATGCTGGGCGACACCAACGGCGCGGTACCGGTCGCGGTGGTCACCGGCATGCCGGGCATCGGCAAGACGGCCCTCGCCGAGCACGTCGCCGAGCGGCTGCGCGGCGCCTTCCCCGACGGGGTCCTTCGGGCCTCCGTGCGCGACGGCGGCGCCGAGGCCCTGACCGGCCTGGTACGGGCCCTCGGCGTCCCCGGCCCGGCGGTGCCCGACGGGCTCGACGCGCGGGCCGCGCTCTACCGCTCGCTGCTCGCCGGGCGGCGGGTCCTCGCCGTCCTGGACGACGCGCACGACACCGCCGGACTGCTGCCCCTGCTGCCCGCCACTCCGGGGTGTGCCGCGCTCGTCACCAG
Organism: Streptomyces subrutilus; assembly: GCF_008704535.1. Classification (NCBI taxonomy): domain Bacteria; kingdom Bacillati; phylum Actinomycetota; class Actinomycetes; order Kitasatosporales; family Streptomycetaceae; genus Streptomyces; species Streptomyces subrutilus. The sequence goes on from NZ_CP023701.1 coordinate 6,851,380, forward strand.
CACCGGGCGCGGGCTCCTCGTCCCGGGAGCCCGGCTGGTCGACGTACCGGAACTCGACGACGCGGCCGCCCTGGACCTGCTCGCCGCGACCGCGGGACCCGAACGCCGCAGCGCGGAACCCGAAGAGCTGCGCCGGCTCGCGCGGCGGTGCGCGGGGCTGCCGCTCGCGCTGAGCCTGGCCGGCCGGCGGCTGCGGCGGGAGCCCGGCCTGGCGGTGGCCGCCCTCGCGGCCGCGGACGGCCCGGAACTGCTGGCCGCGCTCTGTGCGGACGGCGCCTCCGTCGGGGAGCGCTTCGACCGCTCCCTGGCCCTCCTGACGCCCGCCGCCGCCCGCGCGCTGCGCTGCACGGCCGGCGCCCCCGACGGCTTCGGCCACACCCGGGCCGCGGAGCTCATCGGCGCCTGCGAGGCGGAGGCGGCCGACGCGATCGACGAGCTCGTCGACTCGGGCCTGCTGCGCCCCGGCGCCTCGGGCAGCTACCGCTACCATCCGCTCGTCCGCGCGTTCGCCCGCTCCCCGCACGGGTAGGGGACCGGGGGCGGGGGTACGGGACGCACCGCGGGCCACCGGCCCCCGCGAACGCCGTCGCGGCCGTGTCCGGACGGGCAGTCAGGAGTGCCCCGGAGGCGGCACTTTCGGGCAGCGGCGCCGTCGCCCGTGCGCCCTAGCCTTCCCGCATGACGATGTGGACCACTCTCGATCCGGCCGCCGTGGCCGTCGACCCCGGCGGCCGGGCCACGGCCCGCCTGCGCGTGCGCAACACCGGGGACACGGTGGAGGAGTACCGGCTGTCGATCGTGGGAGCGCCCGCCGGATGGGCCCGGATCGAACCGGACACGCTGCGGCTCTACCCGGGCAGCGAGGGCGCGGCCGAGATCGCCTTCGAGCCGCCCCGCTCGCCCGACGCGCCGGCCGGACCCGCCCCGTACGGGGTGCTGGTCGAGCCCCGCGAGCACCCGCAGTCCCGCGACGTCCTCGAAGGCCGGGTCACCGTCGCCCCCTTCGTCGAGCTGCACGCCGAACTGGTGCCGCCCAGCCTCGTCGCCCGCTTCCGCGGCCGCGCGGCCGTCGCCGTCGACAACCTGGGCAACACCCCGCTCACCGCCTCGCTCACCGCCCGGGACGAGTCGGGCCGGCTCGCCTTCGACATCCGGCCCCGGTCGATCCAGGTCGCGCCGGGCCGGGCGGTCTTCGCGGACCTGGAGATCCGGCCGCAGCAGATCAGCTGGACGGGCCGCACCGAGACGCACCGGACGACCGTGATCGTCCGCCGTTCCGGCGACGCCGGGAACCTGGAGCTGACCGGGGACTTCGAGCAGCGCCCCGTACTGCCCGGCTGGCTGCTCGTCGCGGGCGGGCTGCTGCTCACCGGGGCGGTCGCCTTCGCGGTGTTCTGGTTCGGTTTCTCACCGAAGGTCAACTCGGCCGCGGGCGAGATGAAGACGGAGGCGGGGGCCCCGCTGCCCGCCCCGCTCGGCAGCCAGACCCCGCTGCCCGCCGCCCCCGCCCCGCCCCCGGACCCGGCGACCGCCCCCGGCGGCGCACCCCTGGGCGGGGACCCGGGCGCGGGGATGCCCGGCGGCGCGTCCGGGTCCGGCTCCGGCGGGAGCGGCGGCGGGGGCGGCGGAGGCGGGGGCGGCGGAGCGCAGCCGGGGGGCGGCGGGGCGGCTCCGCCGCCCGCGGGCAACCCGCAGGCCGCGAAGCAGGGGCCGCCGTGGCTGGCCGGCTACCAGGCCGACGTCGTGGTCCACTTCGCCCAGCGCCGGATGGCCGCCCTCGGCGGCGGCAACTCCTGCACGCTGAACGGGGCGTGGAAGGAGGGGGTGATCGACGCGCAGACGGAGCGCTCGCTCAACTGCTACCAGAAGAAGGTGATGGCGGACGAGAAGACCACCCGCGCCCTGACGGCCACCGACCCGCTGAACACCCTGGGACGGGCCACCCTGACCTCCCTGTGGATGCAGGGGGTCAACGCCGACCAGCTGAAGTACGGGGCGAAGAACTTCGACGTCACCCGGCTCGACGCCGCGCTGCGCTGGGCGACCCAGGCCAGCATCTCCGACGCCGACCTCCAGGCGGACCGGGCCTTCGCCCAGCTCGGCGTCGACTACTTCACGTCGGGCGGGAAGAAAGCGGCCCCGACCACCTACGACGACAAGGTCCGCAACCGGGTGCGCGAGTACCAGCAGGCCGTGCGCCTCCCGGTGACCGGAGTCGCCGACGCGCGCACCGTCAACGCCCTGCTCGGCGGCTCCGTGAACGGCACCGGACGCCCGGGCCGCTGATCCCGCCGCTCCCGCCCGCCCCGCGGGCCCCCGAACGGAGGCCGTCCCGGGCCTCCGCACCGGCCGTCCCGCGCCGCCGTCCGGGCACCCCGTGCCCCGATGCGGCCCGGGACGGCCCGGTCGCACAGCGTGCACACGTCCAAGCCCCCGACCTCCAGTGTCGTCGCGTGCGGCGGGTCCGAGGCCCGGTACACGGTGGCCGAGGTGAACCCCGACCCCCTGGACGGCGTCCAGTGCCGGGGGAAGTCCGACATCGACCACCAGGAGCAGACCGCGAAGGCGGCGCGCGGCGCAACTCGGGCAAGGAGCTCGTGCTCGCATCGACGAGCTCCGGAAGCAGGCGCCCGGGCACGGCCGTCCGCGCCGCGTCCGGCACGGCACGGGCCCCGCACACCGTCACGGTGTACGGGGCCCCGCGCACGTCCGGACCGGTCCGTACGGCGCGCGCCACCGCGGTCCTACGGTGCCCAGGCCGCCGCCGTGCCCGGCACCAGGCGGCCCGCCTTGACGTACTCCCGGCGCGCCCCGTCCCGTACGTCCGCGGCGGTCACCGGGCCCTCGCCGCGCACCCGCGCCGCATAGCACGCGGTCAGGGCGGCCGACCGGATCGCGCCGCCCGCCAGCTCGAACTCCGCCGCGCACCGCACGACTTCGTCCTCGACGCCGGGCTCGGTCGGAGCGCCGGCCAGCGCACCGCGCCACAGCGTCGCGCGCAGGGCCGCGTCGGGGAACGGGAAGTCCACCACCAGGTCGAGGCGCCGGGTGAAGGCCTCGTCCACGTTGGCCCGCAGGTTGGTGGTCAGGACGGCGATGCCGTCGAAGGACTCCAGCCGCTGCAGCAGGTAGGCGCTCTCCAGGTTCGCGTACCGGTCGTTCGACCCGCGCACCTGGGACCGCTTGCCGAACACGGCGTCCGCCTCGTCGAAGAGCAGGACCGCGTCGGTGCGGTCCGCCTCCGCGAAGATGCGTTCGAGGTTCTTCTCGGTCTCCCCGACGTACTTGTCGACCACCGAGGACAGGTCCACCACGTAGAGGTCGAGCCCCAGTTCGCCCGCCACCACCTCCGCCGCCAGCGTCTTGCCCGTACCGGACGGCCCGGCGAACAGGGCCACCACCCCCCGCCCCCGGCCGCCGCCCGTCCGCAGCCGCCAGTCCCCGAGGACCACGTCCCGGTACCGGGCCCGGCCGACGAGTTCCACCAGCTGCGAGCGGGGCGACTCGGGCAGCACCAGGTCGCCGAAGCCGACGGCCGGCCGCACCTGCCGGGCGTGCCGCCCGAGCAGCGGGGCCGACAGCCGGCGGGCGGTGAGGCGGACGTGCCGGGCGTCGAGGGCGACGCCCTCGAAGTCGGCCAGTTCCCGGGCGCCCCGCGCCACGGCCCGGATGCCGTCCTCGCCCAGCCGGTACGAGGCGACGGCCTCGGCCACGTCCCCGTCGAAGCCCGGCAGTTCCGCCCGCCAGCGCTCGGCCGTCACACCGGCGGCGGCGCCGACCGGGGGAGCGTCCAGCGCGAGCAGGGACACCCCCGGCGCACCGGCGGCCCAGTCCGGATCGCAGGACTCGGGCCCCGCGAACACCGAGGTGACCCCCGGGGCGGCGATCGAGGAGATCAACGGGCCCGGATCCGGCGGCAGCGGCGTCACCACCACCGCCGTCCCCGCACCCCGCAGCCGCGCCTCGCGCCGCAGCAGGGGACCGACGACGCCCGGGTCCCGCCCCTGCGGCCGGTACAGCAGCACGGCCCGGCCCGCCGCCCGCAGCGCGGTGACCACCGACGCCGCCGAGGCCTCCCCGCGCCGCTCGCGCAGGTGCACCGTCACCGGGCGCCGCGACCGGGCCACCAGGGCCGCCGGACCGTCCGCACCCGCACCCGCCACCGGGTCCGGGGCGGCCGGCAGCAGCGCCACCCCCGCCCGGCACAGCTCCTCGTCGAGGCGGTCGTCCCCGAGCAGGTGGGCCACGATCCGTTCCGGCACGCGCAGGGCCCGGCCCGGCAGCGGCCGGTCCTCGTCCTCCAGCGCGAGCAGCCCGCCCGCGATCAGCGGTGCCGTCGCGTGGAACCTGCCGCGGGCCCGCGGCAGGTGCGGGCCGCTGCCGGCCAGTTCCAGCGCGAGCGCCACCGAGGCCCGGCGCCGCCCGACGTCGTCGTTCAGGTAGCCGTACAGCGGCTCGAAACCGCGGTCCACGTCCGGTGCCACCGCCGCCAGCAGGATCCGCAGGTCCAGCGCGGACAGCCCGAACTCCCGCACCAGCCCGCCCAACCGGTCGGCGCCCCCGTCGGCCGCGTCGTCGGCATCGGCCGCGGCATCGGCCCCTGCCCCCGGCTCCGCCGCGGCCGCCGACCGCGCGTCCGGGTCGGGGCCCGCGGCCGATGCCGCGCGCCGTGCCGCCTCCGGGGCCACGTACAGACCGCGCAGCGGATCGTCCGCCGTCGGATCGTCCGCCGAACGCCGGGCGACGAGCCCCGCCGCCTCGGCGCGCAGCTCCCGCAACCGCCCCAGCAGGAGGCGGGCCTCCTCACCCACCGGTCCTCCCGCGCGCCGTCGTACGGAGCATGCGCGGCCGGGAATCGTCCGGAACGCCCGCGGCCCCGCGCACGGTGACCACCGCGCCCTCGGTGACCGGCGGCCCCACCGGGTACACGGGCGTCACCGGGAACGGCACCGTGATCACCACGTCGAGGGAGGGCTTGAGCTCGCCGCCGAGCGCGGACCAGACGTCGGCCAGCGAACGGGACTCGGCGGGCGGCACGCCCACCGTCAGGGCGATGGCCGCCCGGTGCGCCCGCAGCGACTCCGGGACGTCCTCGCCCGGCAGCGCCTCGTACGGCAGCAGCGCCGCGAGCGCCCCGGACAGCATCCGGTGCTCGTCCTCGGGCCGCGCGGTCCACGCGGTGAGCAGGTAGGACAGCCGGAACCAGCGGGGCGGCTGCCGCCGGTGCAGGACGACGCCGTTCTCGTCCCGCTCCGCGTAGGCGCCCCGCTCCCGGCGGGCGACGTCCTCGCGGATGTCGTACAGGTACGCGTCGAGGGTCGGGGTGGTGCGCCGCGCCGCCCAGTCCCGGGTGGGGGCTTCGAGGCTGATGTCGCCCGAGCCCTCCGGCAGGGCGCCGCGGCGCAGGAGGCGCCGCAGCGCCTCGTCGATCTCGTGGATCATGTGGTGTGGTGTCCTCGGTACGGCCGGAGCCCGTGGCGGGCAGGTGGCTGGCCGGCGGGCGGCCGTCGGACGCGGCCCCGGCGCCGGCGGGTCGGGCGGGGTGCCGGCCCGGTCAGATGTAGCCCTCGCGCAGCGCGTACGCCACGGCGTGCGCCCGGTTGGTGAGCTGGAGCCGGGTCATCAGGGCGTGCAGGATGTTCTTGACGGTCCGCTCGGAGTAGGCCAGCTTCTCGGAGATCTGGCGGGTGTCCAGCCCCTCCGCGATGAGCCGCAGCACGTCCGTCTCGCGCGGCGCCATGCCGAACAGCGGGCTGCCGCCCGCCCCCGAACAGGCCGCCGCGGTCTCCGACCGGCGCAGCCGGCCGACCTGGCCCAGCACCCGGCTGATCAGGTCCGGCGGCAGCACCCCCTCCCCGTCCGCGGCCTGCAACACGGCCCTCACCAGGCTCTCCCCGGTCGCCTGGTGCCGCCAGACGATGGCCCGGACCCCGTACTCCACCACCGTGAGGAGATCCGGCTCGCGCAGCTCGCGGGCGACGAGCACCACCCGCTGCTCCCCGCCGCGCAGGACGCGGCGCAGGTCGGCGGCGGACTCCTCGTCGATCCGGTCGACCAGCACCACGGCCACCGTCGCGGCCGGTGCGAGCCCGTCGCGCTCCCGGGACCGCGAGACGATCTGGACGGTCGGATGGTGCTGCAGGTGACTGACGACCCCGGCCCGGCTGAGCGGATCGGTGGCGTGGATCGTCACGGTGATGCGGTTGGTCGGTGCCGGCATCCGTGTGCTCCCTTCCCCCCGTGCGGTACCGCTCCGTGCGGTGCCCCTCGGTGCACCGTGCCGCAGGCCGATCAACAGCGGGTGGGTGATCGATGGGTGCCGTCCGCCCGCGCCCCGGACCACCCGCTCAGCCGCCGTCGGCCCGCGGGCCGACGCCCCGGCCGCGACTGGCGAACCGGGCCTGGAGCGCCTGCCGTTGGTAGAGGTCGTGGTCGGCCGCGTCCCGGCCCTGGGGCACGGTGGCGATGCGGCCGGCGAGTCTGCCCTGACGCACCCGTGCGGCTGCCTGATCGTCGCGGTTGCCTGCCCGTTCGGCGTCCAGGCCGCGGGCCACCCGGGCCCAGGCGGCCAGCCAGTGCCGCTGGGCGGCCGGCCCCACCCCGTAGACGAAGAGGAGGGCCTTGAGCTGCTCCGGGGAGCTGGGGATCCGGCGCCGGGTCATGATGAGGTGGGCGGTCGTCTTGGTGACCCGCAGCACGCCCGCGGCCCTCGTGGTGCGCAGCTGGATGTCCCGGTAGGTCGGCATGCCCGACTCCACGTGCAACCGGTAGAGGGCCGCGCCCAGTTCCGCCTCGTTCATGATCTGGCGGACGTGGGGCACGCGGAGCGCGCGCGGGCCCAACTTGGCCCACTGCCGCTCGATCCGCGCCTTCTCGCGCAGCGCCAGCAGGGGGCCCGGGTCGACCCCGCACCCGAGCGCGTACGCCGCCACCACGGGCGGGGGCGGCGGGGCTCCGGCGCCGGAGGCGGCCCGTTGCAGCGTCGACCGGCCGAAGCCGGTCCGCGCCGCCAGCTCCTCGTAGGTGAAGCCCGCCGCGTCCCGCGCCGCCCGCAGCCTCAGGGCGAGCTGAGCCAGGGCCCAGCCCTGCTGGGGCACCGGCTTCTGCGGCCGTCCCACGGGCCCGCCCCCTCAGCCCGTGGAGTTCAGCAGCCGCCTGACCACCTCGCGCACCGCGCGGCCCGTGCTCAGCCGCGCCGTCACTGCGCCGGAGGCGGAGGCCCCGGCGATCAGCCACAGCGCCTCGGCCGTCGGGGTCCCGGTGGCGACGAGCGCCGTGGCGGAGAGGGTGGAGACGGCGACGATGGCCGCACTGCCCAGGGACGAGATCCCGCGCCCTTCACAGACCAGTTCACACATGGGGTGTCCTTCTCGTGCACGACGGGACGCGAGGTCCCGCGACGGCAAGCCGGGTCGGCGGCAGGTCCGACGGCCGGTGCCGGGGTCCTGACGTGAAGTGATCCTGACATCGGCGCGGCCGCCGGCGGGTCCGTTCGCCGGGGTTGGCCCGACCTTGTCCCGCGCCCGCCGGCGCCCGCCGGGGCACGGCACGGCGTTCCGCCCGCCCCCCGGTGGCCGTTCATCTCGGGCGTTGCCCCACATCCGGTGATCCCTGGGCAAAGCCTCGGCGGAGGGTCACCGGATTGGCTCTTCTTTGTCCCAGCCCGCGCGTGCGGCGGGAACGGCGACGGCCTGGTACACCGGAGGGCACGGGCCCGGGCCCGTGCGGTGACACGGACGGTGACGCGGGACGGGCCTACGGACGGGCCTACGGACGGGCCTACGGACGGGCCTACGGACGCGGGCCGGGACCTCGCGCCCCGTCCCGCGCGCATCATCGGCCCCCGACGGGCAACAAGGCTTCCATGACGAAGGAAAGCGGCGCCGCCGCGAGACGCGCCCGGCTCGTGCTGCTCGTGCCGGCCCAGGCCGCGCTGATGGTCCTGCTGGGCCTGTTGGTGACCGGGCTGCCCCCGGACCGTTGGCCGCTCTCGGCGGACGACCGGATCACCCGCGCCTTCGCCGCGCACCGCGGCCCCTTCGCGGACGGGGTGACGCACTGGCTGTCGGCCGTCGCCAGCACCGAAGGAGTCGTCGGCGTCACCCTGGTCGCCGTCGTCGCGCTGCTGGTGCTCCCGCGCGCGCCGCGCTGGACCGAAGCGGTGTTCCTGGGAGCCTCGGTGGCCGCACAGTCGGCCGTCTTCCTCACGGTCACGCTGTGCGTCGAACGGCCCCGCCCCGACGTGCCCCACCTGGACGCGGCGCCCCCGACGTCGAGCTTCCCCTCCGGACACGTCGGTGCGTCCCTCGCCCTGTACGGGGGCCTCGCCACCCTCGCGCTGACCCGCATGCGCGGCCCCTGGCGGTACGTCACGGCGACCCTGCTGCTGCTCGTTCCGCCCGCCGTCGGACTGTCCCGGGTGTACCGGGGGATGCACCACCCGACCGATGTGGCGGGCGGCCTGCTCAACGGCACGCTGACCCTCCTGGTCATGGCCTGGGTGTTCCTGTCCGCCCGCACCCCGGCGACCCCGACCGTCACCGGCTCGGCCACCGCTCCGGCCGCCGCACCCGGCTCCGCCGCCGTGCCGGCCGCCCGGGGCACGGGACGCCGGGCCGTCGTGGTCCGCCACCCGCACAGCTGCGGCGACGAACTGGCCCGACGGGTCCGCGCCGCCCTCCACGACCGGGGCTACACCGACCAGCACTGGACCGAAACCTCCGCCGAACGGCCCTGCGGGGCCCTCGCCGAGGAATGCGCCGCGTCCGAGACCGCCCTGGTCGTGGTCTGCGGCGGGGACGGCACGGTCCGCGCCTGCGCCGACGTCGCGGTCGCCACCGGCCACCCCCTGGTCCTCGTACCGTGCGGCACCGGCAACCTCCTCGCCCGCAACCTGGGCCTGCCCACCGACCCCGCCACCGCCCTGGACGCGGCCCTCGACGGCGCCGAGTTCCGGATCGACGCGGGACGGGTGTCGGGCGACGGCCTCGCCCCGACCCGGTTCACCGTGATGACGGGCGCTGGCTTCGACGCCGCCATGGTCCGCGACGCCTCGCCCGGACTGAAGGCGCGCGTCGGCTGGGCCGCATACGCCCTCTCCGCCTCCCGGCACCTCGGGGACCCGCGCATGCGGCTGTCCGTCAGCGTCGACGGGGGCCGCCCGCGCCGCCGCCGGGCGCGCATGGTCGTCGTCGGCAACGTCGGCGCCCTCCAGGGCGGCCTGGAGCTCCTGCCGGGGGCCCGGCCCGACAGCGGACGCCTGGAGGTCGTGCTCTTCGACCCCCGCGGCGCCACCGGCTGGCTCGCCGCCGCCGGCCACCTGGCGGCGCGCACCGTCCGCGGCCGCACCCCGGCCGCGCAGGCGCCGGGAGCGGCGACCGGACGCACCGGCGGCACCGGACCGGCGGGCGGGCGGGAGGCCCGCGGCTCCCTGGAGTACTTCAGCGGCACCCGGATCGACATCCGGTTCGCCGGAGCACAGCCCCGCGAGGTCGACGGCGACACGTTCCCCGAGGGCACCCGGCTGACCGCCGAAGCGGAACCGGGCGCCCTGCGGGTGCGGCTGCCCCGGGCCCCCGGAACCGGCGAACGGCTGCCCGCCACCGGGAGCACCGACACGCGCCTCGCCCCGCACCACTGAGCCCGCCCCAGCCCGCCCCGCGCCGGACGCGCCGGGGCACACACAGTCAGGAAGACCATGGGCACCGCCACTCGGGTACCTCAACGCCGCGACGTACGGGGCGAAGAACTCTCCGGCGACGAAGCGTGGGCCGCCCTGCGCCGTTACGGGGGCTGGAGCCTGGCCCGCGACTCCTTCGTGCGCTTCCGCTACGCGGACGGGTTCAGCCACT